>NZ_CP150214.1:2235290-2871220 GCF_037969835.1 Oceanobacillus sp. FSL W7-1281 | reverse complement strand
AAAATAGCGAGCCAGTCGCTCTTTTATTACGATTACGCACAAATTCGACTTTGACAGGCACACCGTTGGCTTGTGTGGTGTGAATGGAACGAAGAATGCTTTTCTTGCCGAATGCCGGTTTTGCCAGACGATAAAGTTCTTTTAAACTGACATGTTTGCCATCTACCAGATAACGTTGTTTTAAATTTTTAACCATGCCAACCACATCAAGTCCTTGTTCTTTGATGTCTTTGATCAGAGGCGGTTGGGTAAACCAGGAATCCATTAACACATAAGAAGCATCTATCCCGGCATTCATGGCACGCTGAAGCATACCCGGAATTTGTTCCGGTGCGGTTTGTAAGGCTTCCTGGCGACGTTTATATCCAGAACTGCGCTTATCGATGTCTTTAGAAATACCATTGATCTGATGCTTTTTCGAACTTAATAAAGAGAAGTCTACAGGCATAAAAGTTGCGCCATCGGACCATCCCAAAGTTAACATGCGGAACCCTTTATAAAACCTCATCTTTTGAGAAGCATGATCAAAACACCGGGCTAATAACTCTACTTTTTTGCTTCTATTCCGGTCATAAGAGGAATCATCGATGATAAATACTTTAGGACGACGATGACTCGTAAAGGCAGATACTTTTGAAATGACAGAAGAAGCCAAGGCAAGCAGAAAACGCCGCCAGTTAAAAGTAGACTTGTTTAAAAAGCGATAAACCGTATCTTTCGCCGGAAGATCTGCGGACTTCTTACTATCCAGCATACGAAACCAATTTTTATGTTCAAAGATGAGACGAAAGATTAATTGAAAAATAATAGCACTAGAAATGCCAAAAGACTTGGTAATTCCAGCGTTACGCAAATGTTTTAGAACACCTAATTCTTTAAATACAGATTTTATTTCAGTTGGCAGTTGCTTATTCGGGTCATTATTCGCTATCATGGTAGGAGACACCTCTTCTGTTTTGGTAGTGATTCTAGACAAATCAACTATACCAAACGGAAAGGTGTTTTTTCATGTTTAAAATCTGTGTCAAGCAACCTACTACAGTAGCTACAAGTAATTGAGCTTATTGATTTTATTAAGTTTTTCTAGGTGCGAAAGTTGAGTTCTTTAGTAATAATGGCTTCATGATTATTTTCTTTAATTACCCACTCTTTTTTATCTTTCTTCCTAGTGCCTTTCCTAACATTGTACATATAAGTTCCAATATAAAAGGAATTCCTTAATATATCTCTTACCGTTTTTCCAGTCCATTCTGCACCTTTTTTGGTTCTGATTTTTTCCAGATTAAGCTGCTTCGCAACTTTAACAACAGAATGGAGTTTTTCATAAAGATCGAAAATATACTGTACAACTTTAGCCTCTTTTTTATCAATAATAGGAAAAGGTATTCCCTTAGGATGTACATAACCTATTGGCACGCTCGTTCCATTCCAGAGTCCATTTTCTGCTCTGTTAAGCATTATAGCAAACACTCGTTCAGCAGTTATTTTTCGCTCTAATTCAGCAAATACGAGTATTATTTTCAACATTGCCTCGCCCATTGGAGTAGAAGTATCAAATTGCTCATTCTTTGAAACAAACGTTACCTTATAATTTTGAATTTCCTCATACATCTCGGTAAAATCCTTTAAATTTCTTGATATCCTGTCTATTTTGAATACTAAAATGTGTGAGAATTCACGTCTGCGAACACGTGCCATCATCTGCTGGTATTTAGGTCTTTTCGTATTTTTTGCTGAATATCCAGGGTCCTCGAATAATTCATAATCATCAATATTAAGAGCATATTTTGCATAATTTATTAGTTCTTGCCTTTGAAAAGGTAAAGAATCTTTATCAATTTGGTGTACCGTACTTACCCGTACATATATTGCGACTTTATCCATAAAAATCAAAACGTTCTCTTAATGATATAAGAGTTACATCATGATTTTTAAGTTCATGTTGGAATTCTATATTAACTTTCATATTTCTTGATATTCTATCGTAACGATAGACCAGCACATGAGAGAATTCATTAGCATGAATACTTTTAATCAATTGTTGTAACATAGACTTAGAGGAAAGAGCTGGAGAAGTGTAACTGCTAAACTAAAGTAGACCATTATTGCTTGATAAGAATGAACACTTTTCTTGGGGGATAGGCATGTAACAGGCTGTTGCCCCGTAGGGGCGGCAGCCTGTTACATGCTCGCCGTTCCGCTGGGTACCAACTAACAACTATTGCAATCTTTCATTTACTGTATAATACATGTTTGTACGATACAGAAATGGGAGGAGTAAGAAAGGTGGAAACATGGAAAGTGTATATGGAAATCTATCAACTAAAACAAGAAGGATTTAAAATACGAAGAATAGCTAGAAAACTAGGTATATCAAGGACAACGGTATATAAATACCTTGAAAAGTCTCCTCGGAAATGGCGGAGTGGGTAGCTTCCACACAGACAAGAAAGAAGAAATTAGATGCCTATGAATTACTTATTCATACTTGGCTAACGGAACATCCGGACCTTTCTAGTGCTCAAGTTCATGATTGGTTAAAAGAAAGGTTTCCAACTCTACGTGTTGGAGAAAGTACCGTTCGGAGTTATGTCAAAGCCCTCCGGGAAAAATATCATATTCCAAAGACAGAAATGAAGCGTGTCTATCAAGCTATTCCAGACCCACCAATGGGGCAGCAAGCCCAGGTAGATTTTGGCCAGACGATACAGAAAACATCCCAGGGAAAGGAGAAGAAATTATATTTTATTAGTTTCGTGCTTTCGCACTCACGTTACAAATATGTTGTGTGGCTCCCCCGTCCTTTTACAACAAAGGATATGATTCAAGCTCACGAAGATGCTTTTCAGTATTTTGGAGGAATTCCACATGAGTTAGCTTATGATCAGATTCCCTTATCGTAGTAAGTGAAAATGAAGGAGATCTCATTCTTACCAGTGAGTTTCAAGCATACAGGGAAGAGAGAAAATTAAAGCTCTTTGTATGTAGAAAAGCTGATCCAGAAAGTAAAGGGAAGATTGAAAATGTCGTAGGATTTGTGAAGAAGAATTTTGCGAAGAACCGCGTATTTCACCATATAGATAAATGGAATGAATCCTGTTTAGCATGGCTGATTCGAACCGGAAACGGAAAAGTGCATAATACAACAAAAAAAGACCAGTCGAAGTGTTTGCCCTAGAAAAACAACACTTAAGACCAGTCAACAAAAAAATTTCAATTTCAAATATCGATAATAGTATAACAAGAAATGTTCGTAAGGACAATACTATTATCTACCAATCAAATCGTTATTCCGTACCGCTTGGTACATACAAGAAAGATAAAACAGTTTTTATTGAAATAAATGAACAGAACGAATTAATCATACGGGAAAAATCGGATGGGGCGATGATTGCCAAACACACGTTAAGCATAGAAAAAGGAAAACTTATTCAAGATTCCCAGCATACCAGGGATCGTTCTAAAGGAATAACCGCCTATATAGAAACGGTATCGACTTACTTTGATGATAAGGAAATGGCTTCTGATTTCCTTCAGGAAATTCATCTTAGATATCCTCGATACATACGGGATCAATTATCTCTTATTTTAAAGGTGTCCCAAACATTAGCAAGAGAAATAAGGAATCAAGCTTTAGAAGAGTGTGTAGCACGCAAAATATATAGTGCAACAGAGTTTAGAGATGTCGTAGAGTTTATCCAAAGACAAGCTGTTTCTAATCAAAGACCACAGCAAGTAGAAGGTATCCAAACATTGCATGGTATGGAAGATACGCTACTTCAAATCAAGCCAAAAACAAGAGAATTGGATACTTATATAGAGTTATTGAAAGGAGCACCGGTATGAGTCATTCGATAGAAGAAATACAACAGCAATTTCGATCGTTGAGACTCACAGAGACGGCAAATTATTTGCCCTCTCTGATTCAACAAGCAGAGTCAGAAGATTGGACGTAACAAGTACTTTTGAAACGATTATGCGGATATGAATTAAAACGGAGAGATGAAAAGTTAATCGAAAAACGATTAAAATGGGCTGCATTCCCTTCTTATAAGACATTAGATGAGTTTCATTTAGATGAGCAACAATCGCTCAGCAAAAGACAGGTAAATCAGTTAAAGGAGTTTACTTGGCTGGATCAACTTTATAATTTAATCGTTTTAGGGCCGCCAGGCGTGGGGAAAACGCATTTAGCCACAGGGCTCGGAATAGAAGCTATACAAAAAGGATATAAAGTCTCTTTTGTTTCCATGGGGCAACTGATTCAAACATTAAAAACAGAAGAAGTTACCAGAAAATCACAAACTAGAATGAAACGAATTCGTTCCTCTCATTTAGTGATTATTGATGATTTAATGTTTATGGCAATGGATACACGTGAAGCGAATTTATTTTTTCATCTTATTAACGACCTTTATGATAAGGCTTCTATTATATTAACTTCTAATAAAGGCCCAAATGAATGGGGAGAATTACTAGGTGATCCAGGGATTACAACTGCCATTCTAGATAGAATTTTACATCGAGCTGAAGTCATACATTTTCATGATGATGATAGTTACCGAATGAAACACCGTTCTTCCATTTTTATGGAATAAAGTGTCCAAATTTAATTAGCAAAAAGTGTTCATTTCTACTTGACGCTCACAAGAGTATAGGCGTGGATTAAAGTTCTTTCAAAAAAATTCATGTCACTTGAAGAATTATCCTCTGTTCTTGCGACGACGAAGTTTGGTGAAAAGACGAAAGAATGGCTGGAAGAACAGCGGCAAGCAAACGAAGAATTAAATGATCAGCTTAATGAACTACAGGCTTTGCAACGTCAATTAGAAAAACAGGAGAAAGAAAATGGCACCAGCCAGGTCAATGAGCAACTAAAGAAGGATTTACAACAGGCTAGAGAAAATTTTAATGACCAAGTAAATCAGCAAGTACAGCAAAATGGAGAAAGCTTATCTCAAAAATTTTTTCAAGCTTTCCAAGATACAAAAGAAACAAAGAACAGTTTAAAGCAGTTAGTTAGTGGCTCAACAGCTGGAAGTGGGGATATGGAGTTAAGAAAAGTTCCTTTGAAAGATCAGCTGCAATTGGCTGAAAAAATAACTAAACAGACCCATATGAAAGAAATTGCTGAATGGGCAGGTCGTTTAAAGCAAATTGCAAAATTAAAACAAAAATCCGTTCACCGGAATAATGTTGAACGAAGCGGCGTAAGTTTGGGCAATGATATTGAAAAATTATTGCCTGCTGAACTTGCATTGTATAGTCACAAGTCAACGCGCATTGATTTTTTAAGGCGATTTACGGAAGGACAGACGTTGGAATTTGAAACTAGAGCAAAAGAGTCACTTGGAAAAGGTCCTATCATTCTCTGCCTTGACCAGTCGGGCAGCATGCAGCGAATGGACACTCAATCAAAAGGGTTTGCGCTTGCTTTAATGAGTATCGCCAAAAAGCAAAAACGTGATTTTTGCTATATTCCTTTTTCTTCTGAATATAAGGTGTATAGATTTTTAAAAGGAAAAATAAGCGTTCAGGAAATGATGAAACTAAGTGAAGAGTTTTTGGATGGAGGAACTAACTTTTTAATGCCTCTACAAGAGTGCTTATCTATTATTGAAGAAAGTCGTTTTAAAAAAGCGGATATCGTATTCGTTACAGATGGTGAGGCTCGCTTACAACATTCGTTTATAAATGATTTTCAAAATAAAAAAATAGAGAAAGAATTCTCGGTTTTATCCTTACTAATTGGAGGAGGAAATACCAATACTTTGGAAAAATTTTCGGATAGGGTTATTACAATAAATGATTTAGACGAAGAGGGAAGTTATAAAGCGTTTGAAATTTAAGGGAAAGACAAGCCTCTAAATTTAATTTAGGGGTTTTTTTATGGAGAATTGCCAATATCCAAGTTGCTCTGTAAATAAAGATAATATTGTCCGAATAAGGGTGTCTTTGTTAGTTCATACTGTATAAATAAAGCAGTACAGCTGATATTTTGTGCTTAAAATCATTTGCATTGGAGGTGAGCACTTATGAAAGTGCTTTCCATGATTCAACCGTGGGCAAGCCTGTTTTTATCCGATGAGGCCCACTATGAATCAAGAACGTGGAAAACGAACTACCGGGGTCCATTGGCAATCCATACAAGTAAAAAAATTGATCGCACTTTTTCTAACCATAGAGCAGTTAAAAGTTTACTCAGCAGGCATGGAGTAACCCCAGAAAATCTGCCGGCTGGCGTTATTATTGGTGTATGCAATTTGATAAATTGTTTAAGGGTAATCGAAGACAATCAGGACAGCGCAATTCTGGAAGATGGACGTATTATCTCAGGAAATGATTATTTTTTAGGGGACTATAGAGTTGGGAATTATGCTTGGGAAGTTTCTGATAAAAAAATGTTAACTAATTTTATAACAGCCAAAGGGCAACTTGGATTATGGGAATATGATATAGAGTAGTTAAAGATCGGGTTGATGGGCGGTTTAAGGAAAACAATAAGGTTTGAAAAAAACTATTTTCACCTTTTCTCAAAATCGAAGCATTTCTACTTGAACAACGAATCTCCGTGATATATGGTTACATAAATGAACAGATTCTCTTCAAAGGAAGTCCCAAACCGCTTGCCAAAACTGCCTGAAGAAAGCAGGCCATGCTATTGATTCTTATCTCCATTAAATCAGGAGATACAGGGCTTTTTATCAAATCCACCCCAAATCAAGGCATGGCCAATCTCACATTCAGGTTTTTCTTGTTGAAGAACAGAATCTGGAACAGATTATTTCATTAATTTATATAACATACTCTATTCAAGATTAGCATGCTTACCATACATCTTATGTGAATCTAAGCCTTTTTTCTCCATACAACGCAGGATTAAGGCATCATAAAATAGCAATGTCGTTTGCTCAAAAAGAGAGCCCATTGGCTGGATTGTCTTATAATCACCTTCAGACTGATCCTTGGTCACTCCTGGCAGCTCAATCGTAATATCAGCCAGCTCGCCGATGTTTGATTGAGGAGAGACCGTTACTGCTGCAACTACTCCTCCTAAGCTCTTCGCTTTTTCAGCAATAGCAGCTAGCGTTTTCGTTTCTCCAGATCCCGATCCGACAATTAATAAATCACCTTTCTCTAAATTAGCCGTTACCGTTTCACCAACAGCATACGCATCCATACCCATATGCATCATCCGCATGACAAAGGATTTTGCCATGAATCCGGATCTTCCGGCACCAGCTACAAAAACCTTCTTAGATTCTAAGATCTGATCGACTAATTTCTCTGTTTCTGAATCGGAAATGAACTCCACTGTTTGACTTAGTTCTTGAACAATTTTGGTTAAATATTGGGTTGTCTTCATGTTTACATTACCCTTGTTTAATTAATTCTTTCATTTCGCTGGCAATGACTTTTTTATCATCTTTACTTGTAATTCCTCCGCCTACGATAATTAAATCAGGCTGCTGTTTAATGACTTCAGCAAGCGATTCTAATTTGATTCCGCCCGCAACAGCTGTTTTGGCATTCTTGACAACACTCTTGATAGTGTGTAAATCTTCGAAGGAATTTTGCCCAACAGCCTGCAAATCATATCCTGTATGAACGCAGATATAATCAGCACCAAGTTCATCCAGCTCTTTTGCCCGCGCTTCAATATCTTTTACAGCAATCATGTCCACAAGAATTTGTTTTCCCTGTTTTTTCGCCTCTTCTACAGCTCCTTTAATGGACTCATCTTCTGCTGCGCCAAGAATAGTAATAATGTCAGCACCTGCTGCAGCTGCCTGGCTTACCTCGTATCCAGCCGCATCCATAATTTTCAAGTCAGCTAATACAGTTAAGTCAGGAAATGCTGCTTTTACTTCTTTCACTGCTTTAAGACCTTCATTAATCACGACAGGTGTTCCAATCTCTACCACATCGACATACTCTTCTACTTCTTTTATTAACTCAATTGCTCCTGGGATATCGACAAGATCTAGTGCTAATTGTAATTTCATTATTTTTGCTTCCTTTCCATTTTAAATTTTATTATGCTAAATGGTTAGTATAAGACAAGTTAACCTATTTATACGTCATGCCCTATTTACTCATCAGCATGTTATCAAGTATAATAAGTATATATCGATATGTGAAGTACGCACTTTTAGCGCATATAGTGATAAAAAGTATACTATTGGATAAAATAAAAACGGAGGTGCATGAAATGCCAAATTTAGGAGAGAGAACATTTAACTGTGAAAAGGAATTAACACTTGCTGTCATTGGCGGAAAGTGGAAAATGTTAATTTTATGGCATCTTGGCAAGGAAGGAACCAAACGTTTTGGTGAATTAAAAGCGCTCATGCCTGGTATTACGCAAAGAATGCTTGTTACTCAATTACGTGAGCTGGAAGATCATTTAATTGTGCACCGTGAAGTGTATCCGGTAGTTCCGCCCAAAGTGGAATATTCGCTCACAGACCACGGCGAAAAGCTGATGCCGATTTTAGATGCGATGTATGAATGGGGCAAGGATTATATTGAGAATGTTTTAGAAAATAAAACAGAGAATCAATCTGCTATAGAATAAACAGACGTTTTTTGGCGTGCTGTATCTTACCTTTTTTTAATCGTAATTCGTTAATAAAAAATATATGATAAAGCCTTGAACAGGGATTTCACATCTGTTCAAGGCTTTTTTTATAGACAGTATCATTTTCCACAGTATCTTACTTCTATGTGACTATATGTAAAAAAAGTGCGTACTTTTAAAAATGAAATATACATAATATACTATTTTGGCAATGCGATCCGGCTTTTTATTTTCAAGCTGATTAGAATGAAGAAAAGATTTAGAGAAAAACTAACCCCAAAAATAAAGAATACTGTTCGACTGTCATTTCGCATTGAAACAGCTAAAGAAAGCGAGGAGTATTAAATGGACTCTATGACGTTTGTTCTTTTTGGTGCAACAGGAGATTTAGCAAAAAGAAAAATCTACCCTGCCCTGTTTAATTTATACCTGAACCATAAACTGCCTGAGACCTTTAATGTTATTGGCATTGGTAAAGAGTCACTATCTCCTGATGAATTCCAATCAAGAATAATCGATTCTCTGTATACATTTTCCAGGCATCTGCTTCATGATAAAACGAAAAAAGAAACATTTGCAGGAAACTTCCATTACTATCAATTAGACGCTGCTAAATCAGCAGACTACAAAGGACTGCTGAAGCTCGTCCAACAACATGAAAAATTTCAAAGCATGCAAGAAAACAGGCTTTTTTATTTATCAGTAGCACCTGAATTATTTGAGGTCATTGCATCCAATATAAAAGAAAGTGGATTAGGGGATGTAAATGGCTGGAGACGATTAATTATTGAGAAGCCCTTTGGCCATAATTTAAAATCTGCTCAACAGTTAAATAAAAATTTAAGCTATTCATTTGAAGAAGATGAAATTTATCGTATTGATCATTATTTAGGAAAACCGATGGTACAAAATCTGGAAGCTTTAGTACTTGCAAATCCGATACTACAGTCCTTATGGAATAACCAATCTATCGCCAATGTTCAGATAACGGCCAGCGAAACCGTCGGTGTAGAGGAAAGGGCTGGTTATTATGACAAATCAGGAGCAATCCGTGATATGGTTCAAAATCATATGCTGCAATTACTGATGATGACAACGATGCATTTACCCAGCCAATTAACCCAAAAAACAATTCGTAATGAGAAAAGGAAAGTTTTAGAAGCATTACGGCCCCTGCAAAAGGCAGATGCAGGTAATCATATTGTTCGAGGTCAATACGAGCAGGGCATAATAAATCAGGAACCTGTCATTGCATATAGAGAAGAAGCAGGTGTTAGTGCTTCTTCCCTAAATGATACGTTTTTTGCAGCTCGTTTGTGGATTGATAACCTCTTATGGAAAGGAGTTCCTTTTTATATTCGTACTGGAAAAAGAATGACGGAAAAAGCGACCAAAATTGTGATTGAATTTAAACAACATTCACCGGATCCCCGCACATCTAAAGGAAAACGAATTGAGCCTAACCTGTTAACAATATATATCAATCCAAATGAAGGTGTATCGTTGCAGCTAAATAGTAAGAACCCATCAAATGGTGAACTTGAGCCAATCAAAGTCAACTTTGCATCAGACAACCACGACGTACCTGAAGCATATGAGCGATTATTATTTGATGCGCTTTGCGGAGATGCGACATTTTTCGCACATTGGGATGAGGTGGAACTGTCTTGGAAATGGATTGATCCCATCCTGGAAGCATTTAAAGAAAATAAAGTTCCGCTTCAACCTTATTCATCTGGTTCAATGGGACCAGAGTCTGCTCATTGTTTATTAAAAAAAGATGGATATGAATGGTGGTAGTAAAGTGTCATTCAAGAAATGTCCTATTAGAGTAAAACAACGGCTAACGGGCTTTTTATGGATGGTTATCTACAGCAACAATTTACTAGGAGGATACTTATGAGAATTGGATTAATTGGATTAGGAAAAATGGGATTAAACTTAGGAAAAAATTTAATAGACCACCAACATGAAGTAGTCGCAACGGACTTAGATACAAATGCTGTTGAAGAGATTAAAAATTATGGTGCTGATGGAGTCTCCGATTTGCAAAAACTTGTTCAATCATTAGAAAAGCCACGTGTGATTTGGCTGATGATTCCTCATTCTGTTGTTGATTCTGTTATGGAGCAGCTAATACCCCTTTTAAGTAAGGGAGACACCCTGATAGAAGCAGGCAATTCCCATTATAAAGAGTCTGTCCGCCGATATAGCCAATTAAAAGAATCAGGCATCCATTTTATGGACGTTGGAACCTCCGGCGGGATTGAAGGTGCTCGGAACGGAGCCTGTTATATGATTGGCGGGGATTATGAAATATGGACAAAAGTTGAGCCAATTTTCAAAGATACTGCTGTAGAAAATGGATACTTTTATGCCGGAAAAGCTGGCAGCGGTCACTTCTTAAAGATGGTCCATAATGGCATTGAATATGGAATGATGGCAGCAATTGGGGAAGGCTTCGAGATATTAGAGAAAAGCGAATTTACATTTGACTATGAAAAAGTTGCCGGAGTTTGGAACCACGGTTCCGTTATTCGATCCTGGCTGATGGGTTTAACTGCAAACGCATTTGCAAAAGACGCTAAATTAGATGATATCCAGGGCATTATGCACTCATCAGGAGAAGGAAAATGGACTGTTGAAACAGCTATTGACTTACAGGCAGCCACACCAGTTATTGCTATGTCCTTATTCATGCGTTATCGTTCCTTAGACAACGATACATTCACAGGTAAAGTAGTCGCCGCTTTAAGAAATGAATTTGGCGGACATCGTGTGGAGAAAAAGAATCAAATGGAATAGCCGATTAGTTCCATACAAAAAGGTTATTCATATTATATTGTAGTGGATAAGTACATTTAACAAAGAATGAATTCCTTTAATGTCTGTTCATAAACTACTACAGTGAAAGAGCGGTATATATTTTTTCTGCCGCTCTTTCACTGTATAATAAAAATACAACACTTTTTTTCATGAATTTATTAGACAAAATTTATACGAAGCAATATATTGAGGAGGTATTCATATGGAATATATCAGTATACGGGGAGCCTCGCAAAATAACCTGAAAGATATTGATTTAGATATACCTAAACACTTGATTACTGTGTTTACAGGCCGCTCAGGTTCTGGTAAATCTTCTTTAGTTTTTAATACTGTTGCTGCTGAGTCTGGACATCTTTTGAATGAAACATATTCTAGTTACATACAATTTCATTTAAATCAGCAGCCAAGGCCAAAAGTAAAAGAAATTAGAAATCTTCCTGTTGCAATGACAATAAGTCAAAAAAGATTCAATGGTAACTCACGCTCCACTGTCGGCACAATTTCGGATATCTATTCTTCTATTCGTTTATTATGGTCACGTGTAGGCGAGCCATTTGTTGGATACTCTGATGTTTTTTCATTTAATAGCCCTGCTGGAATGTGTCATACATGCGAAGGTTTAGGATATATAGAAGATATTAATTTAGATGAATTATTAGATTGGGATAAAACTTTAAATGAAGGTGCGATTGATTTCCCTTCTTTCGGACCGGATAAAGAACGCGGCAAATCCTATCGTGATAGTGGTTTGTTTGATAATGATAAGAAATTAAAAGATTATACAAAAGAAGAAATGGATTTATTCTTATACCCGCAGCCAATGAAATTAAAAAATCCTCCAAAAGAATGGCCTAAGTCAGCAAAATACGTTGGTCTGATTCCGCGTTTTAGCAGAATTTTTTTAGGGGATAAGGAATTTAATAAGAAACGTTATGCGCGTCACCTTAAAAAAGTCGTTACAAATAAAATATGTCCAACCTGTGACGGACAGCGTTTAAATCAGAAAGTATTAAGCTGCAAAATAGAGGGTCATAATATCTCTGATTTTACCAAATTAACGATTAAAGAGAATCTAAATTTTTTAAATCAATTAGATAATCCAACTGCAGAATTTATCATTGCACCACTTCAAAAACAATTAGAAGCACTCGATTTTATCGGCTTAAGTTATCTGACGTTAGATCGCGTTACCACAACTTTATCCGGCGGGGAGGCACAACGGCTTAAATTAATCCGCCATTTGAACAGCCCGCTTTCTGATTTAGTTTATATTATTGATGAACCTAGTGTCGGCTTACACCCGGAAGATATAGAGAAAATCAATTCTATTATGCTTTCATTAAAAAATAAAGGTAATACTGTATTAATCGTAGAGCACGATCCTGATGTAATTAAAGAAGCAGAGCATATTATTGATATGGGTCCCGGTTCAGGTAAACACGGTGGGCAAATCACCTTCCAGGGCAGCTACAAGGAGCTGTTGAAATCTGATACTGCCACAGGACATGCATTACGTAAATCGCATCATTTAAAAAAAGAAGTGCGCAAACCCAACAACTTTTTCGACATAGGTCCTGTTACACAAAATAATTTAAATGATGTGACAACGAAAATACCTAAAAATGTGATGACAGTTATGACAGGCGTAGCGGGGTCAGGAAAAAGCACACTCGTAAAAGCTGGATTTTACAACGATAAGAACTGCATATTTATGGATCAAAAAGCAGTACACGCATCGAGTCGTTCAAATCTTCTCACATATCTCGGCGTTTTCGATTATATTAGAAGTTTCTTCAGCAAACATACAGGCTTAAGCAAAGCTATGTTTAGTTATAATTCAAAGGGCGCCTGCCCAAATTGTGATGGAAAAGGTTATATCAAAACAGAACTTGCTTTTATGGAGGACTTTTCACAGACTTGTGAAGTGTGTCATGGTAAACGCTATAAGCCTGAAGTATTAGAAGCTAAAATAGATGGTTATTCGATTGCGGATATTCTGGACTTAACAGTCAGTGAAGGAGTTGAATTCTTTAAAGATCATCAAGATATCGAGGATGTGCTGCTATCTATAAGTAAAACAGGTCTGAATTATATGACACTTGGTCAACCCTTAGATACATTATCAGGCGGAGAGATACAGCGTGTGAAATTAAGTCAGAATTTGATTAAACCTGTTGAAAACAAAGTATTTGTCTTTGATGAACCAACAACGGGACTGCATGAGGAAGACATTCCACTGCTCTTGAACCGTTTTAATGACTTGATTGTGCAAAATAATACGGTTATTCTAATTGAACATAACCTTTCTATCATTTGCGAGGCAGATTGGATTATAGACGTAGGCCCCGGCCCCGGTTTGGATGGAGGGCATGTGTTATTCAGTGGCACACCTGAAGATTTCATCATGGATAAAGAAACTTTAACGTCAAAACATTTGAAGCGCTATATAGAACAATAAGAAAAACCAGGCAAAGTCTGGTTTTTCTTAAAATGAACTATTTTAAGGTTTTAGAATAACCTTAATATTATTATCCTTTTTCTGATCAAATATTTCATAAGCTTCTTTAACATCATCTAAAGGCATCGTGTGCGTTATAATCTCAGTAGGATCAAACACTTCATTTTTTATCATTTCATATAATTTAGGCATTAAGTGAATAACTGGAGCCTGGCCACTTTTCACCTCAACATTTCGATTGAAAATCAAATCAAGTGGATAATTATCAGCTGGTGTACCATAAATACCTGTTAATTGAATCGTACCAAATTTTCTTACAGATTCTGCTGCAGTAATAATTGGACTTATCGTTCCTCTTTGTTGAGAATTCGAATTTAGTTTTGGTTCACTGCTTGATAATTGTCCATCCATGCCCACACAATCGATAACTACATCTGCACCGCCATTAGTTGTTTCACGCAGCAGTTTACCAATTTCTTTTTCTTTATCAAAATTATAAACTTCTGCGTTATTATATTTCTTGGCGTGCTGTAGTCTGTGTTCCACATTATCAATACCGATAACCCGATTTGCACCTTTTAATTTTGAAAATTTTTGAGCCATTAAACCGATTGGGCCACAACCTAATACAACCACTGTGTCACCGGATTTCACATTAGAATGTTCAACACTCCAATATGCTGTAGGAACTACGTCAGATAAGAAAAGTACTTGCTCATCTTTCAAGTCACTATCTGGCACTTTAAAAGAAGAAAAATCAGCATGTGGAACCTTTAAATATTCAGCTTGTCCTCCCCAGTGGTTTCCGTGCAATGCATTTCCAAAGCCAAAAAGGCCTCCGTTATCCATTTTCCAATTTGCTGGAGAAGGGTTCGTATTATCACATTGAGATTCCATCTCGTTCTCACAATAAAAACATTCTCCACAACCGATATTAAATGGGATAACAACACGGTCTCCTTGTTTTAAGCTTTTCACATCTTTACCTACTTCTTCTACAATTCCCATTGGTTCGTGTCCTATAACAAAGCCTGGATCCATAAATAAATCGCCTTGATGATAAAGATGTAAATCAGAACCGCAGATACCTGATGCTGTAATTCTTATAATTGCATCCGTCGGCTCTTCCATTTTTGGATACTCTACGTCGCGGACTTCCATATTTTTTTGTCCTTGATAAGTAACAGCTTTCATATATAGCACTCCTTCAAATTAAGATTTATAGTGCCTGTTTACCCGATAGAGATATCGTTAAACATATAAACTTTTATAATGTATTAAGTGTGAAGTGTATAATTTTATTACTTTTTTACAAAAAAATATAAATTTTAACCATCCTGAAAGTAACTCGCTGCAAAGGGTATAAGAAGGGGAAATCAAGTCAATCGCCGTTGTTGAAGCCATACCTGCAGAAAGTGATTTCTCGGAACAGACATCAATCTTGTCTACACAGTGAAGGACCAGTGTACTTCTTGATTTTTCTTATCAGCGTATTGATTCTTAATGAAACTGTAGTTAAAGATTAGCGAATTGTCTGTATCTATCTAGCTTTTCTAAGAAATATCATATATACTTTCGCTAAAAGTATTGTTTGCACCAAGCAAAAGCATGCCAGACAACAAATGGAAAGGAGGAAATAATGTGGAGAAAACTGGAATTAAGACCGGTTATTTGTTAGGAATCAGTTTGTTACTTTCCAGTATATTTTATTTTTTTGCTGCCAATTGGCAAGGATTTGATCGATTAACCAAAGTTGGTTCAAGTCTTGCCCTTATTGTTTTGTTCTATGGACTACATCTTCTTTTGGCTAGGGTGATGAAGCAGCAGCAGTTTCTGAGTGCCTGGCTACTGGTAGCTACAAGTATAGTCTTTGGACTGTCGTATGCACTGATTGGACAAATTTACAATTCTCATGCCGATAGTTATGAATTGTTTTTAGTTTGGCTGATTTCGGCTCTGCTTTTTTCAGTCATTACGAAATATGAGCCATTCTATGTCTTGAGTTATCTATTACTACACCTGACAATTTATTTTTATATGGAGCCTTCCACTTATTTCACTAATTGGAATGAGCACCAATATTTCTGGGTGCTATTCGGGGTAATTCTGGTGAATGCAGCTATCTTTTATCTAAATGAGTTGTTTCTTCTTTCAAAAACACTGAAATACGGATCGGTTATCGTTTTTTATTTTGGGTTTGTCTGCTTAACGATGCTTGCTACTATACCGCTGTATAAAGTGATCAGCAATGGTCTGTACATCATTGTTTTAGGAATTGGTTTGTATTATTGGTTGAAAATAAAAACCAATAGGGTAATGGTCACTATTGTTGGTGTATACATTACTGCTTATCTTTTTAGTAAAAGTTTTCAATGGATTGCTCCTTATTTTGGTGAATGGATCATATTTTTCTTTTTATTAATAGCGGTGGTTCTTGTCTTTTTGAGTGTGTTTAGTGCGAAATATTTGCGCGGTACAGCGGCAATCAATTATATAAAATCCCTGATAACTATTGTGGCAACATTGATCGCCACCTTGTTTGCTACGAGTGCCATATTTGGTCTTTTTTTCTTACTATTTCCTAATGCCACCTATGATTTTTTATTTTTCTTTGCGTTGATTGCCTTGATTCTGCCTGGCATAGTAACTAAATGGGCTGCTCAAGTTAAATATACGCTTTTAGCAACAGGATTTCTGATTGCTGTGAGTATTAGCATGTTTCATGAACTTATATTTTACCGCTTCTTAGTATTAGGATTTGTCTGTTTGGCCATTTATATGATGAAACAAAAAGGAATGAGGGTATTTCTTTACCTGCTGTTAAATCTCATTGTATATAGCTTAATATTGGAGTGGTTTTGGTTTCATGGTGTAATGATTGGCATGCTTATGTTGAATGGAGGCTACTACTTTTTACAAAGAAAAGATCAAGCAACACGATATACCGCTCTTATTCTGGCAGCTGTTTCGTTTATTACGCTTACAATGATCGAAGTCTCGAGTGGCTTAAGTATTGTCTATAATATTAGTTTCTTTCTCCTCAGCACGACTTGTATTTTTGTAGTAGACCGTCATACAAAGCGATGGGAATGGACAACTAGCTTTGTATTCTGGTTTCTATTTATTGCCTATAAATATTACGAATATCTGTGGTCACTTATCCATAAATCACTATTACTATTATTGCTCGGTCTTATAATACTGGCAGTGAAGATTTACTTTGAAAGAAAACAAGGACAGACAGAGGATAAACATCCACGATTCAGGCGGCAATGGCTGCTTATCTTAATGCTTATGTTATTACAAGTTGGATTTGTCGGTTATCAATCTTTCACTAAGGAAACGCTGTTAAAAGAAGGCACCTTGGTAAAAGTAACGCTTGAACCAGTTGATCCCCGTTCGTTGCTTCAAGGTGATTACGTAATCTTGCGATATGGTATTTCAACTATTCCTGATTTGGAGGAATCGGGAGCTTGGCATGGCAAGGTGAAGGTCGTTCTCCGAGAACAACAGGATAATACCTATGGCTATGCAGGCTATGTTTACGAGAATGGAGAGTGGAATCGTCCCTATCAACCACAGCCCGGTGATGTCTTGATTAATGGTAAAATGAATGGCCGAGGTGAGGTTGTTTATGGGATAGAAAGCTTTTTTGTTCCTGAAGGAGAAGGTATTCAACGGGAAAATGAAGCGGAATTTGCTTATCTGCGGGTAGGGGAACAGGGAGATGCCTTGTTACAAAGTATTGAATAAATAAAAAACTGTTGAGATTAGGAGAATTAAGACTAACGGTCAGTTAATTTAAGGATTGTCTCATAAGTAAGAAATAGAGACCATTCTTCCCGTTTTATAGTGTTAAATGATATGATTAAGTAGGAGTTGTTTTAGAACATATCGTTGAAGAAGCGAGCTTACTGTCTATGTTTATAGTGTTTGAATTAAAGGAGGCTTTTTATGGGATTGTTTAGTTTTTTTAAAAAAAATCAAAAACAGCAGGAAGAGTTTTCAAAAGATAGGTATTGGTCGTTGACAACGAACGAAGGTGAAGTAATCGAACCGACTTGGAAACAGGTTAATGCTGCTGTTAAAAATGCAACACCTGATGGATCAATTTTTGCTTCACTAAGGTACATCCATTCAGGACTTGAGATAGAAGTTATTCAGGTGATAGGTAATGATGACGGTTATCGTTTTGAAGCATTGCCGCCAAATGGAGAAGTATTTGTAAATGATGGCATCTCCTATGAAGAAACGTTAAAGTTATTTGAAGATTTTTTTAAACACCAAAGAGTTGCTGCATTTAACAGTTGGCCTACCGAAAAAATGAATTAGGTTGATAACAGTAGCATTAACAATAGAAAATAGAAGATTATTTCTATTGTTCTAAAGAGTGCTTTAATTAAATAACAATTAATAAAAATCAATCTGTATCGTATGTTACTATATAGGAAAAATAAAACACAGGTTTTATTTTATTTAAAATACTTGTATTCAAAGCGGAAGTATTGATTTATATGATTCTTTTGTTATTTACTCTTGATAATCTCCTAAACTTTCTACGGAAGACATTAATGTTACGATAAGAATAGTCAAGGTTGAAAAGTTGCTTGGTATTAATAGATAATGATAACAGTTTTACTAGCCAGAAAAGGCTATACTTAAAAGGGAGAAACATTTATCCTTATTTCTTCAGGATAAATTTCTTATAACGATTTAACGAAATTCGGAAATGATTTTTTTAATAGGGCTTATATACAAAAAAATCAAATCACCAAAAAAGGTGATTTGATTCTCTTAAGCCACTGACTATATGATGATTTTATTCATTAAAATCTCATGAATGATTAAAATGTATCAACATCACCATTTATAATAAATAGCTACAAATTAATGAGTAGAAAGTGAGCTTCATCAATCATATTATGGTTTTAAAATAACCTTGGTACACTCATCCTCATGATCATTAAATATTTGATAAGCTCTGCTGGCTTCCTCTAATGGGATTTGATGGCTGATAATTTCGGTTGGATCAAATTCCTTATTTACAATCTTTTCAAACAACATTGGCATCAGATGGACAACAGGAGCTTGTCCCATTTTTAAATTAATATTTCGCTCCCAAATGCCTCCAAGCGGGAATTGATTGTACTTTGCACCATACACCCCAGTAATTTGAATCGTCCCACATTTACGTACAGCATCCGAAGCAATTTTGAGTGGACTTAATGTACCACCAATCATCTTAACGCTTTGCTCAATAGATTCCATCGTTGTCTTTTTACCATCCATGCCCACACAGTCAATAACCACATCGGCCCCACCTTGTGTTAATTCATGAATATGGAGACCCGCATCGGTCATGTCCTCAAAGTTAATGATTTCCACATTATTCATTTGTTTAGCTTTTTGCAATCTATATGGCAGGCGATCAACTGCAATTACCCGTTTTGCACCATTCATCCAGGCAAATTTTTGTGCCATTAATCCAATTGGACCACAGCCTAAGATAACAACTGTATCCCCTTTTTTTACACCACCATGTATCACACTCCAATAGGCTGTCGGTAATACATCAGAAAGAAACAGTACGGCTTCATCGGGTAATTCCGCTGATTCTGGAATAATGAAGGGTAGGTTGTTTCCATATGGCACACGCATCAATTCTGCCTGGCCGCCAAGATAATCTCCATAACGATCTGTAAAACCAAAATATCCACCTGTATCTATATTATATGGATTTGGGTAGGTGTTAGCATTGTCACACTGACTTTCCATATCGTGTTGGCAGTAATGACATTCTCCGCACGCAACGTTGAAAGGAAGTACAACTCTGTCCCCTTTTTTGACACGTGTGACTTCTGGGCCTACTTCTTCTACAATTCCCATTGGTTCATGTCCTACGACATAATCCATTTGTGCTGGTAATGACCCCTGATAAATATGGAGATCAGATCCACAAATCGCACTGGATGTGATTCTTACGATAATATCATCCTTATTGATCAATACAGGGTCTGCGACATTTTTTACTTGCATATTTTTTAATCCTTGGTACGTGACGGCTTTCATTTATCTTCCTCTTAGTTAGAATTAACTATAGTATCGCCTTAGAAAAAGAAGATATACATGAACAATTCTGTTGAAAATAGGAAAGATAATAAACAATGTTTAAAAATTGAAGGATTGCACCTGCAGATAGAAATTGCTATAGTAGAATAATCTATAGATAAAGGTTGATGAAAGAAGATCAATATTATATATAATGAATTAAGCATGATATCATAACCAATCAGGTTTGCTCAACATTTTCGGCTTGGTGGTAGATAGTCACTGCGAAAAATATGGTGGATTTAAGAGCACAGATGAGTTGCAGAAAAAATCTAAGATGAAATTTGGATTATTAGGTGAAAAAAAGTTCATAAATCAGTAATACAAAGAACCTCTCGCCTCTATATTTGGAGAAAGAAAGGTCCTTTGTATTCTATTTTGAATTATTTGTGATATTATAAATAAGATTGATTTCTTAACGTAAAATTCAATGAAAGGGTGATAAATATATGGCTGAAAACCAATCAGGTGAAAAGCTACCGAAAACCGTAGGTCTGTTTACTCTCGGTTGTAAAGTAAATCATTACGAGACCGAGGGCATCTGGAGAATGTTCAAGGAGCAGGGCTATGAGCGAGTAGACTTTGATCATGATGCAGATGTGTATGTTATTAATACATGCACGGTTACCAATACGGGGGATAAAAAAAGCAGGCAGACCATCCGTCGTGCCATCCGAAAGAATCCTGACGCAGTCGTTTGCGTAACAGGCTGCTATGCACAGACTTCTCCTGGCGAGATTATGGAGATTCCCGGAGTGGACGTGGTTGTCGGCACACAGGAGCGTAAAAACATCTTCGCATATATTGAAGAGCATGAAAAAACAAAGGGACCTGTTAATGGCGTGTCGAACATTATGAAAAATCGTGTGTTTGAGGAAATGGATGTTCCAGTATTCACAGACCGTACACGGGCATCACTTAAAATCCAAGAAGGATGTAATAACTTCTGTACGTTTTGTATTATTCCATGGTCAAGAGGGCTGCTTCGTTCCCGAGAGCCTGAAAATGTAATTGCGCAGGCAAATAAATTAGTAGAAGCAGGATATAAAGAGCTTGTACTTACCGGAATACATACAGCAGGATACGGAGAAGATTTAAAAGACTATAATTTCGCAATGCTGCTGGAAGAACTGGAGCAGGTAGAAGGGTTAGAACGTATCCGGATCAGTTCGATTGAAGCGAGCCAAATTACAGACGAGGTTATACGTGTGCTGGACAGAAGTAAAAAAATCGTCCGTCATCTGCATATTCCGCTGCAATCTGGTTCGGATTCGGTATTGGCCAGAATGCGCCGTAAGTATTCCACGGACTTTTACCGTCAGAAAGTGAAAAAGATACAAAAAGCATTGCCTGGACTTGCTATTACATCTGATGTTATTGTCGGATTCCCTGGAGAAACAGAGGAAGAATTCCAAGAGACCTGTGATTTCATTAAAGAAATCGGTTATTCGGAGCTTCATGTATTCCCATTCTCCAGAAGAACCGGCACGCCGGCAGCAAGAATGGACAACCAGGTGGAAGATGAAGTAAAAGAAAGACGTGTGCATGAATTGATTACATTATCGGATCAGCTTGCAAAAGAATATGCTTCCAAATATCAAGACGAAGTGCTGGAAGTCATTCCGGAAGAGCATGCAAGTGAACAGGAAGATAATCAGCTTATCGGTTATACAGATAACTATATGAAAGTGCAATTTGAAGGCTCAGCTGATTTGATTGGTAAAATTGTTAAAGTGAAGATAATAGAGTCTGGCTATCCTGTGAATAAAGGTGTTTTCGTACGTGTGATGGATCACGCGACACATGTTGCAGAAAAAAACGCATAAAAGGAGATAACAATCATGAATTTAGCATCTTATATTGACCACACATTATTAAAACCTGACTCGACAAAAAGTCAAATTGCAAAAATTGTCGAAGAGGCAAAAGAAAATAAGTTTGCATCCGTTTGTGTTAATCCGCATTGGGTTGTTTACTGCGTGAGTGAACTAAAGGATTCCCCAGTGAAGGTATGTACGGTCATTGGCTTTCCTTTAGGAGCTACGACGACACAGACAAAGGTTTATGAAACGAGAGAGGCCATCGAAAATGGAGCAACAGAAGTAGACATGGTTATTAACGTCGGAGAACTGAAGGCTGGCAACGAAGCATTGGTAAAAGCAGATATAAAAGCAGTTGTAGATGCCGCAAAAGATAAAGCTTTAACAAAGGTCATTATAGAGACAGCTCTATTAACAGACGAGGAAAAAGTATTAGCCTGTCAATTAGCAAAAGAAGCTGGAGCAGATTTTGTAAAGACCTCGACAGGATTCTCTGGCGGCGGTGCAACCGTGGAAGATATCAGATTAATGCGGGAAACTGTCGGACCGGAGATGGGAGTAAAAGCATCTGGAGGAATCCGTGATCTGGAAACAACGGAAGCGATGATTGAAGCAGGAGCAACACGCATCGGTGCAAGCGCCGGAGTAGAGATTGTCTCTGGTAAAGCAGGAACTTCAGATTATTAATAAATAACCATTGACCGCTTAGCGGGATTATATTATAATTTAAAAAGGCATGAAAGTATGTTCATGCTCGCATTAAAAATGGTTTTGTGCTTCGGAGGGAGGGAAATTAGCATGTCAAATACAACTCGCGTTCGTAAAAACGAGTCTCTTGAGGATGCTCTTCGTCGCTTTAAGCGTAGTGTATCAAAAAGTGGTACATTACAAGAATATCGTAAACGTGAACACTATGAAAAACCTAGTGTACGCCGTAAGAAGAAATCAGAGGCTGCTAGAAAACGTAAATTCTAAAGAAGGTGTGACGTATGACGCTACTTGATCGATTAAATCAAGATATGAAGCAGGCGATGAAGAACAAAGATAAAGAAACCCTGAGCGTTATTCGCATGGTAAAAGCTTCTATTCAGAATGAATCGATTAAGCTTGGAAAAGATACTCTATCTGAGGACGAAGAATTAACTATTCTTTCGAGAGAAGTTAAACAGAGAAAAGATTCCCTCCAAGAATTTAAAAATGCTGGAAGAGAAGATTTGGTTGAAAAGACCGAAAAAGAATTGGAAATACTGGAGCAGTATTTACCAAAACAGCTTTCAGATGAAGAATTAACATCGATCATTCAGGAAACAATAAAAGAAGTTAATGCTGACTCCATGAAAGATATGGGGAAAGTAATGGGCACTGTGATGCCTAAGGTTAAAGGACAGGCAGACGGTACCAAAATCAAACAAATAGTAGAGCAGCAATTGCGATAAAGAAAACCAACCCTAAATCAGGGTTGGTTTTTTAATTTGTCCAGAAAATCAATGGCCGCAGTGAAACGACGGAAAATGAAATAATCATTCATCTTGTCAAACTTAGATGAAGCTTTCTCTAACCTGAGGAGATATGGTACTATCAAAGTATACCCATCCACGAAAAATGAAACCTTTTTGGGATTACTTTCGTAAATATAGATAAGGTGCAGGAGGAGGGGGTGACTCAAGTTGAAAAGACATCGTAAGCGGTTAGCTGTATACATATTGTTTGTAACAGTTTTAACCATTGTATCCATATTTACCGGAACGCAGACAGAGGCTGAGCAGGGTGAAGGCGAAACAGTTTATATTGTACCAATTGAACGGGAAGTGGAAAGAGGCCTGGAAGCATTTATTGACCGGGCTACCACAGAGGCGATGGAAAGCGGGGCAGATCATATTATTTTTGAAATTGATACGCCTGGCGGCCGTGTTGACTCTGCCGGACAAATTGGTTCGCATATCCAAAGTATAACTGTCCCGACAACGGCTTATATCGTCAATGAAGCATTATCTGCCGGATCTTACATTGCGTTGTTCTCTGATAATATTTATTTTAATCCGCATGCAACTATGGGAGCGAGCGGGATTATTAATCAAGATGGAACAGCAGCAGATGAGAAAGCACAATCTGCCTGGCTTGCGCAAATGAGAAGTGCTGCAGAATCAAATGACAGAGATCCTATTTATGCTGCAGCAATGGCTGATAACAGCATTGATTTACCGGAGTATGGGGCTCCTGAAGGACAGTTCCTGACACTCGGCCCAAGAGAAGCAGTTGAAGTTGGATATGCAGAAGGAATTGTTTCTAACCGTGCTGAACTTCTGGAAGAGCTTAATCTGTCTGAAGCAACTATTGTAGAAACAGAAACTTCGATGGCAGAAGAACTGGCGAGGTTTTTAACGCATCCGGTTGTTATTCCTATTTTATTATCTGTTGCCAGTATAGGTTTGATTGTAGAACTGTACTCTCCAGGTTTTGGCGTGCCGGGAATATTAGGACTGGTATCCTTAGTATTATTCTTTTATGGGCATGTTGTTGCCGGATTAGCAGGCATGGAGGCGCTGCTGCTTCTTATTATCGGTATTGGTCTGATTGTAGCAGAATTCTTTGTAACCGGCGGGATTCTGGGAGTGCTGGGAATAGCTGCGGTGATCGGTTCCTTATTCATGTCAGGGTATGATATGGTCCACATGTCAATGAGCATAGGGATTGCCTTTTTGATTGCTGTGATTCTTGCTATTATCTTATTTAGAAGAATAGGTATGGATAAAGGGGTTTTTCGCCATATTGTTTTAAGAGACAGTACAGCAACAGAAGATGGTTATGTATCCTCAGTAAACCGTTTAGAACTTGTCGGACTTGAAGGAAACTCATTAACAGCGCTGCGCCCCTCTGGACTGGTAGAACTAAATGATGAAACAATTGATGTCGTGTCAGACGGAACTTTTGTTGACAAGGGTAAGAAAGTGAAAGTAATTCGTGTAGAAGGTGTTCGTGTCGTTGTTAGGGAAGTGAAATAATTATTTTTTAAATCAGGAGGAATCAGCATGGACGAAAATATTTTAATGCCGCTTATTATTATTGCGGTCATCGTTATTGCTTTAGCTATTTTATTTACTTTTGTACCAGTTGCGCTATGGATTAGTGCCTTGGCAGCCGGAGTAAAAATCAGTATCTTTACACTTATCGGTATGCGTTTGCGCCGGGTAGTGCCAAACCGTGTTATTAATCCGCTTATCAAAGCGCATAAAGCCGGGATGAATGTGAAAACCAACCAGCTGGAAAGCCACTATCTGGCAGGCGGTAATGTAGACAGAGTAGTAAATGCACTTATCGCAGCACAGCGGGCAAATATTGATTTATTATTTGAACGTGCAGCTGCGATTGACTTAGCGGGCCGTGATGTATTAGAAGCGGTACAAATGAGTGTAAACCCGAAAGTAATTGAAACACCATTTATTGCCGGTATTGCAATGGACGGTATCGAAGTAAAAGCATTAGCCAGAATTACCGTGCGTGCCAATATTGACCGCTTAGTCGGTGGTGCAGGTGAAGAAACAATCATCGCCCGTGTCGGTGAAGGGGTTGTAAGTACCATTGGTAGCTCTAATGCACATACAGAAGTTTTAGAAAATCCAGACATGATTTCTCAAACTGTATTAAGTAAAGGTCTTGATTCTGGAACTGCTTTCGAAATTTTATCCATTGATATTGCTGATGTGGACATCGGTAAGAACATTGGGGCAATCCTGCAAACTGACCAGGCTGAAGCAGATAAGAATATTGCTCAAGCGAAGGCAGAAGAACGCCGCGCAATGGCGGTAGCACAAGAACAAGAAATGCTTGCCCGCGTACAAGAAATGCGCGCGAAAGTAGTAGAAGCCGAAGCAGATGTACCGCTTGCATTAGCAGAAGCATTGCGTTCAGGCAAAATGGGTGTCATGGATTATATGAACTATCAAAATATTGATGCCGATACAGATATGCGTGATTCCATTGGCAAGCTTTCTACAGATAATAAGGATGACGACCAAAATAAGTAATTAAAATGAAAATAAAGGAGGGGGCATATGGACTGGATATTTGAAAATCTGTTTCTTATTATTATCATTATTTCTGGAATAGTTGCATTTCTGGGGGATTCTAAAAAGAAACAGGAAGAACAGAAAAAAGAGCAGTCTAGACCTCCAAATAAACAGGCGCCGTCAAGACAAAGACAGCAGCGTTCCCCTCAAGAAATGAGAACGAGGCAGCAGACACAAAGACAGACACAAAGAAAAAGAGAGCAGCCTCGTGCCGAGCGTCAAGTCTACAGAGAGGGAGCACGTCCGGATATTTCTGCTGGAGGTATTGAAGAGCAGCAGAGAAAACAGATGGAGCGGATGACAAATCGCTATCAAACCTCCTCTCAAGAAGATGTGGAAGACGCAAAGCAAAATTTCAAGGACTTGATTGTGGACCGCAAGGATGAAGCAGATAGCCCAGGAAAGAACGAAATGAAGAAGCGTGTTTCTGGAAATCTTGATGGAAAAGGATTAGTTAACGGTATTATTATGGCAGAGGTTTTAGGATCGCCGCGTGCGAAGCAGCCGTATAGAAGTATCGTGCAAAGAAGAAAATAAAAGGAAACATCAAACACCTTAATTGGCATTGTTATGCTGATTAAGGTGTTTCTTTTTTTCATTGTATCTAGTTCTGTTCAAAGAATAAATGACATATGTATCAATGAGGGGGGATCATCATTGAAAAAATGGCAACAAAGAATCCGTTCGCTTTTAATGGAGCAATTCTCTCTTCCATCCGATGTTGTTATGGAAATGCCGCGCATAACAATCATTGGACATTTGCATTTTTATATTGAAAATCATCAAGGCTTAGCACTGTATACAAATGAAGAGCTTAAATTAAAGGTAACAAATGGATTTGTAAGCATTAAAGGACATTCCTTTGTACTTAAAATGATGCTTCCAAAAGAAATTATGCTGGAGGGAACGATTTCTGAGGTAATTTTTTTAAATCACGCAGGCGAAAAAGAAGATTGATGCTTCTATATTTACGAAGCTGATGGAAACTTCCTTTTTAGAAAACATTTTTTGATAAGCGCAGCATGATTTTATGTAAAGGTCAGGATAGCAGATAAGCAATGGGAGGTTGAAATGAAAAAACAAAATCCGCCGTCGATACGTGCTTACGTTACTGTTCGTGTGAAAGGTGTCAAACCGGAATTATTTCTGCAAAAATGTGCCAGCAAGGGCATTCCTATTTGGGATGTAAAAAAAATAGATGCTGCGTGCTGTGAGGCTACAATTATGTTTAAAGATTTGGGAGCCTTAAGAAAGTTAAGGAGAAACTCTTTGTATAAAGTTTCCTTTGCCGGTCAAAAAGGCTTTCCTTTTTTTCTTTCGAGGCTCAGCCGAAAAAAATTCTTACTTGCTGGTATTTTAACTGGTTTTTTATTTTTTTTCATTTTGTCTAATTTATTATGGTCTGTTCATATCACTGGCGTGCCAAAAGAAATTGAAGAAAAAATAGAAACAGAGCTGGAGGCGTTTGGAGTGTATCCGGGTGTCTGGTTATTCTCTCTTGCTACTCCAAAAGATATTCAACGCCAGCTCTTAAATGAAGTTCCAGAGCTGCTCTGGACAGGCGTTCAGCTCCAAGGGACCTCATTGCATCTGGAGGCTGTTGAAAAAACGATTGTGGAGGAAATCCCCCCTGGAGAACCAAGAAATTTAGTAGCAACGAAAAAAGGCGTCATCACTAACATGTATGTTTCTAGAGGACGAGCTGAAGTAAGTGTGAATGATTACGTGGTTCCGGGGAAAATATTAGTGTCTGGTAATTTAAATACGGAGGAAGGAGAAGATAATACAGAAACGGAAGAAGAGCCGGACAAACCGATTGCTGCAGAAGCAGAGGTGATGGCAAATACATGGTATGAAGTTCATGTCACTGTGCCGCTTCAATACCAGACAGAAGAGATAACAGGAAATCAGAAAACGAAGCATTATTTGCGTTTTGGTGATGTGCAGCTTCCATTTTGGGGATTTAAAAACCCGGATTATTCCCATTCACAAGAGGAGCGGAAAGAACAGCCCATTCATTTTTTAAAGTGGGAGCTTCCTTTCTCTTATGTTTCCAGTGAAATTAGTGAGACAAAAAAAACAGATGAAGAGCGATCCAATGAAGAAGCAATCGAGGCTGGGGTGGAGCAGGCTAAAATACAATTATTAAATGAACTGGGGCCAGAAGCCACGATATTATCAGAAAAAATTTTACATGAACATATAGAGCATGGTAAAGTTGAATTAGTCTTATATCTTTCGGTAGAAGAAAATATTGTAAAAGAAGAACTTATTATTCAAGGAGACTGATTATGCCCGAAAACTTAGTGGATATTGATTTACAATTAGAAGGTGCCAATGAAGCGCTTGCTTTATTTGGTACAAATGATAAACATTTAAAACAGCTGGAAGCTTTACTTGATGTAGATATTATATCCAGAGGCGAATCCATCCGCGTTTCTGGAGAGAATCAGGCAGTGCAGTTAGTACAGGAGATTCTGCTGACTATTTTAAGCGTTATCCGGAAAGGACAGACAGTTTCGGAACGGGATGTTGTCTATGCTGTAGACTTGGCGAAAAAAGGCAAGATAAAACAGTTTGAAACGTTATTTGAAGATGAAATTACAAAGAACTATAAAGGAAAGTCTATTCGTGTAAAAACACTTGGACAGAAACAATATGTCCAGGCAATCAAGTCAAAGGATCTTGTCTTTGGCATAGGTCCGGCCGGAACAGGAAAAACGTACCTGGCTGTGGTTATGGCCGTTCATGCGATGAAGAACGGACTGGTGAAAAAAATTATTTTAACCAGGCCGGCAGTCGAAGCCGGTGAAAGCCTAGGGTTTTTGCCAGGTGATTTAAAGGAAAAGGTAGATCCTTATTTAAGGCCATTGTACGATGCTTTACATGATGTATTAGGCACAGAGCATACAGCCCGTTTAATTGAAAGGGAAACGATTGAAATTGCACCGTTGGCCTATATGAGGGGCAGAACCTTAGACGATGCTTTTGTTATTTTGGATGAAGCCCAGAATACAACACCGGCTCAAATGAAAATGTTTCTGACGCGCTTAGGATTTGGATCGAAAATGATTATTACGGGAGATATGACACAAGTGGATCTCCCGAAAGGCATCGTATCCGGCTTAAAGGTTGCTGAGCGGATGCTCAGCCCAATCGAAGGTTTAGCCTTTGTTCATCTGCAGGCTGCCGACGTGGTGCGCCATCCACTCGTTCAAAAAATAATAAATGCTTACGAAACAGAAGGTGAGAACGAAGGATGAGACAAAAGAATGTCTCATCCTTGTTGTTCATCATAAAATTAAACTCTGATTAACGTTTAGATATCCATGCTGCATACGGACAAAGTTTTTCAAAGGCGTTTTAGAACTAAATATGGAATTTTAAGTTAAAATATCAGGTGAAGAGTCTGTGACTTTGTTGTTTTACTATGACCAAGGAATTCACTTAATTTTAGATAATTTCATCCCAATCCGTTGGATGGAAGTGGTAAAATAAAAAGAGGAGGTGAAGGTGTTGAAAAAAAGATGGAAGAAAATACTTCCTTTTTTTAAAAATAATCGAAAATACTTTATTGCAATTGTCCCGGCCCTTATTGTAGGAGCACTTGTTTTTCTGACGTTATTAGATAATGTACGTACAGATACATATGATATTCAGCGTTTTGCTGTTTCTGAAGAGACAATACGTTCACCGATAACAATTGAAAATAAACAGGAAACGGATCAGCGGATCAGGGAAGCAGTCAATGCCGTTCCTGACCGGTACAGCATTTCCGAAGAGGTGACAGAGGAACGATTAAATTATGTAAACGAAATTTTTGATGCTGTATTAACCATCATCGCGGAACATGATGAAGGCGCTTTAGAAGAGGTATTTGAAGAAGAAGCAGTTGAATTAAGAGCGTTGCTCTCGGAAGAAATTCGTTCAGAAATTTCCGAAGAAGTGCTCATTTCCTTGCTGCAGCAGCCCGAAGAGGACTTGGAAGAAGCGGGGGCAGTATTTTCCGAGAGTTTGGAAAGTGTATTAGAGCAAGGTATCAGAGCAGAGAATATTCAATCTGGAATTACTAATATCGAGCGTGATTTAGCTTATTCTGAAATGAATGAAGGCTTACAGGAAGATTTAATGGAATTAGCAGAATTTGCGGTCGTGGAAAACTCTTTCTTTGATTATGAGGCAACTGCTCAAGAGAAAAAAGACGCCGCAACACTTGTGGACCCTGTTGTTATTCGTGCCGGTGAAACCATTGTTCGGGAAGGCCAGACTATTACAAATGAAATCTACGAGCAGCTGGAGCTGGTAGGCGTATTATCACAGGAGGGTAATATTTATCCGATTTTGGCGTTGGGATTTCTGGCAGCGATAATTGCATACTTTTTCGGGATGGAATGTCTGCAAATTGCAAAAGATAAGAAATGGAACCTTCTGCCGATTGTAGCTGTTTCCCTGTTAAGTGTACTGGCTATTTTTGTTATGAAAATCCAAAGTTATTTCTTTGACCAGACGAATGCTCTCTATTTAGTTACCCCTATTGCAGCTATTGCTATTTTATTAAAAGTATTAATCGGCGATCGTTCAGCGGTACGTCTCAGTATCTTATATGCCATTTTAGCTGCATTTATGTTTAACAGTTATATTGCCGGGATGCTGCACGTCGAAGCGGCTATCTATTTCCTTTTTTCTCAGCTTGCCGCAATTGTGTTAATGAAGAAATTAAGTGAACGTCTTGTTATTTTAAAAACAGCGATTGGATTGATTTTAATTCATTCTGCTGTCATTATCTTATTTCTATTCCTGTCCTTTGAAAAATATACTTGGTTCGATGTCTTTTTATACCTTGGTTTAGGGATAGTTGCTGCTTGTCTTTCAGCTATTTTGGCAATTGGATTATTGCCGTTGTTCGAAAGCTTTTTAGGTATATTGACAGATATGAAACTCCTGCAATTATCTAATCCCAATCAGCCGCTGTTAAAACGGCTGCTGGTGGAAGCTCCGGGAACGTACCATCATTCGGTAATGGTAGCCAACATTAGTGAGACTGCCTGTGAAGCGGTGGGAGCGAATGGTTTGCTGGCACGGGTGGGCGCTTACTATCATGATATTGGCAAAACTGTGCGGCCGGCCTTTTTCATTGAAAATCAGATGCCAAATAAAAATCCGCATGATAAATTGCCGCCTAAGGAAAGTGCAGATATTATTATCCGCCATACAACCGATGGAGCAAATTTGTTAAAGGCGCATAAAATGCCTAAGGAAATCATTGATATTGCGAAGCAGCATCATTCGAATTCTTTAGTGCAATTCTTCTATATGAAAGCAAAGGAGCTGGACCCGGAAACAGAGGAAGCGGATTTCAGATATCCTGGACCAAAGCCGGAAACAAAGGAAACGGCGATTGTCTGTATTTGTGATTCTGTCGAGCCGGCAGTCCGTTCCTTGCAGGAACCGACACCGGAGACGATTGATTCCATTGTGTCATCGATTATCAATGGCAAAATTTCAGATGGACAATTAGATAACAGTCCTTTAACATTAAAAGAGTTAAAAATCATTCAACATACGGTTTGTGATTCTTTGAAAGGAATTTTCCATTCTAGAATTCAGTATCCGAAGAAGGAAGGGGATAAATAATGCTTATTGATTTTCAGGATGAAACCAATGCTGTGTCTGATGAACATAGAGCACTTGTCGAAAAGCTGCTGACCTTTGCCGGAAAAGAAGAAAATACAGCTGCTGAAGCAGAAATTTCAATCAGCTTTGTGGATAATGAACAAATTCAAGTAATCAACAGAGATTATCGTGATAAAGATAAACCGACAGATGTTATTTCATTTGCGATGCAGGAAATGGAAGACGAAGAACTTGAAATTGTTGGCGAAGGGCTGCCGGTTGTGCTGGGAGATATTATTATTTCGATAGATAAAGCAAAAGAGCAAGCGGAGGAATACAATCACAGCTTTGAGAGAGAGCTGGCCTTTTTAGCGTTACACGGATTTTTACACCTGCTTGGGTATGATCATATGAATGCAGAAGATGAGAAGAAAATGTTTCAGAGACAAGACGAAATTTTAGGTGCATTTGGCATTGAAAGATAAGAAAAGAGTTGTTGGATTCCGTTATGCTTGGGCAGGGCTGAAAACGGTGGTGAAAAAGGAGTCGAATTTCCAGCTGCATCTTGTCGCTATGACGATTGTAGTTGCAGCAGGCTTCTTTTTCCATCTTTCTCTCATCGAATGGGCGGTTATTTTATTAACCATTGGTTTAGTGCTTATCACTGAAATGATAAACAGTGTCATTGAGCGGGTCATGGATTTTATTCAGCCGGGTTATGATGAAAGAATAAAGGAAATAAAGGATATTGCAGCTGGTGTTGTCCTCGTGACTGCGCTGATATCCGTTGTAGTCGGAATACTTATTTTTGGTCCTAAAATAATGCAATTCATATAATAGTATGATAAAAATAATGTTTATTGAACGATTATCCAGCTTCATAACGTTATTAGCAGATGTGGTTGTCATCAGGCCTTTTGCCGGCAACCGTGTTGCGCTAATGCAGTTAAGAAAGTCTGAAATTAACTGTCAAAAGGGAGGAGCTTGACCAAGCTCCTCCCTTTTTGTAATTCATTGTATGATTGTTAAAGGTTTTGTCGATATAGTGAAACTAATTAAAAAATGTAGTATGATAGGAAGCAAGCAAACAATGAATGCTCCCGCCACTTCATTTCTAAAGAAATTGGAAGTGTGGGTTTCTGGGGTGTCGACTTTCAAGATGACGATTAACCGCCAGTGGAGTTGACACATCGGTGTGCTAAAAACACCCAACCCCGCTATCCCATTGGTCCTGTCTTTGGGACTACTTTTCAGCTTACCTGAGGTTCACACATTTGTGTGCCTTGGCTGACATATTTGGCTTGAACATTTTACGTGGCAAAGCAACGATTCCCGCCACAACCTGCAATGTTCAGTTTTCAAGAGCGTCTTTCAAGAACATTATAATATACGAACTTAAGTTCGTAAATGCAAAAAGGCGATTCATCTCTCACTTACTCATTGGATTTCACCCTGCACATTCCGACGTACAGGATGTACTAGTGCAGGCGTTGCAACAGGACGTTGCGACGTTAGCCTGCCTTGAGGTTGGGAGTCCTCTCGCCTAATCAAGAATAGAAATTCGGAGGAAAACAGCATGACAAATAATTTTAAATCAGGCTTTATCGCTATTATAGGCAGACCAAATGTTGGAAAATCAACATTCATGAACCGGGTGATTGGTCAAAAAATCGCTATTATGAGCGATAAGGCACAAACAACACGAAATAAAATACAAGGTGTTTTGACAACAAAAGAATATCAAATGATTTTCATTGATACACCGGGGATTCATAAACCGAAGCACCGATTAGGCGATTTTATGGTACAGGTGGCAGAGAACACATTGAATGAAGTGGATCATATTTTATTTATGATCAATGCGGATGAAGGTTACGGCCGCGGGGATCAGTATATTATTGATTTGCTTCAAAAAATAAAACAGCCGGTATATCTGATCATTAATAAAATCGATAAGATTCAACCGGAAAAGCTTATGCAGCTGATTAATCAATATAAGGATTTTTATGAATTTGAGGAAATTATTCCTATTTCTGCATTGGAAGGGAATAATGTAGATCATTTACTAGAGGTGCTCGCTAAGCAATTGCCGGAAGGTCCGCAATATTATCCGGAAGATCAAATAACAGATCATCCGGAAAGGTTTGTAATTTCTGAGCTTATCCGCGAAAAAGTATTGCATCATACGAAGGAAGAGATTCCGCATTCGATTGCCGTAGTCATTGAAAATATAGAGAAGAACGAAAATGATAAATTATTGGTACAAGCAACGATTGTTACGGAAAGAAGCTCTCAAAAAGGTATTTTGATTGGCAAGCAGGGCGGTATGCTGAAAAAAATCGGGCAGCAATCACGCCGCGATATTGAAGCATTGCTCGGGTCTAAAGTATATTTAGAACTCTGGGTAAAAGTGAAGAAGGATTGGAGAAACAAACAGAATCAATTACATGAATACGGATTCCGGCTTGATGAGTACTAGAGGATATGGTAAACCGGATATGCTGTTTTAATTCGTTTTTTTGAATATCCTCTTAAAGATGGTAATTTTTTATACTAATGAAAACGTCAAATCGAACCAACCTATAAAAGAGGCGGACATTCATTCCAGGCTGTCCTCTTTCGTCAGTAAATCTGGTTATTCGTTAAAGGAAGTCTTAAAAGCGGATTTTGTTTTCTTAGAATCTCTACTGCGGTAAAGTCGAAGCTTTAGAAAATGCTTGGTTGCACTTAATGAAGTAAATAGAAAAGTTTATCCTTTCCTATTTGTGAAGAGTCAGTTACAGCAAAAAAATAATTAGAAAGGTGGGGTTTCTTGTGTTAGATGCAACATGGAATTTGTTTTATCAAACAGGAAACATTGAAACCTATTTATTATTAAAAGAACTAGAGCAGCAAGGACAATTAAGTCAGGAAAAAAGACAAAATGAAAATACCCAATCTTCTATGGGTGACGGTATAGATTTGCCATCTTTGTAGCCATATCGCTTGAAGCATGATAAATCCTGCGATAAATTGAAACTTCATTCAGCTGGGGATTATTCATCTCCTTAAAGGAATCTTAATGAAACTGTGATAAAAAATGAGGCCGGGTGATGTTGCGTGCTGGAACAGATAGATGGTATGGTATTAAAAACAAAAGATTATGGTGAAACACATAAATTAGTGACTATCTACAGCGGGAAGTTTGGAAAATTCCAAGCTCTGGCCAAAGGGGCAAAAAAAACAAAAAGTCGAATGGCTGCTGTTACTCAGCCATTCGTTTTTGCCCGTTTTTTTGTTTATGTCGGCAGCGGCTTGAGTACCATTCAGCAGGGAGAATTATTAAACTCCCATCGTAAAATACGCGAGGATTTCGTGAAGACGGCTTATTGCTCCTATATTGCAGAGCTGACGGATAAGCTGCTGGAGAATAAAAATATAGATCCGTACTTATTCGGTCAATTTCAACAAACTATCGCGTGGATTGAAGAAAATGATCAGGCTGAAATCCCGATAATGATGTATGAATTAAAACTTTATAAAAAAGCTGGATTCGCCCCTGTACTAAATCAGTGTATAAATTGCGGGTCGACGCAGCAGCCTTTTGTGTTTTCTGTGGTGGAGGGCGGCTTTCTATGTCCGAAATGCCGTCATATGGATCCGGAAGCAATCGAACTAGCGCCGAAACTGACAAAGCTCCTCTATCTCTTTTCTGAAGCAGGATTAGAGCGTATCGGAACAATTCAAATGAAACCGGACAATGTGAAAATGTTTCAGGCTATTTTAAAAGCTTATTATGAACGCTATGGCGGATATTATATTAAATCCCGCAAGTTTCTGGATCAGCTCGATTTGTTTAAGAATTAATTGACAAGCTGCAGGGTAATGGAGTATGATTTGTACATAAATTAACGTATTTTAATTTTATACAAGATGATAATTACATGATAACTGCAATGATGAAGAAAAGTACGGAAGCATGTTCTGTAAAAAGCGAGTCCGGGATTGGTGCGAGCCGGGTGTATAGAGGCTTTTGGAAGGAACTTTGGAGCAGTATGAAAAAGAGGCTCTTGTTATTGAGAGCAAGTAGGGTGGAACCGCGGTTTAAGCCGTCCCTATGTCTGTTTGAACGACAGACATAGGGACGGTTTTTTAGGTTGTCAGCTGATAACGTGGCTATAATGGGTTTCTTACCATCACCAGATGAAATACTTACAGTAAATTTCTATCCATTAAAGGAGTGGAGTAAATGAATATTCAAGAAATGATTTTAACATTGCAAAATCATTGGTCAGATCAAAATTGTATTTTAATGCAGGCATATGACACCGAAAAAGGTGCAGGAACGATGTCTCCAATGACATTGCTGCGAAGCTTGGGACCAGAACCGTGGAATGTCGCCTATGTAGAGCCTTCCAGACGTCCAGCGGATGGCAGATACGGGAAAAACCCGAATCGTTTGTATCAGCATCATCAATTTCAAGTAATCATGAAGCCTTCTCCTGAAAATATTCAGGAACTGTATTTAGAGTCCTTGGAAAAATTAGGGATTGATCCGCTTAAGCATGATATCCGCTTCGTAGAGGATAACTGGGAAAACCCGACGCTTGGCGCAGCCGGTCTGGGCTGGGAAGTATGGCTGGATGGAATGGAAATTACACAGTTTACTTATTTCCAGCAAATCGGCGGTTTGGAAGCAAATCCAGTAACGGTCGAATTAACGTACGGGATTGAGCGGTTGGCTTCTTATATCCAAGATAAAGAAAATGTGTTTGATTTAGAGTGGAATAATGGAGTGACTCTCCGTGATATTTTCTATCAGCCGGAATATGAGCATTCTGTCTATACATTTGAAGCATCCAATACGGATATGTTATTTGATTTATTTACGAAATATGAACAGGAGGCCAAAGCAGCCATGGAGAAAGGGCTTGTCTTCCCGGCATATGACTATGTTTTAAAATGTTCGCATACCTTCAACCTGCTGGATGCAAAAGGGGTTATTTCTGTAACAGAAAGAACAGGCTATATCGGCCGAATTCGTAATCTCGCCCGCAGTATTTCAAAAATTTATGTACAAGAACGTGAAAAATTAGGTTTTCCGATGTTGAAAAAGGAGGCAAACTAGAGTGGCACAGGATGTATTGATTGAAATTGGATTAGAGGAGCTGCCGGCTCGATTTATAGATAATGCAGAAGCGCAAGTATTGGATAAAACAATCAAATGGCTGGATGAACAGCGCATTTCCTATTCGTCTGCTGTCTCCTTCTCAACGCCGCGAAGATTAGCTGTCCTTATAGAAGAAGTGGCAGAAAGTCAGGTATCCATAGAAGAAGAAGCAAAAGGACCTGCTTTAAAGATTGCCAAAGATGATGAGGGAAATTGGACAAAGGCCGCAGAAGGCTTTACCAGAGGTCAGGGAAAAACAACCGATGACATTTATGTCAAAGAGGTCAAGGGAACTTCCTATATTTATGTGAAAAAATTCATCGAAGGAAAAGCAGTGCAATCGCTACTGCCGGAATTTAAGGATATTATTGAGTCCATTACATTTGGAAAAAATATGCGCTGGGCAAATGAAACATTGCGCTACGCCAGACCGATTCGCTGGCTAGCAGCACTTTATGGAAATGAAGTGATTCCTTTTGAAATTGCGCATGTAAAAACAAGCAATTTTACCTACGGACATCGTTTTCTCAGCAGCGATAAGCTGACCATAGAGGAACCCAAGCAATACGAACAGCTGTTAAATGAGAATTATGTCATTGCGAATGCTGAAAAACGTAAAGAGAAAATTGTAGAGCAGCTGAATGTACTGCAAACAAAAAATGGATTTCAAATTCCAGTTGATACAGAGCTTTTAAATGAAGTGAAAAACCTTGTGGAATACCCGACTGCTTTCGCAGGCAGTTTCGCAGATTCTTTCCTGGCTCTGCCCAAAGAAGTACTTATTACGTCTATGGCTGAGCATCAGCGTTATTTCCCGGTAGAACGAGACGGGGAGCTGCTGCCTAAATTTGTAGGAGTAAGAAACGGTGATGATTACGAACTGGAAACTGTCATCCGAGGAAATGAGAAAGTACTTCGTGCGCGTCTTGCGGACGCAGAGTTTTTCTTTGAAGAGGACAAAAAACTTTCCATCGATTTCTTCCAGGAGAAGCTGACCAGGGTCGTATTTCAGGAAAAGCTGGGTACGTATACAGACAAAGTAAACCGGGTTAAAAAAATTGCGAGTCATTTAGCTGAAGAACTTGCTTTAAAAGAAGGAAAAGAGATTGCCCGCGCTGCGGAAATCAGCAAATTCGATTTAATGACCAATATGGTAAATGAATTTACTGAATTACAGGGCGTAATGGGTGAGAAATATGCTGCATATTTTGGAGAAACAAAAGAAGTTTCTCAAGCCATACGTGAACATTATTTACCAAAGCAGTCTCATGGTGAACTCCCTGCAACAACAGTCGGCGCCGTACTGAGTATTGCAGATAAAATGGATACCATTGCCGGCTGTATCAGTGTCGGACTTATCCCGAGCGGTTCACAGGATCCATATGGTTTACGAAGACAGGCAACGGGAATTTTACGTATTTTGCAGGCTCAGAACTGGAATGTGACGGTAGAATCATTCATTAAATATACGCTATCTGTATTAGAGGGTGCCGGTTTAACAGTCAATGCTTCTGCGAATGATGATTTGCGCACATTTTTTGCTTCCCGCGCTGCATATTTGCTGCGTGAAGAGAATGTAGAATCAGACATTATCCATGCAATTACAGATAATCAGCTGGGCGTATTCCATTTTGCAGTGGATAAAGCACATGTTTTATCTGTGAAAAAAGCAGATGAGGCTTTTAAAAACTCTCAGGAAGCGCTCGTGCGTGTGCTGAATCTGGAAAATAAGGTAGAGTATAATAATCATGAGATAAATACATCACTCTTCCAAACAGAATCAGAACAAGCATTATACGATGCTGTGGAGGCTGTAAAATCAAATTACGCTGCGCATTTAGAAGCACAAAACAGTGAAGAGGCATTACAGCTTCTTGCGGATCTTGCAGATTATATCCATGCATTCTTTGATCATAATATGATTATGGACGATAATGAAGAAGTAAGAAAAAATCGTCTATCTATGATTCATGAGCTTTCTATGCTTATTTTGCAATATGCGGATTTACGAAAAATAGCGTGGAAGCAGCATGCATAGAAATATAGGAAGACTTCTGCGATGACGACAATTAATCTAAACAATTTTACACTTTCTTCACTTTAGAGGATGTTTAAAAAGGTTTTCTCTCTTAAAAAAAGGTTTTTTAGTGAATGGAGTCGAATAATAATGAATGTACCATGTTTTAAATATGAAAAGCATGGTACATTATCTTTCATAATGCCCAATTTGATGCAATTAATATATAGCAAGCATCCTATTTATTTGCGAATAATGTGGCAGTTTAGGTGGTGAAAAAGTGGACTTATCGAAAAGACAGCAGCGGATTATAGAAATAGTAAAAGCAGACGGTCCCATCACGGGAGAGCAAATAGCAGACCAGCTGGCGCTGACCCGGGCCACATTGAGACCGGACCTGGCTATTCTGACGATGGCTGGTTTTTTAGACGCACGTCCTCGTGTTGGCTACTTTTATACAGGTAAAACAGGTTCAGAATTGCTGACAGAAAAGATAAAGCGGTATAAGGTTCATGAATTTCAGCAGGTCCCAGTAGCTGTAAGTGAAAAGGTATCAGTATACGATGCAATATCAACGATGTTCTTAGAAGATGTCGGCACACTTTTTGTTGTCGATGAAAATTCATGCTTGGTGGGAGTTCTTTCCCGAAAGGATTTACTGCGTTCAAGTATGGGCAGGCAGGACCTGAGCTCCATCCCTGTACCGATCATTATGACAAGAATGCCTAATATTACTGTCTGCCGAAAAAATGACCTGCTGGTCGATGTAGCCCATCAGCTTATATCCAAGCAAATCGATGGTGTCCCTGTAGTAAAAGACACCGAAAATGGGCTTGAGGTGATCGGCCGGATCACAAAAACAACGATGACGAAACTGTTGGTGGAATTAACGATGGAAGATACAATATAAATTTTTAGGTGCTAAGGGGAGGATGTCGAGATGAAGGAGCAGCAAGTTATTTATGTGTTATCCGATTCTGTTGGAGAAACGGCTGAGCTGGTAATTAAAGCGGGCTTAAGCCAATTCAAAAGCGGAGATTATAAAATCCAGCGTATTCCTTATGTGGAAGATAAAGGAACCATTGATGAATTCTTACAACAAGCAAAATTGAATTCAAGTCTTATCGGTTTTACACTGGTTAATCCAGAATTGCGTGCGCATTTAAACAAGCGTGCAGCCGAACTGGATATTGAAGCAATTGATATCATGGGTCCGACTATGGACGCTATGGAGCGCGTTTTTAGTGATCAGCCCCGTTTAGAGGCCGGACTTGTTCATAAACTGGACGAAGATTATTTCAAAAAGATTGAAGCAATCGAATTTGCTGTTAAATATGATGACGGGAGAGATACGCGAGGTATTACCCGTGCCGATATCGTATTGATAGGTGTTTCCAGAACCTCCAAAACCCCGCTGTCTCAATTCTTGGCACACAAACGCTTTAAAGTAGCAAATGTTCCAATCGTTCCAGAGGTAGACCCGCCGGAAGAGCTGATGATGGTCGACCCTAAAAAATGTATTGGTTTACGTATCTCTTCAGAAAAGTTGAATGGCATTCGGAAGGAACGTTTAAAAGCGCTGGGGCTGGGAGACCAGGCAACATATGCAAATGTAAGCAGAATTGAACAGGAGCTCGAATTTTTTAATGATGTCGTTGAAAAAATTGGCTGTCCTGTTATTGACGTGTCTCATAAAGCAGTGGAAGAAACAGCAAACCAGATTATTAGAATGTGGCAAAGTAGACAATAATAATCATTTAAAAGCTTTGCAAGAGGTATTAATAATAGCATATTTTCAGGATAAAAATGGTTGGAAAAGCATTCTGTACGCAACTCTCACGGAATGTTTTTCTTTGTTCCATAGATTTATATACAAATTAATAGAAATCTATTAAAAAATATATTATAATGGTAATTCGTATGAGCAGATTTAAATAAAATGCAATTTTAATCATAATTTGCTCTGAAAAAGAAGGAATCTATGTATCCTTTGTAGAATCTATGTTAAGGCTATTTTTTTTGAGAATAAGAAAAAAATATGTCGAATCATGAAAAATGGAGCAACTAAGTTTAAAAAGGAGGATTTTGCATAATCTCTCTAAAATGTGTTTTAGCATCCTTTAAAATCAAATAGAATAGTTGGTGGTAAACATGGCTAATCAAATACCTGAACCAATTATTGAGGAAGTGAAAAAAACCAATGATATTGTCGATGTCATTGGAGAGTACATTCAATTAAAAAAACAAGGTAAAAACTATTTTGGTCTATGTCCCTTTCATGGCGAAAATACACCCTCATTTTCAGTTACCCAGGATAAACAGATCTTTCATTGCTTTGGCTGCGGAAAAGGCGGAAATGTATTCTCGTTTCTAATGGAAATGGAAAATTTCACATTTTATGAGGCGCTGAAATATTTAGCTGACCGAAGCGGTGTAGAGCTGCCGACAGCATCCATTCCCAAAGAAACTTCCTTATCAGAGGAAACAGAGCAGATGCTCTCTGCGTATGAATGGTTGACAAAATTATATCATCATCTCATAAAGTATCAAAAAGATGGGAAGGATGGATTAGAGTATCTAAAAAGCCGCGGGCTTACGAAGGAGACGTTAGAAGAATTCCAAATCGGATATGCTCCGGATAAGCGCGATTTCACAGCGAAGTTTCTTACACAAAAAGGATATTCTAAACCACTGCTTTTGAAAAGCGGTATTTTAGCAGGGAACGATAATAATGAAGTCATCGACCGTTTTCGCGGCAGAATTATTTTCCCTATACGGAATGCATTGGGGCGCACTGTCGGTTTTGGCGGCAGAGCAATGCATGATGACAGCGGTCCGAAATATTTAAATAGCTCAGAAGGCGAACTTTTTCAAAAAAGTAAGCTTTTATATAATTTTGATTTGGCGAAGCGCCATATCCGAAAAGAAAATGAAGCTGTTTTAATGGAAGGCTATATGGATGTTATTTCTGTTTATCAGGCTGGCGTGAAAAATGTAGTGGCTACGATGGGGACTGCTTTGACAGAAACGCAGGCAAAGCTTTTAAACCGCTATGTCGATACGGTTATTATTTGTTTTGATGGGGATAGTGCAGGGATAGAAGCCCGTTATAAGTCGGCACTTCTATTACGCTCTGTCGGCTGTGATGTCCGTATTGCCAATTTGGATGCGGAGGAAGATCCGGACAGCTACGTCCGGGAGCATGGAGGCGAAGCTTTTAAAGAAAGGGTTCTGCGCACAAGTGACAGTTATATGAGTTTCTTTATGCGATATCAGCGCAGACACTTCAATCTGCAGCTGGAAAGTGAGCGTATTGAGTATATCGAGCGCGTTTTAAAAGAACTTTCTATGATTGAGAGTGCGCTGGAACGGGAATATTATATTCAGGAATTGCATAAGGAATTTGATTTGTCTGTAGATACCTTGATGAGCCAGCTGGCTCAGTATCAGAAAAGCCTGCCTTCCGCGAAGGATAATCAGCGTGATAAGAGTTATACTAAGCCATATGTACCTGCAAATAAGAAAAAGTTATTTCCGGCATATGTTAATGCTGAAAAAAGAATTTTATCCTATATGCTTCAGGATGCCTATATAGCTGAAAAAGTACAATATGAGCTTGGAGCGGGATTTAATGTAAATGACCATAAAATTGTTGCAACACATTTATATGCTTTTTATGAAGAAGGTAATTCACCAGATATTAGTTTATTTATGGAGAGACTGTCTGATGAACATTTAAAGAATCAAGTCATTGAATTGGCGATGTCCAGCGATGTCCAGCATAGTACAGAGGAAGAAATCGATGACTATCTGCGAATGATTCATCGGGAGGCGGATCAAAGTCCGGCGAAAAAAAGCTTAAAAGAGCAGCAAAGGAAAGCGGAGCAGGAAAATGATCCTTTGGAGGCTGCCCGCTTGGCTATGGAGTTAATCCGGCTGCAGAAGCAAAATAACGAAAAATAATTCAACAATTTGGAAGGAGGGGGACTCATGGCCGAACAAAAACCTTCGCATATGAAAGAACCCGAACTGACATTAGAGCAAGCAAAAGAAAAATTGGTTGACATGGGTAAGAAACGCGGTACACTTGCGTATGAAGAAGTGGCTGACGGTTTATCTAATTTTGACATGGAACCCGAACAAATGGATGAGTTTTATGAGTATCTGGAAGAACAGGGTGTCGATGTATTAGGCGAGTCTGAGGATGACCCCGAGATGCAGAAAATCGCAAAAGAAGAAGAAATCAACCTGAATGATCTCAGTGTTCCTTTAGGGATAAAGATCAATGACCCGGTCCGTATGTATTTAAAAGAAATAGGCAGAGTAGACCTGCTTTCTGCAGCAGAAGAAATTGAACTCGCTTCCCGAATTGAAGAGGGAGATATCGAAGCAAAGAGAAGATTAGCGGAAGCCAATCTTCGGCTCGTTGTCAGCATCGCAAAACGCTATGTTGGACGGGGAATGCTTTTCCTCGATTTGATTCAAGAAGGAAACATGGGTCTGATCAAAGCTGTTGAGAAATTTGACTACCGCAAAGGGTTTAAATTCAGTACCTACGCAACCTGGTGGATTAGACAGGCTATTACCCGTGCAATCGCGGACCAGGCCCGCACCATTCGTATCCCGGTTCATATGGTGGAAACCATTAATAAATTAATCCGTGTGCAGCGCTCTCTGCTGCAGGACCTGGGACGTGAACCGACACCGGAAGAAATCGGCGAAGAAATGGAATTAAGTCCGGATAAGGTGCGCGACATTCTAAAAATCGCTCAAGAACCTGTATCTTTAGAAACACCAATTGGAGAAGAAGACGATTCCCATCTAGGTGATTTCATTGAGGATCAGGAAGCAATCTCTCCATCCGATCACGCAGCTTATGAATTACTGAAAGAACAGCTGGAAGATGTATTAGACACATTGACAGACAGAGAAGAAAATGTGCTTCGTCTGCGCTTTGGATTAGATGATGGAAGAACGAGAACGCTTGAAGAAGTAGGAAAAGTATTTGGGGTAACCAGAGAACGTATCCGCCAAATCGAAGCGAAAGCATTGCGTAAATTAAGACACCCAAGCCGAAGCAAGCGATTAAAAGACTTCCTTGATTAAGGTGTTATACTGAAATAAGTTCATTCTGAATACTGGAATATGCAAGTTCCCCTTTAGCGGCTTGCGTATTCCAATTATTGTTTTCTATGAATTCATAGAGGATATTCAAAAGTCCATAAAATAAGATTTTGCTTTTTTTAACATATAAATGGTGAGGCTTCCGGGGTGGATCTATGAATAATCAAGAAAAAAATCAATTGATTATCCAGGAAATATTAAAGTGGAAAGAGAATCGTTTATTGCCGGAAGAACAATGTGATTTTTTATTAGCATTATATACTAAAGGCGGAGAAATAGAAATAACCAATAAAAACAAAAATTGGCTATCTACATGGAAAAAGCTTCATTTTACCATGATGTTGATGGTATTGGTAAGCGCTATCTTTTTAGATTATTATTATCAATTGGCCGGCTCTGTCAGGGCAGGTATTTTAAGTATTGTTTTCTTTATAAATATTCTAATCTGGTTAAGAACTGGAAAGAATGCATCACGGCGATATCGTTATTTATTTATATCTATTCAATTGTTATATGTGTTGCAGCTTTCTATCTGTATAATGGAAACTTTTGGATTAGGAGCTTATAATAATTTTATGATTACTGCCAATGGCATTGGATGGATTGTTTTTGGATATTTGAAAAAGCTTCCTGTTATTCGTTATTTGGGAGCAGCTTTGACTGTAGGAATCATCACTTTTGTCGTTTTTTTTAAATATCTTGGATAATCCTTTAAAAATTTTTAGATTTCGAGTAAACTAATAGTAGTATTAATTTATAATATTTGGATTACATAAGGAGGAAGCGTAATGAAAAAGAATCCGGTTATACCATATGCAATTATTGCCGGGCTGGGGCTGATAGCTGTCATTATTATTTCTGTAATTGGTATTGATCAAAGACAGGCTATTCAAGATGCTGAAGAAAATGGTGAAGAACAGACAGAAGAGGCAGAAGGAGGAGAAGAAGGCGGCGAGTCTACCAGTGCTGATGCTGGAGAAGAAGTTTTCCAATCCAATTGTGCCAGCTGTCATGGTCAAGATTTAGCAAGTGGTTCCGCTCCTGATTTAACACAAGTTGGAAGCACTTATTCTCAGGAAGAAATTGCTGATATCATTGAAAATGGAACTGACGGAGGCATGCCGGCTTTCCCTCAGCTTGCAGGTGAAGAATTAGATGCACTCAGCGAGTGGTTAAGCGAGCATGAATAATATATAATAAAAGAAATGAAAGCTTTCTGATTCGTACAGAAAGCTTTTCTTATTGGAGAAATACAGAAAAGAACTGTCTTTAAAAGGAGAACAAATAATGAACCAGAATGTCACCCTATCGAATCGTTTGAAAATAGTTGCTGAATATCTGCCTCAGGGAGCGCATTTTGCAGATATCGGCTCTGATCATGCTTATCTGCCTGCCTACGTCTGCCAAAGAGATAAAACAGCAAGCGCTATTGCCGGAGAAGTGAATCAAGGACCTTTAGACAGCGCCAAAAAAACAATTCGATTTCATCAATTAGAGGAACGAATCGATGCCCGTTTAGGAGATGGTTTATCTGTCATAAATGAAGGCGAGGTCAAACAAATTGTCATTGCAGGGATGGGCGGAGGATTGATTACTTCCATCTTAGAAAACCATGCTGCTATTGCTAAATCTGCTGAACGAATTATTGCACAGCCTAATGTAGACGCAAGAGCAGTCAGACGATGGTTTGATCAAAATGATTTTATACTGAGAGAAGAAGAGATTGTGGATGAGCAGGGACATATCTATGAAGTGCTTGTTGCGGATCGTTATGCAGAAGCATCTTCACCATACAGTGATAATGAACAGAAGAAGGGAAGACAGCTGTTATTAGGTCCCTATTTAATGAAAGAGAAGAATGCTGCTTTTATTAAAAAATGGTCACAGGAGATAATGAATATCGAACGAATCATTTTGCAAATGCAGCAGGCAAAGCAAATAAATCATGAGAAAATAGCTGATTTCCAAACAGAATTATACTGGATGAAGGAGGAACTTGATCATGAAGGAACAAACGACGAAACACGCTGATTTTTTTCGGATCATGAACAGCTGGGCACCGAAAAGTTTTGCCTATCATTGGGATAATATCGGGTTGCAGACTGGACGGTTTCATGATACGACATCTCAAATTCTGATTACACTGGATGTGACAGAGGAAGTAGTTGATGAAGCAATTAAAAAAGGGGCGAATTTGATTATTGCCCATCACCCTTTACTCTTTCAGCCTTTAAAACAGATTAATGTTGACCATCCGAAGGGCAGAGTGGTACAAAAGCTTTTAAAAAACGATATAACGGTCTTTGCTGCGCACACCAACCTGGATATCGCCGAGGGCGGTGTAAATGATTTATTAAGTGACGCCCTTGAATTGAAAAATAAAGAGCCCTTAGAAATATTAGAACAAGAGTCGCTGCTTAAAGTGGTTGTTTTTGTTCCAGAGTCGCATGTACAGGAATTACGGGATGCTTTGCATCAGGGCGGAGCAGGCCAAATTGGCGATTACAGTCATTGCACCTTTCAAAGCGCCGGACAAGGGACCTTTCTTCCGTCAGAGGAGGCTGCCCCGTATATTGGCGAGCAGAATGAAATGACCTATGTAGATGAGAAGAAGCTGGAAGCCATTGTTCCTAAGAAAAATCTTGCCAGGGTGATAGATGCTGTTATTTCAGCCCATCCTTATGAAGAACCGGCTTATGATATGTATCCATTGGAAAATAAAGGACAGTCGATTGGAATCGGACGCTTTGGTGTCCTGGAATCCCCGGTTTCAATGAAAGCATTCATTGAAACGGTGAAAAAGAATTTAGACATGCCTTGCGTGCGTGTTTCTGGTAATATAGAAAAGAATGTAAAAAAAGTTGCTGTCCTGGGAGGAAGCGGGGAGAAATATGTCAGTCATGCGCTCCGAAAAAAAGCGGATGTATATATTACAGGAGATATGACATTTCACACTGCTCAAGATGCAGAGCAGATGGGACTGACAGTCATTGATGCCGGTCATTATATCGAGAAGATAATGAAAGCAGCAACAAAGGAAAAATTGATACAGGAAATACCTGCATTCAAGTCAAAGGTTTATGTATCTGAAGTAAATACAGACCCGTTCGTATTTATGTGAAATAGATAGTTAAATGATTTATTTGAGTGATAAGCACTGTAACCAGCGGATTTTTTTCCGTAGCAAATGCCATAGGCTAAATATTTATTTCAACTTATCATAGAAAAGATTTCAAAGGAGGGAAACAGATGGGAAAAACATTTGCAGAACTATCCCTGGATACGGATATCCAGGATATTATTCAAGAGTTGGAATTTAGAAATCCGACTGCAATCCAAGAAAAAGTGATACCTGCTATCTTGGATGGGAAAAGTGTTATTGGTCAATCCCGGACCGGTTCCGGCAAATCGCATGCATTTTTATTGCCGATGTTTCAACAGCTGGATGAGAATCAAAAGAAAGTGCAGTTTGTAATTACCGCGCCAACAAGAGAACTGGCAACACAGCTTTACAATGAAGTAAGGAAAATCATTACGATTGCGGATAAGACAGAAAAATGGACAGCCAAGCTGCTTGTCGGCGGCACCGATAAACAAAAGGCAATTGAGAAATTAAAAACACCGCCAATGATTGTGGTGGGGACACCAGGGAGAATTTTAGATTTAGTAAAGGATGGGGCATTATCCATCTACAGTGCGGAATCGTTTGTAATTGACGAGGCGGACTTGATGCTTGATTTAGGCTTTATTGAAGAAGTGGATCAATTATTAGTACGCGCGAAGCAGGATATACAACTGATGGTCTTCTCGGCAACCATTCCACAGCGCTTACAGCATTTCTTTAAAAAATATTTGAGAAATCCGGAATATATTAAAATGGAAGAGCATTTTTCTCCGGAAACGATGGAGCATCGGCTTATTCTGAAAAAGCATCGGGATGAAGCGAAGATTATTTGGGATATTTCCAAGACAATCCATCCTTATTTAGCGCTGGTATTTACAAATGGGAAACAACAGGCTAATGAACTGGCAGAAGCGCTTGGAGGCTATGGCTTGGATGTTGGTGTCATTCATGGCGGTCTGACGCCCCGGGAGAGAAAGCGTGTATTGAAAGAGATACAGCAGCTGCGCTATCAATACGTAGTCGCAACAGATTTAGCTTCAAGGGGAATTGATATCAAGGGTGTCAGCCATGTGATTAATGCCCAGCTTCCAAAAGAAGAGCATTTTTATATTCACCGTGTCGGCAGAACAGCACGAGCCGGACTAGAAGGCACGGCAATCAGTATTTACAGCGAAGAGGACGCCCGTTTAATTGAAAGATTGGAACAAAAGGGGCTCACGTTCTCGTTCGTAGAGGTTAAGCAGGGTGAATGGACCGAGGATAAATCCTGGAATGAAAGAACACGCCGGAAAACCGAAGACACAAGTAATGACCGGGAAGCGTGGAAGCGCGTAAGAAAAGCAAAGAAAGTAAAGCCGGGCTATAAGAAAAAACAAAAGCAGCAGCAACAGCAAATTAAAAGACAGCTGACAAAAGAGCAAAATAGGAAGAAGCGTTAGGAGGAATAAATATGGTGAAAATCGGTTCTCATGTTTCAATGAATGGTAAGAAAATGTTATTAGGATCCAGCGAAGAAGCTGCTTCCTACGGGGCAAATACCTTTATGATATATACAGGCGCACCGCAGAATACAAGAAGAAAGCCGATTGAAGAATTAAATATTGAAGCTGGTTTAGAACATATGGCATCTCATGGAATAGCTGACATTGTTGTGCATGCGCCGTATATTATTAATATCGGCAACACGGTAAAACCGGAGACATTTGAGTTGGGGGTTAATTTCCTGCGAAGTGAAATCGAACGTACCGAGGCTCTGGGGGCAAAGCAAATTGTACTTCATCCGGGAGCGCATGTGGGGGAAGGTCCGGACAAAGGTATTCCGAAAATCATCGAAGGATTAAATGAAGTGCTTGAACAAAAAAATGATGTTCAAATTGCTTTAGAAACAATGGCTGGAAAAGGATCCGAAATGGGCCGTACATTTGAAGAGCTGGCTGAAATTATTTCTGGTGTAACGCATAATGAACATCTCTCTGTTTGTTTGGATACATGTCATATTCATGATGCAGGCTATGATGTTGTTAATGATTTTGATGGGGTATTGAATTCATTTGATAAAATCGTCGGTTTAGACCGTCTGAAAGTAGTCCATGTCAATGACAGTAAAAATGATCGCGGGGCTCATAAAGACCGTCATGAAAACATCGGCTTTGGCTACATTGGTTTTGATGCTCTCCACAAGGTTGTTCATCATCCGCAGCTTAGCGAGCTTCCTAAGATTCTTGAAACGCCTTATGTAGGCACAGATAAGAAAAATAAAAAAGCGCCGTACAAGTATGAAATAGCTATGCTGCGTGAAGGTGATTTCCAGGAGAATTTAAAGGAAATCATTATGGAAGGTTAGTTCCGTATAAAATGAAATTTATTCAGCGGGAGTTTATCACGGAGAACCGTCCGTAAAACTCCCGCCTCAAAATAAAGCGTAAAAATAAATTTATTTAGGCGGGAGATAACGGACGCTAACTCCCTGAATCACTCAACTAACATTCAGTGGGAGAAGAACAAAAACTCCCACTGAATGAAGTTTCGTTTTATGGACAATTATCCATGATAAATTTAAAAAGATGAGTACCCTGTATATGGTATGGGAATGCTCATCTTTTTAAATTTCATCGGGTTTTAGTTTTCAAATAAATGCTCCATCCCATATGATTTAATGACCTCATCCATTAACTGCTGTGCTGCTACAGCTGTTTTTTGATCCGTAATTTTTGCAAGCTCCATCATAAAGCGGTCACGATCTGCCTGGTCAAATGGATTAGGTGCAGAAGTCCTTAGATAATGTACAATCTGATCCGCTTGCGTACGTGTAATGGCAAAACCATATTCGGCGCTATAATGTAAAATTTCATCTGGGGTTAATTTACGCAGTTTATTTTTAATCATTTCTTTGATAAAGAAAGACATATCATCCCTCCTTTTGAATATCCTCATATTTTCTTCCATCATGTAAATATATGCAGACAACAAAAAGATTATACCATTCTTTGCTAAAAATTCCGCATGATACCTGTATGAAAACCTGTGGATTCCGTATGCTAATCATATAATTCTAAAGTATAAGGAGTTTATCTCATGAATGATAATGATAAAGACAAACGTATACAGGATATGCCGAATCATGGACAAAGACCACAGCATGAACATACAAATGAACAGTTAGACAGCAAAAGAATGGAAGAATTTTCAACAGAACTAACCGATGCCAACCTGCTGGAGTTTGAAGATGAGAAAAGCTTTAACCCGGGGACGATATATGGATGGGGAAGTATTATCTTAGCAATTATTTCATTTTTTACCTGGCCGGTTATTTTAGGAGCCGCCAGCATTGTATTCGGATTTGTAGCACGAAGCAGAGGGACAAATATTCTTGGTATTATCGGAATTATAGCAGGAGCTCTTTCTTTGATTTCCGCTTTTTTCATTATCCCTTTCTTTTCCTAGGCGGTATTTCTGAGCATTATAATTATTTAGCAGAAAGCTGCATTTCATAATAAAAAGCAAGCATTCACTTTGAAAATAAAGCGGATGTTTGCTTTTTCTAATGCTCCTCTTGAAATTGAGGGAAATAGTAAACTTCATGTACATGGATGTCATTGGAGGAGGTATTCGGGTTCAATGATTCAAAAGCCTTTAAAATAATCTCAATAGAGACAGTGTTGACCGTTATGGTTTGAATTTCTTCCGTAATACTGAGGACCGTATCTCCAGGATTTACTTTTACCGGAACAGCTTCAAAAGGAGGCAGTTCCAGGTTTTCATTATTTGAAGAGGAGATTGTCCCGTCTGAATGAGCTAAGTCTTGAAAAATACTGACTGCAACTAATATAATAAATGTAATCAGGGAAATTCTACGCAAAAATTCCATAAAAAATCTCCTTTAATGAAACTATTTTCTTTCCTCATACGTACATATAATATAGAAGAGGATGTTTAAAAATTCCTTCTTATCGTTCTTTTCGAACATGCGCGGTAAGCAGGGCAACGAGAGGGTGTGAATGGTATGGACGTGGTTGAATTACAATGGATAGGATTTCTTGCCTTATTTTTTGGAACTTTATTTATATTAGGTGAAATGTTTGTAAATATGCGCGGTATATTTGGTGTATTAGGGCTGGGATTTATAACTGTTTATTTTACGGTATACACAGAAACCAATTCAGTCTTACTCATGTTTATTATATACTTCCTGGGAATATTACTGATTATTATTGATGGCAAAGTGTTGAACGATGGAACCTTGGCTACGATTGGACTGGTTCTGATGATTGTTGCCGTTGCATTGCCGCAGCCGGATTTTGCAAACGGTCTTTATGCGGTAATAAGTATCGTCATTGGAGCATTTTCATCTCTGGCGTTTTTAAAAGTATTTAAACGGAGACAGATGTGGACGAAAATCGCTTTAATGGACCAGCTTACAAATGAACAGGGCTACAGCTCGCTCAGTAAAGAGTATGAAGCTTTGTTAGGAGAAGAAGGCATTGCGCTGACCGATTTTAGGCCTTCCGGTACGATTGAAGTGAATAAAAAGCATTACAGTGCTGTATCTGGAGGCCGCTGGATTAAAAAAGGAACTCCGATTAAAGTAGTGGCAGTGGATGGTACCAGTGTCCGGATAGAGGAGCTTAAAGAAGATTAATTAATAGTTCGTAATTAAATAGAATAACCCTGAAACAGGATTCATTTCATAAAAATAGAGATGAATCCTGTATTTGTGTGCAATCGACCCTAATATTATACATATTTTCATGAAAAAAGCAGATACTAAGCTTCCCTTTCTATTCGAATGTAAACAAATATTAAATCTATGTAAATTTTTCAACAAACATGTTTACATTCTCTTTAGAATCATCAATAATGAATGAGGCGCAAAATTCTACAAAAGTTTACATAAGAGGTAGAAGGGATGAAGTTTTCGTGAATATCGATGTTCAAAGTTTAATTATTGAATTTCTCGGAGGAATTGGCATATTCCTAATGGGGATAAAAATGATGGGAGATGGACTCCAAAAATCAGCAGGAGATCGCTTGCGGGATATTCTGGATCGGTTTACAAGCAATCCGTTTCTAGGAGTGCTTGCCGGTATTATCGTAACTATACTAATTCAAAGCAGTTCCGGCACAACCGTTTTGACAGTTGGACTTGTAAACGCCGGATTTATGACATTGAGACAGGCAATTGGTGTTATTATGGGTGCGAATATTGGTACGACTGCAACAGCATTCATTATCGGAATTGATATTGGAGAATATTCATTACTTATTTTAGCACTTGGTGCATTCACAATCTTTTTCTTTAAAAAGCAAAAGATTGTAGCTATAGGACAGGCTTTATTTGGGTTTGGTTCCTTATTCTTTGGGCTTGAACTAATGAGCAGCGGAATGACACCACTCCGTTCTTTACAGGCATTTCAAGATTTGACGGTTTCCATGAGCGAAACACCTATCCTTGGTGTTGTAATTGGTACAGTCTTTACAGTAATCGTACAAAGCTCTACCGCAACCATTGGTATTTTGCAAGGGCTGTTTGCGCAGGGGGCCATTGATATAAAAGCGGCGATTCCGGTTCTTTTTGGTGATAATATCGGTACAACGATTACTGCAGTTTTAGCAAGTATTGGAACATCTGTAGCTGCTAAACGTGCGGCATATACACATGTAACGTTTAATTTAATTGGTGCAGTTATTTTTATGCTGTTATTAATACCATTTACGAGCTTTATCAGTTATTTACAAAATACATTAAGTCTCAATCCGGAAATGACGATCGCTTTTGCACATGGAAGCTATAATATAGCAAATACGGTTGTTCAATTTCCGTTTATCGGTGCTCTGGCATGGCTGGTTACAAAGCTTGTTCCAGGCGATGATGTCGTAATTGAGTATAAGCCGAAACATTTAGATTCTATTTTCCTTCAACAGTCTTCGTCACTGGCATTGGGACAGGCTAAGATGGAAGTTGTCCGTATGGGGAAATATGCGTATCAAGGTTTAGAGGAAACCCATAGTTATGTCACTACGCAGAATCCAAAAAATTCAGAGATGGCTCTGCAAATTGAAGGAGCGCTGAATAATCTGGATCGTAAAATAACGGAGTATTTAGTGGATATCGCTTCTACTAACTTAACTGAACCGGAAAGTATAGAGCATACCGGCTTGATGAGTACAATTCGTGATATTGAACGGATTGGCGACCATTTTGAGAATGTGGTTGAACTGGTGGACTATAAAATGTCCAATAAAGTTTCGCTGACAGATCAGGCAATTGAAGATTTAAACAAAATGTTTGATTTAACGTATATGACAGTTAAACAGGCTGTTGAAGCTTTAGAGGCAAATGACCGGGAAGCGGCTTTAGAAGTTATTCAAAAAGAAGACCAAATCGATAAAATGGAGCGGAAATTCCGTAAAAACCATATTATTCGTATGAATGAAGGCACTTGTAATGGGTCAGCAGGAATCGTTTTTGTCGATATTATAAGTAATCTAGAACGAATTGGCGATCATGCTGTAAACATTGCTCAGAACGTCTTAGGAGACCATTAATGATGGTCTGATATAAAAGGGGCTCTATCTGTTATAATGAAGCAGATAGAGCCCTTATTTCATCTATTTCGGGATAAAAGGGGGGAGAGTCCACTTTTACCGTGAAAATTGCCGGTCATTGTTATGCAGTGCGGAGGTGTATAATTTATCAACAGCATTTTTGGAACATCTGATTATTTTGAAGCATGCACATCAAAGAGAGGGGGTAACAGATGCGATAGAAATACAGCTTTTTCTATATATTACCGGAAATGAAAAAAGTTTTTATAAGTTTTTGTTGAAATATGTTATATTACATGCTATTATAATTCTTGCAGTCAACTTCTGATAAAAACTTTTGCAACACCGCAAAAAAAGTTGTTGACATAATTAATAGAACATGATAAATTATATTTTGTTGCTAATTAAAACAAACATTATTCCACAGTAGCTCAGTGGTAGAGCAATCGGCTGTTAACCGATCGGTCGTAGGTTCGAATCCTACCTGTGGAGCCATGGCGGTGTAGCTCAGCTGGCGAGAGCGTACGGTTCATACCCGTGAGGTCGGGGGTTCGATCCCCTCCGCCGCTACCAAAAATATATACATACATTTGCTATTTCATGGCGGCCGTGGCGAAGTGGTTAACGCACCGGATTGTGGCTCCGGCACGCGTGGGTTCAATCCCCACCGGTCGCCCCATTCAATAGTAAGAGGACCCTTAGCTCAGTTGGTTAGAGCTATCGGCTCATAACCGATCGGTCGCAGGTTCGAGTCCTGCAGGGTCCACCATTTATTCTGTCCGGAGGTATACCCAAGTCTGGCTGAAGGGGTCGGTCTTGAAAACCGAGAGGCGGGTCAAACCGCGCGGGGGTTCGAATCCCTCTACCTCCTCCATACATATTTTACAACAGAATGATGCAGAGCTTTTATATCATAGCTCCATGTACGGCTTGGTAGCTCAGTCGGTAGAGCAGAGGACTGAAAATCCTTGTGTCGGCGGTTCGATTCCGTCCCGAGCCATCTAAAAAAACAAGCGCAAAGCTTGTTTTTTTGTGTGCTTTTTTCTGATTTTGCAAGCGGATTCTGATTCCTTTTATAAACATTTTATTATTTCTTTAAGGCAAAAAAGTTTCCCATAAACAAAATAAGATAGTCAATAATATGTAAACGGTTATTTAATAAGGAATGTTTGATATATATCAGTGCAAAATATTTGCAAGAAATTCTTACCTTTGATAACGTATAAATTGTAGAAATAAAATCATCATTTATTTTAAGGAGGAGTTACACATGGCAAAATTTGAATTACCGGAATTACCTTATGCATACGATGCATTGGAACCATCTATTGATAAAGAAACAATGAACATCCACCATACGAAGCATCACAACACCTACGTTACCAAATTAAATGATGCATTAGAAGGACATGAAGATCTGCAAAACAAATCAGTTGATGAGCTTGTGAGGGACTTAAATGAGGTTCCTGAAAGCATCCGTACTGCTGTACGCAACAATGGCGGCGGACATGCCAACCACAGCTTCTTCTGGAAGACTTTGTCACCAAACGGCGGCGGAGAACCAACTGGCGAGCTGGCTGATAAAATCAACAGCAAATTCGGTTCTTTTGACAAATTTAAAGAGGATTTTGCAGCTGCGGCAGCAGGACGTTTTGGTTCTGGCTGGGCATGGTTAGTACTAAATAATGGTGAGCTTGAAATCACAAGCACTCCAAACCAGGATTCTCCATTAACAGATGGTAAAACGCCACTATTAGGATTAGATGTATGGGAGCATGCATATTATCTTAAGTATCAGAACAGACGCCCGGACTATATTTCCGCATTTTGGAATGTCGTTAACTGGGATCAAGTAACAAACAATTACGAAGCAGCAAAATAAAGAATAATTATAAAAGCTTGCAGATAACTTTATGTTTCTGCAAGCTTTTTGTATAGATACGGCTCCTTCGCTAAAAATAAAAGAAGAAGGAGTCGTTTTCTATGCAATTACAACAGCAGTACAGAAGATATAAACAACAAAAAGATGAATATCGGGATCTTTGGATACTCTTGCTTATCGGCGCTTTATATGCAGCAGGAATCTTTTTATCAAATACTTTTGTTAATGTGTACCTATGGAAGCAATCCGGGGATTTTTTTGTGATTGCTAATTATCACTTAGCAAGCTATGTATTCCAGGCATTATCTTTTATTTATGCTGGAAAATTATCCAAAAAAATCGATCGCATCATTATATTGCGAATCGGAATTCTTTTTTTATGTTTCTTTTTTCTGTTCGTTCTTTGGATCGGAGAGCTGGCTGCATATTATAATTTTATTCTTGGCTGCTTATTGGGAATAGGGTATGGTTTTTTCTGGTTAGCTTATTATGTACTGACTTTTGAAATTACCGAACCGGATACAAGAGATTGGTTTAACGGCATTTCCGGCACACTGACCTCCTTTGCCGGTATGGTTGGACCACTGCTTGCAGGATGGATGATTTCAAAAATGGCCGGGGATTTTGGTTATACCGCTATTTTTATCATTTCTTTAAGCCTGTTTATTGCGGCTATTATTGTCAGCTTTTTTATTATAAGAAAGGGAAGCAGAGGAAGCTTTGCTTTACCTGCTGTTATAAATGAAAGAAAGAAAAATAAAAATTGGAAGCGTATTTTACATGCTCACTTTTTTCAAGGGCTGAGAGAAGGTATCTATGGTTTCTATATCACCATCTGGATTTTTCTTGTTACAAACAGTGAGCTAATTTTAGGGATTTTTAATTTATTTCTTTCGGGGCTATCCATTATTTTTTATTTCGTTGCTTTAAAATGGATTCAACCTGCATTAAGAAAAAAAGCCATTTTATTTGGCGGAATCTTACTGTTTGCTTCTATTTTTATTATTATTTTTGAAATGAGTCTGTTCTGGTTAATTGTATACGCGGTGATTATCGGAATTGCATTCCCAATTCTGACCGTTCCGTATCAATCTCTGACCTATGATGTAATCGGCAGAGCGCGGATGGTGAGCGAGAGAAGAGTGGAATACATTGTAGTCCGGGAAATTTATTTAAATCTGGGAAGAATTGCTTCGATTGCCGTGTTTATATTTGGTATGTTTCTATTTCCGCATGACGTGATTATCCCTGCTTTACTGATTATATTCGGAGCCGGGCATGCCATCATCTATTTTTGCATCCGAAACATTTTTATTGGACCGTCAAAAAAACAAAAAATCGCATTAAAAGAAGATTTTACAGACGAAAAAAGCCGTTAATTGTGGTAAAATAAAACAGTGCTCTTTATTTTAACTCCACAGGTTATCATAGAAAGCACCATCGCAGGCCTGATGAAAAGTTTTTCCGTTTTATAATATTAAAGGGTTTAAAAAGATGCAAATAAGTGGTTCATTGTATATACTTTTAAACGAGCTATACAGTTTAATGCGATGCAAGTTCAAAATAGATGTGAAGGAGGAGAAAAGTGGTAGACAAGAAGAAAAAGAAAAAACGGGCTCAGCTCCCCGTTCGCATGAATATTCTTTTCTTTGCTATCTTCTTATTATTTTCTGCACTCATACTTCAGTTAGGTGTTGTTCAAATTCTAAACGGGGAAGCATATCAGGACGAAATTGAGAGAACCAATTTAGATACGACAAGTATACCTGTTCCCCGGGGGAAGATTTATGATACAAACGGGAAATTAATTGTAGATAATGAAGCGATGTATTCCATTACGTATACGCCTCCCAAAGGTGTTCAGGCGGAGGACCGTTTGAAAGTAGCGGAAACATTGACACAATATATTGATATGAGTGATGACCAATATATTGATCGAATAACAGACAGAGACAAAAGAGAATATTATTTATTGTTACATCAAGAAGACATAGAAGAGCGATTAGAGGAAATTGACACAGAAGAAATGGACAATTCTGAGGTTTATAATGCAACGCTGGAGTTGATTACGGACGAAGAAATTGCAGATTTTTCCAATGACGAACTGGAAGTAATCGCAATCAAAAAAGAACTCGATAAAGCATACGCGTTGACGCCTCAGGTTGTAAAAAATGAAGAGGTTTCCGCAGAGGAATATGCTTCTGTAGCTGAAAATCTGGATAAATTGCCTGGTATTAATGCTACAACGGATTGGAATCGTGTCTATCCAAACGGTGATACTTTAACAAGTATTTTAGGCAGTATCTCCAGCCAGGAGCAGGGAATTCCGGCAGAGGACATGAGTGCTTACCTGACGAAGGGATACAGCCGGAACGATCGTGTCGGCAGGAGCGGACTGGAAGAGCAGTATGAGGATTTTCTGCGCGGACGTAAAGAACAGATTCAATATACAACACGCCAAAACGGTTCGATTGTCGGTTCGGAAACCATAGTAGAGGGAGAACGAGGCAAAGATTTGGTGTTAACAACAGATTTAGATTTTCAGCAGGAAGTGGATGAGATTTTATTAGATGAGTTTCAGTCCATGAAAGCAAAAAGCCCTTATGAAAATCGATTTGCGACCAATGCGTATGCTGTGGTTATGAATCCAAAAACGGGGGAGCTGCTTGCTATTTCCGGTCTGAACTATGATTCGGAGCAGAATGAATACAGCGATGCAGCATTTATGGCTTTGGCGAATGCACATGAGCCTGGTTCCAGTATTAAAGGAGCGACGATTCTTACCGGTTATGATTCAGAGGTAATTTCACCGGGCGATGCTTTCAATGATGCGCCGATGAAGTTAGCGGGGACACCGGTGAAGAAATCTGTTTCAGCAATGGGAACCGTTAATGATTTAAGTGCTTTAGAAAGATCATCCAATGTTTACATGTTCTATGTTGCTTTACGGTTAGGAGGAGACTATCGTTACCCAATGCCGCATAATGCCAGCCTTAGCATTAACATAGGAGAAACCTTACAAACGCTGCAAAATTATTTTAACCAGTTTGGCTTAGGGGCCTCTACCGGGATTGATTATCCATATGAAAGTACCGGCGTTAGAGGGGAAGCCCCGGATAATCCCGGTAATATCCTTGACTTTGCTATTGGCCAGTATGATACGTACACAACCCTGCAGCTTGCACAATATGTATCAACAATTGCCAACGACGGCTACCGTGTCCAGCCGCATTTCTTAAAGGAAGCTCGTGATCCAATTGCTTCTTTAGATGAGCTGGGGCCATTGTATTATTCCAAAAACACATCGGTAATGAACCGGATTGAAATGACAAATGACCAAATCAGCCGTGTGCAGGAGGGATTCCGTCTTTCCTATCAAGGATCACAGGGAACAGGACGCGGTTTTTTTGCGAATAAATCCTATAATCCGGCAGGGAAAACAGGAACAGCGCAGTCATTTGAGTATGTAGACGGTCAGGAATTTGCCCTTAATAATTTAACATTAGTCGGCTATGCGCCTTATGATGATCCGGAGGTTGCTTTTGCTGTTGTTGTACCGCATGTAGGAATTGGTGAAGGAGATCAAATCAATTTAAGAATCGGTGAACGTATTTTAGATACGTATTTCGAAATAAAAGAAGAGCATGATGAAGAAGAGGAAGATGGTTCTTCTGAAGACAGTGAAACTGAAAACGAAGAATAAAAAAACTTCTGCCCATGTAACGGGTGGAAGTTTTTTTGTAATTCATATAAAAAATGAGCAGCTCCTGGATGGAACAGCTCATTTTAAATTTGATGATTCTATTCGGAATACGTGGTGATGACATCGCCAATTTCGCTGAACGACATCTCGCTATCGATTTCATAGGTTCCAGGTATGACACTGCCGCTTAAATCATTATCATCCAGATAATCATTAAAGTCCCACGCGTCATCAATAATACCGGCATCTTCTAAAGCATTGCTGATAGTGGAAGGCGGTGCGCCGTCTTCCAGTGTGATTTCTACTTCAATCACATCAGAATCTTCGGACGCTTCGTCATCTTCATTGCTTGCTGAGTCGTTATCATTACTATCTTCATTCTCATTGTTTTCTTCATCATTACTATCTTCATCGTTGCTATTTTCTTCTTCATCTGTGCTATCATTTTCATCCGAATCGTTGTTTGAATCGGAATCAGCTTCTTCATTTCCGGTTCCTTCATCTGCATCGGAGTTTTCTTCTTCTCCATTTTCTCTGCCAACGCTATAGGCAATATATTCATCTTGGGTCAATACGGCATAACCTTGATCTTCCAAAACCGAAATCAATTCTTCCGGTTCGGTATCCTTCAGATTGCCTGAGGATTGACCGCCAAAAAGATAAATAGCGAGAAGCAGGGCACCGCTGGTTAACAGACCGACAGCAAACGCTCTTACATGTTGTTTCATGATAATACTCCTCTAATTATTATTTTTAGGTTGAGACGATACAGCGTCGTCAGATATATTTTGAGGCAATAATTCTTCTTCTAAAACAGATACTTTCTTTTTCAGCTGATATGTATCTTGCATTGTTGTAATAGACAATTGTTCAAGCTGACTCTCTACTTCTTCCAGACGATCGTTAATAAAGAATGATAGGATAAATAGAACAATTCCAATGACGACAACTGCCAAAATGGCAACTAACATTTTTAATTCCCTCCTTTTATGAGGATGTTCAAAAGCCTTCAAATGATACGCGGCGATATATTGACCTTCAAGGAAGAACGCCCGCGTCCGCGAAAGCGCAGCGTAAAGAGTCCGCCTTAGCCCGTCGCATCGGCTGCATAAGCTGACCACATTGCTGCAATTACTCGTCCCGCCGAATACCATTGGATACTTTTTGAACACGCACTTTATGTATCATTTATAGTTATACCATAAATTAAAAGAAGTGACTATGCTAAAAGCTGGAGAAATCTTGATAAACGTCTGCTTTATCTCTAATAGATCAGCGCTTGAAAAGTTTTAGGATTCTTTGAAGAAACATTCTTGATAAATTGAAGAAACTTTGATAATATAATTAAAGTCTGTACAGTTATGTAAAAAGGCAAGTTGAAAAGTTTGGAGGGATAGATATGCGCGTAAATATAACGTTAGCTTGCACGGAAACAGGAGATCGTAACTATATTTCTACAAAAAACAAACGTAATAATCCGGAACGTATTGAGCTTATGAAATACTCACCACGTCTTAAAAAACATACCCTACACCGTGAAACTAAATAAGCATTCATGAAAAACTCTTATCTGATATTATTGGATAAGAGTTTTTTTATCCATGGAGGTGGATTTCTCATGTCAGAAAAAAAGATGCTTCGGCAGCATATGCTGACGTATATAAGCGGATTGTCGGAATTTGAACGGAAAAATATAGAAGAAAAATTGCAGAATCAATTAGTGGCAAGTCCTGTATTTCAGCAGGCTGCGACAATAGGCATCACAATCTCCACGGCTCAGGAGTGGGCTACATCTTCCATCATGGAAAAGGCATGGGAGAAAGGGAAGATAATCGCTTCCCCTAAATGTATTGTGAAAACGAAAGAAATGCAATATTATGCTTGGAATCAGCTCGATCAAATCGAAGCTGGCTATGCCGGAATAAAAGAACCTATACCAGAAAAAACGACACCCATAGCGCCTGCTGACATCGATTTGCTGCTGGTGCCTGGTGTTATTTTTGACAAGGACGGCTATCGCATCGGCTATGGCGGCGGGTATTATGATCGTATGCTGGCTGATTATAAGGGTGTAACGATTTCACTGTGCACGGAAAAGCAGCTCGTTGAGCGTATTCCAAGAGAAAGCCATGATTTGCCTGTGGAGCTGATTATAACAGAGAAACGAACTATAAAAACTTCCAAATAGCATATCTGATGTATAAGATGGCTTTCTTCGTTGACAATAAAAGATGTAAAAGAGGTTGTTCAAAAAGGGTACTATCTCGAAGGAGGTCAGGAAAATGATGCGCTTTATCTTTGTATTTGCGATGCTGCTATCCATTGCATTCCTTTTTATGAAATGGAGATACCGCATTTTAAACCGCATGTTAAATTGGAAACAGGGGAGAAAGTACCTGGTACCGCTGCTTGGTAATATGATTTTGTGGGAAAAGAAAAAGGAAACGGTTTAATTTCTAAATTACCATTTTTATTTTCTCCGCCATTCATCCGCATGCTCCCTCTTTGCCGGCAAATCGAAGCGAGAGCTTAATCAGGATGGCAAGACAGGTATGCCTTACGAACCTGTTTAAAAATTATCATTGCATCCTGGTTTGCTGCAAACGGAAAATTGTACCTGATTATAAATATTTGGTATGCTTCAAAGAGGGGAGGATGATTTATGGACATACATATGCAATATCGGGCGTATGAGCTGGTGAATAAATTAACAGAACAAGGTTTTCGAATTATTGCCGGTGACTATCAAACGGATGAAATCTGGCTGGAGCGCAAAGCTGACAGAAAATCCGCTATTATTCGAGTGAAGCCGCAAACGTTTGATTGGTCGAATCACCTGCGTCAGGATTCGCAGATTGCCTACCAGCAGATGCAGCGGATCAGGCAAGCTATTGCTAGCTCAAATGCTGTCTTCTATTCGATTTATATCGCAGAAGAACTGCCGGTGGATGATTGGGAAGACGTAAAGCACCCGCGGGGAGAAGGAACAAAGAAAGATCCTAAGATGCATACATATTATCTTACTGAAGCAAATGAAGAGGAAGAAATCAGCCAATTAAACCTTGATCTCCATGTTTCATTGTCTTCGGATAGAGAAAAATATGTAACAGATACTGATAAAGAAACTGCCGCAAAGCGCATGAAAGATATTTTATTTCAAGAAATGCAGGAAGAAATGGAGAATCGCAAGAAAGTATTTTCATTTTCGAAACCGTTGTTTACATACATATTGATTGCTTTCAACGTACTCATTTTTATTTTTCAAATAACCAGTGGAGAAATGGAGAATACACAGCATTTAATTGATATGGGGGCAAATTTTAATCTGCTTGTCATGGAAGGAGAATGGTGGAGATTCTTCACATCGATGTTTTTACATCTGAACTTCCTTCATTTGATGATGAATATGCTTGCTTTATTCTACCTTGGCGCAGCCATTGAACAAATATTCGGGAGGATCCGGTTTCTTTTTATTTATTTCCTGGGCGGTTTAACAGGATCTATTGCAAGCTTTGCTTTTTCTATCAATGTGTCAGCAGGGGCATCGGGCGCCATATTCGCTCTGTTTGGCGCACTTCTCTTATTTGGATTGATTTATAAGAAAATTTTCTTTCAGACAATGGGCTTTAATATCATGCTTATTTTAGGGATAAACCTTGTGATTGGATTTACTATTCCTGAAATCGATATGGGAGCGCATCTTGGCGGACTTGCCGGCGGGTTTTTGATTGCTGCAGCAGCCTATGTTCCAAACAAAAAAAATAAAAAGAATCAGCTGCTTGCCTTGATTGGCTTTGTTGTGCTCAGTCTTGGATTATTTATTTATGGCTGGTCTTTCAATTCTTCATCTCCAGAGTTGAAATTAATTGAAGTAGAGATGCAATTAGAAGAGAATCAGTTTAACGAAGCCATTTCCATTGCAACAGAAGCTTTGGAGGATACGAATGATGAGACGCTGATACCCTATTTCCTTTTCCATCGTTCATATGCGTATATTCAAGAAGGGGAGTATACAGAGGCTGCAGAGGATTTGGAAGAGGCTGTTCAATACGACAATAGACTGCCGCAAATGTACAATAACCTGGCTGTTTTATATTCAAGGCAAGGCGCAAGCACCGCAGAAATCGAAGCCATTATTGATGAAGGCTTAACCCATTTTCCAGATGATGAAGAATTATCCAAGCTGAAGGAAGATTTGCAATCTTACTGATTAAAAAACCAGACTGCTGAATGTGAACGGCAGTTTGGTTTTTTTTAGTGTGTTTTAAATGATGTAGCATGTATAGTTTTCATCTGGTGATATAAACTATCTACATCCTATGATGTAAGGTGATAAAATTGACCAATCAGATGAAAAAAGTAGCTCCAAGTCTGGAGACCAATGTTTCTTATCTAAAGTCTTATCTGGGAGTGGATAAAAGCTTTGACATAATTAATTTAGACTTAAACTATGCCGGGAAGGATATGGCTATGTTTATGGTCGACGGGTTTGCAAAAGACGATATCATGCTCTATATTATGCAATCGCTGCAAAGACTTCAACCGAATGAGCTGGATACCGATACATTACGAAAATTAGTGAAGAGAGATATTCCCTATATTGAGCTGGAAGAAATGAAGGAGATGGATAAAATAGTTGATTTTATCCTTTCTGGAGCCACTGTCTTATTTGTAGATGAATTGGATAGGGCAATTATCATTGATGCAAGGGAATATCCGGCAAGGTCTCCGGAAGAGCCTGATTTGGAAAGGGTTGTCAGAGGGCCCCGTGATGGATTTGTGGAAACACTCGTATTTAATACAGCATTAACAAGACGCCGAGTCAGAGACCGCTCTTTAAGAATGGAATTTACACAGGTTGGCAGACGCTCTAAAACAGATGTGGTTATTAGTTACATAGAGGATATAGCTGATTCCAGACAGGTGGAGAGACTGAAAAAGTTACTAGACGGGATAGATACAGACGGGCTTCCAATGGCAGAAAAGTCAATTGAGGAATTTTTTAGCCACCGTTATTGGAATCCCTACCCTGCGGTCCGTTATACCGAGCGGCCTGATACAGCCGCTTCTCACCTTTTAGAGGGGCATATTGTGCTTATTATCGATGGAACCCCAAGTGTGATGATTACGCAAACAACGTTTTGGCAGCATCTGCAGCATGCAGAGGAATATCGTCAAAAGCCAAGTGTTGGAGCGTATTTACGTATTGTTCGATTTATCGCCATATTTTTTTCATTGCTTCTCCTGCCGTTATATTATTTATTTTCTGTACAGCCAGACCTGTTGCCCGATGCATTTTATTTTATCGGACCGGAAGATTCCGGTGTTATTCCATTGCTGGTTCAATTTTTAATCGCCGAACTGGGGCTGGATATTTTGAGAATGGCTTCGATTCATACACCATCAGCGCTCGCAACCGCTCTAGGCTTAGTAGCTGCGATTATGATTGGTGAGGTTTCGGTAGAAGTCGGCTGGTTTTCCCATGAGGTGGTCTTATATATTGCGACGGCAGCCATTGGCTCGTATGCCACGCCGAGCTATGAATTAGGCATGGCCAACCGCCTTGTCCGCTTATTTTTATTATTTACAACGGCTTTATTCGGCGTCGGCGGATATGTTGTCGGTGTCACCATTTGGCTGTTATTTTTAATAAAGATGAGAACGTTGGATACGCCTTATTTCTGGCCGCTGGTTCCATTTTCCGCAAAGAATATGCGTGATACCTTTATTCGTTTTCCATTACCAGAGAGACATCTGCGTCCATCCATATTACGGCCGAAAGATCCAGATCGTTGATTCGATTTGGGTCTTTTTCGCATTTCCCATTTTCATGCCCTTTTGGTATAATGTTTTTGGTGATAGTATGGAAAATATACACGATGTACGAAAGCTGCTGCTGAAGTTTGGTACTTTTATTTATACAGCAGACCGTTTAGGTGATTTAGAATTAATGATAATGGAAATAAATGAACTATATGAATGGAAATTAATTAGTGTAGAGCAATTTCAACAAGCGTTATTGCTTCTGAAAAAAGAGATAAGAGAATATAAAAAGGGGACGGAAGACAATGAGTGAACTATTAGCAGGCGTAGATATCGGCGGTACGACCGTTAAAATTGGATTTATTACAAAAAATGGAGATATCATTGAAAAATGGGAAATCCCTACGGATTTAACAAATGAAGGGGTCCATATCATTTCAGATATTTGGGCAAGCATTGAATCAAAATTACAGACACCGTCATTTAAGGATGCTTCTATAAAAGGAATTGGCGTCGGAGCACCGGGCTTTGTAGATGCGCATGCCGGTATTATTGCAGAAGCTGTAAATATTGGCTGGAAAGATATTCATTTAGCGGAAGAGCTTGAAAAACTGGCGAACGTTCCCGTTTATGCTGAGAATGATGCCAATATTGCCGTATTAGGAGAGAACTGGGTCGGTGCAGGGAATCAATCCAGAAATTTAATTGCCATCACACTTGGTACAGGTGTTGGCGGCGGAATTATCGCAAATGGGTCCATCTTAAATGGTGCCAATGGAATGGCAGGCGAAATTGGCCATATCGAAGTATTAGAGGATGGTCATTTATGTAACTGCGGTAAAAGAGGATGTCTAGAAACCATTACATCAGCAACAGGCATCGTCAGACAAGGAATGGAAAAGGTGCAGACAAACCCGGAATCCCAATTGGCGAAATTATTTCAATCAGAGGGAAGTATTACCACCCAGCATATTTTTGAGCTGGCTAAACAGGGAGACCAGGCTTCTAAGGAGATTATTGACTATACCGCAGATGTTTTAGGGAAAGCGATGGCAAATATGTCAATGATTATTAATCCTTCCAATATTTTGATAGGCGGCGGGGTTTCCAATGCAGGGGATTATTTAATTGACGCTGTTACAAAAGCATTCAGAAAACACGCATTGCCAAGGATAAGCGAGGTATGCACGATTAAAGTTTGTCAGCTCGGCAATGATGCAGGCATTATTGGCGGAGCGTATCTGGTATATGAAAATAATAGTTAATTGATTTTCAGACTTGATTTTTTTAGATTATCTACTAAAATAGTAATTTATGAACGGGTATTAAAATAAAATGATTTAATGTGAAACCTTTTGCTTGCCAAATCGTATGAAAAAGATGTAGAATTCATTAATTGTAGGTTTACATTAGTTTATAAAATGGGAAGTAGTATGTTAGAGGATAAACTCGAATTCCTGTTTTTATTATTTAGGAGAGGATATAATGAAACGATTTAAAAAGCCAAAGATACCGCTCTATGTCATAGCGGCGTTACTTCTTGGCCTGAAAACGTATATTGTCTATCGATTTGTATTTAATATTGAACTTGATAACTCCATGCAGGAATTAATTCTGTTTATTAATCCATTTGTGTCAGCATTCTTAATACTGGCATTAGGGGTCTGGTTTAAAAAGTCTTCCAGACAAATGAAATATATTCGGTATGCGATGCTGGCAATGTCACTGATTGTCTGGGCAAATCTGGTATTCTATCGCCAGTTCACAGACTTTATCACCATCCCGCAATTATTTATGGGAAGCAATATGACAGATTTAGGATCCAGTATCTTAACTTTGATTAAGCCATGGGACCTGTTCATATTTGCTGATGTGGCGATTGTCTGGTATATAAGTAAGAAATTTGCAGGAAATTTATCTGTCTTGTACCCTAGAAGCGGAAAAGTCGGGGTTCTGGCGTTTTCATTAGTTTTACTTGCAGGTAACTTTTTCTTAGCAGAAATGGAAAGACCACAGTTATTCACCCGTGGTTTCGACCGTGAATATTTAGTGAAAAATATCGGGCTGCTTAACTATCATGTATACGATGTTGTTGTTCACTCAAAAAATGAATCACAGCGTGTTTTTGCTGACGGAAATGAAATTCCTGAAATTCAGGAATTTATAGAAGAAAATGTAGATCACGAGCGCAGTGAAGAAATGAATGGTATTGCGAAGGATAAAAACATTATTTTCCTTAATGCAGAGTCATTGCAACACTTTGTGATGAACAGTGAAGTAAATGGGGAAGAGGTTACACCATTCCTGAATGATTTAGCTCAAGATGAGGATACGTATTACTTTGACAATTTCTATGAACAAACTGGTCAGGGGAATACATCTGATTCCGAATTCTTAGTAGAAAATTCATTGTACCCGCTGTCCCGCGGTGCTGTATTCTTTACCCACGGAGGAAATGATTATCATTCCTTCCCGGAAATGATTAAAGAAGCCGGTTATAGTTCTTCCGTATTGCATGCGAACAATAAAAGCTTTTGGAATAGAGACGCAATGTATGACAGCTTAGAAATCGATGAATTCCTTGGTGAGGAGTCATACGATGTCACACCAGAAGATTCTGTAGGATGGGGTTTGAAAGACAAACCGTTCTTTGAACAATCTATCCCGCTTCTGGAGGATCTGGAAGAGCCGTTCTATTCAAAAATGATTTTACTGACAAATCACTTCCCGTTTGAATTAGATGAGGAAGATGCAACAATTGATAAATTTGATTCCAATTCCAATACACTGAACAGTTATATCCCAACTGTACGTTATATGGATGAGGCTATTGAAGAATTCTTTGATGAATTGAAAGAATCCGGTATGTATGAAGATTCTATTATCGTCATTATGGGTGACCATATTGGAATCAGCGCAAACCATAATAAAGCGATGGCCCAATATTTAGATCAGGATGAAATTACTCCTTATGATCAGGTGCAATTGCAGCGTGTACCATTATTTATCCACATCCCTGGAGACGGTAATGGCCAAGTAATGGATGAGATTGCCGGTCAAATCGACTTGAAACCAACCATGTTAAACATGCTTGATGTCGATCCTGGTGAAGATATCTATTTCGGTAATGACTTATTCAGTGATGACAGAAAAGACTATATCGCATTGCGTAATGGCGATTTTGTCAGTGATGATTATGTAAGTACAGCTGGAATCTGTTATGACCGTGAAACAGGAGAGCCAATGGATCAGGCTATTGAAGAAGAGACTGATTCAGATGAAGAAGCAAGTGAAGAGTTAGAACAGGTAGAAAGTGCTTGTGACTCCATTCAAGAAAAAGTGGATACAGAGCTTTCTTACTCTGATTCCATCATTTACGGAGACTTATTCCGATTTGTTGATTTTGGAGATGAGGAAGAGGAATAATAAAAACGATGCAGGTGCTCATCACCTGCATCGTTTTTTGTATCAATTAATTAATCAGCTGTCTCTATTTTGTGCTTTTGTTTCACAAATAATTTAATAAAATAAATAAAAACGATAGCTATAAATGAAATGCAATAATAAAGAATCTCGGCTCTTTTATCACAGTGTAACTGGCTGTGACTGCGATTACCAATGTTGTCAGGTTAGTGCGACCGCTACGGAAAGCGGGGTATATTTCTGGAGCCTAAGATTACTCACCCCATGAAACCCGTTAGAGCGGTTAGCTTGCACTTTTTAGATACTTCTAAAAGTGCAATAAAAAACAGATTCATTTTATGTTGTTTAACATAAAATGAATCTGTCCATTTCGTTTTAGCCCGTAATTTCTGAAATAATAGTGGCGATGGAGAAGAATCCAAAGACAACTGCAGTCAGAGCAGAAAATAACAGCGCCAGTATATTTTTATATTTCAACTGACGAATCACGGATACGACCGCTAATAGTGCAACTGCTAAAAATATAACTCCTAATATAATATGGCTCATCCGAAATTTTCCTCCTTTTCAACGTAATTATTCTTGTGTAAAAAGTCAGTATTTAATACTATGTAATTATCGTTAAACTATTTATATTTTATAGTATTTCCAAGTGTTTGTCGAGTTATTATAAAAGAATGGAGAGATAGGTATGGAAATTATTGCGATGCCGGTAGGTTTAGTCCAGGCAAATTGCTATATCGTTTACAAAAAAGAAGAAAAAGATGCTTTAGTTATCGACCCCGGCGGTGAACCGGAGAAGATTATTGCTGCCATTGAAAAACATCAGCTGAATGTGAGGGCAATATTGCTGACCCATGCTCATTTTGATCATATCGGCGGTTTGGAAAGAGTCCGGGAGTTTACAAATGCACCGGTTTATCTTCATAAAGCTGAATGGGATTGGTTAGGGGAACCTAAATTAAATGGTTCAGCTAAATTAATGGGACAGCCCGTAACTGCGCAAGCGGCAGATAAAGAATTAGAAGAAGGACCATTGGAAGCTGGCGGATTTTTCATGGAGGCATTACACACACCCGGCCATTCGCCGGGAAGCATCAGCTTTGTTTTCCCTGAAGATAATTTTGCTGTTTGCGGAGATGTCCTGTTTCAACAGGGGATTGGAAGAACAGATTTAGTTGATGGGGATATAGATATTCTTGAGCATACGGTAAGGGAAAAATTATATCGTTTGCCGGAGGATCTGACGGTTCTTCCCGGACACGGACCTGCAACGACAATCGGCTATGAGAAGAAAAATAATCCTTTTTTTCCGGCATAGAAAGGTAGTATCTTTATTGCGGGAACAGAATTAAATAGAAAAAAGACCATCTATAATCCAATACAGATGGTCTTTTTTCGATGTTTTTAATGTCCAAATCCAGGTACCAGGATAAACTCAGAATACCAAGTATATCCAACAATAAATACCGTACAATATGCACCAAACAGATACATGTACATACGTTCAGACAGCTTTAAGTAACTCAGTGTAAGGAAAAACGCCGTTTGAACAAGGAATAATAGTGCAGTATTCAGCATGTCACCTACATAAAACATAACTGTAAAAATACCTGTCCAAAAGGCAAGAACACGAAACATGCGGTCCATGTCTTCCCCCTCCTTTATAGGTAACGTTCTCATAGTTATTATATACGAGCAAGAAAGGATTGTAAACGATTCTTATAGATATCATGCCCAATTAGCATAGATTTAATTTCAAAACAATGAAAAATCATTCAAATTAATGTTGAACCTGTCCTTTTATGCGTAAGGGCGGGATAATCGATAAGTATGATTGCTCTCTGTTGGTTTGATTAAAAAAACGATATAAATTGTATTGTTTCTTTCTTTGTGAAGTGTTATGGTAACATCTCCCTGAGGAAAAACATAATCAGTCTGATAGGGAAAAGAAATCTCGTCATCACCTGTTTCATTCTGGAATTGCTGATACGCCATTTGAAAAAGTGTCTCTATTTCTATATGATACAGCTGATTTTGAGCAACAACTTTTGACGTATGGTAATGATAAAGCAAAAAATGGATTGAAAGAAATACAATAAGAATTACCCAGACGACATGAAATAATAAAAATCCTTGCTGGTTATGGATAATTGTAAATCGTTTTTTCATAAACGTCACCTGATTCTTTGGTAATGGTTAAAAAAATAGCGTTTGCTTGTTCTTCAAACGTAATATCAGCAACCTGACGAAGATAAATTTCATGGCCTAATCCATTTACCTGCCTGCGTATCGTATTATTGTAGAGACTGACGCGGGCTATACTTTCTGTGTGGTCGTTTCGATCAGTAGCACGGATATATAATTGGTTATTCGCTACATGCGCAGAAGAGGAAGACATGACATCATAGTGTAATTGAGTAAAAAATTGTTGTACAGATAAGGCTTCCGTATTTGTTTGTTTCAGCTGCAATGCAGACAGAGCATAAGATACAAAAGGCAGTGTTAATACCAGGATGGTCATAGCAACGAGCATTGAGATGAACGTAAAACCTTTTGTATTACTCCATAATCGCATAAAGGCATTTACTCTCTGTTTTTTGTTTTGCATTAGTCCATTCTGCACATCCTTTCAGGTACTTACCTTCCAGCGAAAAAGAGAAGGCTGCAGGCGTCTGGTAAGGAGTTACGGTGTAGTTACCTGGAAAAGGTGCCGCTCCCGCCAGAATACCCTGCATGTCATCATGTAATTTACTTGTGATTTGTACTTTTTCAATGGAATTATATTGTTCTTTTGCAATGATGGAGAGAAGCGGCAAAAGTATCGTCAGCATGGAGAATAGAAGCAGGGACGCAATTAAAGTTTCAAATAAGGTAAACCCTTTATCTTTTTTCCACATAGTATCTGCCTTTCCCTAACGGAAATACAATCTGATAAGGCTCTCCTGCCAAGCTTACTCGAATCGTCTGGGGATTTTTAATAACCCCGCTGATGTAGAATTCAACATTTTTGGGAAATGAGGTCACTAACGAAAATTGAGCCGGATATTCCCGCTTGATTTCTCTAAACCGATCAAGCACAATGCTGTAGCTGTCTGGATTAAACTTTAGTACATATGGGATATCGTTTTCCTGCGTGCTTGCTGTGCTTTGCAAGTAGAGCACATCCATTTCTAATGTATCAAAAAAATGCTGCAGCTCGAATTTATCTATTTGCTCCACCTGCTGCCTAGGAATGAGTAAAAGAATAATCGACAGGATGGATAATGCAAACAATGCCTCAATCAGTGTAAACCCTCGTTCAGTTTGAGGCATTTACAACACCATTAGAAATGGAGAGCTCATTTCCGTTTGAGCATGTCCGCTGGTCTTCGGTGATATAATCAGCGCTTACCAGCTGATTCATACTGGAAGGTAAATTGCCTGTATCAATATGATAAGCATCTGCCTGAGCTTGTACGACAGAAATTAATGCATCACAGCCCTTCGAGTGAACATCCCCTGTTTTCTTGCCCAGATTCGGTATAATTAAAATCATTATTACCGAGATAACCATTAAAACTATCAACATTTCAATCAGTGTGAATCCTTTTGAACTTTTTAACATAAAAACCGCTCCTTTACATCGTATTCATTAATTCAAACATAGGAGACATCAGACTAATGTAAATCAATATGATAAATGCTCCGATAATCGAGAAAAAAACAGGTTGGATATAAACAATCCTTTTTTGAAGCCGCTGATACATGGTATCAATCGAAATATCTGCATAGATAGCTAAATCCTTCGCCAGGCTTTTCGCATCCATATTAGAGGATAAAATATCCGACAGATGACTCTCTAAAAATTCCATCGTTGTTAACAGTCCGTGAATGGATCTTCCTTTAAAATATTCCAGCTGCATCTGCTTCGCGTAATAAGAAATAATCGGAAGCTTAGTCTGCCGGGACATATAACTTAATAATTCCTTCATCGGCATCCCGGTTTGCAGAAGAGAGCTGTATAATGCGGCAAAGTGAAAGGATGTTTGTCTTTTTACGTAAGAGCGGTAGAGAGGCATTCGTTTATATATAGACAGTTTTGTTTCTAAAGAGATATTATTTCTTGAAAATAGCCAAACAAGCGCAACAAGGGTGGAAAGAACAAAAAGAATAAGGAGAGAATATCCGAGCCATGTAGAAAGAAAAATAACAGCTTGCAGCAGCATAGGAAGCTCACCAAACATCAGCTGCTGGAAGGAAGGGATGACACGTGAATAAATAAAAAATAACAGTCCGCTAAAAATTATCATTAATATAAGGGGATAACGCACTGTTTGCTGAAATTTACGAATGTAGTGAACGCGTTGCTGAAATAATTGATAGCAATGCTCGATTCGTTCATAAATATCTGCTTTTTCCCTTACTACAAAAAGGTAAGAGACAATGGAATGATGGAAACCAGCCTGATCCATTGCTTCATCCAGCTGTTGCCCTGCTTCCAGATTACTTAAAACCTGTTTGGAAATGTGTTCTAATTCACCGTAATATTTCATTGCATCTAAGGAATGGACAAGGGTAAGGCCTCTGGAAAGCATACGCTGCAAAACGTGTAAAAATTGCAGCTGGGTGGTAATCGTTAACCTTTGATTATTGGGGAGAAATCGTTTCAGTAAAACCATAAGCAAATGCCTTTCTTTGTAAATTTTTAAATTGCTGCTTTTCCGGGAGAGTTTGGAGATTGCCTTCAATAGCTTTTGTCAGGTGGACGCCTTCAATCAATTCTCCGATTGCACTCCGCTGCTGTTTATTCTTTCTTCTGATTGGAATAAGGCGCAGGGCGCCCACCCCGATCAGAATCTGATGAAGGTCAGCTGTTTTGATTCCCATCTCTTTCAAACGGAAAATCGTACCGACTGCATTTTTTGCATGCAGCGTACTGAGGACAAGGTGACCGGTCAGGGCAGCCTCCACGGCAAAGTGCGCAGTTTCTTTATCCCGTATTTCCCCGACCATCAGAATATCAGGGTCATGACGCAACGCAGCTTTTAATCCCGCTTGATAGGAAATACCTGCACGCTCATTGATTTGTACTTGCAGAATTTGCTTTATTTTTCTTTCGATAGGGTCCTCTAAGGAAATAATTTGACAAGGCCTTTCTTTCATTTCCGTTTCTAACAGGGAATATAATGTAGATGATTTCCCGCTTCCTGTTGCCCCGGTTATCAGGATAAGACCCGATTCATGGCTCATCCATCTTCGCATTTGCTCTATTTGTTTTGGAAAAAGAAATAAATAATCCAGCGGTAAAGTGTCATTTTGAGGAAGAATCCGGATGGCAATCGTTTCTTGCTGATAATGGGGAAGGGTTGAGATACGAAGTGCATAATCTTTTGATTCGAAACTCCAGATCATCGTACCTGCCTGAGGCTTTCTGCTTTCACCGATATCCATATTGGCATTGAATTTAAAAAATGTTCTTAGAAGCTGGTATTGCTTTGTTAAAATGGTCCGGATGAAGGTACGTTTCCCGTGGATGCGGAAGTAGATTTCTGTTTCCTGCTCATAAGGATAGAAGTGAATATCGGATGCATGCTGCTTCGTGGCCGACTGAAAGAGATCGTCAGATAATTTAGTGACGTGATTCATTAGCTCACCTCCTTTACAACTAATTCTGACATAACTTATAATTCGACATTTTTTTTAAATGTCCTTCTTTTTATCAAAAAAGAATAGAATTTTTTTAATTGTTTAAACTAAAAATAGAACGGTCTTTAAAAAGGAGCGATGATAGAGTATGAAAAGCAATGACTATATCCGTTTTCTGACAGAAGAAGCGGTGAAATACATGAACTTATCTTCAGAAGAAAAAGCAGAGCGCAAACAAAAAAAGAAGAAATTATCTTATCCGATGTATGGTAACAAATGGCTGGGGGTTATTCCTTTTTCCATTCAGTCCTGGTACCATGAAAGAAAAAATAGCCGGGATTAATCCGGCTATTTTTCATTCATTGTGGATGCAGTTAAGTAAAAAATTCCTCCATTAATCACCTGAAATGTAATCATTGGTTTAAACCGCTTCTCCAACGCTTCTAATTCTTCTACATACCTTGGATGATCAAGTTCATCCGCATAAAAATGCTTTAAGGTAGCTTTTTCCGCTTCCAGCTGTTGGATAGATGCAGCAGCCCATGCGTTATCCTGGTTTTGAACGTGTTGTAATAAAACGTTTTGAATACGGAGAAATCCACTTTTGGGATTAATCATCGGCGTCAGCGTATAACAATAATCGGATATGGCTCTATCAAGCGGGATACGATCTAAATAATCCATCATATTTAAAGCCATATGCCCGTGAAGCAGCTGCAGGCCGACAGAAAATATTTCATCCTTATGCTGGACACCACGGTAGCTGATTTTTATATTGACTACAAGCCAAGGATACAGGGGAGTGTTTTCCGATGTGCGGACCTCCTCAAATAATCTGGTATAACGTTCTTTTTCCGTTAATTTATTAATAATTTGATGCAGTCTCGGACTCCCAAAATGAATCCATTCCCCTGGTTCACTCGCTTTCTCTTTGTCCGTAATCAGACGCAGCGCCTGGGGCTCTCCTTCCCGGCCGATTTTTTTAATGTAATGCCAGTAGAAAGGGCGGTTCATTAATTCTTTGTCCATTTCTTCGGTAAGCTGGATATGAATTTGTCCCTCGTCTTTAGAAAGGATGGTACAATGTTTGGTTTCAAAATAGCTGGTTAGAAAATCGGATAAATCAATTTGCTGTTCCATCTCTATATTGCTCCTCGTTTTGTATTTCCTGGTTTGCCTGCTCCATCACGTATTTCAAATTATCGAGCTTAATACGAACTTCTCCAGCTGAAGTGGATTCCTGATAGATAGATTCTATTTCTTTCTCCATACTATCTACTTTCAACTCTGCTAAAATGGCATCTAAATTACCAATTACATTCTCAAACAAGTTTATTTTTTCGTAAAGCATGGACAATATATGCTCTTCAATCGTCTGCTTCGTGACAATGTTGTAGATATGCACATCTGATTCTTGACCAAAACGGTGAATACGGCCAATTCGCTGCTCTAAGCGCATCGGATTCCAAGGTAAATCATAGTTGATCAGATGATGACAAAATTGCAGATTAATTCCTTCGCCGCCGGCTTCGGTGGCAATCAGAACCTGTGCGTGGTCCCTAAATAATTGCTTCATCCAATCTTTTTTTCCTCGTTTAAAGCCGCCGCGAAAAGGTACTGAAGAAATACCGTGCTGCTGCAGATACCATTGCAGATAGTACTGTGTAGCGCGATATTCGGTAAAAACAATCACTTTTTCACCATTCAGCGATTTAATCAGATTGGTTAATTCCTCCGCTTTGGGATGCTGCTCCAGCTGTTCAATATTTCCGATGACTTCCTGAATAGCTTCATGATTTCCGGCTTGGTCTAATTTCACCAAAGAGGTAAAGCAAGCCTCTCTGGAAGAACAGAATTCACGTAAATAAGTGATTTTAGCAAAGGATGCCATTCCAAAAGACAGCTCCATTAATTGGTGATAAACCTTGTGATAGCTTTCTGGAAGAGAAGTCCAAATGGTTTGGATTTTTCTTTTAGAATTGTTTAAGCTGGTATCTTTCCTTGTATTACGGACCATTACCTGCTGGACAAGCTTCTTCAGATAAGGATCCTGTTCCATTTTTTTGCGGTCCTTTCCATACTTCTCTGTAAAACTTTTATAATTCCCTAGATGTCCAGGCTTTAAAAGGCTGACAAGATTAAATAATTCTAACAGCTTATTTTGTACCGGCGTAGCAGTTAATAAAAGACAATACTTTTTCTTTAATTCCTGAACAAACTGGTAGTTTTTTGTCTGCTCATTTTTTAGTTTATGAGCCTCATCCACCAGGATAAAATCATAATCTATATCTAAAATAGCCTCCCGATGCGGAGAACGCTTGGCGGAATCAATGGAAGATATAATAATTGGATTATCGTCCCAGCTGTAATTTTTACGATAGGCAATGGCAGGAATGAGAAATTTTTCGTTTAATTCTTTTTCCCATTGATTTACGAGAGAAGCCGGAACAAGAATTAATGCTTTTTTCACCAGCCCTCTTACCATATATTCTTTTAGAACCAGTCCTGCTTCAATTGTTTTTCCAAGTCCTACTTCGTCCGCTAAAATGGCACGGCCATGCATCGTTTCAATTACTTGTTCGGCAGCTTGTAATTGATGATCTAAAATATCCAGATGCGGCAAATATTCCAGCGCCTGCAAGCCTTTGAAAGAAGGGCGCTTTGTTACATTTGCAGCCTGATATGCCATACGAAATAGCTCCCAATTTGTTAAATCATTTTCATCACGAAAGGCTGACTCTAAGTCCGTAATGAATTGATTGTCTTGTTGAATTTGAATAGAATCCATTTATTCGATGCACATCCTTTCGGGTAAAATATGGTTTTTCAATTACTTTTTTAAAGAGTTATGATATACTTTTGTCAAATAGATTTTCCTGCTAACATACTATATGATGAAGGATTATATATCCTTTAGTATAACCAACATGAATATATTCAATCAGCGGATGAATACAAGGGGAGAGCTTACAGTTTATGTAACGCCGAAGGAGCAAGTTAAGAGCGAATCTCTCAGGCAAAAAGACTCTTGTAGGACGCTACTCTGGAGAGCGTTTATAGGCATCAGCTGCCTATAAACCACCCACGAAGCAAATATTCACATGATGAAGACCGTTTTCTTTGTGAATATGCAACTTTCTGGTTTGCGGACAGAGACTTCTTTTAGGAGGAGTCTCTATTTTTGTGCTTAAAATCAATTTCTTTAAATCACCAGCAAATGTTATAAGGATGTTCACGTATTTCAATCAACCTTAGTAAGGAGAGAAGCAGATGAATGAATTAAAACGTACACCGATTTTTCCAGCTTATGAAAGGGTTGCCAAGACCATTGATTTCGGCGGATGGGATTTGCCGGTGCAGTTTTCAGGTATTAAAGAAGAGCATGAAGCGGTCCGGACAAAAGCCGGTCTGTTCGATGTGTCGCATATGGGCGAGGTTTTGGTGAGCGGTCCGGAAAGTGTTCATTTTTTACAGACGACTTTAACAAATGATGTAACAAAGCTAGTGCCAAACAAAGCACAATATACGTTTATGTGCTATGAAAATGGTGGAACAGTCGATGATTTAATTGTATATATGCTGGCTGAAAATGAATACTTGCTTGTTGTAAATGCTGCTAATACGGGGAAAGACGTTGCCTGGCTGCAGGAACAAAATAATTTCAATCCGAATGTTACCATAGAAAATGTTTCGGAAAATTATGCGCAATTAGCTTTGCAAGGACCAAAAGCGGAGCAGATTTTACAAAAGATTGTAAAAGAACCGCTTCAAGATATCTCTTTCTTCCGTTTTAAAAAGGATATCGAAATGGAAGGAATGAAAGGAAAGGCCCTCATCTCCAGAACAGGGTACACAGGCGAAGATGGTTTTGAAATTTATCTCGATTCTGAAAATGGCAAAGATTTGTGGAATATACTGCTTGAAAAGGGAAAGGAAGAAGGTATCCAGCCAATCGGTTTGGGAGCAAGAGATACGCTGCGCTTTGAAGCGAATCTTGCTTTATACGGGCAAGAGCTGTCAGCTGATATTTCGCCATTGGAAGCTGGTTTAGGTTTTGCTGTGAAGCTGAATAAGGGAGTAGATTTCATAGGAAAAGAAGCACTTGAACAGCAAGCAGCTAATGGGACAGAAAGAAAGCTTGCAGGAATCGAAATGATTGATAAGGGTATTCCAAGACACGGCTATCCAGTGTACCAGGGAGATACCGAGATTGGTTTTGTTACTTCCGGTACACAGTCACCTACACTAAACAAAAATATTGGTCTCGTACTGATTCAATCTGATTCCGCAAAGATTGGAGCAGAGGTGGAGGTTCAGGTCCGAAAGCGCCGCTTAAAAGCGAAGGTGGTCAAGACACCGTTCTACCGTAGATAATCATCGTACATTTTCACAGGAAAAAGAGTTCGGGGAAAAAAGTTTCACTTTATCAGCGCAGTAAAATAAGGGGGAGAAAAGATGGAGTTTCGTTATTTACCGATGACCAGGGAAGATAAACAAGAAATGATGGATGCCATAGGGATAAAGGATACGGAGGAGCTGTTTGCAGATATCCCAGGCAATGTTCGTCTCCAGAAGGAATTAGAGTTAAAAGAACCAAAGAATGAATATGCATTGACGAAGGAATTAACAGCAATGGCGAATAAAAACACATCTACGAAAGATGTTGTATCCTTTCTTGGGGCAGGTGTATATGATCATTACACACCTTCCATTGTGGATCATGTCATTTCAAAACCTGAATTTTATACAGCATATACGCCTTATCAGCCGGAAATTTCCCAGGGAGAGTTGCAGGCAATTTTTGAATTTCAGACAATGATTTCTGAACTGACAGCTTTACCAATCGCGAATTCTTCTATGTATGACGGAGGTACGGCTTTAGCAGAAGCAGTAAATTTAAGTGCCGCCCAGACTAAACGAAAGAAAGTGCTGGTATCGGACGCCGTCCACCCTGAATATCAGCAGGTTATTCATACGTACGCAAAAGGACAGGAAGTTGAAATAATTCCGATTCCATTAAAAAATGGAAAAACAGATCTCGTCCATTTGGAGGAACTCTTGAATGAGGATATTGCCGGAGTTGTCGTCCAATATCCGAACTTTTTCGGACAGATAGAGCCAATGGAAGCAATCCAAAAGCTGTTAGAAAATCAAAAGAAGACCATGCTGATTGTGTCCAGCAATCCGCTCGCCCTCGGCTATCTGACTCCGCCGGGAGAATTTGGTGCGGACATTGTAACCGGCGACACGCAGGTATTCGGTATTCCAGCCCAATTTGGCGGGCCGCATTGCGGATATTTTGCAACAAGTAAAAAATTAATGCGCAAGGTTCCGGGACGTCTGGTCGGTCAGACAAAGGATGAAAATGGAGTCAGAGGCTATGTGCTGACGCTGCAGGCACGGGAACAGCATATTCGGCGTGACAAGGCAACTTCCAATATATGCTCCAATCAGGCGCTGAATGCATTAGCCAGCTCTGTTGCGATGAGCTCTATCGGCAAGCATGGGATACAGAAAATGTCCGAAATGAATATGCAAAAAGCCCGTTATGCAAAGAAGAAATTGAAAGAAGAAGGTATTTCGATAGTTTATGATGGCCCATTCTTCAATGAATTTGTCATTCAGTTAAACCAGGACATTACTAAAGTAAATGCTGCTTTGCTTGAAAAAGGAATTCTTGGCGGTTTTGATTTAGGAAAAATCGACCCTTCCTATCATGGTCAGATGCTTGTGGCTGTGACAGAAATTCGTACAAAACAAGAGATAGACCAACTTGCAAAAGAATTGGGGGATATGCATGGCTGATAAAAATTTTCCATTATTATTTGAACGCAGTAAAGAAGGGAGAACGAGCTACAGCTTACCGGAATTGGAAATAGATGCCTTTGATTTAGAAGAAGAATTAGAGGATGTTTATATTCGCAAAGGACCTCCTAAGCTGCCGGAAGTAAGTGAACTGGATATTATTCGTCACTATACGGGGCTGGCATCCCGTAATTATGGAGTGGATTCCGGGTTCTATCCGCTTGGTTCCTGCACGATGAAGTATAATCCGAAAATTAATGAAGACATTGCGCGTCTGGAAGGCTTCAGTCATATTCATCCCTATCAGGATCCAAACACGGTGCAGGGTGCTCTGGAGATGCTTTATGATTTGCAGGATTCATTAAAAGAAATTACTGGCATGCATGAGGTTTCATTACAGTCAGCTGCCGGTGCGCAGGGAGAGTGGACTGCATTAATGATGATTCGTGCTTTTCATGAGGCCAATGGGGATTATCACCGTACAAAAGTCATTGTACCGGATTCTGCCCATGGAACCAATCCGGCGTCTGCAGCAGTAGCCGGGTTTGAAGCAGTTACCGTGAATTCAAATGAAGAAGGACTGGTGGATCTGGATGATTTGCGGCGGGTTGTCGGGGAAGATACAGCAGCCTTAATGCTTACCAACCCGAACACGTTAGGATTATTTGAAAAAGATATTTTAGAAATGGCAGAAATAATACATGGTGCCGGCGGTAAGCTTTACTATGACGGCGCTAATTTAAATGCGATTATGGGTTATGTCAGACCGGGAGATATGGGATTTGATGCAGTACATTTAAATCTTCATAAAACGTTCACAGGTCCGCATGGCGGCGGCGGTCCGGGCTCAGGACCGGTAGGAGTCAGCGAAGAGCTGGCAGCATATTTGCCAAAACCATTAATTATTAAGGAAAAGAACTCGTTCCGCTTTGATTATGACAGACCGCAGTCTATCGGCCGGATAAAACCGTTCTATGGGAATTTTGGTATTAACCTGCGTGCATATACGTATATTCGTACAATGGGAGCAGAGGGCCTGAAAAAGGTCAGCGAATATGCCGTACTCAATGCGAATTACATGATGCGTCAGTTAGAAAAAGTATTTCAACTGCCTTATCCGCAGCATTGTAAGCATGAATTTGTACTGTCGGGTAGCATTCAGAAAAAACTTGGCGTCCGCACATTAGATATGGCGAAAAGGCTGCTGGATTTTGATATTCATCCACCTACCATTTATTTTCCGTTGAATGTGGAAGAAGGCATGATGATTGAGCCTACAGAAACAGAATCGAAAGAAACGCTCGATTCCTTTATTGATATCATGACCCGTATAGCAAAAGAAGCAGAAGAAGACCCGGAAACTGTACAGGAAGCACCACATCATACAATTGTGAAGCGGATGGATGAAGCAACCGCTGCACGTAAACCAATCCTGCGGTACGAAGAATCGTAAACCATCATAAAAGCTGATTCAGAGGTTATGCTCTGAATCAGCTTTTATTTTTAGCCCAATTAACAGCTTTCACAAAATGGAAAACAAAGGCTTTATTTTTTCATTTTAATCTTTCCAGTCCATTTTTTAAATCCGCCTTTAAGCTGATAAATTTCTTCAAATCCTTTTTTATGCAGGAGCTGCGCAGCTCTTGCGGAACGGCTGCTGTTTTGACAATACAGGTAGACCGGCTTGTCCTTTCTCAATTCCACAAGTCTTTGCTTCATTTGCGTTACCGGGATATTACGCGCTCCGAGAATATGACCTTTATCAAATTCCTGCGGCTCACGTACATCGATCAATTGTGCTTTGCGGTAGCCTTCTACAAATTGATCTTCTGTCAGTACATTTAAATAAGTGCGTTGTCTATAGTAGCGAAAAATAGTAATCGCAAGCAGAACAACTAAAGCAATGAGTAAAAATGTCATTTTGTTTCCCCCGTCTATCTTTATATTCTACACTCTTATTATATGGGCAGCGTTTTTATTTTTCAAAGTTTTTATTTTGCAGGCGGATATTCATCTTAAAAAAATATCCTCTTTCCAGTTCCGGATTATTATTTTTGGTAAAAGAGGTGTTTCAAATCCGCTTTAAGGGAATAAAAAAAGTAACCAGAGATTGCATGAAAGTTACTTGCTTTTCTGATAATTAACTATATATTGTGTCGGAATAATGAATTAGATACTATATATTGTTTTATGGAGAAGAGTTATGATAAACTAATAAGTAATCAATTGCAAGACAAGGAGCGATAACATTGACTATCCATTTCGAGTCATTAAGGCAGGTTAATATCGAGGCGCTTAATGAAGATATAAAAAAATTTGAAGCAGTGCACCCAATCGCAAAAGAAATGCATATCACCCATCAAGGCGTGTCGAGATTGGTCATGCTGGACCGGTATGCATATAAAGATACAGAGAAAAAAACATTAAAAAAAGGTGATTTTGTTGTTTTAACCGTAAAAGCAGACCCTAAATTTCCCGCTCGGGGTCTAGGATTTATTATAGATATTAATTGGGAAGAAAACAAGGCGGAAGTAGCTGTCGAATCCGATTATGTCGGAGTTTTAGATAAGGAAGAAGAACGGGAAAGCGGGATGATTACGCGTTCACTCGATGTTATCGAAAAGCCGTTGGAAATTTATTATGAACAAATTGCCAAAAGAAATGCGAGCGGCCTTTCCGAAGTGGAAGAAACTGAAGAAAGAAAAGCCAGATCATTTGATGCTTTCTATAATCAATTGGCTTCTATGAATTTTATTCCGGCGGGACGTGTGCTATATGGAGCAGGCGCTGAAACCGATGTAACCTATTTTAACTGTTATGTGATGCCTTTTGTAAAAGATTCACGCGAAGGCATTTCCGATCATCGTAAACAGGTAATGGAAATTATGTCACGCGGCGGCGGTGTCGGCACGAACGGTTCCACATTAAGACCGCGAAATACACTGGCCAGAGGAGTCAACGGAAAATCTTCAGGAAGTGTCTCCTGGCTGGATGATATCGCCAAATTGACGAATCTGGTTGAACAGGGCGGTTCCAGACGCGGAGCACAAATGATTATGCTTGTCGATTCGCACCCGGATATTGTAGAATTTATTATTTCTAAAATGCAGAATCCGCGTATTTTACGTTATTTAATAGAAAATACAGAAGACGAGCAAATGAAGCAGCTGGCAAATGAGAAGTTAAAATTTACCCCGCTGACAGAAACAGAATTTGATTTGTATCAGGGAATCGTCAATTATAAAGCCATCCCCGGCCAAGGCGGCTTCACAGATGCTGCCATGAAGCAGGCGACGGAGTTATTGCGCGATGGAGGAACGTATTCCGTCCATAACCCGGATTTCCTGGCAGGAGCAAATATTTCTGTCTGTATTACAAAGGAATTTATGGAAGCCGTGGAAAAAGACGATTATTATGAGCTGCGCTTTCCAGATGTAGAAAATTATACACCGGAAGAAATGAAAGCCTATAATGAACAATGGTATGAGGTGGGCGATGTCCGTAAATGGGAAGAAATGGGCTATGGTGTTCGGGTTTACCGGAAAGTGAAAGCAAAGGAACTGTGGAACTTGATTAATATTTGTGCAACATATTCCGCAGAACCGGGCATTTTCTTTATAGATAATGCTAATGAAATGACAAATGCAAAAGCATACGGTCAGCAGGTTGTTGCGACAAACCCTTGCGGCGAGCAGCCGCTTGCTCCGTTTTCTGTTTGTAATTTGGCTGCCGTCAACCTTGCTGAAATGGCAGATAAAGGCACCAAAAAGATAAATGTAGAAAAATTAAAAGATACTGTAGAAACTGGAGTGCGGATGCAGGATAATGTAATTGACGCAACACCATATTTCTTAGAAGAAAATAGAAAACAGGCTTTAGGAGAAAGACGTGTCGGCTTAGGCGTGATGGGACTGCATGATTTATTGATTTATTGTGAAACAGCTTATGGCTCAGAAGAAGGAAATAAGCTGATTGACCAAGTGTTTGAAATCATGGCAACTACTGCTTACCGCACTTCAATCGAGTTGGCGAAAGAAAAAGGAAGCTTCCCTTTCCTGGTGGGTGAAACAGAGGAAGAAACAAAAACGCTCCGTGAACGTTTTATCCAAACAGGGTATATGCAAAAAATGCCTGCAGACATTCGGGAAGGTGTATTAGAGTATGGTATCCGCAACTCGCATCTGCTGACTGTTGCTCCAACTGGAAGTACGGGTACGATGGTTGGAGTAAGTACGGGACTTGAACCATACTTCTCCTTTTCTTACTACAGAAGCGGCCGATTAGGTAAATTTATTGAAGTAAAAGCAGATATTGTGGAGGAATATCTAAATGAGCATCCAGAAGCAGCGGATAAAGAGCTGCCGGAGTGGTTTGTAACCGCAATGGACTTAAGTCCGGAAGCGCATGCTGATACACAATGTGTGATTCAGCGCTGGGTAGACAGCTCTATTTCCAAAACAGTAAATGCACCAAAGGGGTATACTGTTGATCAGGTAGAAAGTGTATACCGCCGCTTGTATAATGGCGGTGCCAAAGGCGGTACTGTCTATGTGGATGGAAGCAGAGATTCCCAAGTCTTGACCTTAAAAGCAGAGGATAACCAAGTAGGGGAGCAGACAGAATTATTCCCGGATGAGGAAGAAGATAAAAAAATTGTTCTTATGGACACCATTCAGGAATTAGATAAAACAAATGTAACAATCGGGTCTGAGGTAGGAGATACCTGTCCAGTCTGCCGAGAAGGCAGTGTAGAAGACATCGGCGGATGTAATACGTGTACCAGCTGTGGAGCTCAATTGAAATGTGGTTTGTAAACAATAAAGAGAACGGTTTTGAGCCGTTCTCTTTTAAATATGTTAATATTGCCCCAGCAATCCCTTTTTCATCGCCATACGTTCACAATATTTAAAAAATAACAGACCGGCAATAAAATAGACGAAAGCATTTATAAATAAAATTAACAGCGGCAGCCAGCCGATATCCATCAATGTCTGTCCGTCAATCATGATATCTCTGACTAAATCAACGCCAATAACAAATGGCAGGAAATACATCAAGGGAGATGCAGCAAGCGGAATAAAGGTCAGCCCGGCCAATAAAAATTGCAATATCTGCAAAAAGGCTTGAATTTGTTTATAAACAATGGCCAGCCCGCCGACTATTAAACCCACGCCATACATTCCGAAAACAGTTAATACAAAGACAGGGAAAATAGATACAATATCAATATTAAGCCATTGTCCTGCTGTCAGCATGGTAATAACCAATAAAACAGATATAATGATTCCGTAAATAATCGTACTGGCTACAAGTCTTGTGCTTAAAATGCGCCAGATGCCCATTGGTGACATCGATAATTGTTCAAGCGTTCCGCGAATGGCTTCATTCACAATTTCAAAACCAAACATTTGAATAACGCTAAGTGCTAAGAACCAGAAGATGTAGTTAACAATCACAAATTGAATATTTGCATCCTGTGTTGATGGATCCCAAAAAAAATGTATTACTCCAAATAAACCTAAAAAGATAAAGTAAAAGGTTAAAACAAGTGCAAGGGTATTCGGTAAATAGCGTTTCAGTTCCAGATATTCCTTTCGCAGATTTGCTCTAAATAGGTTAATCCATGGCATGGTGATAGTCTCCTTCAATAATTTTTAAAAATACTTCATCAAATCGAACCGATTTCCGGTCAATCGAGTCAATTGGAGTGCGATTCAATTGTAATACCTGAAAAATCTGATAAATATCCTCGCTTTTCTCAAGCTGTACAGTAAGATAGCTGAAGCGTTCATCTTCTACATAATCGTTTGTTGGAAAACGGGAGGAAATCGCTTTTCGCTGGTCTGGTGACAAAGCTTCACTTAAGGTCAGCCTGTAAGAACGCACTTCAAATAGTTTAATCAATTCATCGACCCGCTGATCGATAACGACAGTTCCTTGATTAATAATGACGGTGCGGTCACAAATATCCTGAATGACTTCCATGTCATGAGAGCTGATGATAATGGTACGCTGATAATTTTGAACAATGGATTTCAAGATTTCTCTAACCTCCAATCCGGTTTGCACATCTAAACCAAGCGTCGGTTCATCTAAGAGCATGACTTCCGTATTGGCAAGCATCGCTACAGCTATTGCTAATTTTTGCTGCATCCCTCGGGAAAGCCGGTTTACCAGCTCATTCTCTTTTTCCTTCAAACGGAACATTTGCAGCAGCTCATCGATCTCTTCTTTGACTTCCTTTCTTGACCTTCCTCTGTTTCCGGCAAAATACTCCAAGTTCTCTCTCACCATAAGCCGCCAATATAAATTACGATTGCCCTCCAGCACGGCGCTGATATGATGTAACGATTCTAAGCGTTTCGCTGTATTGGGTACTCCTTTTATCTTTATTTCGCCGCTGTCCGGGTATAACAAACCGCATATTAACTTAATCGTAGTTGTTTTTCCGGCTCCGTTCGGACCAAGCAGGCCAAGAATCTCTCCTTTATAAACATTAAAATCAACATCTTTGACTGCTTGAACAATTTCCTTTGATTTTCTTTTCCGGTAGCTTTTATTTAACTGGCTGATCTCAATTATCTTTTCCACGTTATCCCTCCTCTTTCTGAAATAATTGTAGCAATCGGCAAAAATTCGAACAACAACCCATCGAAGGAAATAACCTCCGTCTTCAGACGTATAAACACAGGATATATTTCAATTTTATTTTGTTTACTGGAAGTGATAAATGCATATGAAAATATACAAATAAAGGATAATAACTTGAGTTTTATGAGGAAATCAGCTATTATTAAATTAGAAAAAAAGTTTCCTTTGATAAAAAAAATTAACGTTCTTATTGAAGGTGTTCACGTTTCTCTGTGGCAAAACATAGAAAGGAGCTTTTTTATGCCTACACCAAGTATGGAAGACTATATTGAAATTATTTATAATTTAATTGAAGCAAAGGGTTACGCAAGAGTTTCATCGATTGCAGAAGCATTAGAAGTGCACCCGTCCTCTGTGACAAAGATGGTCCAGAAATTGGACAAGGACAATTATTTAGATTATGAAAAATACCGCGGTTTTGTACTGACATCGAAGGGCAAGAAAATCGGTGAACGGCTTGTCTTCAGACATGAGCTGTTAGAAAATTTTCTGGAGTTAATCGGAGTGGACGAAGAACATATATATAATGATGTAGAAGGTATAGAGCATCATCTCAGCTGGAATTCGATCGACAGAATAGCAGATGTGGTTGCTTATTTTAAAGAAGATGAACGGCGGAGAAAAGATCTGCAAAAAATAAATGAAGTTAATAAAACCTAACCGGTTATTCTCAGGAATGACTGGTTTTTTTGATGCGGTTTAACTTGTCATTTCTTCATCTTCTGGTGCGAAAAAGCATAATAAACAAGCCGATAGACGTATAAATCAATAAGCACCTATAAGGGATGGAGCGATGTCATGAAAATTGATGCTGTATTTTCTGGCGGGGGAGTGAAGGGGTTTGCGTACGTCGGCGTATTGGAAGCCTGGGAGGAGAAAAATTTGCAGGTAGAGCGTGCAGCTGGAACTTCTGCAGGTGCTATTATAGCCGGGTTTCTGGCAGCTGGTTATCATTATAAGGATATTAAAGAATTAATGAAAACTTTGGATGTTCAGGATTTAGCTGATCCGCCGCTGTTATCCAAAGTATTGCCGGCTACAAAGTGGTTATTTCTGTATTTTCAATTAGGATTATATAAAGGGGAGAAGCTGGAAGCATGGCTGGGAGACGCATTATCCAAGCGGAATATATATCGGTTTGGCGATTTAAAGCCAGGTGTGCTAAAGGTAGTTGTCAGTGATTTATCGCTTGGTAAACTTGTTGTTATCCCGGATGATTTAGAAAGAGTTTATGGCATTCATCCAGATACGTTTTCGGTAGCCGCCGCTATTCGGATGAGCGCCGGGTTTCCTTATTTTTTTATGCCGAAATCCATACAGGGTAAAAATAAGCAAAAAAGCATTATCGTGGACGGCGGACTACTTAGTAATTTTCCGTTGTGGATTTTTTCAGAAGCAGAAGAGAAGCAGGTTCGACCTGTTATCGGTGTAAAATTAACAGAACCTTCCACATCTGTAGAGCCGCGCGAGATTCGAAATGCGCTCAATATGTTCCCTTCTCTTTTCGTAACGATGAAGCAGGCACATGATAATCGATATATTTCAAAACACCAGGCGGATCATATTATTTTTGTCCCCACTCCTGAACAGAATTCCATGAATTTTAATATAACAGAAGAGAGCAGAGAGAAACTGCGGCGGATTGGAAAAGAATCCAGTGAAAAATTTTTGCGTACGTGGAGCGGTTAATTATTTTTTTTCAGAGGTACGTAATGGATAAAGCGCGTTCGAATGGGATAATATTCGAACGCGCTTTATTTGAAGAATAAAAAATTATATAAAAAATGCTGAATATAGCCGCTCCAACGGGTTTCATGGGGTGAGTAATCTTAGGCCCCGGAAATACACTACGCTTTCCGTAGGCCCCGAACTCATCTCCTTTAAAGAAGACTTAGCGATTGGCAAGCCGACAGGCGCAGACAGAGCTAAAGTCGCACTTATACCCCGAGGGTGAAAAGAAGACTTAGCGATTGGCAAGCCGACAGGCGCAGACAGAGCTAAAGTCGCACTTATGCCCCGCGGGCAGAAAAAAAGAAGAACACTTTTTCCTGCGGTGTCTTCCCACTGGGACTGGGACTGCGGTTACTCGCCCCACCGAAAACCATTGCAATTACTCGTCCCATCAAAACCGTCGCTAGAATTTGCATTATTTCCTTGTAAAAAAGCAAATAAAACATAATTCCACTTAAATGGGAAATGAGAGAATATAAAAAAGGAGCTTAAAATCTAAGCTCCTGCAAAGGTCTGCCCTGTAATAATTTATTTCTAAGAAGAAACACGGTTCTTTTTCTTTGCTTTATTTCCTTCGATGACACGCAAATGACTTGCTCTTTTAGGATTTCTTTTCTTTTGATTTGCTTTCTGATGGCTGGAACCAGCTGATTTCACAGCCTGTTTATGACCGTACTTGGATTTAGATTGTTTTACAGCCTGCTTATATTTTTTCATGCTGTCGCGCTGTCGTCCGGAAGGCTGTCTATTGCGTATGAGAAAGAAATAAACCAATCCAAAAATAGCTGCCCCTATCCCGATAGAAATCAATAGTCTTGAAAGAAATGCAACGGTATTTCCAAATAGCTGTGTAAATAAACCGAAAGCTGCAAAAGCAATAATCAAATAAACAAAAATAGATACTGCTTTATTTCTCAATTGAAATCCTCCTTTCTCACACATTATTTATACTTCTATTTTACCATATCATGCTACAGGATGCCTGTGAAGGAGCTTCTGCCAATCCGCCAATATATCGGATGGATGATTACCCGAGACACTCGAAGGCTGGACAGAAATCACGGTATCCTGTGGAAACTGTTTGCTTGTTAATTAATTATTCCCTCTTTCATAAAAAATATTCCCGCAGATTAACAGAAAGATTATTTCTTCATACGAGTTTCATGATTTGGTCATACTAGAGAGTGGAGGTGTTTATTAATGAGGCGCTTATCAAAAAAACAACAAATAAATGATAATGAGGAATCTGTATTAAAAAAATCGATGTACACAGGATTTGTCGGCGGGGTTGTATTCAGTTTACTTGCAAGTGTAATGTATTACTTTAATTTTTTGGAGGTCGCACCAAAGTTTTATCTGCTGACTTCCTGGGTATCAGAAGGATGGACAGATACGTGGCTCGGTATCTTCTTTACAACGATTCTGGCTGGGGTAGTTTCTCTGCTCACCGCGTTTCTATATTATATGATTTTCAGAAAAATAAAGTATATGTGGGTGGGAATTATCTACGGCTTTATCTTATGGGCTCTTATATTCCTTTTATTCCGTCCCATATTTAACGATATTCCTGCTGTGACGGAATGGAATTTGAACACCTGGATAACAACCATCTGCTTATTTATTTTATATGGCACATTTATCGGCTATTCCATCTCCTATGATTATATGGATTCGCAGCAAACCGAAGACATCATAAAGAAAAGCTAGGATTTTCCTGTGATTATTCAAACGCATCTATATATGATAAAATACTTATGATACTTGAGATTTTGGAGAGGATGAAACCTTTTGACGAAATTGGACCGCTTACGTGAAAAACTGGAAGAAAACAAAGCAGACGCCATAATTATTGACAGTCCGTATAACAGACGTTACCTGACTAATTTTACTGGCACAGCTGGAACAGCATTGATTACATCAGATAAGGCTCTATTTATTACAGATTTTCGTTATACAGAGCAGGCTGCTGAACAAGCGGCAGCATTTGAAATTATAGAGCATAAACAAGGAATGATTCAGGAAATTGCGAACCAAATCGACAAGCTTGGTGTAAAGAGGCTGGCTTTTGAGAAAAATTATACGACTTACAGCCAATTTGAAACATATCAAAATCAATTTTCTCAAGAGTTGATTCCTGTAGAAGGAATCGTTGAAGCATTACGGATGATTAAAACCCCTGATGAGCTGGAAATTATGAAAAAAGCTGCGAAAATTGCAGATGACGCATTTGCGCATATTCAATCATTTATCGAGCCTGGGGTGAAGGAAATCGATATCTCGAATGAATTAGAATTCTTTATGCGCAGACAGGGAGCGACTTCTTCCAGCTTTGATACCATTGTAGCGTCCGGCTTACGTTCTGCTCTGCCGCATGGGGTGGCATCTGATAAAAAAATAGAAGAGGGCGAACTGGTAACCCTGGATTTTGGTGCATTATATGAAGGGTATTGCTCTGATATCACAAGAACGGTAGCTGTTGGAGAAATTTCTGCTGCGCTGCGTGAAATTTATGATATAGTATTAGAGGCGAATCTTCGCGGAGTTAAAGGGACGAAAGCTGGCATGAGCGGGAAAGAGGCAGATGCTTTGACCAGAGATTACATTACGGAAAAAGGATATGGCGAGCGTTTCGGTCATTCGACAGGTCATGCAGTGGGAATGGAAGTTCATGAGAGTCCTGGATTGTCGACTCGTTCTGAAGCAATATTAGAACCAGGCATGGTCGTAACAGTAGAGCCGGGGATTTATGTTCCGGGGGTAGGCGGCTGCCGCATTGAGGACGATATCGTTATTACAAAAGACGGCAATGAGCGATTGACCTTTGCTCCCAAAGAATTAATCCAATTATAAAAGGGTACAGGAGGAAAAAATATGATTTCAGTAAATGATTTTAAAACAGGTTTAACCATTGAAGTAGACAATGATATTTGGCAGGTTATTGAATTCCAGCACGTAAAACCAGGAAAGGGAGCGGCATTTGTACGTTCAAAACTCCGTAATTTACGTAATGGAAATATTCAAGAAAAAACGTTCCGCGGCGGCGAAAAGGTAGAAAAGGCGCATATTGAAAATAACAAAATGCAGTATTTATATGCTTCTGGCGATGCGCATGCATTTATGGATACATCGTCGTATGAGCAAATTGAAATTCCAGAGAGTCAAATTAAAGATCAATTGAAATTTATTAAAGAAAACATGGAGGTTTCTGTGGTCACCTATCAGGGTGAAATCATCGGAGTAGATCTTCCAAATAACGTAGAGCTTACAGTAACAGAAACAGAGCCCGGAATTAAAGGGGACACAGCGAGCGGAGGTTCCAAACCGGCTACGTTAGAAACCGGCCATATTGTACAAGTTCCTTTCTTTGTTAACGAAGGGGACGTTCTCGTTATTAATACTGCGGATGGGAAATATGTTTCCAGAGCATAATTTAATAAAAACAAGCAGTTTGCTGAAACTTCGGCAGACTGCTTGTTTTTTTATGTAAAAAAATAAGTGACGGGCTTCAGCTATTTTTTGAAATTCCTTTGTTATCACTCCTCTCTCTCCCAAACCTTTCAATAAAGAAAAAGCTCCCAGGGCATAATTTCATTTTAAAATCATATATCTCTAAGTAAAACAAGCTGATTTTGTATTTTTAAAAAGCGGGGTTTTAGGATGAATGAGATTTTACGGCTTTTTCCGCCATCTTTTCAGGACCGGATAGACGGTCTTATAGGTCATCGCTGGTCACAGCTTCAAGAAATACGAGTGCGTATTCATCAAAAAATAGAATTTATTTTCGACTCAGCTGTTTGCTGGCTGGACGAGCCATTGCCACATAAGAAAGAAGCTGTTTTTATTCTGAATCAGCTGAGTGAATATTCGCTGTATCGGCTGGAAGAAGAGCTGCGTAATGGGTTTATAACCATTGAAGGCGGTCATCGTGTCGGCATTGCAGGAGCTATTATAACAGCGGATCAAAAAGTAAAAGCGATTCAGCCTGTTTCATTTTTTAATATTCGTATTGCCAAGCAAAAAAAAGGCTGTGCAGATATGCTGATGCCTTACATCTATGATGGGATATACCATCACACTATGATCCTTGGAGCACCGCAATCTGGAAAAACAACGATAATACGCGATATCTGCAGGCAAATAGCCAGTCAATCTGCTACGAGCCGCTCTAAAAAAGTAACCATCGTGGATGAGCGTTCCGAAATAGCAGCATCCATCCGCGGTGTTCCGCAGCATGATATAGGGATGAGAACGGATGTGTTAGATGCCTGTCCGAAAGCAGAAGGGATGATGATGGCGATTCGTACGTTATCTCCTGATATTCTGATTGTCGATGAGATTGGCACAGAAAAGGATGTGGAGGCGATTATCGAAGCATCCCAGGCAGGTGTGAAGGTTATTTGTACAGTGCATGCAGGAGATATGGCTGATTTATACCGCCGCCCTATTATGCAAAAAATAGTTCAGGAATTAATTTTTGAGCGTTACCTGCTGTTAGGGCAGGGAAAAAGAATCGGAAAGCTAGCTTGTGCCTTTGACAAAGACGGGAATCCGATCAGTTTTAAGCAAAGAGGTGGTGAAGGTGAAGTGGATTGGCGTGCTGCTTTTAATTAGTATGTCTACAGTACTTGGCTGGGAATGGGGAAGAGCATTAAAACAGCGGCCCAAGCATATTCAATTATTATTGCAGTCTCTTCAGATTTTAGAGGCGGAAATGGTATACAGCCAGGTCCCATTACAAGAAGCATTTCAACTAATCAGTAAGAAATTGCAGGGTCCGACTGCTTTATTTTATCAGGAACTGGCTGAGGAGCTGGAAAATAAAGAAAAAGATTTTGATGAGATATGGGAAGAATGTGCGCAAAGATTAATCGGACAATCTGCGCTGCAAAAAAGCGAGCTGGAGATATTGCTTCAGTTTGGCAGAACACTGGGACAGCATGATATTGAGCAGCAGAAAAAGCATATAAAATTAACCAATCTCTATTTAGAAGAGCAGTGGAAAAATGCCACAGAACGTTTTCAAACGTATGGAAAGCTGTCAAACGTGCTGGGACTTCTGTGCGGTATCTTTCTGGCACTATTGTTTATGTAATGAAATGAGTGGCATCAGGGAAGGAGCAAGTACATGTTTGTGGATGCATTGATACTATTTCAGATTGCTGGTATAGGCATTATTGTAGCGCTTATCCATACGATTTTAAAACAGATGGGCAAGGAAGAAATTGCCCAATTTGCTACGTTGATCGGCTTTATACTTGTTCTGCTCATCGTGGTGAACGGGCTCTCAGATTTATTTCAGCAAATCAGATCTGTATTTCTATTTTAAGGAGATTGGATATGGATATTCTCCAGATTACGATTTTAGGTGTACTCGCAAGCATATTATATATCCTGGTAAAAGAGGTACAGCCTTCGCTTGCTTTTTTAATTATTCTTATCACGGGTATTGTTATCTTTTTCTCCATCATTCAGCAAGTCCAATTAATATTTGAAACCATCCGGAAGCTGGGCGACCAGGCGAATGTGCAAGGACTTTATTTAACAACGATTTTAAAAATTATCGGTATTTCTTATATTGCTGAAATCGGAGCTCATCTGACGAAGGACGCCGGTCTGAATTCTGTATCCAAATACATTGAATTAGCAGGAAAAATATTTATTTTACTGCTTGCTGTTCCCATTATTACTGCGGTAATCGAAGCGATTATCGGTTTTATCCCTAATGTTTGATTGGCGAAAGAAAATGAAGCCGGGAAAGGGAGTATCCAGATTGTCTAAAAGACCTGTCAACTTACTCCGAATACTATGTATGCTATTTATCGCTCTTGTTATTAGCCAAGGAAATTCAACAGTTGTCCAAGCTGAGGATGCTCCGATGACCGAAGAGGAGGAGGAAACCCTTCAAAATTCTTTATTAGATGAGATTTCACTGGATGAAATTCAATCCTATTGGGATCAGCTGATTATGGAGTACGGAGATAACTTACCTGACTTACAAAAAATCAGTATCTATGAATGGATTAAAAATGGAAACAGCTTCTCCATTCAAGATATTCTGATGCATTTTTTGCGCTACCTCCTCCATGAGCTGATTATCAACGGAAAGCTTTTAGGGACACTTTTAATGCTGACCTTATTTGCTGTTGTGCTTCAGTCGATTCAATCTGCATTTGAACAGACAACCGTCAGCAAGGTTGCTTATTTTGTGGTTTTTTTAGTCCTGTTGTTTATCGTATTGAACAGCTTTTACCTGGCGACCTCCTATACAAAAGATGCGATTGATACCATGCAAAGCTTTATGATTGCGCTTCTGCCTCTGGTACTGGGGATGATGGCGAGCTTTGGAAATGTAATTTCTGTCTCTTTTTTTCACCCGATTATTATATTTTTTATTCACTTTAGCGGTGTGTTTATTTCAGCCTTTGTTTTACCTTTGTTATTCCTTTCCGCCATGCTGATTATTATCAGCAGTTTAAATAGTCACTTTAAAGTAACGCATTTGGCCAATCTCTTTAGAAACGTTGCTGTAGGCAGTCTGGGTATTTTTTTAACTATTTTCCTTGGGGTTATTTCTGTTCAGGGGACTGCGACAGCAATCCAAGACGGAGTAGCAATGAAAACAGCTAAATTTGTAACAGGAAATTTTATACCGATATTAGGACGGACATTCACCGACGCTGCGGATACCATCCTTAGTGCCTCCCTCATTTTAAAAAATGCTGTCGGCATGATTGGCCTGTTTATTATTTTGTTTATTGTCGCTTTCCCGGCTTTAAAAGTGGGAGTCATTGCAATAATTTATAAGCTGGCGGCAGCAATATTACAGCCGATTGGCGGAGGTCCGATCGTGCAATGCTTAAATACAGTGAGCACGTATATTTTATTTATCTTAGCCTGTTTGCTGGCAGTCTCCCTGATGTTCTTTCTTGGAATCGTCATCATTGTCGCAGCAAGTAATTTAACCGTCTTACTAAGATAGGGGTTGATGAGAATCGAAATATTTACAGACTGGGTGACACAAATTATTTTATTTATCATATTGGCCTCCGTAATCGATTTGCTTGTGCCGGCAAATCATCTGCAAAAATATGTGCGGCTGGCGATTAGCTTAATCTTGATTTTGATTCTTCTTCAGCCTGTTTTTTATTTGTTTAATACGGATATAAATACTGCTATATCAAGCTCGATGAACAAAATAGAGAGCCAGTTTCAAGGACAGCCTTCGATAGAAAATCAAATAGATTTAGAAAAAAAAGAAATAGAAAGTGGACAAGATGCATATATTTTAGAACAAATGGCTATTGAATTGGAAAAAATAGCGGCAGAACCATTAAAAGAGGAATTTAACGCAGAGATTGCCTCTATTGATTTCCAATTTTCTGTAATGGACTCCGTATCCTACGAGGAGCTGACAGAGGTCATTGTTTATATAACAGAATCAGAACCAGGGGAAGGAGCGATGAACACGGTTGAAGATGTGGTTATTGAATGGGGCAATGAGGAGGAAACGCATTCGGAAGAGCCATTACAAGAGATGGAGGCCAGTTTAAAAGAAATTTGGGAAATTGAGGATAAAGAAATAACGGTCTATTGGGAAGGAGAGGGATTTTGAAAAATAAACTGACTCACTTTTTAAAACAGACCACGGATAGCGAGCAAGCTTCTGGGAAAGAAAAAAAGCAGCCGTCTAAAAAAATAGGATTTATTGTTATTTTAGGACTGGTGGGAATTTTATTTATGATTATCAGTAATGTATTAAAACCGGAAGAGGAGGTTCAGCCCGTACCTTATGACGATTCACAGCTGGAAATTTCGGAAGAAGCGGCTTCAGAATCGACAGGTGGTGAAGTAGAAGACCTGGAGAATGAGTTAGGCGAACAATTATCCAGCATGCTGAATCAGATGGATGGTGTTTCGGAAACAGAAGTAATGATCAATTTAGAAGCAACAAGTGAACAGGTGTATGAAAAAAATAGAACAACAGGCAAACAGACGACAGACGAAACGGATCGAAACGGAGGTTCAAGAGTGGTTGAGGATCAGACGGATGATCATCAGGTCGTGCTTTATCGCCAGGGCGATCAGGAAACACCATTATTGGTACAAACCAAACAGCCGGAAGTACGGGGCGTATTCATTGTAGCACAAGGCATGGAAAGTCAATCGATGAAAAGTCAAGTCATTGAAGCAGTATCCAGAGTATTAGATGTCCCTTCACATAAAATCTCAGTGATGCCTAAAAATTAAGGAGGTAGAATGTATGTTAAAAAAACAAACAGTATGGTTACTCACAATGTTAAGCTTGATGGTTGTTTTAAGTGTCTATTATATCTTTTCAGCAAATGGGAATGATTTAGCTTTTGTGGACGATGGGCAGGACGCGACTTCAGAGGATGTGGTTCCTGCAACTCAATCTGAAGAAGGAATTGAAGTGGACAATATAGAAAATGTAGACAGCGATGAATTATTCACGACCATCCGTATGGAAATCCAGGATGAACGCAGCCGCAAAAAAAGCCAGTTAACAGATGTAGTGGCTTCCGCAAATGCATCAGCAACTGAAAAGGATGAAGCATTGCAGGAAATTGACGGGTTAGAGGAATTAGAGAGTAAGGAATTGATTCTTCAGGAGCAGCTGCTGGCTGCAACAGAATATGAAGATGTGCTCGTCCGTTCCAACGATGGGAAAGTCCATATTCATGTGAAAACGGAGGAATTACCCGTAACAGAAGCAGCGAATATCATGCAAATGGCCCGTGATGAATTTGGAGAAGATGTCAAAGCGGAAGTTAATTTCCAGCCAACTGCTGAAACGACAGACATGGAAGATACAACGGAAACAGAAGAAGCAGCCGAAACAGAAGAGACAGAAGAAACGGGAGAAACCCAAGAAGGAGAAGAATCAGAAGACACAACCGAAACGGAAGAGTAAAACAATAAGCCAGCAGCCCGCCTTGGGCTGCTGGCTTTACAAATGTAAAAAACAAGTTTATCCCAACATTAACAGGCATTAACTGTTATAATAATAAAAACAGTTTTTCATCCAGTTAATACAGATTTGATTACGGTAGACTTGATGTTTTTGTTCATTCTATCGTAATATATTAGAAGGTAATGAAACAGCCAGCATGAAATTATAAAAAGATAACAATCGAAATGAGGAGTGCCAATATGTTACAAGTAGATGAAATAAGAGAAATTATTCAAATGGTCGATAAATCATCATTAACCGAATTTTCCTATGAGGCAAACGGTGCAGTCATAGCTATGAAAAAAAACACAGGCTCTGTTACTACTACCGTCCAATCACAGCCTCAAGCCGCAGCAGAACCTCAAGCTCCGGCAGTTCAAGAATCCAAGCCTGAGGTAAGCGCACAGCCAGAAATTAAAGCAGAGGAAACACCGCAAATTTCAGCGGATTATGATTATGAAATTGTTTCCCCGATGGTCGGAACATTTTATACTTCTTCTTCTCCAGACAGCGATCCTTTTGTAACAAAAGGAAGCACGGTAGACACAAGCACAGTGGTTTGTATTGTAGAAGCGATGAAATTATTTAATGAGATTGAAGCGGAAACCAATGGAGAGATTGTGGAAGTTCTAGTTGAAAATGGCGAGCTTGTAGAATATGGTCAGCCATTATTTAGAGTAAAGAAGAAGTAAGGGGATGGAATAAGTGATTAAAAAGCTATTAGTTGCCAATCGTGGAGAAATAGCTGTCCGAATTATCCGTGCCTGTAAGGAGATGGGCATAGAGACAGTTGCAATATATTCTGAAGCGGATGAAGAGTCCCTGCATGTGGAGCTGGCAGATGAAGCCTATTGCGTCGGTCCGAAATTAAGTAAAGACAGTTATTTAAACATAACTAATATTATGAGTGTTGCATTGTCTACAGAGACTGATGCGATACACCCGGGTTATGGATTTCTAGCAGAGAATGCTGACTTTGCAGAGATTTGCAGGGCATGCAATGTAACCTTCGTCGGTCCGACACCGGAAGCCATTCAAAAAATGGGAATTAAGGATGTCGCCAAGGAAACAATGAAATCTGCAGATGTACCGGTTGTACCTGGTTCAGAAGGAATTGTTGAAGGGGTAGAGCATGCAAAAGAAATTGCTTTGGAAATAGGTTATCCTGTTATCATTAAAGCAACTGCCGGGGGCGGCGGAAAAGGAATCCGCGTGGCCCGTACCGAAGAAGAGTTAATAAAAGGAATGGAATTAACACAAAAAGAAGCGGAAACCGCCTTTGGAAATCCAGGTGTCTATATTGAAAAATATATCGAAGACTTTAGACACGTAGAAATTCAAATACTGGCCGATACGCATGGAAATGTGGTTCATCTTGGAGAAAGAGACTGCTCAATCCAGCGCCGTCTGCAGAAATTAGTGGAGGAATCACCTTCTCCTGCAATCAATGAAACACTGAGAGAACGGATGGGGGATGCTTCTGTAAAAGCTGCCCAAGCCGTGGACTATGTAGGTGCGGGAACGATTGAATACATTTTTGACAGACAATCGGAAGCATTTTACTTTATGGAGATGAATACCCGTATTCAAGTAGAGCATCCTGTAACAGAAATGGTTACCGGAGTGGATCTGATTAAAGAACAAATTCGAATTGCAGACGGTCAGGAGCTTGCGTTTACCCAAGAAGATATTACATTTGAGGGGCATGCAATCGAATGCCGTATCAATGCCGAAAATCCATATAAGAATTTTATGCCTTCCGCAGGGGAAATTGAAATGTATCTTCCGCCTGGGGGACTTGGAGTTCGTGTGGACTCCGGCGCTTACAGCGGATATAGAATTCCGCCATATTACGATTCCATGATCGCGAAGCTCATCGTTTATGCTTCCACCAGAAATGAAGCCGTAGAACGTATGAAGCGTGCTTTGGAAGAGTTTGTTGTTGAAGGAGTGCATACAACCATTCCATTCCAATATCAAATCATGAGCCATCCTGTGTTTAAAGAGGGAGACTTCAATACGAATTTCTTAACTGAATATCCAATCATCGAAGAAAAGGAAGATGAGGATAGCAAATAAGGAGTGAAGGCAATGAGTGATCAACTATTATTAGAGATACGTGAGGATGACAGCTTAGGCAGTGTACAGATTGTACCGGAAGTCCTTGAGGTTATAGCAGGACTTGCTGCAACGGAAGTAGATGGGGTAAAATCAATGCACGGCAGCTTTGCAACAGGGGTTGCGGAGAAATTTGGAAAGAAGTCCCACGGTAAAGGGGTCCGCGTAGAATTAACGGATAATGGTGCTATTATTGATATTTATGTAATCCTTAAATTTGGAAAATCGATTCCGGAGGTTGCTGCAAAGCTGCAGACGAATATTAAGCAAAATATTCAAACCATGACATCTATCCAGGTGGAAGAAGTCAATGTTCATGTAGCAGGTATTCAAATGGATAATCAGGAAATTGTATAAATACAAGTACAATAAATGTTCAAATGAGAAGCGGTGAGATTTAGTTATTTTTTGAACATACCTTATGACTCATGCCTCAAAAAATAAAAATAAAGACAGATGTATGAATATACATTTTAAAACAAAGAGGAGCACAGGCAAATGACCTGTGTTTTTCTTTTTGAGAAATTGGGAAAAAAGGCTTCAGCTCTGTAAATTCTTTTTTATTTTTCTTAAAAAAGCGAGTATACGGTATCCTAGCCAAAAATAAGGGAAACGTGTTATGATTTTAACAGTAAATGAAAGAATGTAGAAGGAGACGTGTGATGAATCGACATAAAGCCAGAGAAAAAGCGTTTCAGACGCTTTTTCAGTTAGATATGAATGAAGATGAGGTAAGCTTAGCAATGGAATCATTGAAGGAAGAAGAGCGGAAAGACGTATTTCTGTCCATGCTGATTGAAGGCGTAATTACGTATAAAGAAGCAATTGATTCAAAAATATCGGAGAACCTGGAAAAATGGTCGCTCGAGCGGGTTGCGTCCGTAGAACGTACTATTTTAAGACTTGCTGTTTATGAATTATTATACATGGAGGATATTCCCCAAAATGTAACTATCAATGAAGCGGTAGAGCTGGCTCACACATTTGGAGATGAACAATCCGGTAAATTCATTAATGGTGTCTTATCAAAGGTTATTTCTTAAGGAGGGAATTGATTATGACTGCAGAGTTATTAAACGGAAGAGAGCTGTCAGATGAGTTAAAAGAAGAAATGAAACATGAAGTAGAGACTTTGAAGCAACAGAATATCCACCCGCATTTAACGGTTATTCTGGTAGGAGATAATCCTGCGTCTAAATCCTATGTGAAAGGAAAAGAAAAAGCATGTGATTTCACCGGGATATCGTCCAACTTAATCGAGCTGCCGGAATCGGTTTCCGAGCAGGAGCTGTTACAGGTGATTGAAGGGCAGAATAATGATAAGGGTGTACATGGTATTCTTGTTCAATTGCCATTGCCTGATCATATTGACGAACAAAAGGTCATCCACGCTATTTCTCCTTTAAAAGACGTAGATGGTTTTCACCCGGTCAACATTGGAAAGCTTGTAAATGGAGAAGAAACCTTTTTGCCTTGTACTCCTTATGGGATTCTGACGATGCTTGAATCTAAAAATATTAAAATAGAAGGGAAGCGAGCTGTGATTATCGGACGCAGCAATATTGTCGGAAAACCGATGGGATTATTGCTGTTAGAGAGAAATGCGACAGTTACATATTGTCATTCCCGTACGCAAAACCTTCGTGAACTTGCGTTGGAAGCAGATATTTTAGTAGTTGCTATGGGCAGAGAGCATGCTGTTGACGGAAGCTATGTGAAAGAAGGAGCAGTAGTTATCGATGTTGGTATTAACCGCATGGACAATGGCAAGCTGACTGGTGATGTGGAATTCGAAAGTGCGAAGGAAAAAGCGTCTTATATTACACCGGTTCCCCGCGGTGTCGGTCCGATGACGATTACAATGCTTTTAAAAAATACCATCAAGGCAGCTAAAGGACTGTCTGAAAAGTGAAAGACAATTATCTGACGGTTACTGCACTAACCAGGTATGTGAAGCGTAAGATAGATACAGACCCCCATCTGAGACAGGTTTGGCTGCGAGGGGAAATATCTAACTTTAAACACCATAGCCGCGGACACATGTATCTGACCATTAAGGATGATAATGCCCGTATTCAGGCAGTGATGTTCTCTTCGAATAACAGCAGGCTTGTTTTTCGTCCGGAAAATGGCATGAGTGTGCTTATTCGGGGAGAGGTAAGTGTCTATGAGGCAAGCGGTCAATATCAGCTCTATATCCGTGATATGGAGCCAGATGGCATCGGGGCGTTGTATCAGGCTTTTGAGCAATTGAAAGAAAAATTGCAGACAGAAGGCTTATTTCTTGATGACCAGAAAAAAAAGATTCCTGCTTATCCGAATCATGTCGGTGTCATTACATCTCCGACCGGGGCAGCTGTCCGCGATATTGTAACAACGATTGAAAGAAGAGCGCCCTCTGTGAAGATTACGGTTCTGCCGGTATCTGTGCAAGGTCCGCAGGCGACCAGTTCCATTGTGAAAAAGATTCAATATGCGAATGCTTTTCCAGAGGAATATGACGTTTTAATCGTCGGCCGCGGCGGCGGGTCGATTGAGGAGTTGTGGAGCTTTAACGAAGAAGCAGTGGCACGAGCGATTTATGCATCGGAGATTCCTGTTATTTCTGCGGTAGGGCATGAAACAGATACAACAATTGCTGATTTTGTATCTGATTTACGTGCGCCGACGCCGACAGGAGCAGCTGAATTAGCTGTCCCTTCGCAAAAGGAACAGCTTGATAAAGTATCGTATTTAGCTCAGCGTCTGTCACAGGTGATGCGTACAGACCTGCAAATGCAGCGTAAACGATTGGAATCATTAAGCCAAACCTATGCATTTAAATACCCGAAACAGCTGATTGCCCAAAAAGAACAAGAACTGGATTCGATGCTGGATTCATTAAACAAGTCGTTAAAAGCAAGAATAGAACAGAAGCAGCTTCGTTACACGCATCTTAAGCAGAGGCTGGATACACAGCATCCGGAGCAGGAAATAAAAACGGCGGCAGATAAAAATAGTAAATTGCTGGCGGAGTTAAACCGATCCATGAAACAGCTGTTTGCAAAATCAGAAAGCGACTTACAGACTTCTATCAACAAATTAACACTGGTTAATCCGCTTGCTGTTATGGCACGCGGTTACGGGATCAGCTACAGCCAAGATGGTGATGTGATTAAATCCATCAAGGATGTGAACGAAGGAGATCCAATAGATGTACGGCTGCAGGACGGATATCTGCATGCAAACGTACAAAAGATAAAGGAGGTAGATCAGAGTGGCGGAAGAAAAGAAATATGATGAATTAACCTTTGAGCAAGCGATGGAAAAGCTCGAAGTTATTGTTAATAAACTGGAGGAAGGCGATGTTCCTCTTGAAAAAGCGATTGAGTATTATCACGATGGGATGAAGCTCTCTAAGCTATGTAATGAAAAATTAACCAATGTCCAGGAAAAAATGGTTCATATTTTAAATGAGCAGGGTGAACTGGAGCCGTTTGAAGTAGAGGAGGACAAATAAGATGGCGCATAAACGATTACAGGCATATTTAACGTATTATCGGGAGGAGCTCCAAAAAGCGTATACAAGCTGTTTTAACAAGCTGGAGATACCGGGTAATTTAAAACAGTCCATGCTTTATTCCTTAGATGCCGGAGGAAAAAGATTGCGTCCTATTTTATTATTTGCCAGCTATGAAGCATACGGTCAGGATGTTCAAAAAGCGATGTCATCCGCGATTGCTCTTGAGATGATACATACCTATTCGCTTATTCATGATGATTTGCCGGCAATGGATGATGATGATTACCGGCGCGGTATGTTAACGAATCATAAAAAATTTGATGAAGCTACAGCCATTCTTGCGGGGGACGCCTTGTTGACCTACAGCTTTGAATTGATTTTAAATGATCCATTGCTTACTGCAGATGAAAAAGTGACGCTCACTAAAGAATTAACTGCCTGCAGCGGTCCGAAAGGGATGGTCGGCGGACAGATTCTTGATATGGAAGCAGAGAAACAATCTGTTTCGTTAGAAGCCATGGAAGAAATTCATGCCTTGAAAACAGGAGAACTGATTCGTTTCGCTATTTTTGCAGGAGCGTTTTTAGCAAATGCAACAGATGAGCAGGTACGTTATTTAGAGAAATATGCTTATTATTTAGGGCTTATTTTTCAGGTGCAGGATGATATCCTGGATGTTTCCGGCGAGGAAGAAAAGCTGGGCAAGCGGGTAGGCAGCGATGAATTAAACGAAAAAAGCACGTACCCTAAATTATTAGGGCTGGAAGGTGCAATTGCGCAAAAAGAAAAATACGTTCAACAAGCATATGAGAACTTGAAATTAGCTGACGCAGAAGATTCTCTTTTAAAAGCATTGACGGATTACTTTAGTGAAAGAGACCACTAAAAGCGTGTGTTGACACATTATATATGTAAAGGAAACAGGTTATGAAAAAAAAGAAAAGAATTGCTGAGCTATTAGTAGAAAGAGAATTGGCGGAAGATATGGAAAAAGCGAAACGTGCGGTGATGGCGGGACTGGTTTATTCAGGAGAAGAGCGTGTGGATAAGCCGGGAAGCCTTGTTCCTGTCGATAAGCCGCTCCGAATCAAAGATAAACGTTTAAAATACGTAGGCCGGGGCGGCTATAAACTTGAAAAAGCTCTTCAATTATTTTCAGTGTCTATTTCGGATAAAATTTTTATGGACATTGGCTCTTCGACAGGCGGTTTTACAGATTGTGCTTTGAAAAATGGTGCAAACAAATGCTATGCCATTGATGTCGGCTATAATCAATTAGATTGGAAGCTCCGGAACGACCCTCGTGTGATTGAGATGGAACGGACAAACTTCAGACATGTTAAACCAGAGATGCTCGAGTATGGTTTGCCTGAAGTTGCTTCTATTGATGTGTCTTTTATTTCATTGAAGAATATATTCCCTGTTCTGGCGTCATTGCTGCATGAAAAAAATGATGTTATTGCGTTAATAAAGCCTCAATTTGAGGCTTTAAGAGACCAGGTTGGAGAAAAAGGGATTGTCAGAGATCCGGCAATTCATCTGGAGGTTCTCGAAAAAGTGGTAAATTATGCAGCGATGGCCTCATTTACTTTAGTGGATATAACATACTCTCCTATCAAAGGAACAGAAGGCAATATTGAATTTCTGGCACATTTCAAATGGAGAAATAAAGAAATGCCAAAAGAAATCGTATTAGAAGAAGTCGTCAGGGAAGCACAGCAGGCATTAACTCAATAATTCTGGAAAGCATGACCATATCACATTATAAGAAGATGTATGCACTATAAGGAGGGTTTATACGTGAGTAAAATACAACGCCATATTAAAATTCGTGAACTGATCACAGAAAATATTATTGAAACACAGGACGAGCTTGTCGATTCACTAAAAAATCTTGGCTATAACGTCACACAGGCAACCGTATCCCGGGATATTAAAGAACTGCAATTGGTAAAGGTACCGACGAATACAGGTCAATATAAATATAGCCTGCCTGCAGATCAGCGTTTTAATCCGCTGCAAAAACTGCAGCGGCTGATTGTAGATACCTTTGTCAAAATAGAGAATGCAAGTCATTTTATTATTTTAAAAACACTCCCTGGTAATGCCCATGCAGTCGGCGTTCTGATCGACAATCTGGATTGGGAAGAGATCATGGGAACCATCTGCGGGGACGATACTTGTTTGATTATATGCAGGACACCTGAACATGCGGAGGATATCAAAAATCGATTAATTGGAATGCTTTAAAATTATTTAGTCGGGGTGAGGCAGCATGTTAACTGAATTATCTATAAAAAACTTTGCGATTATTGAAGAATTATCCTTAAACTTTCAAGAAGGCCTTACTGTTTTGACGGGAGAAACTGGTGCAGGAAAATCGATTATCATTGATGCTATCCAATTATTAGCCGGGGCAAGAGGTTCTGTAGACTTTGTTCGACATGAATCGAATAAAGCGGAGATTGAAGGACTATTTTTCATCGATCACGAAAAGCACCCTATTTACCAAGTAGGAAAAGCATATGGGATTGAAATCAGTGATGAACAAATTGTACTTCAGCGGACCATAACCTCCTCTGGGAAAAGCATCTGCCGTGTAAATAGTAAATTAGTGACGCTGGCTATTCTCCGGGAATTTGGAAAAACATTGATTGATATCCATAGTCAGCACGAGACGCAATCGCTGATGGATAATGAGCAGCATATTGATTTTTTAGATCTTTATCTTGGAGATGCCATGAAGGAAGCAAAAAAGGATTATCAGGATATTTATAACCGCCTGGAAAATCTGAAGAAAAAGTACCGCAGCCTGAATGACAATGAACAGGAGATGGCGCAGCGTCTGGATCTGCTCCAATTCCAACAGCAGGAATTAACAGAAGCACAGCTTGTCCCGAATGAAGATACGGCGCTTGAAGAAGAGCGCAATCAGCTTGCAAATTACGAAAGGATACATCAATCCCTTTCGGATGCTTATTTTTCTTTATATGGCGAGCAGCATGGATTAGAATTAGTCAGCCACGCACAATCAGCTTTACAGGACGGAGCAGATTTAGATCCTTTTATTGCTGAAAAATTGGATAGTATATCTAACCATTATTATATGCTGGAAGAACTCACGTATGATATTCGCAATTATCTTGACCAGCTGCAATTTAATCCGGAACGTCTGAATGAGATTGAACAGCGGATGGATGAATTAAACAGATTGAAGCGTAAATACGGTCCAACGGTGGAAGAAATGTTAGACTACTTAGGGCGTGTTGAAGAAGAAATCGAACAGATTACAAACCGGGAAACGCATTTAAACACACTTGTAACAGAAATTGATGAGCTTGAAAAGGATGCTTTATTAGAAGCAGATCAGCTTCATCACTTACGGAAACAAGCCGCGGAAACATTAACGAACGATATCCACCGGGAATTAAAAGACCTCTATTTAGAAAAGACGACCTTTTCCATTGATTTTGAGGATTCCACGCAGCGGAAGCTGAAATTAAATGGTTATGATAAAATACTTTTCCGCATTTCCACCAATGTCGGTGAGCCTTTAAAAGACCTCACAAAAATAGCTTCAGGAGGAGAATTATCACGAATCATGCTTGCTTTGAAGAAGATTTTCTCAAAGCATCAGGGTATTACGAGTGTTATTTTTGATGAAGTGGACACCGGAGTCAGTGGAAGAGTGGCACAGGCAATTGCTGAAAAAATCCATGAAATATCGCTGGAATCACAGGTTCTGTGTATTACACATCTTCCGCAGGTCGCTGCTATGGCAGATACGCATAAATTTATCCAGAAAAAGGAAAAGGAAAATCGCACTTTTACTTCTGTTATTGAATTAAATAATACGGAACTGATTGAGGAATTAAGCCGGATGATTACTGGAACAAAATTAACAGATACAGCAAAAGAACATGCGAAAGAAATGTTAACATTGGCAGATCGTTTTAAAAAATCAAATTAAAGGGATAAAAACGTTAAAAAATCGGACAATAACTGTACCGGTTTTTTTCTTTTTCCTGTACTTACAAATTTCGTTAATCACATGTCCTTTTGCATCTTAAGAATAACAACACTATACGTCCGTTTATCTATATTTTTAGAGGAAAAGATACACATATCACATAGGTTGTTCCAGTTTAAACTGCCCTCCATCTGCAAAAAGTATATGTACAGAAAGATAATATTTTTTGTATGAGGAGGAGACGATTTATGAGCAAAACAAACAAAATCAGATGGACATATAAAATCAGCTCGCTATTATCGCTTGCTTTTATATTGTTTTTTATTTCCCCTTCCTTTATCCACGCAGATACTTCCATGCAAGGGTATAAAGAGGTTTTTCAAGACTATCCTATCCTTCCTTTTTTCAATAATGAAGAGCATACGAATAAAGAGGATAATCAGGGGCAGCATCAACGTCTGGAGGATGTAAGAGTAGTACCAGGAGGACAATCCATTGGAGTGCAGTTAGAAACGAAAGGTGTACTGGTTGTCGGTCATCATCAAGTGAAAATGTCAGAAGGAGTAAAGTCTCCGGGAGAAGCCGCTAAAATAAATATTGGTGATACAATTGTTGAAATAAATGGTCAAAAAATCAATCATATGACAGACATTAAACCGATTGTTGATCATAGCGGCAAGGAAAACAAAAAAATGCAAATTAAGCTAAAACGTGGAGATAAGTATATCGAAACCAACCTGCAGCCGATTTTTGACAAAAAAGAAAATGCTTACAAAATCGGGTTATATATCAGAGACACAGCAGCAGGTATTGGAACAATGACATTTTATGAGCCGGAAACAGGAAAATATGGCGCTTTAGGACATGTTATTTCAGATATGGATACGAAAAAGCCGATTGATATCAAGCAAGGGTCCATTATCCATTCTTCTGTAACTGCAATTGAAAAGGGGGATAATGGTTTACCGGGAGAAAAACAAGCTTCCTTTCAAACGCAAGAAAAAAGAATCGGTAATATCACGAAAAATACGGATTATGGAATATTTGGGGTATTAGAAAAGGAGGTAAATCATGAAAAATATGATGAAACCTTTCCTGTCGCACTATCTCATGAAGTAAAAGAAGGGCCTGCAAAAATTCTTACTGTAGTGGATGGAGAGAAGATTGAAGAATTTGACATTGAAATTATCAGCAGTGTTCCTCAAAAGTCAGCATCCACAAAGGGAATGGTTATTCAAATTACCGATCCGCGATTATTAGAATTAACTGGCGGAATTGTTCAGGGAATGAGCGGAAGCCCTATTATTCAAAATGACAAGGTTATCGGTGCGGTAACACATGTGTTTGTAAATGATCCGACCTCGGGCTATGGTGTTCATATCGAATGGATGCTTGAAGATGCGGATATTATTCAATCTGATTTGAATGAAGCTGCCGCGTAGCAGCTGCTGCCATTCCGGTTAAGCTTTCTTTGCTCCAACAGAATAAATAATAAGTCAATAATTAAAAATGTCTGTAATAGCGCTTGCTATTACAGGCAATTTTTAGTTTTTAAATAATCATTAAAATATAGTATGTTTATTGGAAATATGCATTTTATTTCCAACTACTATCTGATATAATGAAAACGGATACAATAATACGTTGAAAATTGTGTCGAAAGTTGGTGAAAAAAAGAGAAAAACGAAGAATACTTGAGAAAATCGAAATAAATCAAAAGTTTTTTGATTTTAAAGAGGATATTTATGTTTTTTGTAGAATATGATATAGGTGCATAAAAAGCAAAAGGAGGATTTTTTAGTGAGTAAAATATCTGTGTGTTTTGTTGATGATAATCGTGAGTTAATACAATTAATGGAGGACTTTTTTGGGGAACAGGAAGAAATTGAAATTGTCGGAACAGCATTAAACGGAAGGGACTGCCTCCCGTTGATTGAAGAGAAAACACCGGACGTGCTGGTTTTAGATATTATTATGCCGCATATGGATGGAATAGCTGTTTTAAATGAAATTAAAAAAATGGAATTAACTAAAAAACCACATATTATTATGTTGACTGCATTTGGTCAGGAAGAAGTAATGAAGAAGGCGGTTGATTTAGGAGCTTCTTATTTTATCCTGAAGCCGTTTGACATACAGAATCTGGCTGATCAAATTCTGCAGGTTCAGGGAAGTGCACTTTCCAGAGTATCAAATGTGACGAAAACGAATATTGAAAGTAAGAAAAAGCAGGATCTGGAAGCGAATATAACCAATATTATTCATGAAATAGGCGTGCCTGCGCATATTAAAGGATATATGTACTTAAGAGAAGCAATTACAATGGTTTATAACGATATTGACCTTTTGGGATCCATCACAAAAGTGCTTTATCCGGATATCGCTAAAAAATTCAATACAACTGCTTCTCGTGTAGAAAGAGCAATTCGCCATGCAATAGAGGTGGCTTGGAGCAGAGGAAATATTGATTCCATTTCAGCATTATTTGGTTACACCATCAATATTTCTAAAGCAAAACCGACGAATTCTGAATTTATTGCAATGGTGGCCGACCGATTACGATTGGAGCATAAAGTATCGTAATATGGACTGCAAGTGTTGACAGAAAGCTTTAAATAACCATACAGCAACCCGTATTGTCACAGAAGGAATCATATAAATCCTGCTGATGTATCCAATGAACAGGAAGCAGTGCAGCCATTTATGAAGGAAAGGGTTGTACAATTTTATATGTTATAAGTAAATTGCTAATTCTGTATTTTGATGAATATTCAAAAAAAGTTGGGACATTACTTATTTTTTGATTACAATGGTTTTCTTTTTATAAAATGAAAGGCTGTGTATATGCTTTATTCACTTATCCAAGAATAAAAACAGATATCTGGTACCAAAGTGCAAGAGCAATAATCACAAGAGCAGAAATGATTTTTACCAAATTCTTTTTGGAAAAATAGTTCTTGTCCGGGTAAACTTCTAAAAAAGTGACAATGAGGAGAAGAGCTGATAAAAATGGCAGTGTTAAATAATCTGCAACCTTTGTTAAATAGATAATTCCCAGAATAAAGCTGATAATGATGATTGGAAGATAAAGCCAGCGTTTCTTTTTTATCGTTTCAGTCAATTTTATACACTCCTTGTACTTGTACTTTATATTAAGCATATTATGAATGGACTAATTTTATACTAGAAAAAAGGTTAACGGGCACATCTGACAAATGTGTCCGTTAACCTTTTTTTGACTGGCCGATAAAATCGCCTATAGAGGATGTTCTGACGTTCCTGCTGTGTGCAGCTTATGCTGCCCGCATGCTCCGACTCTAAAGTACAGTCCTTTTAGTGGATATGACGATATAAGCCGATTACCTTACCGAGAATAGATACGTTTTCGTAATAGAGAGGTTCCATCGTTGCATTTTCAGGCTGGAGGCGGAAACGGCTCTTTTCTTTAAAAAATCGTTTGACGGTCGCTTCATTTTCATCTGTCATTGCTACAACGATATCTCCATTATCAGCAGAGCTTTGCTGTTTCACGATAACCATATCTTTGTCCAGGATGCCTGCTTCAATCATACTGTCTCCATCAATGACAAGTACAAACAGATTATCCTCCGGTCCGGCAGAAGAGCTGGGAACTGGAATAAACTCTTCCACATTTTCAATCGCAGTAATCGGGATTCCAGCTGTTACCTTCCCTATTACAGGCACATAAATGGCCTTATCCTTTGGCGCATCATTCTCATTATTATATATAATCTCGATAGCACGAGGTTTGGTCGGGTCTCTCCGAATATATCCTTTGTTTTCTAATCTTTCTAAATGACCGTGAACAGTAGAACTTGAAGCTAACCCGACAGCAACTGCAATTTCACGTACGGAAGGCGGATACCCCTTCTGCTCTACTTGATCTTTAATAAAGTCAAAAATCATCTGCTGTCTTTTTGATAGTTTTGTCATGACTTACTCCCCTCTAGCATAGGTATTTGTTATTCATAGTATAGCATTGAATGAACCAATTTACAAACAAATGTTCTAAAAAGTATTGACAAGAACAGTTGTTCTAAATATACTGTAGTCAGAACAACTGTTCCGGAACCAGATAAAATATCGAAGGGGAGTTTTAATATGTTTGAAAAACTGATGAAGTCTGATGCTTTTTATATTGTAGCTTTTATTATTGCGTTAATATTTTTATATACGATGATGGTTACGATTTAAGTGATTGACCAGACGACTGATTTCCTTGCTTATTTTGTTGAGAGCAAATATGCTGGTAAGACAGATTCTGTAAAGAATTGTCACCGAAAAGTTGAAAAAGAGCGGTTTATTATTGGAGGATAAAACATTGAGAACGATTATTTATTGTCGGGTAAGTACAGAGAAAGAAACACAAGAAACATCACTTCAAAGACAATATGAAGAGTTATCAGCACTGGCCGATAAATTAAATTTTACGGTTGTGGATTGTATTCAGGAGAAGGCCAGCGGCTATGACATTGATAGAGATGGCATATTTAAGCTTCTTGATTATTTTTCTCATCAAGAAGCTGATTGTCTTTGTATTCAAGATGAAACAAGACTTGGAAGAGGAAATACAAAAATTGCTTTATTTCATCAGCTCCGGAAAATAAATATCCCCGTTTATACAGTTACTCATGAAGGAGAACTTGAGCTGAATGAAGCGGATTCGATGGTGTTGAACATCGTCGGTATAGTGGAAGAATATCAGCGTAAACTACATAATATGAAAATAAAAAGGGGAATGCGGCGTGCTGTATCAAATGGGTATAATCCTCAAGAAAATTTACATCATATCAATCAATCCCCTGGAAGAGAACGCGCTGAAATTCCGATAGAAGAGATAGTCCGGCTGCGGCAGAATAAATTAACGTTTCAAGAAATCACAACAGTTTTAAAAGGACTTGGATTTCATGCATCAAAGGCAACCATCCATCGCCGCTACCAGGAATATATCAATTCCTTGAATGAAAGTGAATCGTGACGTAAGATAAAGAAACAGGAAGGTTATTTTAACTCCTGTTTTTTAATCGAAGGAGGGACAAGCTATGTTGTCTAAAGATAAATTAAATAGAATAAATACGTTAGCTAATAAAGCGAAAAGTGAAGGCTTAACAGAAGAAGAAAAAACAGAACAGCAAAAACTTCGAAAAGAATATCTGTCAAATGTACGGGGTTCTTTTAAAAATCATCTAAAAGGGATGACAGTCATTGACCCGGCCGGGAATGATGTGACCCCGCAAAAGCTTCGTGATTACCAGGAACGTAATAAGAAACACTGATATGTCACATTAACTTAGCTTGTATCGTATCGGATTTCATTATAAAATAGAGAAAGAAACAGAATATGTTTTGAAGTGGAAGGAGAAAAACAATGACACAACAAGTTGAGGAACTATCCATCAATACCATTCGCACGCTCTCTATCGATGCAATTGAAAAAGCAAACTCCGGACATCCGGGATTACCGATGGGTGCGGCACCGATGGCGTATACACTCTGGACAGATTTTATGAATCACAATCCAAAGCATTCGAAATGGTTCAATCGTGACCGTTTTGTATTGTCTGCAGGTCATGGATCCATGCTGCTGTACAGTCTGTTGCACCTATCAGGCTATAATGTATCTATCGATGATTTAAAAGGATTCCGTCAATGGGATTCGAAAACACCGGGACATCCGGAAGTACATCATACGGATGGTGTGGAAGCAACAACGGGTCCATTGGGACAAGGCATTGCGATGTCAGTAGGTATGGCAATGGCGGAAGCACACTTAGGTGCTGTGTATAATAAAGAAAAGTATAATGTGGTCGATCATTATACATACGCGATTGTCAGTGACGGGGACTTAATGGAAGGAATCTCGCATGAAGCTGCATCGTTAGCCGGCCATATGGGCTTAGGCAAACTGATTGCTTTGTATGATTCCAATGATATTTCATTAGACGGCGATTTAGACCGTTCTTTTTCTGAGAATACGGAACAACGCTTTAAAGCATATGGCTGGCAGGTATTGCGGGTGGAAGACGGCAATGATGTCAACGCCATTCGCCAGGCAATCAAAGAAGCGCAGCAAAACCAGGACCAGCCGACATTGATTGAAGTGAAAACGGTAATCGGTTACGGTTCTCCAAATAAATCTGCTTCCAGTGCTTCCCATGGCGCACCGCTTGGGGCAGATGAAGTGAAGCTGACCAAAGAAGCCTATAAATGGACGCATGAAGATTTTTATGTGCCGGAGGAAGTATATGCTGACTTTAAAGAAAAAATCGTGAATGACGGTTCTGAAAAAGAAGCAGCATGGGACGAGCTGGTTGCTGCTTATAAAGAAGCCTATCCGGAATTAGGAAAACAGTTCGAGCTTGCTTTAAAAGGAGAGCTACCTGAAAACTGGCATGAAAATCTTCCTGTATTTGAAGAAGGCTCTAAATTTGCTACACGTGCATCCTCCGGAGAAGTATTAAACGCTGTAGCAAAATCCGTTCCGAATTTCTTTGGCGGAAGTGCTGACCTTGCCGGTTCGAACAAAACAACAATCAATGACGAAGCGGACTTTACAAAGGCAGATTATGCCGGACGTAATGTCTGGTTTGGTGTACGTGAACATGCAATGGGTGCTGCTTTAAATGGAATGGCGCTTCATGGAGGACTTCATGTCTTCGGTGGAACCTTCTTTGTATTCAGTGACTATTTACGTCCATCCATTCGTCTGGCATCGATTATGAATATGCCGGTAACCTATGTGTTTACGCATGACTCGATTGCAGTGGGAGAAGACGGTCCGACCCATGAGCCTGTGGAGCAATTAGCTGCTTTACGCGCGATGCCTCATCTTTCTTTAATCCGTCCAGCGGATGCGAATGAGGTACAGGCAGCATGGCGCTTAGCTCTAGAATCAACAGATCAGCCGACAGCGCTTGTATTGACACGTCAAAATCTGCCTACTTTAGCAAATACTGCAGAGTTAGCTTATGAGGGAGTTAAAAAAGGAGCTTATGTTGTAAGTAAATCCGAAAAAGAAACACCGGATGCGCTTCTTTTAGCTACCGGATCCGAGGTTCAACTGGCAGTTGCAGCACAGGAAGCATTGAAAGAAAAAGGTGTCGATGTACAGGTAGTAAGTATGCCTTCATGGGATCGCTTTGAAGCACAGGATGAAGCATATAAAAACGAAGTACTTCCAAAAGAAGTCACAGCCAGAGTCGGCATTGAAATGGCTGCGTCATTCGGATGGGACCGTTATGTAGGCTTTGAAGGAAAAACACTTACGATTGACCGTTTCGGCGCTTCAGCGAATGGCGATTTATTGATTGAGAAATTTGGTTTTACAGTAGATAACGTTGTTCAATTAGTAGAAGAAGTGACGAAATAAGGAATATTTAAATATTTTATGTCATGAGGAAGAGAGATGCTAACATCTCTCTTCCTTCGTATCTATTATAATTGTTGCTCGATAAAATGGATGATTTCTTTCCGTTCTTGTTCGGTGCAGGAAAACTGTTGCTCTAAAGTTTCCAAATATTTACCAGCCTTTTTCAGCTCTGCAACGCTTTTTTTCATATAGGATTTATAATGGTCATTTATTTTGTTAATTTCACCAGCATATTTTTCATCTGTTCCAGGCTTGACGGTTTCTTCGTATAAATCAATAACTACTTCCCCTTCTCTAGTTGGGAAAAATTCATGGGGATCAGTACTGTCAAATATACAAAAATCCAAATCTGGTACTAATACCATATCAATACTATTTGGATCAAAACTACAATGATAAATTTCAGTATCATAACCATATTCAATACAAGCACTCGCTACTTTTTTCATAAATGTTGACTTGCCTGTTCCAGCTCTCCCTTTTACATAAAAAACGCAGGATAGTTTTTCTGTAATATGAGGAACGACATTGACAGGACCATCTACAGTTGTGGTACCAAAAAGGCGGTGATACTCGTGGCCACCTTGATCCTTCTTCGATTGTCCTTCTAAGACTTCTTGAATAAACGTATCGGCAATTTCATCCGCTCGCTTAAAATTCATTTCTTTAATATAGATCTCTTCCAGATCATCATGTATGCGTAACCCTGTTTCCAAATGTTTATATGCTTTTTCTGTGTAGTGAATGAAGTTTTCTTCTAGTTTCTCTTTTCTTACCGAAATGTCTTGTGTAAATCGATTTAAATCCAGTTCGATTCCTTCACGCATATCATCTGGTATAATGGAATCATTTAAAAAAGCGAGTCCCTTTTCAGGTATAACCACCCCATCCAAATAATGTTCACCCAACGCACTTTTTAACACTTCTACTTCATAGGTAGCTTCATATTTTGTGATTATATCTTTTAAAATTTTTGCTTTCACCGTTTGAGAAGAGTGTTTTAAACGAAAGATTTGCTGTATACGTTCTAAATTGGAAGACAGTAAATTCACAAATCCCACCGCTGTATTTGCCGTAACATAATAATAATTTTTCAAGAAGACACTTCCTTTTTGATTTGAAATTTTGGGCTTTTGTTTAATTAATTTATGCTGCTTCCCATTTTTGGTGAATGTAATTGGTTGTTTGATAGTGGATCAATACCAAAATCAATGGTTGACAGACAGTAGTTAAATTGATAGTGGTAACCGCTACGGAAAAATACTACGCTAATTAGTCTCTTTACTCATATCTATTCATTAATATCAACCATTGATTTTGGTGAAGAGCCTTGATAGTATAACATAATTATTTGATATGATAATTGTATCAATGATGATATGAAAAAAGTGTTTCAAAAGAAATTCAAGTAGGGGAAAGCAGAAATCAAAAATCAGCAGATTGACAGACTTCTCTTAAATTCCTGAAAGAGAAAAGTAGACGCCAAGTTTTCTTTACTGTTTCGACAAAAGAAGTTCTTCTTTGCACACTATTATGACAACTTTCGGAAATAGATTCCTCTATAATGATAGTCAAAGGGGGAATACGTGATGAATGAATACGCAATTTATTGGATAGAAGAAAATGTAGCAAAAAATTATTATCATAAAAGTGATTTATTACATCGTTTCTTTTTAGAATGTGCTGAAAAAGAGGACGAAGTAATAATTAGAAAGCAATTTCGATTTATCACTCGAAAAATTCATTTTTACAAGTTTGCTATGCATTTAAAGACGTTTTCTTCGCCGGATATTTATGTAAAACGAATTGGAAATAGAGTGCTTGTAAAAAAAGGAGAAGAATCACTCTGCTTATATATTGAAAATGGAGAATTGATTTTAAGATGCCATCATTTAGCTGTTGCGGTGTCACTGCTTTTTCCTATATTAGAAGATATTCATCCTTATTTCTTTGTCCAAGGAAAGGATACGCCACAATATGGATGGATTTCTCCTAAATCTATAAAAGAGCTCAATGATGAAAGTCAAGTGTTGTATAATTTCCTCTAATCTAATATACTGTATTAGAGACAACACGAAGGAGGAAATTTTGTAACATGAGTACGATATGGGTAGTATTAATTGCAATTGCAGCTTTAATTGCTGGTGTTGCTCTTGGATTTTTCATTGCTAGAAAATATATGATGAACTACTTGAAAAAGAATCCGCCAATAAATGAGCAAATGCTTCGTACATTGATGATGCAAATGGGCCAAAAACCGTCACAGAAGAAAATTAATCAAATGATGCGGTCAATGAATAATCAGAATCAGTCTGGCAAATAATTCATAATTATTTTATGGACAAGCACTAAAACCACTTTTTAGAAGGTGGTTTTTCTTATTGGTCAAAAAAATAATTCAGCATAGTAAAAATTTAAATTGTACAGGATCAAAGTGCTCGGGTTTAGAAGCGCTTTGTCAGCATACATACGATGTGCGGACACGTTGGAATCAGTATATGGTCATCCAGGTAAAACGCAACGAATGGGAGTTTTTCAAAAAAAATAGTCATTCGCCTTCCCAATTTGAATGAAGCTGCATAAGTTAAAGTAGTTCAGATAGAGGAGGTTATACACATGGGTAGAGAAGAATGTTGTGATGATCGTCAAAGCTTCGGTTCAGCAGGCTTTGCGTTATTAGTTGTGTTATTTATTTTGTTGATTATTATTGGAACAGCATACTCCGGCGGCAACCAGTGCTACACGGGTGGCTACTACTGTTAATGATTAAAAAACCTGGTATTCGTGAAAGGGATTTCGATAAGCGGGCTTCTGCTTTCAAAAATCTCTTATGCACTGGCGCCCAAGCCTTTGCTCGAATGCCCTATTTGCTGAAAAACAAGAAGACGTCCTGGCGGATGAATTGCCAGGGCGTCTTTTTTCAATTAGTTTCCCAGGTTTTGCAGTGTTTTTAACGTTACTTTTTTACGTAAATAAACGTGTGCTATATCAGTAACAATGAACGTGAGAAGCAGTAAAATAAGCATAATCAGATAAACATTCGTTATATTCATATTCCAAAGAATAATCGTTATAATCCCGAAAAGAGCAATTTGCCCAAGTGAAATAAAGAAAGGGATGAATCTGCCTTTAAATAATTCCTGTTCGTCTGTCCAGTGCAGCTTCGGATGATAAACATCAATAAAGAAGTTAATCACGACGGCTAACCAATTATACAGCAGGGTAACCCCTACCCAGCCAATCAATATATGAGCTGGAATATTTACATAAATACCGACACCAATAAGCAGTAAAAACGGCAGCACAGACATAAGATAGGCAACATATAATTTTGCGTTTATCAAATGTTGAAATGGTATTGGCAAAAATAAATTTAATTTTATGCTTGCTCCTTCTCTGGAAATAGCAGTGGAAGCTGTTACATTCGTACTTAATAAAAAAATCGATATCATAAATAAGATCAGAAAAAGATTTTTTTCTGGTGCAGCAGGGACATACGCTGCCAGATCATTTCCCATATCCAAAAATAGAATCACCGTTATAAATACCGGGAAAAATAATGCCTGAATGACACACTGCATTAGAAAAGCAGGGGTGCGAAAAATCATTTTAAATTCCTTCAGCAGATAGGTTTTTAAAATCGAACGCTGTTGTGTTAATTTTTGAGACGCTTTAGCTGATAAATTTCCTTTGCTTCCCGAACTCATTCCCCGGACGCCCTTCAAATAAAAACGTTGTCCAGCCCAAATAAATAAGAGGACACAAAGGATAAATACAGCCAAAAGTGCAAGCAGGAAAAGAAGACCGGACCAATCAGCCGCAAAATGGAGACTGCCTGCTCCAAAATAAGCCGGTGGAAAGATCATAGTTATCATTCGCAGTAATCCTTCTTGCTCCTGCATATAGGTCGTAAACGTATCAAGCATTGCGGCATCGTCCATGTTGAGACGAACAAGTACGTTAACGAGAATAACAAATAGTAAGGAACCGATACCCATAAAGATTTTGGAGCGATCCTTGTTTTTGGCGATATTGACATAACGCATGATAAACATCAGGATAACCGCTACAAGACTAAATGGAATAATTGGAAAAATGATAAACAAAATGAAGCCATAGACATAAAATAGGATAGGCGCACTGCTGATGCTTCCATACATAAAGAAAAATGGCAAAAATAAAAGTGCTGCAATGCCATAATTATAAATTAACGGATTTGCTGCTTTGCCAATCAATAATTGATAAGGATGTACCGGCAGCGGAATATAAGCTGTAATATCATCAGAAAAATAAAAAGCAGATAAAATCATAATAAATGAAAGGAAAAACAGGATAACTGCAATAAAAAGCAATGCCAAACCAAGAAGCATACTTTCCTGATTTACTTCAGCCAGCATGTGATAAGCATATGTAACCATAGAATTTATTCCTTGCATGAGCATAATAAAAAATGGAATAAGAATCAGGGAAACAATAATATAAATCCATGCATTACTTTGTTTGCCTGCTGAAGAATATTGCATCCTTAACATTATTTTTGTAATTGTCCATGTATTACGCATCATTGGTCAGCTCCAAAAATACATTTTCCAGAGATTGGTCGGTTTGAAATTCTGCCTGCAGTTCATCAATTGTTCCATAAAATAAAAGCTCTCCGTGATTAATAATTGCCACTTCATCACAGAGCTGTTCCACGACCTCCAGGCCATGACTGGAGAAGAAAACCGTATTTCCTTTATCAGCGTGTTCCCGCATCATTTGTTTTAAAGCATAGGACGATTTTGGATCCAGACCAGTTAATGGTTCGTCTAAAATCCAAATATCCGGATCGTGCAGCAGTACAGAAGTAACCATTATTTTTTGCCGCATTCCATGAGAGTAACTCTGAATATAATTTCCCAAGGCATGGTCGATTGAAAATTGTTTTGTATAATAGGCTATCTTTTCCTGCCGCACGTCCTCAGGAACCTGATAAATATCAGCAATAAAATTAAGGTATTCCAGGCCTTTTAGCCTCAGAAAAATATCAGAACGGTCTGGAACAAATCCAAAAATCTCTTTTGCCTTTAAGGGCTCTTTGTCAATATCAATGCCATTTAAAGTAATTGTTCCTTTATCGATGGGTAAGATACCGGTCATCATATTGATTGTGGTAGATTTCCCAGCGCCATTTGGTCCAAGAAAGCCGACGATTTTTCCATCTGGGATGGTCAATGATAAATCTTGGATAATATGATGATGTCCATCAAAGCTTTTATTGATTCGAGAAATTTCTATCATCAAAAAACCTCCATTTCTACATGAATATCAGAAATTGTATTGTAAGGTAAATATAAACTTATCGTAACATGCGGCTGGTTTTTCGCAAAATCAATTTTCCATTTTTAAGAAATAAAAGTCATTTTCTTTTTGAGGGGGGGGGTTGGGTTTATCTGTTTGTACATGATAGCAACAGCACAATTTCTTTTTTTAAAAGGCGATGCTAATACAGGAAAAGGTAAGATACTGTTCGTTTCAGAATGGTTGTGTTAGAATTTACAATGGACTCTGGATATGAAACATCATTTAAATGTAATGGATTTTTTATAAAGTATTGCGTATATAGAAGATAGAAAGGAAGAAATACGAATGATAACAAGAAAAAGTAAGCGGGAAGTTCAGCAAATGCAGGAAGCAGCTGATTTGCTGGTAGCCACACATAAAGAAATCGCAAAACGGATCAAACCGGGCGTAACAACACTGGAATTGGACGCATTTGTAGAAAGATTTTTAGAAGAGCATGGAGCAACGCCGGAGCAAAAAGGCTATAATGGCTACCCTTATGCGATTTGCGCTTCTTTAAATGATGAAATTTGTCATGGCTTTCCAACAGATAGCCCCTTAGAAGACGGGGATATTGTAACGATTGATATGGTTGTTAATTTAAATGGAGGCTTGGCTGATTCTGCGTGGACATATGCTGTCGGCAATGTAGACGAAAAAGGGCAGAAGCTGATTGACGTCACGAAGGAAGCGTTGTACAAAGGTTTGGCTCAGGCAAAGCACGGCAATCGTTTAGGTGATATAGGGCATGCGATTCAAACGTATGCAGAGGCGGAAGGTTTTTCAGTTGTACGTGATTTTACAGGGCATGGAATTGGGCCGACGATTCATGAAGATCCGCATGTGCCTCATTACGGTCTTCCCAATAAAGGCATTCGTTTAAAAGAAGGAATGGTTATAACGATTGAACCAATGGTTAATGAGGGCGACTGGCGCAGCAAGATGGACGATAATGGCTGGACTGCAAGAACGGTTGATAAAGGACGCTCTGCCCAGTTTGAACATCAAATCGTTGTTACGAAGGAAGAGCCGATTATTTTAACAGAGCAGGATAAATAATAAAAATACTCCCTAATGAGTGAGCATGAAATTTCACATTAGGGAGTATTTTTTTTTGTTATTTTTTCGCTGTTCGGGCTCCAAATAAAATAGTAATCACGGGGCTTAACAAGCAGAAAAATGCAAAAGGCAGGTAGGCCAGTACAGGAATGCCTAAGACATCTGCGATAAACACCCCGCATACGCTCCAGGGAACAAGCGGATTAATCACTGTTCCTGCATCTTCCAACGTACGGGATAATGCTTTTTTCGTTAACCCGGCTCTTTCATAAATCTGCTGAAATGTTTCGCCGGTTAACAGAATAGATAAGTACTGCTCCCCGATAAAAACATTCACTCCAATTGCTGTCCCTGCAGTGGAAGTGATGATTGACCTTGTTCTTTTAAGTCTTTTTTGCAGTGCTTCTAAAATGGCCGGCAAAATACCAGTAACAAACAACAATCCGCCAAAGCTTAGAGCGAGAAGTACAAGGGCGATCGTAAAGAACATGCTTTCCAGGCCGCCTTTTGTAATTAATTCATTAACAGGATCAAAATCAGAATTTCCAGTATAGCCGCCAAACCAGATAGCAGGAATAGCGCTTAAAGGAAATTTATTAACAACAATCGCAATGATACTGGCAATGACACTGCTTATAGATAAAGATAAGAAAGCAGACAATTTAAAAATCGTACAGCCAATCAATACAATCAATGGAACCCAGGAACTCCAATGTATCAATCCTGTTCCTTGTAATGCCTCCTGATACTGTGCAATATTATTGCTGGCCTGGGAGTCGCTGGGGGATAGTATTGCAAAACCTATAAACGAAATAATAAATGCAGGAATCGTTGTTAAACTAATATGTTTAATATGTTCAAATAAATCTACACCGACGATTGTTGAAGCAAGGTTGGTTGTATCAGATAATGGAGACATTTTATCACCAAAAAAAGCTCCGGAAACAATTGCCCCCGCTGTAATCGCCAAAGAAGCATCCATCGCCCCGGCCATTCCTATCAGAGCAACGCCGACAGTTGCGGTAGTAGTCAGGGAGCTCCCTAAAGAGATACCAATAATACCGGTAATAGCAAAAACAACCGCGTAAAACCATGTGGTTGAGATAAGGGATAAACCAGTTGTCATCAAGACAGGAATGGTCCCGCTTATCATCCAGCTGCTGATTAGAATACCAATCACAAAGAATAAGAATACCGCTCCCATTGCAGAACCGGCCCCTAACCCCATCGCCTTTTGCATTGATTGGTAAGTAATTTTATTCCATAATCCATAACCAATCAAAATAAATATAGCGATAAGGATAGGGATATGCGGCGCGGCTTCCAGACCAATCATAAAAAAGCTGATAATCCCCACAATCAGGATAAGGAAAACGATGGAAACAAGTAATGAAGGGTGATGTTTTGCTTTAATTGAATTCATTTTATAACCTCCTTGGCTTTGCATATGTATAAGATATGCCTATTTTTCTATAAGAAATGCAAATGCTGCAGCATTATCGTTTTAAACCAATAAAAAAACTCCGCCCCTATAGACAGGGACGAAGTAAATCTCCGCGTTACCACCCTAGTTGATGCACATAAGTGCATCCGCTTGATTTCAGTGACAAGTTTTATTACAAAGCCTGTAATTCAATCATTATACACCAAGGTTTTCACCAGCCACCTTGTCTCTAATCTAACTGTCATATAATGATTTACTGCGGACTTTTACTGTCAAAACGATAGAATTGTTAATAATGACTATACAATTAATTTACTTGAATTGTCAATAAGAGATTCGAATAATTGCTGTCTAAGTATCCATTTTGTTGAAAACAACGAGTTTACATGATGCCTTTTTTCAAAGGTTGGTTTAGCTTTCTCTTTTCGCAGACAAATTCACAAGAATTCCGGCACAAACCATCATCATGATAATGGAAGAGCCTCCATAGCTGATGAATGGTAAAGTAACTCCCGTAATTGGTAAAATTCCAGAAATCGCTCCTAAATTAATCACTGCCTGGATCATAATCAGAAAAGTGATTCCTATTGCCAGTAATTGATAAAAGGAACTGGACAGCTGTTTGGCGATTAAGATACCTCTGAACAGGATAATTATATAACAGGCAAGAACTATCAGTAAGCCTGCTGCTCCGAGCTCTTCTACCGTAATTGCCATAATAAAATCGGTATGTGCTTCTGGGAGATAGCCGAGCTTCTGTGTACTGTTACCTATTCCGTTTCCCATTAATCCGCCGCTATTGATTGCAAGCAAAGAATTTGCAAGCTGATAGCCATTCTCTGAAAACTCCTCAAACGGCTGCCTGAAGGAAGTCAAACGATTCAAACGATAGGCTGAGCTTAGGGCGAAGTAAACCGTACCTATAGCAGCAACACTTCCCAATAAAAAAATATGCCGTTTCTTCACACCACTGCATGTAACAATAATTCCGCAAGCGGCCAAAATAATTCCGGCTGCTCCTAAATCAGGCTGTGATAAAATTAATAAAAAAACAAGCAGCAATATGATGATCGGAGGCAGGACGCCTTGTACGAAATGGTTGATATACGACTGTTTTTTTGCATAAATCGAAGCAAAGTAAATGACCATGGATATCTTCACCACTTCTGACGGCTGAAATAAAAACCCGCCAATCGCAATCCAGCGCTGAGAGAAGTTGCGTTCTACTCCTATATTTGGTATTAAAACAGCTATTAGCAGAATTAACGAGAGCATAACAAGCGCGGGACTCCATCTGGCATACAGTGCAGGGTTTATTAACGCAGCCAAGGTAAAGATGACTATGCCGATCAAGAGCCATTGCAGCTGTTTTACAAAAAAGTAATTTCCGCTATCATAATACATTTGTCCAATTGGAAAGCTTGCACTGTATACCATCAACAGTCCAAAAATGGATAAAATACCTACCGCAGCAATTAACAAGAAGTCCATTTTCTTCACTTTTGCCCAAAGCATATTCTCATCCTAACTGTATAAAAATCATGCCTGACTGCTCCTTTTTGAGAACAGTTCATGTTTGCATTCCATAATTGTATATTGCCGACCAGACTGATCATTATTGAAATACTTAAAAATCAAGGTTTTTGGTAGTTCCTATTAAATATACTAGGGCTGTTGACATTTCGTCAAATAGTGCAGCGTTTTTCTCCCGGATTGTAATAAAAAGAGTACGTGAAACGAGGTTTAAAATGCTTGTTCGTGATATGCGGGCTGTACTTGGACTATAAGAAGGGTTCGTAATTAGCCAGTATTCACTGTCAGGGATGGAAGGGGGGGAGGAAGAGATAAAAAACGAATGGTAACTTTGACGACAGGAGTAACAGAGTACTTTCCTGCTATCGACATTGGACGAAATTGTTTTGACAGAGGAGTAAATGTAGCTTCATTTTATAAAAAAGAAAATACAAATATTAAAATGAACCATTCTCTAAGAATATAGAAAATGGTTCATTTTTGTTTCTGCAGTTTATTTTTTATTTTCTTCATAAGGTTCAATATGAATCAATGCGTGATTTATTCCGTATTCTTTGTAAAGGTATTCCTCAATATGCTCTGTGATAGCATGGCTGTCAACAACATTTAAGGTGGGGTCCACTAAAATAGTTATATCTAACAGCTCTTGATTGCCGTGAATACGGCCTTTAATATCAACAACCTCCCGTACATTTTTAAAGGTGCGGATAGCTTCCTTCATTTCATCTAATTTCTTATAATCAAATCCATCTGTCAGCGTAACAGTAGAATCTTTAAAAATATCCCATGCTGTTTTGCAGATGATTAATCCGACCAATATCGCTACAATCGGATCTAACCAAAATAGTCCGAATTGGGCTCCGATAATGCCGATAAATACGCCAATACTTACAAAAGCGTCTGAACGGTTATCCATTGCTGCCGCATAAAGTGCACTGCTTCCAATTTTTTTGGACAGTTTTAAATTATAACGGAAGACACCCAGCATAACGAATGCTGCGAATATAGCTACCCATGCTGTCAGCATATCAGGCTGTTCATAATCGGATGCGTAAAGTGTCCGGCCTGCAGTAAATATGACTTGAAGACCGATAAACATCATAATAAAAGCGGCAAATAGAGAAGCGATACTTTCTGCACGGTAATGGCCGTAGCGGTGGACGGAATCTGCAGGTTTGACCGCTATTTTTAATCCGACTAATACAGCAACGGAAGCAATAATATCGGTAAAGTTATTTAAACCGTCAGCGCGCAGCCCTTCTGAATTTCCGATAGAAGCAATATACAGTTTTAAAATAGCTAAAAAAACATAAGCAATAATACTGAGCCAAGCCCCTTTTTCTCCGGTTTTTAAGTTTTCATTATGATTATTCATCTTCAATCCCACCATATTCTAAAATTAACTAGAAATTTCCATACCATATTCAAGTTAGCTTATATAGTCTATCAAATCACTTGCTGGTGGGTCTAGAGAAAAATAACAGACCACAGGAAGAGTTATTGAGAGTTGTAAGCATATTTTCCTTTGGGAAACAATCATTGCTATGGCAGTATTTATTATTTCTTTTTATATATAAAATGATTCAGAAAATAAGGCGCTTGCATAGGTGAAAATAAACAAGAAAAAAATGGATAATATTTATAAGTTGAAATTTATTGAAAGTTTGTGCATAATGGGTAAAAGGCTTTAAGGGGGAACTTCCATGAAACAAGAAAAAGTCGTATACCGTTTTTTTCAGTATGTAGGAGAACCGTTAACAGCACGAAAAGAAATGGCATTTGAAGAGAAGCTTGCTGCTCAATTATTATTGGACAAACTTGTATTTAAATGGAACAAATCTCATTTAGAAGAAGAAATAAATCAAGCCATTGAAACAAATAATTATGTAGATTTTAAAAAATATAGTGAAGCTTATAAACAATATGTGTGGGAAGATTAACTATAAAGGTATAGGTGCCGGAAATTAAGTGCGCCTATACCTTTTTATTTTAAATATGACTGTTGCATTTTTGCCCGTTCACAGTATAAAAATAGTTATGAAAGCATTTATGTTAACATCTCCTTTTACAGAAAAGACGGAATATAGGTTTTTTTAAGAAATAATGTTAAATTTAAAAAATAGATGGGATTAACCAAATACATCCATTATAATGCAAGTAAAGGAGGGGGATAAGGTGGACGCAAAATCGAGAAAGAAAATACAGCGCAGCTGGATGATGTACGATTTCGGGAATTCAGCTTTTGCAACAACGATGATGGCTGCAGTACTACCCGTTTATTATTCAACAGTAGCTGCATCAGGTCTGGATGATCATTTAGCAACAAGCTATTGGGGATATTCACAATCTATCTCTGTGCTGATTGTAGCTATTCTTGCACCGATACTTGGTGCCATCAGTGATTTTTCAGCAGCAAAGAAAAAATTTCTTCGTTTTTTCGCATTTATGGGGATTATTGCAAGTATTTTAATGATCTTCATCAGTGAAGGAGATTATTTACTGGCCTCTTTACTATTCATTATTGGTTCGATTGGATTTTCGGGCGGTAATATTTTTTATGATGGATTTTTACCGGAGATTGCTGAAAAAGAAGAGATGGACAAAGTATCATCAGGCGGTTTTGCCTATGGATATATTGGAGGCGGTATTTTATTAGCTGTTAATGTGATGATGATATTAAACCCACCCTGGTTCGGGATTCCTGATACAGAATGGGCAACCAGAATTTCGCTTGCTTCTGTAGGTATCTGGTGGCTGATTTTTACGATTCCGCTCCTGAAAAATATAAAAGAAGAGAAAAAAGAGAAAGTGAAGCGGGAAAAATCATATATAGCCATTGGTTTTTCCAGAGTCGGAAACACCTTCCGGGAGATAAAGCAATTTAAACAGCTGGCTATTTTCCTGATTGCATTTTGGCTTTATAATGATGGAATTTCTACCATCATCCGAATGGCAACGGTTTATGGAAGTGAGATTGGGATTGGTCAGAATGATTTGATTATTGCTTTATTGATTACCCAATTTGTCGGCATACCATTTACCTTCTTTTTCGGTTGGCTGGCAACAAAGATTACAGCAAAGAAAGCATTATTTATTACATTATACATTTATTTAGGGATTGTCATTATTGGTTATTTTATGAGCACTGCTCTTCATTTTTATATGCTGGCAATTATTGTAGGAATGGTTCAAGGAGGAGCACAATCATTGAGCCGATCCATTTTTGGACGTATGATACCAACTGGAAAGCATGCGGAGTTTTTTGGATTTTATGGTATTTCATCCAAGTTCGCGGCCGTAGTCGGTCCATTTATATTTGCGCTTATTGGACAATTGACGGGAAACAGCCGCTTAGGCATTTTATCGCTTATTTTCTTCTTTATTATCGGAATCATTCTCTTGAAATTCGTGGATATTGATAAAGGAATAGAAGAGGCAAGGAGAGCTTCGAATAAAAAAGAGGAAGTCAACATACGCCCGCAATAAAGATAAGCACATGCTGTCTGGTTCAATACTACTCCCGGCATGTGCTTATTTTTATTATATAATTGGTACACTGAAGCGGTTTGTATCATAATTAGCTACAGGTGTGCCGGTATCATATGAAATATTGCCGATACGGCGGATGAGCTGCGCTTTTACTGATTCTCCACCTTCATTCCAATAATCCGTAACTAAAGGAAGCAGGCTGACGGCATCATTTAATGCATCCGTATATAACTCTTCAAAGCTCTCCTCCCGTTTTTCTCCAGTAGCTGCATGCACCCACGGCTTATTTTCTTCATTAAGATAATCAATATTTTCATGGATGGGCTGATGAGAATAAGAACGGATAAAGGCTTTTAAGATTTTATTTTTCCAGCCGCCCGGGTCTGCAAAAAGTTTTTGAGCAGTAATCATATCCTGATAAGCAATCTGGATATCCTTCGTCTGAAAAGATAATTCGGGGTAAAACCTGCGGATAGCATCATCTAATATGTATAAAATGGATACAGGCAATGTGTCGCCAACATTGATTTCTGCATATGCCGGATGCTTCCACAGTTCCATTTTACGCGTGTCTAAAGCCATTTTCGTATCAATAAGGGTTTCCAACTTTTGGTGTTTACTGCCCTGATACCCGGCCCGGTAATGGATATAAGGGTGTGTATGACGGTCCAGCAGATGATGGGTGATAAAACCCGCCACATAGGCTTTTACTTCATCAGGCCCTTCCTGAGCCTGTTCAATCAGGTACATTAGAAAAGGGCCGCATTCTTTTGTGTGCAATGTGTTGCCGATTCCCTGTCCGGTCTTTTGACTGGAAAGCCATGGCCAGAATCGGTAATAAAAGAAAGGGTCAGGTCCTTGAGCGCCTAGAAAGAGAGTATGTCTGGAAGGGGAATGGTGGATATCCCAGGATAAAGCATTGCAAGCATCTTCTGCGAAAAAAATATGTGTCCAGATATTCGGCATGATTTATTCTTCCTTTCTTCAATTTAATTGGTATACGTAAAAATAGCGGATATTCTCTGGAAATATGCTTATTCTTATCATATCATGAAAAAGAAATCGAAAAAAATCAAAAAATTTGATACACTAGATATGATTCGAGGAAAAGTTCAAGGAGGAATTAGGATGGATTATCGTGTTGAAAGAGATACTACTGGGGAAATCAAGGTTCCGGCCGACAAATATTGGGGAGCGCAGACACAACGCAGTAAACAGAATTTCCCGATCGGTCAGGAAACAATGCCTGTCGAAATCATTAAAGCGTTTGCAATTTTAAAAAGAAGTACAGCTGTTGCCAACTTTGAACTGGGGTTAATGGAGGAAGAAAAAGCGGAAGCAATAAAATATGCTGCAGACCAAGTATTAGCAGATAAATTAAATGACCATTTTCCATTAGTAGTATGGCAAACAGGAAGCGGAACACAGTCAAATATGAATGTAAATGAAGTATTGGCGTATGTTGGTAATCAATGGCTGCAAGAGCAGGGGAGCGAGTTAAAACTTCATCCGAATGATGATGTAAATAAATCACAAAGTTCAAATGATACATACCCTACAGCGATGCATGTAGCAGCTGTATTGAAATTGGAAGATACCGTACTTCCTGCCGTGAAGCAACTCAAGGATACACTGGAAGAAAAACAAAATAAATTTACAGACATTGTAAAAATAGGACGGACCCACTTGCAGGACGCAACACCATTGACGCTGGGCCAGGAAATCAGCGGCTGGCACCGGATGTTAGAAAAATCATATACCATGATTAAAGAGAGCAATGAACATCTGCGGGAGCTGGCTATTGGCGGAACAGCTGTCGGAACTGGTTTAAATGCACATCCGGATTTTTCAGAAAAGGTTTGTAAAGCTATTTCAGCATATACTGGTAAAACATTTATTTCTGCTAAAAACAAATTTCATGCATTAACGAGCCATGATGAGACGGTTTATGCGCATGGTGCGTTAAAGGGTCTTGCTGCAGACATGATGAAAATTGCTAATGATGTACGCTGGTTAGCGAGCGGACCGCGCTGTGGTATTGGAGAAATTACGATACCGGCAAATGAGCCTGGAAGCTCGATCATGCCAGGAAAAGTAAATCCGACACAAAGTGAAGCAGTAACGATGGTAGCGACACAGGTGATGGGAAATGATGCGGCAATCGGATTTGCTGCCAGTCAGGGGAATTTTGAATTAAACGTCTTCAAACCGGTGATTGCTTATAACTTCCTGCAATCCAGCCAATTGCTGGCAGATAGCATTCTTTCCTTTGATGAGCGCTGTGCGGTCGGAATTGAAGCGGATCTGGAGCAAATTGAGAAAAACCTGCATGGATCATTAATGCTAGTAACTGCTTTAAACCCGCATATCGGTTATGAAAATGCTGCAAAAATCGCCAAAACAGCATTTGCAGATAATGCAACATTAAAAGAGACAGCAGTTAAGCTTGGTTTATTGACTGCTGAACAATTTGACGAGTATGTAAGACCAGAAGAAATGACACATCCCAAATAAGCTTAGAGAGCAGTACTTTTGAATACGAATATGAAGCAATGAAAAAGCTGAACCCATGCACAGGGTTCAGCTTTTTTAATTTCCAAAAATTAGCTATCATAAGTTGGGCGAAACTGCAGAAGATACTTGTACAGGAGGTGATAATCATGGCAAACAACAATTCAAACCAATTAGTAGTGCCTGGAGTACAACAAGCTCTTGATCAAATGAAATATGAAATCGCTCAAGAATTTGGTGTAAACCTTGGTGCAGATTCAACTTCTCGTGCAAACGGTTCTGTAGGTGGAGAAATCACAAAACGCCTAGTGCAGACTGCTCAACAACAAATGCATGGTAAATAATTTTATTAAATAAAATATTACTGGCTAAAAAGGGGAACTTATAATGAGTTCCCCTTTACCAATATCTCCTGTCTTAACGTATCCGCTGTTCACTCTCATTATCAAAGAAGTGAACCTTATTCATATCAAAGGAAAGCTCTAATTCATCCCCGCCTTGAATATCTGCACGAGAATCGACGCGCGCAACAAATTCCTGATTATTGATACTGGAATAAAGAATAGATTCTGCTCCCATCAATTCCGCAACCTCAATTTTAGCTGTCAGTTTAGACTCAGGAGAGGATTCTAAGAAGACTAATTCATCATGAATATCTTCCGGGCGAACGCCGATAGTCAGTTCTTTTCCTTCATAGCCCTGCTCTTTCAGCGGTGCAAGCTTTGGCTGCGGAATCAGGAAGGAATGATCACCGATTTGGAACTTGTCTCCCTGTAATGTGCCAGTAAAGAAATTCATAGATGGCGATCCGATAAACCCGCCTACAAAAATGTTTTCCGGTAAGTCATAAACATCCTTAGGAGCACCAACCTGCTGAATAACGCCATCTTTCATTACAACCAGTCTTGTTGCCATTGTCATTGCTTCGGTCTGGTCGTGAGTCACATAGATAGTCGTGGTTTGCAGACGCTGGTGCAGCTTTTGAATCTCTGCACGCATTTGCACACGCAATTTTGCATCCAGGTTAGATAAAGGTTCGTCCATCAGGAATACCTTGGCATCCCGGACAATCGCACGCCCTAAAGCAACACGCTGTCTTTGTCCGCCGGATAATGCTTTTGGTTTTCTGTCTAAGTACGCTTCTAATCCTAAAATTTTAGCTGCTTGATCAACACGCTTTTTGATTTCTTCTTTTTTAAATTTGCGAAGCTTAAGTCCGAATGCCATATTATCATATACATTCATATGAGGGTATAAGGCATAGTTTTGGAATACCATTGCGATATCTCGATCTTTTGGTGAAACATCATTCATTAATTTCTCATCAATATACAGTTCCCCGTCAGATATTTCTTCCAAGCCGGCAATCATACGCAATGTAGTTGATTTCCCGCACCCGGATGGCCCGACGAATACAATAAATTCCTTATCTTGAATATGTAGGTTGAAATCTTTTACCGCCAATACATCCTTATCGTATTTCTTTTGAATATGATTTAATTTTAATTCTGCCATGATGACATCTCCTTAAAATGATTTAGTGTTAAAACAAAATGAAAGCGTTTTTCTTATGTTTTTAATTTTACTGAAAAAGCTGTAAAAACAATATGGAGATGTTGCACAAAATTATGACTGGATATTGTGCATATTTGCTAAAATGGCTAAATAAACGGTAAATGCATTATCAAACTGCTTGATATCAATGCCTGTACTTTCATAAAATTTATCGAGTCGATATTGCAGGCTGTTCCTGTGGATATATAAATTTTTTGCTGTTTCAGATACATTTAAATTACATTGAATAAACATTCGAATCGTTTCTAAAGCCTCCGGGTCTGTTAAAAACTCTTTCAAAACCCATTCACTTAATTGCTGCCGCTGCTTATGGGAAAGGATTTCAATAAGAAACGAAGGGTACACCTCGGTATAATCAATCACAGCCGTGTCCATTTTTCGAAAGCTTCTTTCTGCCATGGCGGTAATTTGTTCTATGCAGTCTGCCAAGTCTTTATCATTTTCTAAATAGGGGCCGATGAAAAACATGATTTTCACATATAATTCACCTGTTAATGTATCAGCGATCTGGTGATAAGTGATTCCCTCCTCTAAAAAGCTGGCCGGTTCCTCGATAATAAACCCTTCATTTGTATGATTCCATAATATAGATAAATCTCCTGAAAAAAATTCCTGTAACGTTTTTTTGAATACATTTGTATCAATGTGTCCTTGTTCGATTCGAAAAAAAATAAAACGGTAGCGCCCGGCTTTACCAAGGTTTTCGTCTTTTTGCCGGTGAATCCGTGCTTCCCATTGTTTTTCTTTAGGTGTTTGAATGGGCAATTGAATATGGTAAGAAGTCAGAAAAGTGCCCAGAAGGATTTTATCTCTCTCTGTTAATTCTTTATTATCAATACCAATAACGGTATTCTCTAATTTGTACCACTTAAAATCAGGATTCATTTCTTTCTGGTTTTTGGGAAGCTCTGTCAAACTGGGGTAAAGCTTCTTTAATCGTTGTAAATGCAATCGTATTCCTCCTTTTAAGCTGAGACAGCAGTTTATTGCATGCTGCTTTTATTATACTATGAAAAACACAGGATTTATTTTTTAATCCAGTAAATAGATATGGCTATACATACGTTAACAGCTTTGTTATAGTAGCAAGAGACGATGAAGGAGGAGTTATATTAATGTCAAATTTACAAGAACAAGCAAATCAATTAGAACAAGCACTTCGTGAAAGCAAAGAATTTCAGGATTTAAAACAAGCTTATGAAGCAGTAATGTCTGACGAAATTGCAAAGCAAATGTTTGAAAACTTCCGTGAAACACAATTAAACCTGCAGGAAAAGCATATGCAAGGTCAAGATATTTCTGAAGAAGAAATTGAAAAAGCAAGACAAATCGTTGAGACGGTTCAACAGCATGATGCCATCTCAAAATTAATGGAAGAAGAGCAGAAACTAAACAATGTGATTAATGAAATCTCTCAAACCATTACAAAACCATTAGAAGAACTTTATGGTGCAGCTGAATAAAAATGAATGGATAAATCCCTGCCGCTGCTTTACCTTTTGCAGCAGCAGGGATTTTAACTTTTTAACGATGAAAGAGCACCAGCTTAGCATTTGAGCTGACACATCGATGTGTATGTTCAGCGTACCCCTCTTTATCCAGCTTTTCCTTTCCAATTTCCTTTGCTTCTGCATGCGTGGAAGCATCAAATTGTGTATCAAGCAGTTTTTCTCCTGATTGTGAAAATACCGTTAAATAATATGTCCCCATCGAATGACCTCCTCCAAAATGTAATCGCTTTACTCTAAATTATAAAACAAATGAAATACTTCTTGCAATATATATGAATTAGTATTCATTTTTTGAAAGAAGTAAGAATGTTTATAAAAATAGCTGAAATTAATCGCTCCAATGGGTTTCATGGGGGAGTAATCTTAGGCCCCAAAATACACACTTCGCTTCCCATAGGCCCGAGCTCATCTCCTTTAAAGAAGACATAGCGATTGGCAAGCCGACAGGCACAGACAGAGCTAAAGTCGCACTTATGCCCTAAGGGTAGAAAAAAAGAAGTTCACTTTTTTCCTGCGGGGTCTTCACCCTGCGCATTCCCACAGGAGTCTCCGTGTATTTCTTCTGGGACTGCGATTACTCCTCCCATCAAAAAGCGTCGCTAGAATTAGCTTCATTTCTTTGAAAGAAAGCAAATAAAACATAATTCTTCTTAGATGGGAGCGGATGTTGTCGACTCCTGCGGGAAAAGCAACAGGTGAAGACCCCGCAGGAAGTGATTTTCTTCCGAGGAGGCTGATCCGTTGCCCGCGGAAAGCGACTTCCCGCAGCGGACATCGCTTCGGCGAGGACACTGGTGATTTAAAGACCAAGTGGTGCTCTTGGTTTTCTAATCATAATGATTTAGATAGAAGCGCCGGGGAGGTAATGATAGTAAACAGGATAGATATAATAAAAAAATGAAACGAATGGATATGTTTGTACGTATAACAAGTGGATGAATAAAAATTTGAAAAGTTATATGAACCTTTTGATTCGTTCAATTGTATAGTCAACAGAAGGGAGAGAAGTATGTGCTAAAGCTATCAAATGTCACAAAACGGTTTGGAAATCATACTGCAGTAAACAATTTATCTCTGGAAATTCCTGAAAGAGAAATGTTTGGGTTTTTAGGCGGAAACGGGGCAGGCAAAACAACAACATTTCGTATGATTCTCGGCCTGCTGGATAAAACATCCGGCGATATTACCTGGGACGGCGGTCCGATTTCTTATAATGAGAGTCATTTAATTGGGTATTTGCCGGAAGAAAGAGGGCTGTATCCGAAATTAACGGTGAAAGAGCAAATTATTTATTTAGGACGGCTGCGGGGAATGAAAAAACAAGAGGTTCTTAAAAAGCTGGATGAATGGCTGGAACGGTTTAAAGTACCGGAGTACTTAGATAAAAAAGTGCAGGAGCTGTCTAAAGGGAATCAACAGAAAATACAGTTTATTTCTGCCGTGATTCATGAGCCTAAGCTGTTAATATTAGATGAGCCATTTTCTGGATTAGATCCAGTCAATGTAGAAATGCTGAAAAATGCTGTCAAAGATTTAAAAAATCAGGGGACGTCGATTGTTTTCTCCTCTCACCAGATGGAGCATGTCGAGGAAATGTGCCAGCATATCTGTATTCTGCAAAAAGGGACGCCAGTTGTTCATGGCTCCTTACGCGAAATCAAACACAGCTTTGGAAAGAAAAATCTTGATATACGCGGTGATTTTTCAACAGAATTTTTAAAGAATTATCAAGGTGTGGCTTCTTATAAAGAACTGCCGGATGGATGTGCATTGCAGATTGAGGATGAACAAATTGCACAATATATATTTTCAGAGCTGCAAGGGAAAGGCTTTGTCCGGAAATTTGAAATTGAAGAGCCTTCTTTAAATGATATCTTTATTGAAAAGGTAGGTGCTTCCTATGAATAAATTCTGGACGATTGTTGGCCATACGTATCTTTCGCGGGTAAAATCGAAATCATTTATTATTACCACGGCAATTACATTAGCTATCATTATTGGTTTTGCAAATATATCCTCTATTATTGATATGTTTTCAGGTGATGAAGAATCGGATCAAGTGCTTGTCATCGATGAATCCGGAATATACGGTGATTATTTGCAGGGGGAAGGGATAAGTGAAGGCGCCGGAATTGCATTTGAGAATTTTGAAGGAACAGAGGAAGAAGCGAAGGATGCAGTCTCTGCTGAAGAATATGATGGCTTGCTTGTCATTGCTGCCGATGAAAATAATCTGCCCGAAGGAGACTATTATGCGAACCGTATTTCGGAAACGGGCGAACAGGTAGAAATTGAGCAGATTTTGCAGCAGCTGAAGGTGGTTGTTGGAACGCAGGAGGCGGGAATTGACCAGCAAACGTTAGATATGATTTATGCCCCGGTGAGCCTGCAGACAGAGCAGCTGGATGACAGTGCCAGAACAGCAGAAGAAATGAATCAATCTCGAGGTCTGGTATATGTCATGCTATTTGTTCTGTATATGACCGTTCTTCTATACGGTCAGATGATTGCTACAGATGTTGCAACAGAAAAATCATCCCGCGTCATGGAGCTTCTTATCTCCAGTGCTCCGCCTATGATGCATATGTTTGGAAAGATTGTCGGGATTGCTTTGTTAGGATTGACACAAATGATTATCCTGCTGGGCGGAGGTTACTTTGCCATTCAAGCAAATCAAGATTCTGCAGCAGGGGAATTTTTTGAAGTAATGGGAATTATGGATAATGATCCGGTTATTTATATTTATGCAATTGTCTTTTTCCTATTAGGCTATTTCCTCTATGCAACTCTGGCGGCCATGCTCGGATCGTTAGTCAGCCGGATTGAGGATGTTAATCAATTGATTATGCCGATGACGATGTTGATTGTCATTGCCTTTGTCATTGCAATGACAGGTCTGGGTATGCCTGAATCAACATTGATTACGGTGACATCCTATATCCCATTCTTTACGCCGATGATAATGTTTTTACGTATCGGTATGCTCAATATCCCATTTTGGGAAATTGGTTTGTCTATCGGGATTATGATTGTAACGATTGCTTTGTTTGCTGCATTGGCAGCCCGCGTATACAAAGGCGGGGTACTGATGTATGGCAAATCAGGATCGTTAAAAGATTTTAAACGTGCCATCAATTTATCAAAGAAAGAATAGCTGTATGATTGATTTTAAAATAACCGCTTTGCCTGCGTGGCATATGAAGCGGTTATTTTAAAGGAGTAACGGGAAAGATAATGATGGTTGAACCGGAAGAAATTATCAGCAGGATGATTTATACAAACCTATAGAAACAGACTCTAAAAATAACTCCTGTTCAGGATACGTTTTATTTTGATTAATGATATAATGGACTTTTAAGCAGAAGTCTTCTGCATTGACATATATACAGTAGGGAGGTATATTAAAAGAGAAGATTAAAGGAGGGATACGATGGATTCCTTACATGAGCATACATTGAAACCAAGAACAGATGCCGAGAAAAAAGCAGTGACAAATCGTTTAAAACGAATTGAAGGTCAGGTCCGCGGTATTCAAAAGATGATTGATGAAGATAGATACTGTGTAGATATTCTTGTTCAAATCAGTGCGATTAATTCCGCGTTAAAGCGTGTTGGATTTGAAGTTGCTGAACGTCACATCAAGCATTGTGTCAGCGATGCTGTGAAATCTGGAGAAGGCGATGAAGCAATTGATGAACTGATGGATGTGCTGAATCAGTTTACAAAATAATAAATAAATCATGATAAAAGTCTACACGTACGGTAGGCTTTTTTTATTGTGCTGGAGGATAATCAGCGGATAGAACGTGCATTCTGTTATTGCCTCTGTTAAAATAAGGATATCATAAAACTGGGAGTGGAGACAGTGAATGCAGCAGTTACTTTTATTCATGCAGCTGATTTACATTTAGACAGCTTATTTAAAGGCCTGAGGCATGTGCCTGCCAATCTATTTAAAGAAATTCAAGAAAGCACATTTACTGCTTTGAATCACCTGGTTGATGAAGCGATAAACAATAAGGTAGATTTTGTTTTATTAACAGGTGATCTGTACGATCAAGAATCACAAAGCTTAAAAGCGCAAATAAGACTGCGACGCGCATTTGAAAGGCTGGCCGATGAAAATATTGCAGTATTTTTATCTTATGGAAACCATGATTTCAGAAAAGGGGATGCCTTTGACGTGGAATACCCCGATAATGTATATATTTTTCCTGATGAATCCGTAACATCTATTCCTTTTTATAAGAATGGAGAAGCGGCTGCGGCTATATACGGATTCAGCTATGAAAATAGAGCGGTATATGAAAATAAATCTTCAGAATATGAACGGACAGAGGATGAATTTCCATTTCATATCGCTATGCTGCATGGCAGCGTGGCAACAAATACAGAGCACGACTCTTATGCGCCATTCCAGCTGAAAGACCTGTTAAACAAACGCATGGATTATTGGGCATTGGGCCATATACATAAACGGCAGCAGCTCCATACAGATCCTCCGGTTATTTATCCGGGCAATATACAAGGGAGGCATCGAAAGGAGACGGGAGAAAAAGGCTGTTATCTGGTTAACTTAAGCAGACATCAGGTAAAGCAAACCTTCCTGCCGCTTCAGGCAATCCGTTATGAAGAAGCACAGGTGGACATTCGGGATTGTCTCACTCCTTCTCAAGCAGAAAAAGCCATTATGAGGCAATTGCCGGAACACAGTGTTCCAAGCTTATTGTATTTGAACATAACTGCAAGAGAAAATGATGCATTTTCCCCGGATGATATCCTTGTTCAAGAGTTAGTTGAAGTGATAAATGAATCTTTGACAGAAGCTTTTCCATGGCAGTATATTTACCGTTATCAGCTTGTTTTGGAGGAAGAACCAGCTCAGCTGAAAGACGCTTTTTTAGAAGATATATTAGAAGAAGCTGATATGGCATTTATTCAGGAAGGATTAAATGAAATTTATCATCACAAGGATGCGCGAAAGTTTTTATCCCCTCTGTCGGAGGAAGAGGAACAGACGATTAAATCGGATGCTTATAAGCTGCTGAATACGCTATTGCGGAAGGAGAGAGCAAAGTGAGGATAAAGGAAATTACGATTTACGGCTTTGGCAGATGGGTCGACCAGTCTTTCTCCTTCTCTGGTTCTAATTTGATAACGCTCTTAGGCGATAATGAAGCCGGGAAGACAACCCTGCATCAATTTATTTTATATATGCTTTTTGGAATGTCCAAAAAGCAATGTGATTTTTATCGTCCCAAAACCAGCAGTAAATTAGGAGGAAGGATGATATTAGAGCATCCTGCGGAAGGAAATATAATGATTGAACGGTTGGATGCGTCTGAGGTCAGATGCTTTGATAACGTTGGAGCGGAAAGAGACATGACCTGGTTCGGAGCTTTTTTGGGAAATATGAATCTGGAAACCTTTCAATCGATTTATTCCTTTTCTAATCAAGATTTAACCGTGATGCAGGATATGAATGAATCGGATATCAGCGAGCTTCTATTAAGTGTCGGTTTAACAGGTTCAACAGCGATTTATAAAGTGGAAAAGAAGCTGCAGGCAGAGCTGCAAAAGCAATTTAAGCCTTCTGGCACCAAGCCGGTTATCAATGAAAAACTAAGTGCGTTACGAACCAAAGATAAACAGACTGGAGAAAGCAAGCAGCTGGAAAAATCATATAAAGAACAAATAGAAAAAATGCGTGCATTGGAAAATAAACATAGGTTGAAAAAAGAGCAGATTGCAGAGAAAAATGAACAGCTGGAAAGAGAAAAGCAGCTGGAAAAAATACTGCCTATACGAAAAGAAATGCTTCGTGTTTCCGAAGAATTGCAAAAACTGGAGGATGTCCGTGATTTTTCATTAGATTATCAGAAGCAAATAGAGACAATCCATGCAGATATGAATCAGGCAGACAGAGAAATCAGCTCCCATCAGGCTACCTTAGACACGTATATGGAGAAAAAACAAGATTTAGAAACGATTTCCCTGCAGGACGGAGAAAAAGAAAAATTAAATCATTTCCTGAATCAAAAAGCAGAAATAACCTTTATGATAGAACGAAAGAAAACGTTGGAAGAGGATTATCAGTATAAAGCCCGTGAAATTACAGAGATGATTCAGGAAAAGCAGATTCGTATAACCGCTGAAGATTTAGAACAGCTGGAATTACCGTTTTATCTTGAAAAGGAATGGGCGGCATTACGTGAAGAGCTGGGAAATGTACAAAAAAGCATCGCTGTTAATCAACAGCAGAAAGACCATTTGGCCCAGGAAAAAGCACGAATGGAGGAGGAGCAGAAGCAAGCAGAAAAAGAACTGCTTGCTGACGTGCATGTAGATGAATTAAAACAGCGGATCCAAGCTTATCACCAAACCAATCAACGCAGCGAAACACAGCAACAGTATATGCATCAAATGCTTGGTCAAATGATAGAAGAGAAGCAGAAGCAAACAAAAAGATTTACAGCTGTTGGAATAGGGATTTCCTTGGCAGCAGCCTTTATTGGATATGCAGGAAGCATACCGTGGCTTTTTTTATTAAGCCTGGCAGGCGGAATTGGTATATATTATTTCCGGCATGTACAACAGCAGGATATCCAAAAATTAAAACAGCAGCAGGAAAGCTGGCAGACCGCCCCCTCTGAACAGGAAATGGACGTGACAGAAGCAGAATATCTGGAAGCACAGGAAATTTTGGAAAAGCAGCAAATATTGCGCAGTAAGCTCTCTGCTTTAAATGAGACGTTACGAGAAACGATTCATCAGCTAAAAGTGAAGGGTACGGCTGAATCTAACCTAATTAAGCAGCAAAATAAATTAGAAGAGGGCAGACGGAAGCAGCAAAATCAGTTTCCATTTTTACAATCCATCGATGTCTTTTATTGGCAGGATATTTACCATTTATTACAAAAGCTGCTTCAGCTGACGAATGAAAAGCAGCATATCTATACAGGGTTAGTCAGAGTAAAAGAACGGATAGAGCAGTTTTCAGACCAGGCCAAGAGTTGGCTGAAGCATAAAGGGCTGGCGGAGGAGACTCGTATGGATGAAATAATGCATGCCCTTGAAGAAATAGAACAGCAAGAACAGCAGCGCGAGCATGAGCTTCAGCAGCTAAATCAATTTATAAAGGACACCAGCAATAAACAGGCAGCTTTCATCCAAAAAAGAAACCATAATAAGAAAGAAATAGATAAACTGTTAAATATGGCAGAAGTGGAGTCTGTAGAAGTTTATTTTGAAAAGAAGACAAGAAAAGAACAATATAATAAACTGTACGCCAGACAAGAAGAACTGAGAGAAAGAATCCACATCCTGCTTCCGGAGAAATGGCAGCAGGAATGGATAAATGTTTCCATAGAGGGTGCTGACCATTATAAAAAGAAAAAAGAATTAGAGCTGGCTTTAGCGGATGAGGAAGAAGCGTTAGAACAACTAAAGAGTCAGCAGGCAGAATTGAAATTACGTATTGAACAGCTGGAAAGAGCGGAGGATATATCTCTGCAAATGCACCAGCTGGCAATGGAGAAGGAAGAACTGGAGGACCTGGTCAGAACCTGGGCTGTACAAAAAACAGCTTTACGGATGCTGGCTGCTGCGAAAAGCCAATACAAGGATAAATACTTGTCGCTTGTAATTGAAACCGCCCAAATCTATTTTAAAGAGATTACTAGAAATCAATATGATACAATATATTCACCTGCAGCAGAGCAACCTTTTCAAGTAGAAAACAGCAGGGAAAAACGGCGGTTTCGCGTGGAGGAGCTTTCTCAGGGAACAAGAGATCAGCTTTATATTTCCCTGCGCCTTGCGATTAATGAGGTGATGGCAAAAGCGAGCGGTCTGCCATTTCTGATGGACGATGTTTTAGTGCATTTTGACGGGAAACGTTCAGAACGTATGCAACAGGTACTGGAGCGGATGGCGGAAAATCAGCAGGTTATTGTATTTACATGCCATAGAGAGCTGGCTGAAGCTGCAAATGGAGAAATCATTCATCTTAATGCTAGGGGTGCTTGATTTGGAGGGAGGAAAAAATGAAAAAAGGAATCGCAAATTTAACAGTCGGTGATAAATTTGAAGGATTTTTATTGATCAATGATGCTACGAAGGGTACGACCAGCAACGGAAAACCATTTTTAACGTTAATGCTTCGAGATGAATCTGGCGAGATAGAATCGAAGCTGTGGGATGCTACCAAAGAAGATGAAGAGAACCTGGTTGGCGAGCAGATTATCCATGTAACGGGAGATATTAATCAATTTCGGGGGAAAAATCAACTACGCATTCATTCCATCCGCTTATCTCAGGAAACAGATCAGGTTCAGGTCAGTGACTTTGTCGGTAAGGCTCCCGTAGGCAAAGAAGAGCTGGGAGAAAAGCTGACAGAAGCTATTTTTGAAATGAAGAACCCAACGTTGCAGCGTATTGTGCGGGGGTTTGTAAAAAAATATCAGCATGAATTACTCATTTATCCGGCTGCTGCGAAAAATCATCATGATGTCGCATCAGGGCTCGCCTATCATATTGTCAGCATGGTGGGGGTTGCCCGTCAGCTTCATGAACTGTATCCCTCCATCAATAAAGATTTATTATATGCAGGTATTATCCTGCATGATATCGGAAAAATAAAGGAATTATCTGGTGTCGTGTCAACAACATATACGCTGGAAGGAAAATTGCTTGGACATATTACCATTATGGTAGAAGAGATAGCAGAAATGGCGAAGGAGCTGCAAGTAGAGGATAAGGAAGAGGTGCTTATTTTACAGCACTTGATTTTAAGTCATCATGGAAAAGTAGAATGGGGCAGTCCGAAGCCTCCAATGGTCAGGGAAGCTGAACTGTTGCATTTAATTGATTTGATTGATGCAAAAATGAATATGCTGAATAAAGCACTGGACAAGGTGCAGCCGGGCGAATTTACAGAGCGGCTTTTTGCAATGGACAATCGCTCTTTCTACAAGCCTTCCTTTGAGTAGCTCTTAAAAAATATTGAATCCATCGGATTGCTGTGAAGATTATGTCATTTTCTATTTACTTGTTCATATATATTTATTAAGGAGTGGACAAGGGGGATTTAAGATGAGCTCGATTCCAATTTGGGTCTTTGCAGTGATTCTGTTAATTTTATTCAGCGGATATATGGCAGTGCGTGCGTTTTTAGCTGAAAGAAAGCTGGATCGGCAGTTTATTGAACGAGAAGGTAAGATATATATGGAACGTATTCAAAAGGAACGATTGAAAAAAAGAGAGCAGTAATAAAATGAAAAAATCGCTACCCATTTTCAAAATGGATAGCGATTTTTTTATTGTTCAGATTCCGTGTCTTCTGCAGGCTGCTCTTCTTCAGAAGGCTGTTCAAATAAATCTTCAAGTCCTTCAGCAGAGATATCTACATTCGCATCTTCAATTAAATTTTGAAGTTTTGCTTGAATATCTTCCTGATTTGCTTGTTGAAGAACGAGTTCGCTTCTTAATTCATCTTTTAATTCTTCAAAATCGCCAATGGATTCTTCTTTTTCACGTACATCATTTACTTTGATGATATGGAAACCAAATTGAGATTGCACAGGGTCGCTGATTTCACCTGGTTCCATAGAGAATGCAACTTCTTCAAACTCAGGAATCATATCGCCGGCAGAGAAGTAACCCAGATTACCGCCGTCTTCTGCACTGCCATCTGTTGAGTATTCTGAAGCAAGGTCTTCAAACTCTTCCCCATCATCTAATTTTTCTTTTACTTCATTTGCTGTTTCTTCATCCTGCACAAGAATATGCTGTGCATCTACTTCTGAATTCTTTCTGTCATAGTAATCCTTCAGCTCTTCATCCGTAATTTCCATATCTTCAGAAATAGCGGCTTCCTGAAGCATTCCTACATAGACTAAATCTCTAAGTTCTTCTTCATCACCGAATTGCTGAGCCACCATGGAATCAAATTCATCTTCGCCAAGTTCATTTTTCATGGTATCGATTTCTTCATCTACTTGCTCGTCAGTCACTTCGTATTGGTCTTCTAACACTTTTATGGTAACAAGCTCTTCAAGAACAGCTTCTCCATTACGTTCTTTTAATTCATCATAAAACTCTTCTTTTGTGACGTCGCCTGCGTCTGTAGTCGCGACCACTTCATCGTCGGAAGAATTACATGCAGCCAATGCAAGCACACTGGCAGATATTGTTGCTGCTAATGTCCATTTTTTCATGTCTGATACACACCTCTACTCTTTTCTCATCTTACTTTTATTGTTTACCATGATTAATATATCATACTTTTCCAGTTTAAATAATTATTTTCAACTTTTTACTAAAAAATCACATTAAACTGTCACATTTAAAACACGCAGATAAGAACAAACTAGCATAGCTACCAATATCATATTCGTAACCCGATCCATTCTTTCTGATTTTTGCTTGGAAAGCTCCATTTTTGTACTTAAAGCACTAATCATCACATTAAAAATAAGTAATATAAAAAAACCAAAAATGATATAAAAAATAGCCATGTTCTATGTACGCCCCTTTACAATAATGCTACTTCTCTAACTCTATCAAAAACAAATCGCATTGAACAGTCATAAAGCGCAACTTAATAGAGTAAATCACGTTTTTTCTCTTCCTGTAAAACCATATTTTTATGATTGCGATAGAGAGGCTGCGGACACGCATGCTGTAATAAAGTAAAAAAAAGCTTTTACCAGCGGAATTTTGCCAGCAAAAGCTTTCTTTCTATGAATTGGCATTTGTGTTTTTAAGTTTTTCTTCTAATTCACGGATACTTGATTCAATTTGTTCCAGTGACTGGTGAATATTATCCTGCTGAGGTTCTACAGCGTTTTTCCAGTCTTCAACGGATTTTCGCATTTCTTCCGTCAATTCTTTGACTAAAACAGCACCTTCTTTAGAAGTTCGAAGCAGCTGCTCTTTGATTCGAATGCTGTCTTCTTTTAAATTCATCAATAGTTCTTTTAATTCTAAGGATTGATTTTTGACTCTTACACGAACATCCTTGCCTGATTCAGGTGTGCTTAATAGTGCAATGCCAGCACTGACAGATGCTCCAACGATAAAACCCAGGGTTAATGATTTTTTCTTAGACATAATAGGAAATGCACTCCTTTCTTCTTTCACATATACCTTTTCCTTTTACGATATGTACTTAAACATCTTCCTGCAAAATAAATGCAATATACATATTATAGGAAAAAGAATCAATTTCTGCTAGTATGAATGTTTTTTACTATCTTTATTTTAACACAAAATAGATAAGATATGATAAATATACTTTTTTAGAATGGAAAAAGCATTCGCTCCAATTTAAAATGGAACGAATGCTTCGGAAGACAAAGAAGAGCTGAAAGTATTTTTAACTCTCTGATCTCCTTTACGAAACCGCAGCTACTTTACTTCGCTTCATAATTCCCTCTACAATTGGATAAACAACCAGCATGATAACGGTATTCATTACTGCTGCTGGAAGAACAACAGCTGCAAATAAAGCAAGAAAACCGCCTTCTAAGAATCCTAAGAAGAAAAGCGCAACAGATAAAAAGATACTGCCGCTGATCAGTGTCCCGGCAAATGTTAATACAGAAGCTGTTACTTTTGTATTCATCTGCTTTCTTACCAGCAAAAATAACAGAAAGAAAGCAACTGCTGTCAACGGTTTATCAATCAGGTTGGCAATTTGCCCTCCCGGAGCCGCTGTGGTCAATGCGGAAATAGCACCTGTTGCAAATGCAAGCAGAATAACATAATTCCATTTAGGGAATAAAATAATACCTAAAAACATCATTGCCAGCATCATATCAGGCTTTACACCAAATAATAGCGGGGGTATTACAAAATGCAGTACGGTTCCGATACTTACCAAAAGGGCAAGAATGGTTAAAATTTTTGTCTTCATTACTTAACTCTCCTCTACTTTTCTATACTCTGCTTTCCGGTTGTGCGCTCATCGCCAGCCGCGAAAGGTTATAGTCAGTATATCAAATGCTGTTGAAAATAAAAAGAACGAAATGGATTGTTTCTAGTGTTTGATTTGCTCATTGATTGCTTTTGCAACCGCCTGTAAATCATCTGATGTGTAATCCTCTGTATGCGTTATCCAATTTGGTGTGTACCCATCTCCATCGCCGTAGCGCGGAATTAAATGAACGTGCAGATGGAAGACTGACTGCTCAGCAACCGGTTCGTTATTATTAAGCAGATTGATTCCTAATGGCTGATAGGCATCGCGAATAGCGTTAGCAATAACGGGTATTCTACTGAATAATTCTTTTGCTGTTTCTGGCGGTGTTTCATAAATATTCTTAGTGTGTTCTTTAGGAATAACAAGTGTATGCCCTTTGGTTACTTGACTGATATCGAGGAAAGCATAAACCTTATCATCCTCGTAAACTTTGGCAGAGGGAATGTCTCCATCGATAATTTTGCAAAAAATACAATCTTCATGTGCCATCTTTTGTTCCTCCCTATCTAATTTAAAATGTAATCTTTTATCTATTGTATAGAGTTGGACCGGGTAAAGTAAAGAGTTCTGTATTAAACTTGTTAAAGGATGTCTAAAAAACTTCCCGTAATTTGTAGAACGGTTCATTTTGGAATCTTCTTCGAATGATGATAAAATCAGATTAGTGAACAAAGGGGGTTAACAAGGTGAGTTCCTTATTACATATTGAAAACTTGTATGGAGGCTATACCCATAAAAATGTACTGCACGATATATCATTTGATTTAAATAAAGGAGAAATCGTCGGGCTGATTGGATTAAACGGTGCTGGAAAAAGTACAACCATTAAGCACATTATCGGTCTGATGCAACCAAAAAAAGGGGAGGTACAGGTAGAGGGGAAAAGCTTTCAGGATGATCCTGAAGGGTATCGTAACCAGATGGCATACATTCCGGAGATGCCTATCCTGTACGATGAGCTGACTTTATATGAACATCTCAGGCTGACAGCCATGGCCTACGGAATTGAAGAAGAGGTGTTTGAGCAGAGGCTGCCTAAGCTTTTAAAAGAGTTTCGGTTAGAAAAGAAATTGAATTGGTTCCCGGTCCATTTCTCAAAAGGAATGCGGCAGAAGGTTATGATTATGTGTGCTTTTCTGATTGAACCGCCGCTTTATATTGTGGATGAGCCATTTGTTGGTCTGGATCCATTAGGTATCCAGTCTTATCTGCAGATGATGGACTCGATGAAAAAGCAGGGGGCAGGCGTCTTAATGTCCACGCATATTCTGGCAACAGCGGAGAGATACTGTGACCGTTTTCTTATTTTACATGATGGGAAATTACGTGCGGAAGGAACATTAGAGGAGCTTCGCATGCAATTCCAGATGCCAGGGGCGACTTTGGATGATTTATATGTACAGCTGACAAAGGAAGATGATCATGTTTGATTCGCACGCACTTTATAAAAAACGTTTATCTTCCCATGTCAAAAATTTAAGCAGATATTTAAAATATATGTTCAACGGACATATTGCATTTGCCATGTTTTTTTTCATTGCTGCAACTGCTTATTATTATCAGCAGTGGCTGGAACAATTACCGGAGAATTTTCCGACTGGAATCATCATGGGAATTGTTTTAGGATTGCTGATCAGCTATAATCCAATCCGCACATTATTGCAGGAGCCGGATTTGGTGTTTCTTATTGCTGCTGAGCAGCAGATGGGATCGTATTTCCGTAATAGCTTGATTTACAGCTTTGCGATTCAGACGTACCTCATTGTACTTGCAGCGGCTGCATTCAGTCCGCTTTATTTCGCCAGTTTCAGCGGACGGGCAGGAAGCATATACCTTGTTACGCTTCTGTTATTTCTGGTTTTTAAAGGCATGAATATGCTGGCAAACTGGAATATGCTGAAGGTAAGAGAGAAGAGTTTGCGAACCATTGATTTAACAGCACGTACACTGCTTAATATTGTAACAGCCTACTTTGTGATTGAAGGACAGGCATTATACGCTGTGATAACGATCGTATTGCTGCTTCTTGTAATTGTATATGATTTTATTGTGGCAGCAAAACAGCCGAGCATTATTTGGGAATTGTTAATAGAAAAGGACCAAATCCGCCTGCAATCCTTTTACCGGATTGCGAATTTATTTGCGGATGTTCCGCATTTGAAGAATAAAGTAAAAAGAAGAGAATGGCTGACAAAGACCTTTATCAGCAGAATCCCATTCGAGCGTTCAGCTGCCTATGATTACTTGTATCAGATTTCTTTTCTCCGCAGCGGAGATTATTTAGGGATGTATCTCCGGCTTGTGGTAATCGGCGGTATTTTCATCTGGGTCATTCCTAATGTCTGGATAAAGCTATTATTTGCTATTCTGTTTATTTATTTGAGTGTTTTTCAGATGATGGCTCTATATCACCATCATCGTACGCAAATGTGGCTGGATCTGTATCCGCTGAAGCCCGGATTAAAACTGGATGCAGTGATTAAAATTATTCGCAAGCTCGGCTATATGCAGGCATTTGCTTTTACCTTCTTATTTATTTTTCAGCTTGAGTGGCTGGGGAGTATTATTGTATTAATTGGCGGTCTTGCTTTTGTCTGGGCATACGTAACATTCTACGTGCAACCTAAACTGGATAAGGTATAAAAAAAAACAAGCTGACGAGAGAATAGCCTCGTCAGCTTGTTTTATTTGGCTTGTTCCTGATAGGTCAAATAAATATTTGCAAAAGCTTTTGCAGCTATAAGCATTGCTTTTTCATCAATATCAAACCTCGGATGATGATGCGGATAATCATTTCCCTCCAGATTCGCACCTGTCAGGAAGAAAGCACCTGGTTTTTCTAATAAATAATAAGCGAAATCTTCTCCGACCATTAACGGATCTGTAATCGCGGCAATGTCTACACCGTCAATTTCCTTTGTTGTCTGAAGGACAAGATCTGTCTGCTCTGGATGATTGATAACCGGCGGATATCCTTTAACATAGTCAAACGTATAGGAAGCGCCGAAAGAATCGCAAACCCCTTTTAGAATCTGCTCCATTTCTTGAATGATTTTTTCTTGCACTGCTGTATCGAAATGTCTGACGGTTCCGACCAATTTAGACTGGTCGGCAATGATGTTAAAGGCATTCCCTGCTTCAAAAATACCAATTGAGATAACGGCAGATGATAATGGGCTTAATCGTCTGCTCACAATTTGCTGGAGTTGGGAAACTGCCTCAGCACCAATCACGATGGCATCCTTTGTATCTTGCGGAATAGCGCCGTGACCGCCCTTTCCCTGAATCGTAATTTCAAACCGGTCCGTACCTGCCATGATTGCCTGATGTGTAGAATAAATACTTCCAAGCGGCAGGGTTGCCCATAAGTGTGTGCCAAATACAGCATCTACATCTTTCAGAGCACCAGCTTCAACAATCGGTTTCGCCCCGCCGGGAGCATATTCTTCTGCATGCTGATGAATAAAGACAATACTTCCTTCCAAGTCATTTTGAAACTCCTGCATTACTTTTGCAAAGGTAAGCAGGGTAGCAGTATGCCCGTCATGACCGCAAGCATGCATAACACCCGGAATCTGGGATTTATAGGGAACATCCTTCTCATCCTGTATCGGCAGTGCATCAAAGTCAGCCCGGAAAGCAACGGTTTTGCCCGGCTTTGCCCCTTTTAATGTTGCTACAATACCGTTACCGCCAACATTTTTTTCATATGGAATACCTAATTTTTCATAATAGTTTGCGATGTATTTAGCAGTTTCTGTTTCTTGAAATGACAGCTCAGGATGCTGATGCAAATATCTGCGGATGTCTACCATTTCTTCATATGTGTTATCAAGGAGTGAATGAATTGCTGATAACATGTTAATCACCTCTTTCAATTGATAGCCTTGTGACTCAACTTTCGCACCTAAGAATAAGCATATATATCTTGCTATTCCAGAATGAACATGTTTTCGATTACCATGCTTGCTTTTTGGTTAAATATCCGGCCTTTTTGGAGATTAACTCCTGTTTCTATGGAAATAAAGTTATTTTTAATGTGCGAAAGTTGAGCTTATAAAAAATAGAGAAAAGCCTTCTAATTTCAATCTCTTTCATTATATCACTAATCCATGTAGCTGTAGAACAAATATTTCGAGGATTAAAATACTTGCTTATGTCTGCAATATAAAAACCATGAAGCAATCGCTTCATGGTCAGGAAGAAGTTCATATCAATTGTTTTTAATGGATACGCGGGTCTTCTAATAGTCTCTCTATTTCTTCTTTATGATGTGTTTCATCAGAGATCAAGTCCTCTAATTTCACAACCAGCTCTGTCAGCCCCAGTTCCTCAGCCTGTGCTTTTCTTTTTTCATAGCGCTTGATCGTATCTGTCTCAGATTGAAGGGAAGCCTTCAATAAATCTACAACTTGGGAAGGCTGCGGTACAGAAGCTGCTTCTGTAGTCGGAGTGCCGCCAAGTGATTTGATTTTTTCGGATAAATAAAGTGCATGTCCTAATTCGTCTGTTATTTCTGATTCAAAAAATGGTTTCAGCGCGGACCTGTATAAACCTGAGACAACGGATGCGCTGTACGTATACTGGATAGCTGCAGCGTATTCATTCGATAAATCTTCATTTAATCCGTCAATTAATTCTTGTAATTTTGCATCCATACTTTATCACCCTTCTTTATGATTTTTACTTCTTTATATATATTTCCCATTGTTATTTTTGTCAAACCTGTTTAGCATAAAAAAAGAGAACAGAAAAGGAGAGATTATATGAAAAATAAAACAGCAGCAGTTTTGTTCAGCGTATGGATGGCTGCTTGTTTACTTAGTATTGTCTGGATAATACAAATAAAACTTGATATTTTGCCATATACCGATCAATGGACCAGAGGAATCGTTCCTCATGTGCATGGAACAGGTTTATTTGATTTTTTTAGAGTGATTACGGAGTTAGGCTCTTCGCATGTGCTTATCCCGATAGCCATTGCTGCAGCGGCAGGACTTATGCTGTTGTATAAGCATTGGTATCCGGCGCTGTTGCTTTTAGGAGGAACGTTATTTGCGCATTTACTTAATACATGGATAAAGCAGCTTGTAGCCAGAGAAAGGCCGAGTGTCTCTGTTACTTTAAATGCTGAAGGATTTAGTTTTCCATCGGGACACAGTATGATTTCCATGGTTTTTTACGGGCTGCTGGCTTATTTACTATGTAAAAAAATACATTCAGAGAAAGGAAAGCTGACGGTGCAGATTCTATCAGGAATGCTCGTTTGTTTAATCGGAATCAGCCGCTATTTTATTAATGTACATTATATAACAGATATTATCGCCGGATTTACAATTGGTTTTGCGCTGCTTTATATTTATATTCGTATAGATAAAAACGTCTCAGACTTAAGACGGAGAAGAGAACCTGCTTAAGCTGGTTCTCTTTTAATCCTATTCTGAAGTAAAATAGAGTCATAGAGAAAGGGGTTGATGAAACACATGAGGAGGGTTTTTTCTTATTTTATAGCAATTTGCTTCATTTGGATTGGAATCATGTTAATTGTAAACAGTTTAAATATAGATGGTTTTGAATTAAATTTTGGCTGGACATATATTTATCCATTATTCTTTGTGGTTGCCGGAGCTGTGCTGCTGGGAAGTGCTGTAATCAGAAAAGGCGGCAGGTGGATGATAGGCACGTTCTTGCTCATTTTTGGGGGACTCTTGTTAGCAGATCGGTTTGGGCTGGTTGATTTTACATTTTGGAATGTGTTTAAGCTCTGGCCGCTGATTCTGATTTTTATAGGAATCAGTCTATTTCGCGGACTTCATTTTTTGACTGTGTACAGCGGCAGTTCGAAAAAACAAAAAAAAGATCGCTGGTACGCCTTCTCTGAACCTAAAAAGAATGATGCAACATTCACGATAGGTGATATGGAGAAGAAGGGAAACTGGAATTTGGAGCCGATGAATATTAGCACCATGGTAGGCAATTTTTATTTAGACCTAACTGATGCGTATATCCCGGATGAAGAAACAGAAATAAATATTCGTTCGCTGGCGGGCGACGTCACTATCCTGATTCCCGGAGAAGTGGAATTTCAAGCCAAAGCAGCAGCTAAGGCTGGAGATATCAATATTTTGGATGAGGAATCGACAGGAATCAATACATCCTTGTTTTATAAAACGGATCAGTTTGAAACTGCTACCAAAAAATTATTTATCGACATTCGCTTAAAGGCAGGCTCTATTCGGGTAGACCGAGTATAAGATGGGAGGGGGAAGAAAATGAAACGTTGGGGAAAAAGTATCCGATTCAGCTTTATAAAATCTCATCTTTATGTTTTATTTTTAACAACATGCATCCTGCTGGCTATTATTCTATCCTTATTTGTTATTTTGGAGCCGGACTGGCTAACGGCACAAAGTATCTTTTTATTTATCGGCTTATATATTATCATTGGATTTATTTTGTCCCTGCAGGCCGGATTTACACAAATCGGTAATTTATTAAAAATTCGTTTAGATGCTATCTCCATCCAAATTAAGCAATTTGCCAACGGAAATTATACTTCTAAAATCACGAATGTTCATGAGGATGTGGATGAAACAGATCGAATTATTGCTGAGCTGAATGATTTAGGAGATAAATTGCAACGGCAAGTGGAGTCCTTACAGCGGATGGCCGATGAGAAATCAGATTATGCGAAATCAGCACATAAAGCAGCAGTTATTGAAGAACGGCAGCGGATTGCCCGGGACCTTCATGATGCTGTCAGCCAGGAGCTTTTTGGGCTGGCAATGCTATCAGAGACAGCATTAAAGCTATTTGATAAAAATCCTGCTACAGCGAAAGAGCAAATGGAGGAAGTCGTACATTCTGCGCATCAGGCACAGGCGGAAATGCGTGCATTATTGCTTCATTTACGGCCGGTTTATCTTACCGGCGGAGAAACGTTAGAAGAAGGCATTCAGAAATTAATCGATGCTTTAGAACAAAAAAGCAATCTGACATTCCAAATCGATATGGATGAAGGCTTAGATTTAAAAGAAGTAGTCGAGGAGCACATTTTTCGAATTATTCAGGAATCCTTATCGAACATCCTGCGGCATGCGAATGCAAATATGGTTCAGGTAGAAATAAAACAGAGGCAAGAAGAGCTTTATGTCCGTATTGAAGATGATGGCATCGGCTTTGAATCAGATGATCAGCAGAATAATAAAGCTTCTTATGGTCTGAAAACAATGAAGGAACGCAGCGAAGAATTAGGTGGAACATTTACCATTCGTTCCAAAGAAGGGCAGGGTACATATATTTATATTCGAATTCCCAATCAAGGGAATGAAAAAGGGGAGAATGTATTATGATTCGTGTAGTTATCATTGATGATCATGATGTAGTGCGTAAAGGAATTATTTCTTTTTTACAGACGGAGGATGATATTGAAATTGCAGGGCAAGCGGACAGCGGATTTAAAGGAGCTGAGCTTGTTATCCAGGAGAAGCCCGAAGTCGTGCTGATGGATTTAATTATGGAAAATGGAAATGGTATCGAAGCAACCAGACAGATCATGACTTCTTATCCAGAATGCAAGGTGATTATTTTGACATCCTATTATGATAATGAACAGGTAATCCCTGCCTTGGAAGCAGGAGCATTCAGCTATTTGCTGAAAACCTCTAATGCACAGGAAATTGCAGAAGCTGTACGAAAAGCAGCCAAAGATGAAAATGTGATTGAACCAAAGGTTGCTAACACAATGATGAACCGTTTTCGCACCCCTGCGAAAAAACCCCATGAAGATCTGACCGAACGGGAATTAGAGGTGCTGCTATGTATTGGAGATGGAATGACCAATCAAGAAATCAGTGAAAAACTCTATATCGGGATTAAAACGGTGAAAACACATGTAAGCAATATTTTAAGTAAGCTGGAAGTGAATGACAGAACCCAGGCTGCTGTTTACGTGCACAGGAATCAATTATTTAAAACAGCAGGAGATTGATTCGCTTTACTTTACATGAAGATACGCCCCTCACAAAAAAAGGTTGTCCGCAGGGGAACAACCTTTTTTTGATAAAACGATTATTACGTGGAATTGTCCAAAAACAACCTTCTGAATGAATGTTTGTTTTCTGTATTTATTCTTCCTTCTCATGCATATGCCCTGAAATAACAAACGGGCGCTCCATAAAGTAGCTCGGCTGTTTTGCCTGCTGCGAATCATGAGCTTTTTTAAATTGATCGGAGCTTTTCCAGTTCTCAAAATCAGCGAACGATTTCCACTGTGTTAAAACCACATATTTACTTGATTTTTCCTGACGTAAAAAACGCCATGCTTGAAAGCCTTCCATTTTTTCAATGCCGCTGTCACTATGCTTCATACGATATTCAAAGGCGGGGCTGCTGTCTTCTGAGATAGGGAGATGATTCATAACCACATACCCTTCCTTAGATAATTCGCCAACCGATTTTAATACATCAAAGGCTTGACCGGCTGAAAAAATATTTTTAAAGCTGTTTTCATAATAGGCGATACCGCCATCATTACTGGCGATAAAGTAAAAGTCAATATGCTTATGTTTTTTCTCCAATGTTTCTAAAAAATGAATCGTTCCTCTGGACATAAATGCTTTCATAAAATTCCTCCTTCAATTGTCGACCTTCTTTGAATATCTACTTATAATTAAATTGTACACAAATACAAATAATATTGAAAATAATACCCTTTTGTCGAATGTACTTGTAATTTAAGGATGTCCATTCTTTATCAAAAGATGAGAATAACGTATAATGAATGCGTATATGCTACTTGAGGTGAACTTATGAGAAGCGAGCGAAGAAATGAAAAAAGAAACGAACGCAAAAAACAGCAGAAGAATGTTTTTCGACAAAAAATCAAATGGCTGGGAATAGCCGTCGCTGCTGTTTTTCTTTTATTATTAAGCGGCTATGGTCTGCTCATTTTAGGCGGGAAAATGATTGCCAATGAGGAAGATTTACAGCTTGATTTGACGACCACTATCCGCACAGAGGATGGAGAAGTTATCCGGACATTATACAACGAGAACAGAGAGTATGTTTCAACAGACCATATACCAGACCATGTTCTGGAAGCATTTGTTGCAGTGGAAGATCGCCGGTTTTATGAGCATCAGGGAATTGATCTGCAGTCGATCAGCAGAGCTGTTTACCGTGATATTTTAGCGAGAAGCAAAGTAGAGGGCGGAAGCACCATCACACAACAATTATCTAAAAATCTTTTTTTGTCAAATGATAAATCCTGGACAAGAAAAATAAAAGAAATGATGGCGTCACTTTATCTGGAGCGCAGACTCAGCAAGGACGAGATATTAGAGTTATATGTGAACCAGGTTTACTTTGGAGAGGGAGTATATGGCCTGCAGAAGGCTTCAGAATATTTCTTTTCAAAAGATGTTGATGAGTTAACGATATCTGAGGGAGCACTGCTTGCCGGGTTAATGAAGGCACCCAATGGATATTCGCCTTTAAATCATCCTGATAAAGCAGCAGAGCGCAGAAATGTTGTTTTAATGACCATGGAATCAGCCGGCTTTATAGATGAAGAAACAATGGCTGCAGAGCAGGAAAAAGGATTAGGAATCAATCTGAAAGAAGAAGAAAGAGGAACGAATCCCTGGGTCGACAGCTATGTTGATATTGCTATAAAAGAGGCTGCGGAAGCGCATGACTTAAGCTTTGCCGAATTGCAAAGCGGAGGCTATGATATTACTGTCTATATGAATGAAGATTTTCAGCAGGTTGCTTATCAGAACTTTCAAGAGGATGCTTTCTTCCCTGGGAATACAGAGGGGACAGAGGGAGCCTTTGTTATGCTGGATAAGAATAACGGACATATTGTCTCGGCTATCGGCGGACGGGATTATAGCTTTGGTGATTTAAACCGGACAAATGTACAGCGGCAGCCGGGGTCAACCTTTAAACCAGTTGCTGTGTATGGACCTGCGTTGATGCAGGAAGACGAGTATAATCCTTATACAATTATCCCTGATCAATATATGGATATAGACGGGTATGAAGCAACCAATGTTAGTGGAGAATATAAGAATAACATAACGATTTATCAAGCGATTGTTGAATCAACAAATACCTCTGCAGTCTGGCTGCTTAACGAAATTGGAATAGACAATTCGAAATCCTATCTGGAGAAAATGGGGATGCCAATCGAGGATAAAGGATTGTCGATTGCACTGGGAGGTTTAAATAAAGGGGTCACGCCTCTGCAAATGGCTCAAAGCTTCCAGACCTTTGCAAATAATGGAGAAATGTCGAAAGCGACAGCAATAGCGGAGATAAAAGACCGTAACGGGGAAGTTCTTTATCAGTCGGAATCAAGCAGCGAAGAAGTATTTACCCCGCAGGTTGCCTGGGATATGACAGAAATGCTTAAAGAAACCGTCCGGACAGGGACAGCAAGCTCCGGCTACTATGGTAAGGAGCTTGCTGGGAAAACAGGAACAACACAGCATCCAGCTGTTGACGGAGCGTCAAAGGATGCCTGGTTTGTAGGCTATACACCCGATTATGTTACGGCTATGTGGATGGGCTATGATCGGTCTGATGCAGAGCATTATTTGACAGGAGGAAGTTCTTACCCGACGTCCTTGACCAAAAAAATATTGACCGATATCGATAACCAGACGGGTTCTGGATTAACAGCGTCCTTTGAGATGCCAGAAGGTGTAGAAGCTTTGCCGGAGCCGATTGATTTACCAGTCATCGAGCATGTAGATGCAAGCTATACCTTTGGCGGATTTGCTTTATTGAAAGGAAAGCTTAGCTGGGAAGGCTCCACAGATGATCGAGTCGTCTACCGTATTTATAAAGAAGAAGAAGGTACAGATGAGCTGGTCGGAGAAGTGGAAGGAGAAACAGAATTTATCGTTGATGATGTTTGGTTCCGCAACGAAACGTATTATGTCGTTCCGGTTGATCCCATTACCAATATGGAAGGTTCACATTCCACATCCGTATCCTTTTTCTAATATCTTGCCGGTTCGTTTTATCACGGAGAACCGTCCGTAAAATCTCGCCTCAAAATAAAGCGTAAAGATAAATTTATTTATGCGGGAGATAACGGACGCTAACTCCCTGAATCACTTAGGCTAACCCAGTGGGAGAAGAACAAAACTCCTACTGAGTGAAGTTTCGTTTTATAAGTAATATCTTTTTAGAATGATTATAAAATGAGACAATTTGATGACAAACAAATCGTAACCCTATACAGAAATGCGATAAATAGATATAGTTAGAGATGGAAAAAGAATATAAAGGATGAACGTTGCATGGCAAAAGTAAAAAATACAACTATTTTAGACGCATATCGCGGAAAGAAAACAGACTACACGCCAGCTTGGTTTATGCGCCAGGCTGGAAGGTCCCAACCAGAATACCGGGCATTAAAAGAAAAATATTCCCTGTTTGAAATTACTCATCAGCCGGAGCTTTGTGCTTATGTTACAAGACTTCCGGTAGAAAATTACGGAGTGGATGCGGCGATTCTTTATAAGGATATTATGACGCCTCTGCCGGCTATCGGGGTAGATGTAGAAATCAAAAGCGGAATTGGACCAGTGATTGACCAGCCAATCCGGAGTATGCAGGATATAGAAAAGCTTGGTGAGATCAATCCGGAAAGTGATGTTCCTTATGTGCTGGATACCATACGCCTGCTGACAGAGGAACAGCTTGATGTACCATTGATCGGCTTTTCCGGAGCGCCGTTTACATTAGCGAGCTATATGATTGAAGGCGGACCTTCAAAAAACTATACGAAAACAAAAGCGTTAATGTATCGTGAACCACAGACTTGGTTTGCATTAATGGATAAATTGTCAAAAATGATTATTCGTTATGCAGAAGCGCAAATTAAAGCTGGTGCAAGTGCGATTCAAATCTTTGATTCTTGGGTCGGCGCATTAAACGTGGAAGATTACCGTTATTTTATGAAACCAGTCATGATGGATATTTTTTCAGCGTTAAAAAAATATGATGTACCGCTGATTACCTTTGGTGTAGGAGCAAGACATCTTCTGCTCGAGTGGAATGACCTGCCTGTCGATGTCATTGGCCTGGATTGGCGCACTTCCGTGGAAGAAGCGAGAAGCTTAGGTGTAACGAAAGCACTACAAGGAAATCTGGACCCTGCAATTTTACTTAGTAATTGGGAGACAATTGAAAAAAGAACGAAAGCGATTCTTGATCAAGGAATGAACACAGAAGGCTATGTCTTTAACCTTGGTCATGGTGTTACTCCTGATATTAAGCCGGAAACCTTAAAACGGCTGACAGATTTTATTCACAGCTATTCCAACCAAAATTGAGGAACAAACCCGGGCTAATGAAGCCCGGGTCAAACAGTTAAATCCTATCTGTCAAACAGATGTATAAAATGGTATAGTTTCTAACTACGGAATAACAAAATGTAACGAGGTGTATTGGAAATGGAAAAAAAGAAATTAGGATTATTAGTAATGGCATACGGTACGCCATATAAAGAAGAAGATATTGAACCTTACTACACACATATTCGTCACGGCAGAAAACCTGATCCAGAAGCCTTACAGGATTTAAAGGATCGTTATGAAGCAATTGGCGGCATTTCCCCTTTAGCAAAAATAACAAAGGAACAAACAAATGCTTTAGAAAACAAGCTGAATGAAGTACAGGATGAATTTGAATTTAAAGCATATATCGGTTTAAAGCATATTGCTCCATTTATTGAGGATGCCGTAGAGGAAATGGCAAAAGACGGTATTGAAGAAGCAGTTTCCATTGTTTTAGCGCCACATTATTCTACATTCAGCGTGAAATCATATAACGAACGGGCGAATAGTACTGCTGAAAAACATGGTATAAACATTGAATCTGTACAAGATTGGTATACGGAACCGGGGTTTATTGACTTCTGGGCAAAAGGTGTGCAAAATACCTTTGCAGAAATGCCTGCCGAAGAAAAAGAGAATGCGGTATTAATCGTATCTGCCCATAGCCTGCCGGAGAAAATTCTTCAAAATGGCGATCCATACAAACAGCAGTTAGAGGAAACAGCACAATTAATAGCAGAAGCTGCTAATGTGAAAAATTATGAAGTAGGCTGGCAAAGTGAAGGCAACACACCAGATCCTTGGCTTGGACCGGATGTACAGGATTTAACTCGTGAATTGTATAACAAAGAAGGGTACAAAGCATTTGTATATACACCTGTCGGATTTGTAGCAGATCATCTTGAGGTGCTATACGATAATGATTATGAATGTAAAGTGGTCTGTGATGAGATAGGAGCAAGCTACTACCGTCCGGAAATGCCAAATGCCCGTCCAGAGTTTATTGAAACGTTGGCAAATGTCGTATTAAAAAAAGTAAAGGCTGCTTCCTGATGGATAGAAAAAAAGTAGTTGTTCTGGGCGGCGGAATGACAGGATTATCTGCCGCCTATCACCTGCAAAAACAGGTGAAATCAGCAAAGCTTCCAATTGATATTACATTAGTGGAGGGCTCTAACCGACTGGGCGGACGCATTCATACGATAAAAAAAGACGGGTTTACGATTGAAAAAGGTCCAGACTCCCTTTTAGCACGTAAACCATCTGCAATGAATTTGGCAGAGGAATTGGGTATACTTGATCAAACAAGACGTAATTCTACCGGGCAGTCCTTTATGCTGATTAAAAATCGGCTCCATAAAATGCCAAAGGGTGCATTTATGGGTGTGCCAAAAGAAGTTGGACCGCTCCTGCGTTCAAATTCCTTTACTTTGACAGGTAAAATCCGTGGATTAATGGATCTGATTATACCAAGAAAAAAACGGACCGGGGATGAGTCATTAGGACATTTTATGCGTCGCCGTTTTGGAGATCAAGTAGTAGATAATCAAATTGATCCGTTGCTTTCCGGAATTCATTCTGGTGATATTGATCAAATGAGCCTGGAGGCAATTTACCCTGTTTTTGGAAAGATGGAGCAGGAATACGGCAGTGTCATGAAAGGACTCCGAAAGACCACGTCGAAACCGGTTAAAAACAGCAAGCCTGCCCAAGGACAGTTTTTCTCTTTTACAAATGGTTTACAGACGCTTGTTGATGCACTTGAAGCAAAGCTGGATACGGTGAAAATCCTCCGTGAAAATAAAGTGAATCATATAGAGAGGAAAGAAGCAGGTTATCATCTTCTATTAGATTCCGGAGAGGTGTTAGCAGCAGATTTTGTTTTAGCAGCTGTTCCGCATACTCAGGTTCCCAGAATGCTGAGTAAGCATCCAGCGCTGCAGGAATTATATGCTATTCCGGCGACATCCACAGCAAATGTCGTACTCGCTTTTGATGAAAAACAAATTAAGCGTGATTTAGACGGAACCGGATTTTTGGTTACTAGAAATAGTAATTACCGCTTCACTGCATGCACGTGGACCCATCGTAAATGGGAAGGAACTGCACCTGCAGGGAAAGCTTTACTGCGCTGTTATGTCGGTAAACCTGATGATCAGGAGATTGTAAAAGAATCCGATGAGACGCTGGTGGATATTGTGTTGAAGGATTTAAATAAAGTAATGAAAGTAAAGGGAAAGCCTTTATTTTATGAGATTACTAGATTTATTGAGGCAAGACCACAGTACCACACAGGGCATTTAGAGCTTGTCAGCAGAATCCGGGATTATGTGGCCAGTCAGCTTCCAAACCTGGAGCTGATTGGCAGCTCTTATGACGGTACGGGACTTCCGGATTGTATTGAGCACGGACAAAAGGGTGCAGAATTGGCAATAGAAGCATTGACTCAAAATAAATAAGTTGAATATATGACTTAAAACAGCTATGGAATGTTTGGTTCTGTGGCTGTTTTTCTTACGGACAGAAGTAAATAAATGATAGAATGAAGAAAAATAACTTGTTCTTAAAAAAAAGCATTCGTTTATCATGAAACTACGTAAGAATAAATGCGAATGAAAGAGAAAGAGGAGGGGGAGCAGCTGCTATATAATCAAATCAATCAAGAGATCATGATTTCGTTGCTGGAAGAAAACGATGCAGAAAACTTATTTTATTTAGTCAGCGACAACAAAAATTTTTTAAGCAACTGGTTATCCTTTCCATCTGTAACCAATCAGATGGAGGATTCCAAAAGTTTTATTAAAAGGTCCTTATTTCGTTTCGTAAATAAAGAGGGCTTTTGGGCCGGGATATGGTATAAGGAAGAATTAGCCGGTTCCATCGGTTTCTTATATTTTGATTGGAAAGTAAAGAAAACGGAAATTGGATACTGGCTGGGAGAACCATATACAAATAAAGGAATCATGACACATACCTGTGCTGCAATGGTGAATTATGCATTTCACGAATTGGGATTAAATAAAGTAGAAATTAAAACCGCCGTAAGTAATAAAAAAAGTGCAGCGGTCCCCGAAAGACTGGGATTTAAACTTGAAGGAACCATACGGGCAGATGAAATGATAGGGGATACAATTCATGACCGGGAAGTATATGGGATATTGCGAGCTGAGTGGGACAGGTGAGGCGCAGCTTTTCTTAAAGATGGGACTGCGGTTACCAATGTTGTCAGATTAATAAATTATATTAATTTTGATACAGATAGTAATAAAACCGTCGTAGCGGACATCTCTTCGGCGAGAACACGGATGTTTTAAAGCCCAAGCAATATTCTTGGTTTTTTAAAAAATACCAAAAAGCCAGACTGGCATAGTACCCGTCTGGCTTTTTGGCGGAGTTGGGATTGTGATTACCAATGTTGTCAGGTTAATGAAAGCATTAAAGCTTAAAAAAATTACTCCGAATAGCTTACGATTAATTCATCAATTAATGAACCGACATAATCCACCGCAATTTCGATATTTTTTGGATTGGACATATCAATGCCTGCATCGTTAATTAAGTCAAGCGGACGCTTGGTACCGCCTGATTTTAAGACGTTTAACCAGTCAGCCACAGCAGGCTGTCCTTCCTCACGAATCCGCTTAGCCATTGTTGTTGAAACGGTTAAACCGGCAGAGTAGGTATATGGATACAGACCCATATAGTAATGCTGCTGACGCATCCAGGTTAAGCCGGCACCATCATCAAAAGTGACGGTGTCTCCCCAGAAGGATTCTAATACTTGATGCTTCTCTCTGCATAAAACATCAGCTGTTAACGGAATACCTTTTTCAGCCAAATCATAAACCTTACGCTGGAATGCACCTTCTAATAGATGTGTAATAAAGTTATGATAATAGGTTCCCAATAATTGAGTGATTACCCAGCGTTTCATCCGCGGATTATCTTTGTTTGCGCGCATTAAATGATCAGCGAGCAGCAGCTCATTTAATGTAGACGGTGCTTCAATAAAATAAGTTGATGGACGTGTATTAAAAAGTGTCTGGTTTTTACCGGCTAAATAGAAGTGGCCGGCATGCCCTAATTCATGTGCAAGAATAAAGGCGTTGCGCATTTTATCAGCCCAGGTTACCAGAATATATGGATGTGCTCCATATGGGCTCGAACAGAATGCGCCGCTTGCTTTACCAACATTTTCAGCACGGTCTACCCAGCGGTCCGATAATGCTTTTTTCATTCCTTCGATATATTCCGGCCCCATCATATCGAGTGCGTTTAAAATGGTCTCGGAAGCCTCTTCATAGGATGTACTCGGATTAAACGCAGGGTCCAGCGGCGCTTTTAAATCACTGAATCGCAATTCTTCCAGCCCGAGCTTTTCTTTTAGTAATTTCGCGTATTTCTGCATGTGCGGAGCTAATTTTTCCTGGATAACATCTAATTGATTATGATACATTTCCGTGGTTACCTGCTGTGGTGCTAAAAGCATATCCGTAACAGAATCATATTTTCTTAACTTGGAAAGCTGTACCTGTTTTGTAATCTCTGTCTGATAGGTAGCAGCAAACGTATTTTTATATTGTTCCAATGTTTCTATAAAGGATTCGTAGGCGTTTCTTCTCAGTGCGGTATCCTCTGAATATTCGTAGCTTTCTTCGTATAACGGTTCACTCATTGGCTGTGTTTTTCCCTGGCTGTCTGTTACACTTTTGAACTGCATATCGGACTGTTTACTTCGTGAAAAGATATTGTGTGGAGCTTCTAAAACTTCGCCGAGGGCAGATAAGGCTTCCTCTAATTCAGGTGAAAGGATATGCTCCTTCTGCTCTAAAATATCAAACAAATATTTCCGATATGTTTCAAGCTCAGGCTCATCCTTTATAAACTGCTCGATTTCAGATGAAGTCAGGCTAAGAAGCTCTGTTTCAAAGAAGGAAATCTTGGAACGGATTGCAGCAAGAGCAGCTCCGCTCTTTGCAGCAGCTCCCTGATTAGCCGGATCGCTCCCGTCTGCACTTACTAATAAATCTGCATAAACGGCAACATGAATAACCTTCTGCTGGTAAGCTTCTGCAGTATTAATAGCATGTAATAAAGTGTTTGCATTTTCAGAAAGCTTTCCTTTGAAAGCGGTAATTTGGTCAGCTTCTTCAACAATGTCCTTCAATGCTTTTTCCCAGCTTTCTTTGTCTGGAAAAAGATCTGTTAAATCCCATGTCTGTTCAACAGGAACATCTTTCCGATATCTTCTGCTTTCTTCTGTCATCGTCATTCCTCCCAAATGCTTGAAATATTACTGTCTATCAAAGAAAATATAGATACAGCAATATGTTAGCCATTAATTCGATTACCTAATTAATTATAGTACACAGAAGGGGAAAATTATAGCATTTTATCACAGAAGCAATAAATGTGCAAAAAAAAAAGAATAGCCGAGTACAGGCTATTCAGGAGAAGGATATAACTTATGGGAATTCTTCATATTAAACAGAGCGAGAATAACAGTAATGCCTTGCTATTGGTTTTACTGGTAAAATCTATTAACGCCCTGGATAATCACAATCGTCACAAATGTTGCCATAACAATCTGCCTTTTCATTTACCATTGCATTTCCACATTTTGCACATTTCTTCTTTGGCAGATTTTTAAAAAATTCGATAATTCCAGTCATTTCGATTCCTCCTAATGTTTTAAATGATTTAAAAGTATTGTACTATAACAGAATATTGATGTCAACACTGTATTGCTACAATTTTTAAATATTTTTTAAGGAGCTGTTTTTAAGATGAAATTAACTATTATCGGCTTTTGGGGCGGCTATCCCAATAAAGATGGCGCTACTTCAAGCTATTTGTTAGAAAAAGATGATTATAAATTGGTGCTGGATCTAGGAAGCGGGGCCCTGTCCAAGCTGCAGAAATTCACATCTGTACCTGAACTGGATGCAGTGATTTTATCTCATTATCACCATGATCATGTAGCAGATATTGGTGTACTCCAATATGCAAAACTGATTGATTATTATGTGCATAATAATGAAAAGAAACTAAAAGTATATGGACATACAGAAGATGAAGATGGCTTCTCATCCCTGTCCCATCAGTATACAGAAGGGGTTGCTTATAACCCGGAGGAAGAATTGAAAATAGGTCCTTTTTCCATTACATTTCTAAGGACAGCACATCCGGTTCCATGCTTTGGTATGCGTATTACGGACGGAAAAAAGACGATTGTATATACTGCAGACAGCAGCTACACAGAAGCGTGGATTCCATTCGCAAAAGATGCGGATGTACTTATAACAGATTGTAATTATTTTAAAGGACAGGATGGAACAGCAGCCGGACACATGAATAGTGAGGAAGCTGCCGGCATTGCGAAGGCTGCAAATGTGAGGGAATTAGTGCTTAGCCACCTGCCTCAGTTTGGTGTACTAGAACAGTTGAAGGAGGAAGCAGAAAAAATTTATACAGGCCCGATTATGTTAGCGGAGGAGGGATATGTCTGGGAATAACTTATAAGAGTTGTTCCCTAAGCTGCTGCGAGTTCTTGTAATGCTTTTTAAACGCCTGCTTGCAGGTAGAAGTTTTGATTTGCAATAATTTATACGTTAGAATAAAACTAGTGAAAATAAAGGGAGGAATAGTAAGTTGAAATTTATTGATAATAAAGGAATCACAGACCCTCAAATTAATCTGGCTATTGAAGAATATATTCTTGAAAATTTTGGTGAGAAAGATACATACCTCTTATTTTATGTAAACAGTCCTTCTATTATTATTGGACGAAATCAAAATACAATTGAAGAGATTAATACCGATTATGTGGATGAACAAGGAATTAAGGTTGTTCGACGTCTTTCCGGCGGCGGCGCAGTTTACCATGATGAACAAAATTTAAATTTCAGCTTTATTACGAAGGATGATGGCAACAGCTTTCAGAATTTCGCTAAATTTACACAGCCAGTTGTCGATGCTTTGAATAACATCGGTGTGCCGGTTGAATTGCAAGGAAGAAATGATTTAGCTGTAGAGGGGAGAAAAATATCTGGCAATGCGATGTTCTCTACCCGCGGCCGTATGTTCAGCCATGGAACGTTAATGCTGGATTCCCAATTAGAAGAGTTAACCAAAGCATTAAAGGTGAAAAAGATTAAAATTGAATCAAAAGGAATTAAATCTATTCGCAGCCGCGTGGCAAATATCGCTGAATATCTGGATAACCCAATATCTATGGATGAATTTAAGGAATTGATTTTACGCTATATTTTTGATGTGGAAGACGTTAACGATGTGCCACAATATGTATTAACCGATGAAGACTGGGCAAAAATTCATGAGATTTCCGAAAAACGTTATCAGCAATGGGAATGGAACTATGGAAAATCACCTTCATTTAACTATCAGGAGTCTAAAAAATTCCCGGGTGGGCTTGTTGATGTTCGTTTAGATGTGAAGAAAGGCATCATTGAAAATTGTACCATCTTTGGCGATTTCTTTGGCTTGGGTGATGTAAAAGTATTAGAAGATGCACTGACCGGTGTCCGCCATAACCGCGACGCTGTCAAAGAAGCTGTAGATCAGGTTGATGTCTCCCATTATCTTGGCAGAATTTCTAAAGAAGAATTTCTAGAATTGCTTTACTAAAATTTCTAGCAGAATACGAATCATTTAATAAAACTTCATTCTGAAGCGTTAAGAGCTCTGCGCAGAATGAAGTTTTTTGTCGGTATTAATTCCAGAATTTAACGCATGAATTTTCTTTGTTTTTAAAAATAATGCAAAATTTTTAAAATAATTATTTCTTTTTCCTCAGTTTGGTGCTATAATACTTTTAACTCATCCATATCACTAGGGAATAAGGAGGAAAAATAAAATGCAAATGAGAGAAATAACCCCTTATACGATGGCAATATTGTCGGATAAGGACGAAAATGGGAAAAATATCACCCGTATTTTAGAAGATGAAGTAGAGTATGTATTAAAAGGCAGGCCGACTAAAGTGATTGAATACGCATGCGCATATTTTGGATCTGATTTAAAAGGCCGGCAAAATGGCATCAAAAGTATATCCCACATTACACATAAAACTCCAATACCGATTGATCCAAGAAATAAAATGTATTTCTTTCCCACAAAATCTCCATCCCATGAGAGCTGTTCCTGGATATCACATACCCATATTGAAGATGTTAAAAGAATAGATAGTAAATCAACGGAAATTTTATTTAAAAATGGACGAAGCATCACATTGGATATTTCCCACGGCATCGTTATTAATCAAATACAGCGTACCGCTCATATACGCTATCTTATGGATGAGCGGGGAAGTGCATTTTAGTAACCCTGCAGTACAGGATTTCAAATGGGATCAAGAGATAATAAATGATTAGAAGAGTTGTTACTTCATCTTCGTTTTTCTGCTTTTCCTCAGTCTCCTCTCAAAATCACCTCAGCCAACTTCAGACATAATAATATAAAGCTACCTGGAATAAAAGCCGGTTTTTTGACAGGCCTCTGCATAAAATAATGTTATTGCTTAAGAATATGATTATAAAACCTTCTCTGCCTCCATCCATGATGATAATAAATATAATTATAATAGGGTACCCTGGTGATAGATTGAGTTTCATTGGACAGAGAAGTTTATACTTTTCAAAAAAACTGCAGTAGCATATAATCATCAATAAGATTGTTGGAATTTTGAGGGAGACTGACCGTATGTACGTAATGAATATTACATTTTCAAATTGGCAGACATTTCTAAAAGAAGAGGGCTGGGAGGAATTTATCCGCCAGCTGTTGGAGCAATATGAAGGACTCGGTCCGTTGCCTGGTATTGCACTTCCTTTTTTTGAAGCTTTTTTACCATTTTTGCCGCTTATTGTATTTGTACTTGGAAATGCTGCTGCTTACGGCTTGTTTGAGGGTTTTCTCTATTCTTGGCTTGGTGCCAGCTTAGGTGCTGTTCTAGTGTTCCTTGTTATCCGGCGCTTAGGAAATACAAGACTCTTAAAACGGATACGCCATAACAAGCAGGTGTCCAGGATTACGAATTGGGTAGAACGGCATGGCTTTGGGCCTTTGTTTTTATTATTATGTTTCCCATTTTCTCCATCATCTGTTATTAATGTGGTGGCCGGGCTGTCAAAAATCAGTTTCTACCCATTTTTATTAGCGGTGCTGTTAGGGAAGACCGTGATGATTTTTTCTATTTCTTATATTGGCTCCAGTATTATGGAATTTGCACAAAATCCGGTGCGGACCATTCTAGTGGGAATAGGTATTATCATTTTTTGGGTATTCGGCAAGTATTTAGAGAAAAGACTTCAAAAAAAAGCGGACAAGCATCAAGTATAATAACAGAAGTCAAATCAGCTAGTATAACAAAATGAATAAAAAAACGTTCATATATTTTTTAAAATTAAACACTGTCTGTCCGCGGATAAAAGGTTAAATTTCTTTGCTTTGGGGTATGATATTAATAATTAAACTAAAGCGAAGGAAGAATAACAGTGAAAAAATATAACTATGTAAGAGTTTCTATTGTCGCTGTTTTGTTAATCGCTGTGTTTTTACTTATCCGGACACTTTTATTCGAAAACTATGTGGTTAACGGAAAATCCATGGAACCCACACTCTATGACGGAAATTTAATGATGGTTAATACGTTTACAAGTGATATTTCAGATATTTACCGTTTCGATGTGATTGTATTTCATGCCTCGGAAGAAAATGATTATGTAAAACGAGTTGTCGGGCTTCCGGGAGAAAAAGTAGAATACAAGGATGACCAATTATATGTAAATGGCGAGTATATCCCTGAGGATTTTCTGCAGGAAGAAAAAGAAAAGACGGAAGCGACACCTTTGACAGAAGACTTTACACTTTTGCAAGTGACTGGAGAACAAACGGTGCCGGAAGGTGAACTGTTTGTATTAGGAGATAACCGCAGAGACAGCCTAGACAGCAGATCAATCGGTTTCGTCTCTGTAGAGGAAATAGTCGGCAAGGTGGATGTGACGTATTGGCCAATAACACAGTTATTTAAGCAGCCGCGCTAAGACGGATGGAAAGCAGGTATATGTTCGTGTAAGATGTATGAACAATCCTAGCATTCACCATTTTAGTGCAGGCATGAAACAGATGAAAATAAAGTGAAACTTCCTTCAGTGGGGGTGCTCCGTCCCCCACTGAAGGACTAAAGGAACAAAGGTTAAGTTCGCGACGTCCTGGGGCTGCGATTACTCATCCCATCAAAAAGCGTTGTCGCAACACTTTTGTGACCTACATCCTGTAGGCCGGAACGAATTGGACCGTTACTGGCTGTTGGATCTCCCACTTAGCAATAACATGTATTCGTCATTTCTGGAAGTAGGAGTCTTACAAAAGCCCTTCGGTGGGGCTAGCAATCGTAGCAATGTTGTCAGTCAGGTTAATTAATTTTCTTAAATTTAAAACAGATAGCAATAAAACTATCTAGCGGAGGAAAAACACGTAGACTCCTATGGGAAAGCGCAGTGTGAAGACCCCGCAGAAAAAAAGTGAACTTCTTTTTTTTCGAGGAGGCTGAGCGCAAGCCCATGGAAAGCGTAGTGTTTTTCCGCAGCGGGTCGCGTTAACCTGTCAACATTGGTAATCGCCGTCCCAGTCTCAGCCAGTTACACTGCGATAAATTACTTTTATTAGGAACGAGCTTCTATCTTTGATAAAATAAGGATAGAAGCTTTTGTTTTGAGGCAAGTACGATATAATGTGAAACAAACAACAACGAAACTGCCTTCTGCGGGAAATTTGCAGAAGGTTATCCGTAATCCATACATATACCACTAAAAAAGGAGTGTGTATCAGATTGACTGTGCGATTTATTTTAGGCAGGTCCGGTACAGATAAAAGCGAGTGGATGATGAAGGATATTGAACATCGTCTGCAAAAGGAACCGATTGGTCCGGCTATTTTTTATATTGTACCGGATCAAATGACCTTTCAATTAGAAACAGCTTTATTCAGCCGGGAGCATTTAAATGGGAGTATCCGGGCGCAGGTTGCCAGCTTTTCACGGCTTGCATGGCGGATTTTACAAGAAACAGGGGGCGGATTAAAGCCTTTTATCAGTTCGGTTGGAACCCAAATGATGCTTCGGAAAATTATTGCTGAAAAAAGCGGAGATTGGATGGCTTTTCAAAAAGCAATCAAAAAACAAGGATTTTTGGATCAGTTAGAATCTGTTATTCAAGAATTTAAGCGATATGAAATTACACCTGATGCACTCCGGATGCAGCAGGAGCAATTCAATAAATTTGTTCATCAATCCCCCTCGGAAACGGGGTTAGTCCGAAAACTGGATGATTTTATTTACATTTATGAACAGCTCCTTAACCAGCTGCAGCATATGTATATGGATAATGAAGACAGATTGCAGATATTAATGGAAAAAATCCCGCAGGCGAGCACGCTGGAAGGAGCGCATATTTATATTGACGGCTTTCACCGCTTTACGCCGCAGGAGCTGTCGGTAATCACGGAATTAATGAAGAAATGTGCACAGGTTCATATTGGCTTGACATTAGATCCGGCAGGTACAGAGAATCTGGAGGAGCTGGATATCTTCTACCAGACGAATCAAACCTACCACCAATTAACAGCTGCAGCGGAAGAGAACGGCATTTCGCTGGAACAGGCCGTTTATTTAGACCCGGCAAAGGATCAGTTTAAAGAACGTGCCTACTTTGCTCACTTAGAACAGAATTTTGATGTGCGGCCTTTACCGGAATACAAAGGAGAGTCTCCGATTCAAATAGCTGAAGCAGTGCATCCGCGTGCAGAAGTAGAGGGTGTTGCCGGAGAAATTCTTTCCCTTGTCAGAGACGAGGAGTACCGCTATCGGGATATTTCCATTTTAGTAAGACAGCCGGATGTTTATGATGATTTGATAGAAACGATTTTTGGCGATTACGATATTCCCGTTTTTATTGATCAGAAGCGTTCTATGCTGCATCATCCATTGATTGAACTGATTCGTTCGATGCTGGAGGCAATTGAAAATGGATGGCGATCCGATGCCATTTTCCGGGTTTTAAAAACCGGCTTTATCCCTGCCAGTGATGAGGAGTTTCCTTTAACCAGTGATGCCATTGATCAATTAGAGAACTATACGATAGAGTATGGTATTCGTTACCGGAAGCAGTGGTTAGATAATAAACCTTGGAAATATCAACGTTTCCGCGGCTTTGATCAGGCTGCGCAGACAAACACGGAAAGGGAGATGCAAGACAAAATCAATCGTTATCGCAACCAAATAACGCATGCACTCCGTCCTTTTGATGAAAGCTTTCGTGCAGCAGAAAGTGTAAAAGATCGCTGTGAAGCTATTTTTATTTGGCTGGAATCGCTTGGTGTACCCGAAAAGCTGGAAGAAATGCGTGCGTCCTTTGATGAACAGGGTAAACCTGAAAGAGGAAGGGAGCAGCAGCAGGTCTGGGATGCAGTGCTCCAATTAATGGATGAAATGGTAGAAATAGCTGGCGACGAAGAAATGGATATGACTACTTTCAATGCTTCCATCAATGCCGGTGCAGAAGCTTTGGAATTTTCACATGTGCCCCCGACCATGGATCATGTGTTAGTGGGAACGATTGACAGGTCAAGAATGTCTGATGTCCGCTGTGCGTTTTTACTTGGTGTGAATGAAGGAATATGGCCAATGAAGCCGACAATCGATGGCATGATTGACGATGAAGAAAGAGATTTGCTGGAGCAAAATGGCTTAAAGCTTGCGGATAATGGAAAACGGCAGCTGCTGGATGATTGGTTTTATATCTACTTATCTCTAACCGTGGCAAAGGATAAGCTGATGATCAGTTATCCAATTAGTGATGAGGAAGGAAAAGCGAAGGTCCCTTCTCAGGTTGTTCATAGAATAGAAGGCCTGTTTCCGGCAACGCAGGAGCATGTATTATTTCAAGATGTGGAGGATACTGCGGATACAACGCGATTTATTACGACCGAAACGAAAACAAGAGCAGCTCTGACGACGCAATTTGCAAGATTGCAGCGCGGTTATGAGATTGATAATGCCTGGTTTGCTGTTTATAACTGGTATGTAAAAAATCAGCCGAAATACCGTATGACCTATCGCATATTACAAGGCTTATTTTATAAAAACCAGCCGGAGCATTTAAAAAAGGAAACAGCGGAAGAACTTTATCCAAACCAAATTAAGGCAAGTGTCAGCCGTCTGGAATCTTATTACAGATGTTCGTACCAGCATTTTGCCCGTTACAGCTTGAATTTGAAGGAAAGAGAAACATATAAATTGGATGCTCCGGATATCGGACAATTATTCCACGAAGCATTACGCCTTATTACAGAGTGGGTTCAAAATGAAAAAACAGACTTTAAGCAGCTTAACAGGGAGACATCGGCAAATTATGCACACCGGGCGATTCAGAAATTATCTCCTGTACTGCAGCATCAAATCTTGCACAGCTCGAACCGTTACACATTTATTCAGCAAAAGCTGGAGGAGATTATTGCCAGGGCAGCATTTATATTAAGTGAGCAGGCGAGACAGACAGATTTCAGTCCAATTGGTCTTGAACTCAGCTTTGGAGAGAAGGACAGCCCGTTGCCGCCGCTTATTTTGCCGCTTGAAAATGGGTATGAGCTGCTGCTGCGCGGAAGAATTGACCGGGTGGATAAAGCACAGCTCCATCAGGATTTATATTTACGGATTATCGACTATAAATCAAGCTCCCGTGCGTTGGATTTATTGGAAGTTTACTATGGTCTTGCCCTGCAAATGCTGACGTATTTAGATGTTGTACTGACTCATTCCGAAAAATGGCTCGGTCAGCAGGCGAGTCCTGCGGGTGTCCTTTATTTCCATGTGCATAATCCAATGATTAATATGGATAAAGAGAAATTAGACAGCGATATCGAGGAGCAAATCTTTAAGTCTTATAAAATGAGAGGGCTCCTTGTATCCGATGAGGAAATCGCCAGAATGATGGACGAGTCATTAGAATCGGGAAACAGTCATATTATTCCTGCCGGACTGAAAAAAGATGGTACATTCAACAGCAATTCGAAAATTGCCGATGAAGATACATTTGAACAATTGAAAAATCATATCCATGGATTACTGAAGCAGGCGGGACTGGATATGACTTCAGGCGGAGTAGAAATTAATCCGTTTCTGAAAAAAGAGACCGAAGCATGTACGTATTGTCCTTTTCATGCAGTTTGTCAGTTTGATCCTGCGTTAGAAGGAAATAATTATAGAAAAATAGCAAATATGAAAGAAAAAGAAGTGATTGAACGGCTAAAAGGAGGGGAAATCCGTGGTTAAATGGACACAGGAACAGGAACGGGCAATTTATCAAAGCGGTACGGATATCCTCGTAGCCGCAGCAGCTGGTTCCGGAAAAACAGCTGTTCTTGTAGAACGTATCATTCAGAAACTACTAAAGGAAGAAGACGCAATCAACATCGATGAATTACTCGTCGTTACCTTTACAAACGCTGCAGCTCAGGAAATGCGGGCGAGAGTTGGAGCAGCGTTAGAAAAGGCACTGGCTGAAAAGCCTGGATCACTTCATTTAAAAAAGCAGCTGTCCTTATTACAGAGAGCTTCTATTTCGACATTGCACTCTTTTTGTTTAGATATTGTACGAAAAAATGCCTTTATGATCGAACTGGATCCTTCTTTCCGGATTGCCGATGAGGTAGAGATGGATATGATCAAACGAGAGGTTCTGGATGAGCTGCTGGAAGGCTGGTATGATGATTCGAATACGGAGCAGGAAACGTTCTTTGAAGTGGTGAACCGCTTTTCTAATGACCGAAGTGACAGAGATGTGGAAGAGTTAATTTTACGGACGGCAAATTTTGCAGTCCAGCATCCATCACCCAAAGCATGGCTGCACCAGCTGACGGCTAATTATGAAATAGAGGAGAATTGGACGGAAGAGACCATCCCCTGGATTCAGGAGGTGAAGGAAGAAATAGCGGGTCAATTAGAAGCAATGAAGCAGGAGAATGCATTAGCTATTGCTGTGGCAAGAGAGCCGGATGGACCGTATCATTATCTGGATGCCTTGGAAAAGGATACAGCGATACTGGATACAGCGATGGAAAAAATAACGCATTGGGAGGCATTACACCAATTTGTCCAAGATGCAAAGTTTGCTGCTTTATCCAGAAAAAAAGCAGACGATAATCCAGAGAAACGGGAACAAGTGAAGGATTTCCGGAAAAAAGTCAAGGACAGATGGGACAAGATGAAGGAAAAATGGTTTGTCCGCAGCTTGCCTGCTCATATTCAGGATATGCAGGAAATGGCGCCAGTTTTGAAACAAATGACCTTGATGGTAGAAGACTATATGGATAAGTTTCAAAATCGAAAAAAAGAGCAGGCTATCGTTGATTTTAATGATTTGGAGCATTATTGTCTGGACATTTTAACAGAGACAAATCCAGAGGATAACAGCAGGCAGGCTTCTTCGATTGCTTTCCAGCTGCAAAAGCAGTTTAAAGAGGTACTCGTTGATGAATATCAGGATACGAACCTGGTGCAGGAAAGTATACTGCAGTTAGTCCGCAACCCGGAAGATAATGGGAACATGTTTATGGTTGGCGATGTGAAGCAAAGTATCTATGGGTTTCGTCATGCAGAGCCTTCCTTGTTTATCGAAAAGTATAAACAATTTGCCGCAAACGATGATCCGGCAGAACGAATTGATCTCAACCGGAATTTCCGGAGCCGCGGAGAAGTGTTGATTGGTGCAAACTATTTATTCCGTCAGCTGTTTGATGAATCGGTCGGGGATATTGCCTATGACGAGGATGCTGAATTGATTTATGGTAACCGCATGTACGATGAATTTCCATTCGACTCCAATCCGGAATTGCTGCTGATTGATTCTCCGCAGGGACAGAAATCCGATGGAGGAGAAGAAACAGAGGAAGATTTAGAAAAGGCGCAAATTGAAGCTCGCGCCTATGCTAAAAAAATACAGGAATGGATTGGCACCGGAGAGAATGGAACACCGATGCAGGTGGTGGATAAAGGAAAAGGGCAGCACCGTAATTTGATGTATCGGGATATCGTTATTTTAATGCGTTCAATGACATGGGCCCCGGTAATTATGGACGAGCTGAAAAAACAAGGTATACCTGTCTATGCTGAACTGACCTCCGGCTATTTTGAAGCGATTGAAATCAGAGTCATGATCAGTTTATTAAAGACTGTCGATAATCCGCGTCAGGATATTCCGCTGGCTGCTGTACTGCGGTCGCCTATCGTCGGGCTGCAGGAAAATGATTTAGCGGCTATCCGTTTAGCTGATCGTCACGGTAATTTTTATGATGCCCTCTTAGCATACATGGCAAAAGAAGATAACAGTGTAACAGAACAGTTAAAGGAATTCCAGGAGCTGCTGGATAATTTAAGGTTATCTGCCCAGCAGGGAGCGCTCTCGGAATTGATTTGGCAGATTTACCGGGAAACCGGCTACTATGATTTTGTCGGCGGTATCCCTGGAGGAAAGCAGCGTCAGGCAAATTTACGGGCGCTGTATGATCGGGCAAGAAGCTATGAAGAAACGTCCTTTCGCGGTTTATACCGCTTCTTGCGATTCATTGAAAGAATGGAAGAAGAGCAAAAGGACTTAGGTGCTGCCCGTGCACTCAGTGAGCAGGAAGATGTTGTCCGGATAATGACGATTCATAAAAGTAAAGGACTGGAATTCCCGGTCGTTATCCTCGGCGGCATTGGCAAATCATTTAATATGATGGATTTAAATCAAAAGTATCTGCTTCATAAGGATTTGGGCTTTGCCAGTAAATTTATTGATCCCGAGAAACGAATTCAATATTCTACGTTGTTTTATCATGCGATGCGGGAAAAAATCAGGAGAGAACAATTATCTGAAGAAATTCGTCTATTGTATGTTGCCCTGACACGTGCGGAAGAGAAGCTGTTTATGGTGGGGACAGTGGATTCGGCGGAGAAGCGGAAAGCAGCATGGTCCTGGATTGCGCACCATCCAGACTGGGTGCTGCCGGCTTATTTCCGGGTTGGAGCAAAGACTTATCTGGATTGGATTGGCCCTGCGCTTATCCGTCATCCGCAGGGAGAAGTCCTGCGGGAAGAGGAGATAGGTAATCAGGTTTTGTCTGCGATTACGCAGGATGCGTCCAAGTGGGAGGCAAACATTTATCCGCGTCAGGATATTATTGCCTTTGAAAACCGGGTACAGGAGAAACAGGATGCTTTAAAAACGCATATCAGAAATTGGGATCCGATTGAACAGAAAGATAAAGCGTTAGATGCTTGGGTGGATCACCGTCTTTCTTATCAGTATCCCTATCAGGAAGCTGCTCATTCACGTGCGAAGCAATCTGTAACCGAGTTGAAACGTCAGCAGGAGCAAAAGGATACGTATAGTGATGAAAAAATGCTTCCCGCAGCGACGAAGGCTCCAATTACGAAAAGACCAAGATTTATGCAAGCGGAAAAGAAATTAACACCGGCCGAAAAAGGGACCGCACTTCATACCGTGATGCAGCATCTTCCTCTAAAAGGCATGCTTGCAAATGAAGAAGTAGAGGAATTTATTGAAAAACTGGTGCAGGAGGAGAAAATGACAGCTGCAGAAGCAGAAAGTGTATCCGCTTCGGATATTATCGCATTTTTAGAATCCGCTATTGCACAAAAGATTTTTGATAAGAAAAAGTTGTATAAGGAAGTGCCATTCAGTTTAATGCTGCCGGCCGAAAAGGTATATGCTGACTGGCAGGGGGCCTCCTCAGAAAAAGTGTTGATCCAGGGAGTTATTGACTGTATTATCCCTTCAGAAAACGGCTGGATTATTCTTGATTATAAAACAGACCGGATTACAGAAGAAATGTCAGAGAAATTGGAAGAAAAATTGAAAAAACGATATAAGACCCAGCTTGAGCTTTATCGATACGCTATAGAAGAAATCTGGAAGCAGCCTGTGGAGGAAACCTATCTCTATTTCTTTTCAAAAGGACTGCTTATCAAAGGGGAGTAGCCGGTGCAACCTTATCAGGGAAACAAACGATTAGAATGGATAGATGCAGCAAGAGGCTTTGCGATTTTTGGAATATTTATGGTCAATATAGGAGCATTTTCTGCTCCTTATTTTCTCTATGGCGGAGCAGAGGGTGCCTGGACGGCTAAAATAGATCAGTACAGCTTGATTTTTATTGATATTTTCTTTCAAGCGAGCTTTTACACGCTGTTTTCGATTCTTTTTGGTTTTGGCATACAAATTCAAAAGGACAGCTTAGATAAAAAAGATATTTCTCCATACGGCTTTTTTGGACGCAGGCTGGGAGTGTTGATTGTTTTTGGAATCATTCACGCCTTTGCGATATGGAGCGGAGATATTCTTCTGACCTATGGAACAATGGGATTTTTGCTACTATTCTTCTTATATAGCGGCGAGAAGGTCTTAATGGGCTGGGCGATTGGTTTATTAGGTGCATCTACCGTTGCCTTGACAGGTCTGCAGTATGCGGCAAGAAATTTTATTGATATAAGTTATACTGCGGAAATAAACCAAGCTTTTCAAAGCTATCGTTCCAGTGATTTTTCCGTTATTCTGTCGCAGAATTTTCAGGATTGGCAGTTATCAAACGGGATTTTCAGCTTTTTCCTGTTTCCTTTTATTTTCCTGCCGCTGTTTTTATTTGGGATGTACTTAGCAAGAAAGAGATGGTTTCATGAGCTGCTTATCCATAAGGAGATATTGAAAAAGGTTTGGCTTATTTCTTTGATTGTGTTCATCGTATTTAAGATAGGACCGTATACATTTGGCAATCCGCTCTGGTTCAGTCTGGTTCAGGATAATATTGGCGGGACAGCATCGGCCGTCTTCTACCTGACGTCGATTACATTATTATGGGAGAAGAATACGGCGCAGAAGGTACTTGGTGTCCTGAAGCCGATCGGGAAAATGGCATTATCTAATTACTTGCTGCAATCGATTATCTCTTTTTGGCTTTTCTATGGTGTCGGTCTTGGATTATACGGGGAAATCCGACCTATTCATCAAATTGGGCTCGTGATTGTGATTTTCTGCTTACAGATTATCGGAAGTATAATCTGGCTTCGATATTTTCGTTTTGGACCTGTGGAATGGGTATGGCGATCCATTACGTATAAAAAATTACAGCCAATGAAACGCTAATCATGGCAATTTGTTGACAAAGATACGTTTAAATGTCATCTTAGGGAAGAAAATGGTATCATTATAAACGAATTATTAGTCATTTTTGTGAAATGTGACAGATGATGATGACATGTATTTATAAAATTGAAGGAGGGAACATGAATGACGCATATGCATATTACATCGTGGGCGTTGGGACTGATTCTATTTTTAGTAGCTTTAGCCCTTTACAAGAAAAACAGTAACAAGCCCGCAACCATCGTTCATATGATTTTACGGCTTGTGTATTTATTTATCATCGTTACCGGTGGATTATTAACTTGGGACTATATCCAAGGCTACGGCATGCCGCTTCTTGGGGAAGCTATTGTAAAAGCACTTGCCGGTCTTTGGATTGTTGTGGTAATGGAAGGAATTCTGGTTTCTACGAAAAAAGGAAAAGCAGTAACCGGCAAATGGATTCAATTCTTTATTGCACTAATTATCGTTATTGTTTTAGGCTTTTTCCGTCTTCCAATGGGTTTTTACTTCTAAAATAAGGGAATGACGAACAAACCTGTCAGGATAAAGGAATCCATTTCCAATGAACAGGATGATATAAAGTGCCTTGGTTAATTGCCGGGGCACTTTATTTTAAAATAAGAATGTTTATAAAAATAGCTGAAAATAGTTGCTACGGAAAAAATACTCCGCTAAAATTTGCGTTATTTCTTTGGAAAAAAACAAATAAAACATAATTCTTCTTAGATGGGAGCGGAAGTTGTCGACTCCTGCGGGAAAAGCAACAGGTAGACCTGAGCAGGAAGCGGTTTTCTTACCGTGAGGCTGAGCCGTTGCCCGCGGAAAGCGACTTCTCGTAGCAGACATCTTCTTGGCGAGAACACCAATGTTTTAAAGATTAAGTGGTGTTCTTGTTTTTTCTGGTTAATTGTGAACGCTTTTTTACATCATTCCAATCAAGGTATGATTTTTTAAGAAAATAAGTGATAATAAAACAAGGGTGGAATCGTAATTACAGTTTTTATATCATTGGGGGAAAATCTATGATCAAAAAAATAAGTATTGGACTTGCTGCTGTTATCAGTATGTTTGTCATACAAATACCGGTACACGCACAGGGCGAAGATATACATAATGAAGTATTTTATCAGATATTGATTGATCGCTTTAATAATGGGGATACAGAAATTGAAGGAGAATTAGATATTAACGATCCTTATCATTACCATGGAGGAGACTTTAAGGGAATCATAAATAAATTAGACGATTTGCAGGATATTGGAATCACCACGATTTCCCTGAGTCCGATTATGGAAAATAAAGAAAGAGGATATCATGGTTATTGGACCAATGATTTTTATGAGATCAATCCGCAATTTGGAACAATGGAAGATTTTGAGCGTCTTGTATCCGAAGTGCATGATCGTGATATGAAAATAATGATTGATTTTGTATTTAATTATGCTGCGGATACCAATCCGTTAACAGATGATGCGGACAAGGAAGATTGGTGGCTTGGAGCACCTGAATCAGATGACGAATGGCTGTCAGAAACAGTTCAATTTGATTTAACAAATCCGGAGGCTGCGGAATATGTATTAGACGCTGCGAGATATTGGCAGGAAGAAACAGAAGTGGATGGATTTAAACTTCAGGATGCAGACATGGCGCCGCAGCCATTTGTCGAAGAGCTGACAGCAGCTTTGAAAGAAAACCGTCCTGATTTTTATCTGATTGGTGATACAAGTACTGCTACGACTGATGAAGCAGCTTCGCTGATGGAAAATACATCCCTCGACCTCATCAACTACCCGGATTTAAATCAAGTATTAAGCGAAACATTTGCTGATAGTGATCAGGATGTTTCTGCTATTTTTGATGCGTGGGAAGAACAAGGACTGACCGATTTTTATAAACAAATCGATGGCCTTCAACAAGAACGTTTTACAAACTTATTTTCGGAAAATCAACGTAATGCTGTTACGGCTTGGACACTTGCCTTAACCTATATGTATACTACACCGGGGGCAACGATGGTAACGCAGGGGACAGAGCTTCCAATGTACGGGATGGATGCGGAAGAGTCACAACGGCTTGTACCTTTTAATAGCGGAGATGAAGATTTAAGGGAGTTTCATAAGCGTATTGCTGCGCTGCACAATGAATTTCCGGCATTAAGGTTGGGAGATTTTGAATATGTCGGCTCGGAAGCATCCATGCTGGTTTTCCGCCGCAGCTATGAAGACGAAGTGATGTATGTCGCTATTAATAACGGAAGTGAATCAGCATATATTGATGAAGCTAATTTAGAATCTGGTATGCAGCTGACCGGTATTTTAGAGGATAATTTAGTTCGTGAAAATGAAGAGGGCAATTATCGGATTGGAATACCGAGAGAATCTGTGGAAGTATATCTTTTAGAAGAAGATAAAGGCTTTAATTGGTTATTTATCGGCTTTATTGTTTCTGTTCTTTCGTTATTTGTGATTGCTGTTGTGCTATTAAAAAGAAAGCAGAAGCAAAGAGAGCATACAGACAATTAGCACCGTTAATTACCTTGGTGAATTTGAAATATAACTGCATAAAAAACATGTGTCTGATTTATTACTGACGCATGTTTTTTATGATTATACGTTTTGAACACCCTTTTTTAGGGACTTTACTCACACCTGTGTATAGAATAATTTTAGAATATATAAATATATATCGTTCCATTCTCCTGCTTATATTGTATAATAAAAGAAGAGAGTATTTGTTTAAAGGAGGTGTCCGGTATGGAGTGGAGCACAATAAAGAAAGAATTCTATTTGCTTTGCAGAATTATTATATTTGTTGTTATTGGATTATTTATTGTTAAAAATTTCCTTTTAGCTCCTTCGGTCGTATGGGGTGAATCGATGCAGCCCACTTTTTTCGACCAGGATAAAATCATTGTTAATAAAGTAGCCACAATAGACCGGTTTGATGTGATTGTATTCCAGGCCCCTGACTCCGACAATTATTACGTGAAACGAGTGATTGGTGTACCAGGTGATCATATCGAATATAAAAGTAATACGTTATATTTAAATGGAGAGGCAGTAGAGGAATCCTACTTAATAAATGATGACAGTCCGGCAAAATTAGGTTTTCAAACTGGCAATTTTACATTAGAAGAATTAACAGGCTATTCCGTTGTTCCGGAGAATACCTATTTTGTTTTAGGTGATAATCGCGGCAACAGCAATGACAGCCGCTTCTTCGGCCTTTTGAACGAAGAGGCGATTATCGGGGAAGTAACATTCCGATTCTACCCATTTAATAATATCGGCAGACCTGAATAAACCTGTATCTAAAAAGGAACTTCCTGATTTTAGATGCGGGTTTTTTATTTTAATCACGTTTGCTACTTAAGATAGATAGAAAGCGGTTTTTAAAAATTAATCCCGCTTATATATCTATCTTAATTCAATTGCGGCTGTGTTTGACATTTTGTCAACATTCCTCGTATAGTAGAATAATAGGAAAAAGATAACTGAAAATAGAAGGGTTTGTATAATGAATGAGCCAAAATATAGGAGATTACTTAAAAGAACAGTTAAAGGAAAAACATATTTCGATGCGTGAACTAAGTAAACAGACGAATATTAATGTTTCGACGATATCCCGAATTATCAACCATAAGCGCAAACCGACAAATCAGCATTTAGTGGAAATTTCAAAAGCACTGGATGTTCCTTTTGATGAATTACTTCAGAGGACCGGACTGCCGGTCAAAGCTTCAGAGAATCATACCAATGATATACAAGCATCTATTGTAATGATTGATCAATTTTTAGAGCAATCTGATGATCATTATGATTCTTTTTCAATGGAAAAATTAAAAAAACAACTGGATTGTTACGAAAAAGATGCAGAAACGGAAGAAGGGCGTCGTCTCATTCTCGATACATTTCATCAGAAAAAAGAAGATGCAGGTGCCTGTGGGGCCTATATGAAAAAACTTTCCACTTTTTTTCATCGGATTTGTCATAAAAAAGGAACACGGAAAGAATTAATTTTAATGGGTGCAGCACTAATTTATTTCATCAGTACAGCAGATGTTATTCCGGATTATCTTTTTCCGGTTGGTTATTTAGATGATGCTGTAGCTGTTCAAGTGGTAATGAATGCACTTGCTAATAAAACGTAATTAATGAGGGTTTGGATATGAATCGGAAGAAATACCATTTGGATTACAGTATAATCACTATTTTGTTTTTGTTATTATTAATTAGTTTAATTGCAATTTATAGCGGTTCGGGTCAATATGCACAATCACAGCCTTACTATTTTGTGATTCGCCAGGGCATTTGGTATGTTTTTGGTGCGTTGATAATGCTGGCAGTGATTTTCTTTGACTATGAGCTCTTAAAAAAACAGGCATTTAAGTTGTATGCGATTGGCATTTTCCTTTTATTAGGTGTTCATTTTTTTGGGGTTTTTCGCAACGGTTCTCAGCGTTGGCTGAATTTAGGAATCTTTGAGATACAGCCATCTGAATTTATAAAAATATTTCTTATCATCTACTTAGCTGTTTTATTAGAGAAGTATGGCAATCGAAAGCTGTCCTTAAAAAAGAGCATCCAATTAACGCTGAAAGTAGTGGCAGTAACATTAATTCCATTTGTTTTTATATTTTTACAGCCGGATTTAGGATCTGCTTTGATCGTACTAGCCATTGCTTTTTCCATGATTATTGTTTCCAGTATCTCTGTTAAAGTTATTTTGCCGGTGCTTTTCACCATAGCTGCTTCTATAGGCGGTTTAATTTTTTTGTATTCTTATAATGAAGATATTTTTTCCCGGTTATTTCAATCACACCAAATGGATCGTATTTACGGGTGGTTGAATCCGGCGGAGTATGCATCTGATTATGGGTATCAGCTTCAGCAGGCAATTATGGGGATCGGTTCAGGACAATTGAGCGGCGCCGGGTTTAATCAGGGGATGCAGATTCAAAATGGGAATGTCCCTGAAGCACATACAGACTTTGTTTTTACAGTAATTGGAGAAGAATATGGTTTTATCGGCGCTAGTATTCTGATTTTATTATATTTCCTGCTTCTTTATCGAATTACAAAGGTTGCCTTCGAAGCAGATAATTTATTCGGGGTCTATCTTTGCATCGGCGTCATCGGAATTCTTGCCTTTCAAGTGTTTCAAAATATTGCGATGACCATTGGTTTAATGCCAATTACTGGAATTACCTTGCCTTTTATCAGCTATGGAGGAAGCTCGCTGATAACCAATCTGATTATGATGGGACTGGTAATCAATGTACAAATTCGCTCCTCTAATGATTATTTATTTCGAAAAAAAGCAATTAGTGAATAAGGGGAAAGCTAAAAAATCAGCATGGGAAGATTTTTTAGCTTTCTTTAAAGAAGACTTGCTGACTGGCAAGCCGACAGGTGCAGACAGAAGCATAGTCGCACTTATGCCCTGCTTATGCCCTGCGGGTAGAAAAAAGAAGTTCACTTTTTCCCTGTGGGGTCTTCACCCTGGGACTGGGACTGCGATTACTCGTCCCACCGAAAACCATTGCGGTTACTCGCACCACCAAACCCGTCCGTCGCTAGAATTTACGTTATTTCTTTGTAAAAAGCAAAAGAAACAAATTTCTTCTTAGATGGGAGCGAAGGGAAGTCGACTCCTGCTGGAAAAGCAACAGGTGAAGGCCCCGCAGGAAGCGATTTTCTTCCGAGGAGACTGAAGCGTTGCCCGCGGAAAGCGACTTCCCGTAGCGTACATCTCCTTGGCAAGAACACTGATGTTTTAAAGACCAAGCGGTATTCTTGGTTTTTCTTATTATTTTTTAATACATTCAGGATTCCAGATTAGGCAGAGAAGTTGAAAATTTATTATTTCTTAATAATCAGAATCACTGCCTCGGATGAATTATTGACATTTAAGTCCCCTTCCAAATGAACTCTATGATAAAATAGCGATACAGGTCAAACAAATAATGATATAAACACATAGGATATAGGAAGAAACGTAATTATGTCATTAGAGTCAATGAGGAGAGGATTGGAATGAAGAAAAAAGTTGGTATTGTTTTTGGAGGGAAATCATCAGAGCATGAGGTTTCTTTACAATCAGCCAAAAATATTGTGGACGCAATTAATTTAGATAAGTATGAAGTCTATCTGCTTGGAATTGATAAGCAGGGGAATTGGCATGTCAATGACCGTTCTCACTATTTAATAAATGAAGAGGATCCAAGCCTGATTGCATTAAATAAAACAGGGAAGGGAATTGCCATTGTCCCTGGAGCGGAAGAGAATCAAATTATTGAGACCGGCTCAAGTGTAAGCATGGATCAATTAGATGTTATTTTTCCTATTGTACATGGCACACTCGGTGAAGATGGAAGCCTGCAGGGTATGCTGAGAATGGCCAATATTCCATTTGTAGGCTCTTCTGTGCTTGGTTCAGCTATCAGCATGGATAAGGATATTGCCAAGCGTCTGCTGAGCGATGCAGGCTTACATGTTGCCCGTGGTTACAGCTTCCGTAAAGCCAAACAAGATCAAATCTCTTATCGGAAGATTGCTGCGGAATTAGGGACACCATTATTTATTAAGCCGGCAAATCAAGGTTCTTCTGTTGGTGTACACAAGGTGGAAACGGAAGAAGCATTTAACCATGCTATTCAGGATGCGTTTATGTATGATCACAAAGTTTTAGTTGAAGAAGCTGTCTCAGGAAGAGAAATAGAGTGTTCGGTTTTAGGTAATGAAAACCCGATTGCATCTGTACCAGGCGAGATTCTCCCAACCGTCGAATTTTATTCTTATGAAGCGAAGTATATTGATGAATCTGGAGCAAGCTTAGAAATTCCTGCTGTATTGGACAAAGACGTGACAGATCGAATTAAACAGACTGCCGTTCAAGCGTTTGAGGCTTTAAATTGTGAAGGCTTAGCCAGAGTAGATGTATTTTTAAAAGAGGATAATACGATTATTATTAATGAAATCAATACTTTGCCTGGATTTACGAAAATAAGTATGTATCCAAAGCTTTGGGAAGAAAGCGGCGTTTCCTATCGGGAACTGATAGAGAAATTAATTGAACTGGCAATCGAAAGACATCAAAGAGATCAGCAGCTGAAGAGCTCTATTCAAAATTAAAGACGTAAAAGGATGGTTGAATGTCTAGCGACAACATAGAAAACGGCGGTATCAAAGCGTATTTACAAAACAATTTGCCGGCGTTGATTTTTCACTTTTTCCTGACAGTGTTTGCCATGCTGATGGTACTTTTCACGAATCAACTGCAAATGGTATTTTTCGGTGTTTTAATCGCGTATGTATTATTTGGATTTGCATTGAAAAATCAAGGAACGCTTTTAAAAAATAGTTTGACGGTTTCCCTGGTTTTTATCATTAATCTGATAATGTACACCTTGGTTCCGCTGGCAGTGTCTGAGGCACTTATGTTTTATTCCTTGCCGTATCTTTATTTAGCGTTGATCAATGGACAATTGATTTTCCTGGCTATTGTATTGCCATCCATTTGTATGCTGATCGGGTTATATGTGAAAATAAGCATTACAAAACTATCAAATAAGAACAAGGCATAAATTTACAAAGAGGAGCTGTCATAGGGAAAACAGTTCCTCTTTGTAAAATATAGCCTGGATTTCCTGTTAGCAGATGGATAAGAATGGGTATACTATCAATAGGAATTAAACGGGAAAGGAGGGAACCGCGATTCTTAATAAACGTATTCGTCATATACAACGTTATCGAGAAATACTTGTTGCATTTTCCCGTAATGGTTTTGGGTATATTGTAAAGGAATTGGGATTGCAAAAGGTTGTTTCTTTACCAGAAAAAGTACTTAAAGGGAAGAAGGAAATACATAGAAAAACAACAGGAGAGCGAATTCGGCTTTTCCTGGAAGAATTAGGGCCGACCTTTGTGAAGCTTGGACAGATTGCAAGTACAAGAAGTGATTTGATTCCCCAAGATATTATTAAAGAACTGGAGAAGCTGCAGGATCAGGTTGGTAAAATCCCCTATACCGAAATTCAGGAAATTATCGAGAGGGAATTGGGAGAGCCGATTCATGATATATTTAAAGATTTTAACAAAGAGCCTATCGCCGCTGCCTCCATCGGACAGGTTCATTATGCTATTTTGCAGAGTGGGGAAGAAGTGGCTGTAAAGGTACAGCGCCCGAATATTGAAAAGAAAATTCATACTGATTTAGAGATTTTAATGAATTTTGCCACCCTTGCAGAAACACGTTTAGAATGGGCTTATCAATATAAAATCACCGAAATCATTGAAGAATTTAAAGCATCGATTCTCGCCGAATTAGATTACACTTTGGAAGGACGGAATGCTCATAAAATTGCAATGAATTTCAAAAATGATAAAGAAGGCGTGAAAGTCCCTGACGTGTATTGGAAATATACAACTGAACGTGTGCTGACAATGGAATTTGTCAAAGGAATAAAGTTAGATGAGAATGTGCAGCTTATCCGGGAAGGCTATCAGCCCAAGGTTATTGCAGAAAAATTAATCCATAATTTATTTGAACAAATATTGTTAGATGGTTTTTTTCATGCAGACCCGCACCCGGGTAATGTGATGATACTACCGGGTCATCAGCTGTTATTTATGGATTTTGGAATGGTCGGCCGGCTTACACCGTTAATGAAGGAGCATCTGACGGATATGATTATTGCGCTGGCCCGTCAAAATACGCATGCAATCGTGAAGGCTATCTATCGAATGGGTGTGGTCCCTGATGAGGTCAATGATGATATGATGCGGGCAGATATTGAAGAGCTGCGGGATAAATATTATGATGTGCCTTTCAGCCAGGTAAGCTTGGGAGAAGCGGTGAATGATTTGTTCAGTGTTGCCTCCAAACATCAAATTCGTATTCCTGCTGATTTATCTTTGGTCGGGAAAACACTGGTAACTCTGGAAGGGACCGTAGAAAGGTTAGATCCGGATATCAGTATTGTTAAAATAGCACAGCCATTTGGAAAGAGGCTGATTAAGGAAAAATATCGACCTAAAAAAATGGCAGAGGAAGTTTATGAGCAGGTCGATGATTATAAGGATATTATTTTAGATTTACCGGAGCATGTTAATGCGGTGTACAAGCTGATTCGGAAGGGGAAGGTGCCCTTGGAAATATCCGTTTCCAGAGTGGACATGATTCTTAAGAAGCTTGACAGAATCAGTAACCGGTTATCGTTCAGTATCGTCCTGTTATCGTTCAGTATTATTATGGTTGGATTAATTGTCGGTTCAGCAATCGCGGGAGAGGTTTCCTATTTTTGGAGTCTGCCAGTTATTGAAATTGGCTTTGTAGTTGCTGTGTTAATGTTTATATGGCTTATTTTTGCGATATTCAGGTCAGGAAGGTTTTAGTTTTAAACAGAGAAAAAGCTTATGTCTGAAGGGGCTGTCCCATTCCTGACATAAGCTTTTTTTGAATGTTGATTAGAATACTTTATCGCCATTAAAGATAGAATTTTTCACAACCACATAATCTACTGTGCGGATAGCATCTAACTGTTTGCCGCCTGCGTAAGAAATAGAGGATTGAAGATCCTGTTCCATTTCTGTCAACGTATCCTGAAGGGCTCCCTTATGCTCTACATACATTTTTTTGCCTTCTACGTTTTTCTTTTCTCCCTTTTGGAACTCTGATGCAGAACCGAAGTATTCCTTCAATTTCTTGCCATCTTTTTCAATGGTTTCTCCAGGAGATTCTTCGTGACCGGCAAATAAAGAACCGATCATAACCATGGATGCACCAAAACGTACAGATTTCGCAATATCGCCATGTGTACGGATTCCGCCGTCTGCAATAATTGGTTTGCTTGCAGCTTTTGCACACCAGCGCAGTGCTGCCAGCTGCCAGCCGCCCGTTCCGAAACCAGTTTTAATTTTAGTAATACATACTTTACCAGGCCCGATTCCTACTTTTGTAGCATCCGCACCCGCATGCTCCAGCTCACGTACAGCTTCAGGAGTACCAACATTACCAGCAATTAAAAAGCTGTCTGGTAAATGCTTTTTAATATGCTTGATCATACGGATAACAGGCTCTGAATGACCATGTGCAATATCAATGGTGATATATTCTGGAACTAAGTTATTTTCAGCAAGTGATTCAACAAAAGCATACTCGTCATCCTTCACTCCGACACTGATTGAAGCAAATAAGTCTTGTTCCTGCATTGTTTTAATAAAATCAACACGTTTCTCAGGCTCGAAACGGTGCATAATATAGAAGTAATTATTTTTAGCTAAATAGGTTGCAATATTTTCATCAATAATCGTCTGCATATTTGCAGGAACAACCGGTAATTTAAAGCTTCTTCCGCCAAACTCAATGGAGGTATCGCATTCTGAACGGCTATTTACCACACATTTTGCGGGAACTAATTGGATATCTTCATAATCAAAAACATTTTCCATTTAAAACACTCCTAAACACGAATAAAATTTGTATTGGATATTAAAAACATTCGCCTTTAGTAATTTAACCCAAGCGGGATGTTTTGTCAATGTTTTATGTCTGTTTATCGACATAATAATTTGAAAAATAAGGCACTTTACGACAATCTGTGATTGAGTTTAATAAATGTAGAGGGATTATTTATCATATATACACTAACAATGCTTAATCAGAAAAGAGCTGTCATGCTATAATTGGTTGATAATCATATCAAAATAATGAATTGGAAGGGGAATACATCATGGCCATATTTTCAAAAGATGCACTAGAAGGAAGGCATGTGTTAATAACAGGTGCAACTGGCGGAATAGGAAGAGAAACAGCGAAGATTGTTGCGCAGATGGGGGCTAAGGTCACCATAACCGGACGGAATGCCGATAAGCTTGCAGAACTTAGACAGGAGCTGGAAGGTCTTACTGATGCTTCGAAGCTATTTGTACAGCAGGCAGATATAACAGAGGAAGCGGAAAGAATGCAATTGGTCCGCAACGCACGGGACGCATTGGGATTTATCTCTGATTTAGTCAATGCCGCTGGAGTTGCGGGAAACAAGACGGTGGATCAGCTGGAAGAAGCGGATATACAAGCCATGCTTACAGTAAATTATTTGTCTGCATTCAGTTTAACGAAAGAAATTTATCAGAAGATGCAAGAGAAGCAGCAGGGGAATATCGTCAACGTGGCGTCTTTATCCGGTTTGCGGGGGACATATGGAAATAGTGCTTATGCTTCTTCTAAATTTGCGATGATCGGCTGGACACAGTCCATGGCCTTGGAAGCAATTGCTTATAATATTCGTGTCAATGCAGTTTGTCCCGGTTTTGTTGATACAGAAATGGTGCAGGGCTTATTTGAAGCAAAAGCGGAAAATACAAATCAATCCTATGAACAGGTAAGAAAAGCAGCAGAGGATTCGCTGCCATCTCAAAAAATAACAGCTCCGGATGAGGTAGGCAATACGATTGCGTACCTGCTGACGGATGCTGCCCGAAATATTGTAGGGGAGTCGGTGAAAATTTCAGGGGGAGCTGTGATGCGATAAAGCAATAGCCTTATTCATTGGAAAAAGCTAATGGTTCAAATTGCACCATTAGCTTTTTTATACTTATTTTAAATTAAGCTCTACTTCATGTCCTTTGGAAATATCTTCAGCATCCATATTTCTCATCGGGCCAATTTCAATTTCCATACTTTTATCTTTCCAAATTTTTTCATACATTTCTTTGTCTAACAGGAAGGTTTGCAGCAATTCCCCTTCTTCACCAGTTGGAATACTGCTGCTATTGTCATAAGGATGAAACATTCCTTCACTTAAAAGATATTGAGATCCATCATTTACTGTGAGCCTTGAAGAAAGAGAGCTTAAGCCAATTTCCTCATCACCCTGGTTATCAATTTCAAATCTTATCGTAGCAACTACAATGTTATCAGGATCCTCATAACGAGCTGCTTCTTCGGCATTTGGTGTAAAATCAACAAATTGATAACCATCTAATGTAATTGTTACGTCTCCTAATTCGTCGCTCTCACCAATGCCATCTTCTTGTTCAATCATTTCTTTATCGCCCATATTTTCAGCACTAAGTGCATCCTGATAGAAACCTTGGCTCTCTGTTTCCGCATTTTTTTCAGCACTGTCACCATCTAAAGGAAGGCTCCATTCAGTACCAGAACCAATGCTGGAAGAATATTCATTATACTCTGTAGTTGGCGTAGGAACATCCAAAATAACATTTCCTTCTGCCAATATTGCTTCTAAATCTTCTGATCCAAAAGGATAAGCGTAATAGCCGGTCACTTCATCTCCAGATTCCACTAAGTATTCATTATCGGGGTTTAGCATACTTGATAATTGCTCATCTAAAGGGAGAAGCTCCCGATAATTTGTATAGAATTTTGTTGCTCCAACAAAATCTAAATCTAATGAAGGCATGTAATGTAAATCCTGATCAGAATCATTTTCTACCGTATATTGAGCTAAAATAACGCCACCATCTGTTTCGTCATTAAAAGGAATACTGAAATTGGTATGAAAATCTTCTAATTCTACTAATTGGTATGCATCCAGTGTTACAGTTAAGCCTTCCATTTCATGAGATTGAGACTCATCGTTCTCATAAAGAAGCGTAGCAGTACCTTCTGTTTCCTCTTCCATTGCAGTAATTAATGCATCAAAATCTGCATTAGAAGATTCTGCTTGAGCCTGTTCTTCCTCATCAGCATCCTCTTCGGCTTCTTGCTCTGCATCTGCTTCATCGGAAGAAGCATCTTCATTTTCTACTTCTTCTTCCATTTGTTCTGGTTCCTCAGCTCTTTCCTCTGAGTTTTCTTCTGTTTCGTTTTCTTCTTGATTTGTTTCTTGTTCTTCCGCTTCTGCTGCATCATCTTCATCACTAGAACCGCAAGCGGTTAAAGCGATTGCGAATACAGCTGCAAGAAGAACATAAAGCATTCTTTTTGACATCTAATACCTCCATATATTTAAAATATATATAATAGTAACATAATTTTAGGTGGAAAAATGTAAAAAGTCATAAAAAATTATCCTTTTTTGAAGAAAATTACCTGTTTTATTTGATTTTTTAAGAAATGATAGTTGATAGGGAAATGATAAGGGCAGTTAAAAAGTTAGTATCAATATTAAGGAATTTTTAGATGAATTTTCTAATTTCAGAGAAGTTAATAGAAAGAGAAGCAAATGCTTCATTCCAATCATATCGGAGTAAGTATTTAATTATGAATATTTGGTTTAAATATCGATTAATTGATATCAACAACTAGTGAAATAACAATAAAATAAAAAGATAATTTAGACAAAGGAAAAATATAATTGATCCAAGAATCTAGATAGGAATAAAGGAGTTTTTTAGGTAGGTATATAAAATGAAAAAATATACAGCCGACTTTAAATTACAAATTGTGTTAGAAATCTTGAAGGAAGGCTTTTCCTGGGCATTTGCACCGCTGAACCATTTACAAAGCTTGAAAAACTCTTTTCCCTAAAGCGTAACCTTTCTGCAAATACACGGAATAGAAACAGCACATGAATCGCATTATTAGGAGTTGGAGTGGTAGCCACAGCTGGTGTAGTAGCAACAATGGGTTTTGAGTTTTTCTATGAAAATAGCGCCCGGGTTCAAGATAGCTTGGACTGGGTAGGTCAGAAAGTGGATTGGGTAGGTGACAAAATCGGATGGGCAGGTGAACAGTTTGATAACGGTCTGGAAACTGTAGCAGATTGGGCAGGCAACGTCGGTGAAGCCCTGCAAAACAACTGGGGAGTAATTAATCCATTTTCTTGGTAAGTACCAATTAGTAGGTTTAAAGAGGAGAGTTTATTTAATGAATTGTGAAATACAACGTTTAGCTAAAAATATACGGTATCGTATTCTAATTATCAATGGTGAACAATACATCCTAGATATGGAACGGTCATTTTGGAAGATTATCTTTCCGTTTCTCTTTTGGCTAGTACCTAGTCAAATATTTAAAGTTGAAGACCAGGCCATTGTTGAACAATTGAAGACAGCAAAAAAGGAAAAAGCGGAAAGTTCATTGATAATATCTTTAGGGGGCGGTGCTTATGCGCTTGGCATACTTTTAACACCCTTAATGGGTTATTTTGAAATTCCAAGTTCTCCAATGGTCAACATTATGCTCCTTATTCCTGTTTTAATAACGGTAGCCTTATTGTATTTTTCTATAAGCTATAAGCGTAAAAAGAAGTTGGAAAATGTTATTAAACTTGAGAGATTGCCACAGTATGTATTATGGATTCGACCAAGTTCAATAAAACTCGTTTTTAAATTTCTCGTGGCTTATATTTTTCTGTTAGGATTTGTTCTATTAAGTTTTCTACTGTATATCCAGACAGGGAATGTTATGGTTATAATTATTACATCGGGATTATTGTTCCTTCTACTACTTGCTAGTCGTGTTACAGTTGATGAAGGCTATACTACTATAAAATTTAAAGACTATAAAAAGTTTAGATTCTCTGAATAAGATAATAAAGAAAAAATGAGGAAAGGAATGTTATTTATGTTATCAATAGGAACGATAGTATATTTAAGAGAAGGAACAAGTAAACTGATGATTTTGAACCGGGCTCCGATACTTCCGTCAGAAGAAAATGAAGAAGAAGGAATCTGGTATGACTATTCAGGGTGTTTTTATCCACAAGGACTAAATCCCGCTAAAGTTTATTACTTTAATGAGGAAAACATAGATAAAGTAGTTTTTGAAGGTTTCAAGGATGAAGAAGAAGAGCGTTTCCAAGAGCTTTTTCAGGACTGGTTGCAGGAAGAAAAACCAAATATTAAAAAAGGAACGATTACAGGTCCAATGGAATAAGGAAAAATGAAATCAATATGGCAAAGAAGCATATTATCAGTATGCTTCTTTTGCTACGACCTTTCTTCCAAAGAAGAAAGGTCGTAGCAAAAGATATTAGAACATTTACATAGGTATTTTTAATTGGAAGATATTAAATTAAAATTCAAATGCAAGCAATGGAACTGTTATAGAAACATAAACAAATGGTTTCCATTGGAGTTTTGCTGGCAGCAGTCGTTTTTATGATTTTTGAAGAGCAATTTGGAATCCCTTTGCATATTGTTTCTGTTATGGGGGCGATGGTTATTTACACTTCATCTGCTATAATCTTTATCAAGGGTGTTAGCGAAGGAACAATCAACTCCTGTTTCTATGGAAATGAAGTTACTTTTTAATGTGCGAAAGTTGAGTAATTAATACATCGAATTTTTTGTTCTATCCTTTCCTATACACAATATCCCCATCAACAATCGTCATTTCAATACTGGTATCTACTAATTCGTCTGCATCCTTCATCTGAAATGGATCAGCAGAATAAACCGTCATATCTGCAAGCTTGCCGCGGGAAATGGTTCCTTTTATCTTTTCTTCATTTGTTGTATAAGCTGCATATTTCGTAAATAGATAAAAAGCTTCGTGCATGCTTAATTTTTGTTCCGGATACCAGCCGCTGTGTGTTTCACCGGGAGCTTTTCTGGTAACTGCTGCATGAATCCCAAGTAAAGGATTCAATGGTTCAACAGGGGCATCTGATCCGCCGCCGCAGATAATGCCATTATCGAGCAATGTTTTCCAGGCATAGGCATAAGGCATGCGTGCTTCGCCAAGCCGCTCTGTAACCCATGGATAGTCACTTGCAAGGAAACGGGGCTGAATATCAACGATACGATCTGGCGTTGCAAGGCGCTTTACTAGGTCTGGATTAATGACCTGCGCATGTATCAGACGGTCTCTATAGGCGGATGCCGGAAATTGGTCCAGGGTATCAAGGACATTTTCCAATGCCTGGTCGCCAATCGTATGAACAGCAACAGGCATACCCATTTCCCTTGCGCGTTTTACGATAGTGTACAATGTATCCTGCGAGAGCATTGCTTCTCCAAATTGCCCGGGCTGATCGGAGTATGCTTCCTTCAATAGTGCCGTTCTTCTGCCGAAAGCACCGTCTGCAAATATTTTTACCGCTCCGATTTGCAGCATATTATTCCCATATCCGGTATACATTCCCGCTGCATGCAGATCTTCTAAGAAAGGATAATCAATTAATAGATTTGCCCGCAGACCCATTTTTTCTTCATTTAATAATTCCTGATAGAGCTGATAGGTTTGCTGTAAGCCGCCTAAATAAGCCGGGTCATTGGAATGCACACTGGTTACCCCATATCCGGAAACGGTGGAAATGGTTTTACGAAGTGCTTTTTTCCACGTTTGATACGATTTATCAGGGATTTTTGCTTTAAATAATACCGTTGCCGATTCAAGAATTAAGCCGGTGGGTTCTCCATTTGCATCCGTTACAATCTCGCCGCTCTTTGGAACCGCAAGCGTCCCGGAATAATTAATCTCCTCGAGCGCTTTCGAGTTAACAACGGCTGCATGCTCGCATATTCTTGTCAGAAAAAGCGGGTGATGTGGAACTGCCGCATCAAGCTCTTCTTTCGTAGGCAGGCCGCCATCCGTGAATAGATTTTCATCCCATCCGGCGCCAAGCAGCCATTCTCCCTTGTCTAATGTATCGGCATGCTGTTTTATTTTATTTAAAAATACTTCTTTCTTTGTCACACCGGTCACATCTAAATCAATAAACTTCATTGCCTGCATAGAAAGGTGGAGGTGTGTATCTGTTAATCCCGGCGTAGCAGCTTTTCCGCCCAGATCAATCACCGCATCACTTTTTGAACTCCAAAAAGAAAGCATTTGCTCATTGGAGCCCATATCTATGAAATGTCCATCTTTAATAACAACAGCCTGTACAACTGGCTGCGAAGGTTGAAATGTATGTATGACCCCATTGGTATATATCTTTATCATGGAAACGCTCCTTATCTAAATTATCGTATGTTTTACGTATATTAAAAACGGACAGAACCAGTTTACAGACGCCTTGTAAACCTTAAATGGGAAAGCATTCTGTAAATGGCACTATGATTATATTTTATCAAAATTGTTTCATTTTGACAGCAGGCAGGATTGACATTTTCAGAAATTTTATTATATACTTGATTCAACAAAGTTGAACAGAAGGAAACTGGATTGAATATTATTTGTAGTATCTAAAGAAGGGTGATTTGCATGCGGTTATAGTAATACCTTGTAATAACGATGCTGGCTTGTTTGCCGGGTCATGCACAATCGAGGTATATTTTCATAGCTTGAATTGAAAACGCATACAAAGGAGGGGTATGGATGCGTGGATTACCAAGCAATGTTTATTTAAAGGAAGTCGGGCCAAGAGACGGGCTGCAGAACGAGCAGAAATGGATTTCTACAGAGGATAAGGTTGCATGGATTAATATGCTTTCCAAAACCGGCGTCTCGGAAATTGAGTATTCATCCTTTGTTCATCCAAAAATGATTCCTGCACTGAAGGATGCAAGGGAGGTAGGCAGACGGATTAACCGTGAAAAAGGGGTCGCTTATTCTGCTTTAGTACCGAATATGAAAGGGCTGGAGCATGCTTTAGAGGCTGGTATTGACGGTGCTTCGGTGTTTATGTCGGCGAGTGAGACGCATAATCTCAAAAATATCAATAAACGAATTCCAGAGACATATCCGATATTAACAGAGGTTATCAAAGAAGCTAAAAATGCCGGGAAAATAGTAACGGGCTATGTTTCTACGGTATTTGATTGTCCATACGAGGGGCGGATTGAAGTGGAGGATGTACTCAGCGTATGTGATCAATTAATTGAGAGCGGAGTGGACTATCTTTCTCTTGGCGATACCATTGGAACAGCTGTACCGACGCAAGTGGAGAAACTGCTCGAAGGCCTTTTTCCTTATTTTCCAAAAGATAAACTGATACTACATTTTCATGATACGAGAGGAATGGCAATAGCGAATATCATGACGGCGCTTCACATGGGAATTACCCGGTTCGACAGTACCGTCGGCGGCCTGGGCGGGTGTCCTTATGCACCGGGAGCTGCAGGCAATGTTGCTACCAATGATGTGCTGTATTTGTTAAACGGGCTGGGAATTGAGACAGGAATAAATGAGAAATGTATTCAGGAAGCAAGTATATATATTCAAAACAAGCTTGGAACAACATTGCCGAGCAGATCGGTAGCTTATTTGAAAAATGCATGAAGATAAAACAAACAGCGGAAAAGTCTTGTCAAGCAAGTGATGGCAAGGCTTTTTGGTATGTTGCCAAGAATGTTTTTTCGTAAACGGTGTTAGAGAATAGATTGACTCTATTGGTTTGTCTGGATTATGATTAAATATACTATAAAAGGATGTTCAAGAATTATAATAGAACACGAATGACTATTTGGCAAAGGAAGGAATGAGCAGCATCGAATTACATAAAATTGGAGAGAAAATTAAGTATGCAAGACGCCGGGAAGATAAAACACAGCAAGAAATTGCGGACGCTTCCAATATCTCTAAAAGTTTATTATCTAAAATTGAAAATGGACAGACTGCTTCAGCGATAGCGACGTTATCGAGAATTTGTGACGCTTTACATATACAGCTGTCATGGGTGCTGGATGATAAAGAAGAGCAGGATATTGTTATTCAAAAGAAGAGTAACCGCCCGCAAAAAGTAGGGGATGAAAGCATGGGATACTCCTATGAAATTCTTGCTAACCGCTCCCAATATAGCGGGATTGAACCGACGATTGTCCATGTTACTCCAAAGTCTCTGAATCAGCGTGATGAAAAAACGTATACGCATTCACAGGACGAATTTATCTATATATTGGAAGGGGAAATTGAACTGCTATATGATGGGAAAAAGCAGCTGCTCCAAACAGGTGACAGTGCTTATTTCGCAGGGTCTAAACCGCATTTATTTCTCCCGGTAGATGATCAGGAGGCAAAGGTGTTGACCTGTTTTATTGACAGGGTCTGAATAAGGAGAGAACATAAATCTAATTAATCAATATAACGTTTTTTATACTGGGAGGCAGAAGAATGAATTCACCTGAATGCTCTTTTTGTTATCCTTCTTTAATAAAAAATCAGCAAATCATATTGGAAAATGAAAAAGCAATGTTTTTACAATTAGAGGAAGCGCAGGAACCAGGGAGAGCACTCGAAGGAGCTGGAGTGATTGTGACCAAAGCACATCGAGTCTATCCATTTGACTTAACAGATGGAGAATGGCTGGCAATAAAAGATCTTTTACAGAGAGCAAAAATACTGATTGATGAAAAGCATGCACCTTCTGGATATAATATCGGCTGGAACAGCGGTGAGGCAGCCGGCCAGCATGTGATGCATGCGCACCTGCATGTACTGCCGCGCTATAAGGATGAACAGATGAGAGGGAAGGGCATACGTTATCTGTTTAAGCTTGCATCGAATAAACGGACAGGGGAAGAGGAAAGTTAATTTAAGTACCGTGAGAATAAGACTGCATAATAAAAAATAGGAAGTAAAAAAATCTCTGTTCATTTTCAAATGAACAGAGATTTTTATCTTCTTGCTGTGTTTGATTCCTAATTTCATAACAATAAAGCCGTTCCGAAATACCTCTCTTCACAATCTGGCAAACTGCTAGGTTATGGAGCAAAGTCCATTTGACCAGTAATTAACAAGATAAATACGATTATCCAAAATATAAACATAGAAGAAGAAAGAATGAAAGATATAATCGGAATGATATTTTTTTCTGTTTTCTTTCCTAATCCAATAATTGATAATATGATACCCGCTGCTGTAAGAAAAAATGTGATATAATCACCAGCTAAGTTCCCAATGTTAGCTATCCTTGTAGGGGTTATGAAAACGATGAAAAAGCAGATAACACCGATGATAAGAGCAAAATAGCTAATAAGACCATGTTTTTTCAGCTTATCAGGTTCATTTTTCAAATTAACACCTCTTTATTCAAAGTAAAGCATGATATCATCCGGATAGTCAGAGAAACAACTTTATTGTCGTGCTGCAGCTATTACTGCCTTACATTAGTTATCATTATTTTCTTCGCTTGTTTTCGCTGCAGCAACCTCTGATGCCGCTGGTGCAGGAGTTTCCTTCGATTGTGGTTTAGCATTGCCTTTCGATGCACCTGCCAGTAACTCCTTAATGTCGATTCCAGAGGTTTCCTTCAGGTTTTCCTGTAAGGTACTGATTAAATTGGTTGCATAACCGGAGACTTTGTTCGCTCCGCCATTAGCACCATTGCTTCCTGTATCAACCACGGTAATCTTATCAATATTGGATAATGGGCTTGCAACTTGTTTTGCATAATCTGGAAGCATTTTGATAACCATATCAAGAATAGCTGCTTCTCCATATTGTTCAAAGGCTTGCGCGACTTTTTCTTTCGCTTCTGCTTCCGCGAGACCTTTCAAGCGGATAACCTCTGCTTCTGATTCCCCTTGTGCACGTTCTGCATCTGCTTTCGCAAGACCGTCAACACGGATTTTTTCAGCTTCTGCGCGGGCTGCTGTTTCAATACGATATTGATTCGCATCTGCAGTAGCCATCTCTCTTGCTTTTTCAGCAATTGCAGATTGCTCCACAGAATATCTGTCCGCATCTGCTTTTTTCTTAACTTCTGAATCATATTGCTTTTCACGACGCAAAATTTCTTTTTCTTCCAACTCAATTTGCTTTTGACGCTCGATGATTTTGATTTGCATTTCTTGTTCCGTAACTTCTTGTTTGGAACGGGCTGTTTCAAAATCATAAGCCTGGTCCGCACGTGCTTTTGCAGTATCCTGCTCACGACGGTATTCAGATGTTTTTAATTGATTTTCTTTTTCTGACTCTGCAATCTCGGTTGCCCGTTGCAATTCTGCACGTTTTGCATCTTTTGCTGCTTCCGCACGCTTGATTCTCGTTTCTTTCTCTGCTTCAGCTGTAGCGATATCTGCATCACGTTTTACTTGTGCAATACGAGGCTTACCAAGTGATTCTAAGTATCCATTTGTATCTCTTACATCTTTAATCGTAAACGATACGATAACTAATCCCATCTTAGCTAAGTCGTTAGAAGCAACCCGCTGTACTTCCTGAGAAAACTTGTCACGGTTTTTATAGATTTCTTCAACCGTCATTGAACCAAGGATGGAACGTAGATGACCCTCCAGTACTTCTTTCGCTTCCAGCTCCCGGTCCTGTTTAGATTTTCCAAGGAATTGTTCTGCTGCTGTAGCAATTTCACTGATCGTCCCGCCTATTTTAAAAATTGCTGTACCATCTGCTAAAACAGGAACACCTTGTTCTGTGTAAACTTCTGGAGTAGTTACCTCCAATTTACTTGATAAAAGACTAAGTGGTTCTGCTTGTTGAAAGACAGGAACGACGAATGTTCCGCCGCCGCGAATAATTTTAATTTTATTTCCGGCTTCATCTACGTGAACATTCTTTCCACCTAAATAACTTCCTGTAACAATGAGCGCTTCATCGGGGCCGGCTGTACGGTACTTGGTTACAAATAGACCAAGCAGTGCCAAAAGAAGCGCAGCTGCTACAATAATAACAATCCACAATTCTGACATGATTTTCCTCCTCTAAGTTTTATTTTTCCGGCTGCCGCCCCTCTGGGTAAGAGGGGAGCAGCCGGAATTACTTCACTAGCATTCTCTCTATTTAAAAAGGAATGAAGCTTCAGTATATGTGAAAAGCTAATCCATAATTAGCTAATCCAACGATTGATAGGGGCTGACATAGAAAACACCATCTTTAATTTCGATAATTAAAACGCGCTCATCCTGAGCGATTGCTTCATTATCATAGCTGACAGCCGGTTTTGAGATAACTCCACTTTTCCATTGCACCATTACTTCTCCATAACCATCTATCGGAATAGATACAATCGCAGTCCCTACACTGCCAATGAGAGCTTCTTCCGAATATCCCCATGATTGTTCAGCTGATCGAATTGGAACAAGAACAAATAAATGCAGGAGAGTTACAAAAATGATACTTAATATAGAAGAAATAATTAAAATGATTAAACTTGACCAGTCCATAAACCATTCGAGAACATATCCCATGGCAGATAAAAAAATGAAAAAGGAGAGAACAAGCACCGGGTGCAAGAAAGGAATGGATTCAAAGATGCCATCCAATAAATCTCCAAACAATAAAACAACAACAGTTAAAATTGCTGCTATAATCAGTATCCATAAATATAAATCTTGTATAGCGTAACCAAATAAAGTCAATATGTACCCTCCCTTTTTCCATGTCTTACTTATATGTACGTTTATTGTTACAGTTTGGTTTCAATTTTTTGGAGGAAACGATGTATTTTATATTATTATAATAAAACAGAGGCCCCTTTATGAAAAGAGCCTCTTTCCCTATTTAATCATGTAATGATTTTGTTTGTACGTTTTTATGTTAAGTATCTAAAAGAACTAGCTGATTCATTAACTCATCTAATTCTTGGCTGCAGTTAACGGTTTCTTTGGCTCCCAAGCCATTCTTTTGTGCTTGTTGTAACATTTCACTTCTTTTTTGAACAATTGATAGTACAATGGCCTCCCTGTTGTACTCATCAATCTTTACTTCTTCTTTCATATCCTTTACGATGCACCTTTCTTAGTAATATTTGGCTGCGATGAATAATGTAATAAAAGCTTATTATTAAAGTACCAAAAGAATTATCGCAAAAAGAGAAAAAAAATGAAATGCTTTCGACAAAACTAGTGGTTTTTCTTTCTCATTTTTTTAAAAAATGGTCTGAGAGTCTTATTCTTAAAATAGTAGTTTAGTGATTTTACTGAATAATCGAGCATCATTATTTTCCTTTTCTTTTAAAATATACCAATGTAGATCATCATCTAGCTGCTCGTGGGGGCAGTTTTCCGTTTAATTAGCAGTGTACGAGCGTATTCCTTGAAGAAGCGCATTAATATTTGATTTTTCGATATATTTAGTAAAAAAATGATGTTGTTCTAAAGAAGAGTGCGATGCGCTCTTACAAAGATAGTCTCCTTATTTCACGGCGGGGAGCGGGGATCCGTTTTTGCAAGCACCTAGCTGTAAGGCTAACATGCATTTTTCTACAGTATGGATGGTTAATTAAATAATGTTTTGCTTTTTAACCAATTAAATAAAGAGAGGGAAAAAAACCTCTCTTTTTATTTAACTGTCTTTGATTTCATAAAAAGCGACATGTGTCCGCGAATATTTTTTAGCCCTGGAAAACAGCTCCAAACGTTAATGAAAAAGAAGGTATATCAAATGTCGAGATGGTATTTTTTAATTTTTTGATACAAGGTAACACGGGATATACCAAGCTGTTTAGCTGCCTTTGATTTATTGCCGTTACATAATTCCAATGCCTGTTCAATTGATATTTTCTCCAAGTTTTCCTTCTCCAGCGGCAGTGTTTCCGTATGCGGCAAGGGAGGATTTGAAAAGGAGACTGGGAGAAAGCTTAATACATCCTGTCTGGTTAAGGTTGTTCCCTCATGCAGGATAATGACTCTTTCCATCAGGTTTCTGATTTCTCTTATATTTCCAGGCCAATGATATTGCTGCAGGGCTTCCATTGTTTCATCAGGTATCTCTGGAATAGAAGTCTGATACTTCGCAGCAAATTGCTTTAAAAATGTTTTTGCCAGGATGCTGATATCTTTTTTTCTATCACGCAGAGGAGGCATGGTCAATTGAATAACATTTAATCGGTAAAATAGATCCGATCTGAATTTATTCTCTTGCATCAGCTTTTCTAAATTCTGATTTGTTGCAGCAACGAATCGGACATCAATTTGTTTTCCGCCTGAGTCACCGATACGGTAAATACGATTTTCCTGCAGAACACGCAGAAGCTTTACCTGCATATCTAAGGGAAGCTCACCTACTTCATCTAAAAAAACTGTGCCGCCATCAGCCATTTCAATTTTCCCTGCTTTCCCTCCTTTTTCAGCACCGGTAAAGGAGCCGCTCTCATAGCCAAATAACTCACTTTCAAATAATGCCTGCGGGATGGCGCCGCAATTGACAGGAATAAAAGGGGCATTCTTTCTTTTACTGGCATCATGAATCGCCCGGGCACATACCTCTTTCCCTGTACCGCTTTCTCCAAGAATCAAGGTGGTTGCATCGGTTCCGGCAGTTTTACTGGCGAGCCGGATCATTTGGTGAAGCGCCTGACTGTCTCCTTTTAATTTAGCAAAGGGAGAGCTGGAAGAGGCGGGAGTCATTTTTTGCTTTAGCTCCTGCAGCTCTTGGGAGGTACTTTCCAAATTATCGTTCAGTTTCACAATGTGGGTAATATCCCGTTCAATCGAAATCACACCGATTAAAGTATTTTCCTGATTGAAGACAGGGGAGGAATTGACCACAACATGCTTATCTTTCCTTGGTCTGTGATAGGCATTCTTAACAGGCTTCCTCGTATTTAAAACCTTCATTACCATCAGGTCATCATGTGAAAAGAAGTCTGTGACAGGCTGGTTGATAATTTGTTCTTTATCAATTTGATAGGTTTGTTCGGCAGCATGGTTCCAATAGATTACTTTTTGTTCTATATTTACAATGGTAATGGCATCATCTTCAGATTGTAATAATTCCTCAAAGAAAAAAAGTTCATTCATATACTCACCTCGTAAATGTAAAGTAAACTGTAAACCCTCTATACAATATGTGTAATTTTCCTTTACACTATTGTAAAGGTGATTTGCAGTAAAAGGCAATAGAAAATCACAAAATAATGAAATCGCTTCCATTATTCACAAGCTTTCATCAGGTGTTTTTATTAATAATGATAATACTGGCATGTTTTTTGCATATAGATTGATAGAAAAACAGAATTAAATTATCTACTAGGAGGTATGTTACATGGTGCAGCCATTTACACATGAACCATTTACAAATTTTAAGAAAGAAGAGAATAGAAAAGAACTGGAGGGAGCATTACGTTCTGTCCGCGCGGAGCTGGGTAAAGATTATCCGCTGGTTATCAACGGAGAAAAAGTTTATACAGAGGATAAACTGGTATCCATCAACTCAGCTAATAAGGAAGAAGTGGTTGGAAACGTATCAAAAGCAACAAAGGACCATGTCGAACACGCTTTTCAGGCAGCAGTAGAAGCTTATGAAACCTGGAGAAAAGTACCAGTGGAAGATCGTGCGCATGTTTTATTCCGTGCGGCCGCAATTGTCCGCCGCCGCAAGCATGAATTTTCTGCTTGGCTGATTCAAGATGCCGGCAAGCCTTGGGATCAGGCGGATGGAGATATTGCAGAGGGCATTGACTTTTTAGAATATTATGGACGCCAGATGCTGGAGCTTGATCAGGGAAAACATGTAGAAGACCGTATGACGGAAAATAATAAATATTTTTATAAAGCAATGGGGCCCGGTGTTGTTATTCCGCCATGGAATTTTGCATTTGCTATCGTGTGCGGAACGGTTGCTGCTCCGATTGTTGCTGGAAATCCGGTCTTATTAAAGCCTTCTGAAAATACACCGGTTATTGCATATAAGCTTGTAGAAGTATTAGAAGAAGCTGGTCTGCCTAAGGGCGTATTAAATTTTGTGCCGGGTGATCCAAAGGAAATTGGCGATTATCTGGTAGACCACAAAGATACGCATTTTATTAACTTTACCGGTTCACGAGCGACTGGTGTCCGTATTTTTGAACGTGCAGCTAAAATTCAAGAAGGACAGCAGCATCTGAAGCGGGTTGTTGCAGAAATGGGCGGGAAGGATACAATTATTGTTGATGAAACAGCTGATTTAGATTTGGCTGCGGAGTCAATTGTTCATTCTGCATTCGGATTCTCCGGACAAAAATGCTCTGCATGCTCCCGTGCAATCATCCATGAGGATGTCTACGATGAAGTTATCAAGAAATCAGTTGAAATTGCCAAAACATTAACTGTCGGCAATCCATCTGAGGAAAATGTGTATATGGCTTCGGTTATTAATCAGGCACAATTTGATAAAATCAAAAACTATATTGAAATTGGCAAGGAAGAAGGAGAGCTTGTTTTCGGTGGAGAAACAGATGACTCTAAAGGCTTCTTTATCTATCCAACCATTTTCAAGGATCTGGATCCTAAAGCACGTATCATGCAAGAGGAGATTTTTGGACCTGTCGTTGCGTTTGCAAAGGCAAAAGACTTTGATGAGCTGTTAGAGATTGCAAACAATACAGAATATGGGTTAACGGGAGCGGTTATTTCTACAAATCGCAATCATTTAGAACGTGCCCGGGAGGATTTCCATGTCGGCAACCTGTACTTTAACCGCGGCTGTACAGCAGCCATTGTCGGTTATCAGCCATTTGGCGGATTTAAAATGTCAGGAACCGATTCAAAGGCAGGAGGTCCGGATTACCTGCAGCATTTCTTGGAGGCTAAAATTGTGTCAGAACAATTTTAATAGATAGCAGCTTGCCTGTGAACAGAAGCAGAAATCGTTTTTTCTGTTCACAGGAAGCTTTTTAAATGAAGAGCTTGTTTTGAAGATGGGGGGATATTGGGTTATGGCTAATTTAGCTAGAGATTTTTTTATAGGACTTTCCAATAATGACTTTTTAAATAAAAGCGCAAGAAAATTTGGAACGCGGTTTGGAGCAGAACGTTTCGTAGCCGGAACCGTTTTCGATGCCATTGTTCCTGTAATAAGAGAGTTGAATCAAAAACAGATATCTTGTACAATGGACCACCTCGGCGAGTTTGTAACTGATAGAAACGAGGCAGTGCATGCAAAAGAGAAAATCATAGCAATGCTTCATCAAATTCAGGAAGAGAATTTGGATTGTCATATTTCTATCAAACTGACGCAGCTGGGGCTGGATATTGAAGAATCCTTTTGTATTGAAAATGTGGAGCAGATTCTAGACGTGGCTCATGCATGTGACATTTTTGTGAATATAGATATGGAGAAGTATATCCACTATGAGAAAACCCTGCAGATTCTGAAAAGCCTTCGAAAAAGCTATACCAATGTCGGTACGGTTATACAGACATACTTGTTTGATGCAGAGAAGGATTTAAGCGATCTTGAAGAAGTGCGGCTGCGTATCGTAAAAGGAGCTTATAAAGAAGACAACACGGTTGCGTATTCCTCCAAAGAGGAGATTGATAAGAATTTTCTGGTGATAGCAAAGAAAAGGTTGCTTGGAAAAGCTTTTACATCTATCGCAACGCATGATCATCGTATCATTCAGGAATTAAAGGAGTTTATCGAAGAACATCACATTTCAAAAGATCGTTTTGAGTTTCAAATGCTTTACGGTTTCCGAGTCGATATGCAGCATCAATTAGTAAAAGAGGGGTTTCGATTCTGCACATATATCCCCTTTGGAGAGGATTGGTTCGGATATTTTATGCGCCGTTTGGCAGAGAGACCGCAGAACCTGAATCTTCTTATGAAAGATGTTTTTTATACAGAGGAGGATAAGCTGAAAAAGCAGCCGATTATCATTGGAACTGCAGCGTTAACGCTGTTGCTTTTTTGGGGGAGGCGGAAGAAGAAGGAGAAGAAATAGCAGATAACTCATAAAGGATTGTTTCTCATACCGTCTTTTTCAACGCCTGTTATTAGAGACAGGCTAATGAACAAAATGAAAATTACAAGTTTTACACTTGTTATTATAAATTTTATCACCTACAAAGGGAGAGGGAAGGATGTCAGAAACAACCTATCAAATTACGGCGATTGTCTTGTACTTTTTAGTGATGATCGCTATTGGCTTATATTCTTACCGTAAGACATCGAATTTAGATGACTATATGCTGGGCGGAAGAAGTCTGGGGCCTGTTACATCAGCACTGAGTGCCGGTGCTTCCGATATGTCGCAATGGCTGTTAATGGGACTTCCCGGCGCAATTTATGTATTTGGTCTGGCCGAGGGATGGATGGCCATCGGTCTGGCAGCCGGGGCTTGGGTAAACTGGCTGATTATTGCTCCGAGACTGCGGACCTATACCGAGGTATCAAATAACTCCATTACGATTCCAAGTTACTTAGACAGCCGCTTTAAAAACAATACGAAGGTATTACGCATCGCATCCGGTATTGTTATATTGCTTTATTTTACATTTTATGTTTCTTCAGGGATGGTTGCAGGAGGCGTATTTTTTCAGAGCGCCTTTGATGTAAACTATCATACTGGCTTAATGACCGTAGCAGCGGTAACTATTATCTATACACTTGTCGGCGGTTTTCTTGCAGTCAGTTTTACCGATGTAGTGCAGGGAACGATGATGTTCCTGGCGCTGATTCTGGTACCGGCAATGACCATTGTTTCGCTTGGAGGAATTGGCGAAACAGTAACCATTGTCCAAGATGTCAATCCCGATATATTAAGCTTTTTTGCCGCTGCATCAGCCACGGGGATAATTTCATCCTTAGCATGGGGACTGGGTTATTTTGGGCAGCCGCATATTATCGTTCGTTTTATGGCAATCAAGTCGGTGAAAGAAACCACTTCTGCCCGCCGTATCGGCATCAGCTGGATGGTCATTTCATTAGTCGGTGCTGCCGCAACAGCGATATCCGGATTTGCATTTTTTCAAGCCAATCCAGAATTGACATTAGCGGATCCAGAGGCTGTATTTATTGTTTTAGGGCAATTATTATTTCATCCATTCATAGCTGGCCTTCTGCTGGCGGCAGTACTTGCCGCAATTATGAGTACGGTGTCTTCCCAGCTGCTGGTAACTTCTTCTGCGCTGGTGGAGGATATTTTCAAGGCTGTGTTTCATGCAGATGCAAAGGATAAAACCTATGTGAATTTGGGGAGACTGGCTGTTTTAGCTGTTTCACTCATCGCTATGATATTTGCCTGGCAGCAAAACGATACCATCTTAGGGCTTGTTTCCTTTGCATGGGCAGGCTTTGGTGCTTCTTTTGGACCGGTCGTGCTGCTGTCTTTGTTTTGGAGAAAAACAACAGGAGCTGGAGCACTTTGGGGAATGATTGTCGGTGCAATCGTTGTATTTGCATGGGGCTACTCTCCATTGTCCGGATATTTATACGAAATAGTACCCGGGTTTATCCTGAGTACAGCAGTCATTATTTTAGTCAGCCTTCAAACGTATAAGCCTAACAAAGAAATTGAAGCAGAATTTAATGAAACCATGAGCAGGCTTCAAGAGCATAAGAATAAATAAGAAATAGGGCCGGAGTGTGACTCCGGCTCTTTCTTATTACTCAATTTTCGCACACTAAAAAGTAATTTCATTTCCATAGGAACAGGAGTTGATCGTTCCTTCGATAACACCCTTGACATAAGAATAAAAGGTGAAGTGTAAAGCACCGCTGCGGCGGACCAATTTGCTTTCCTAGGGGCACGCTCTTCAGCTAACTTTTGCCAAGAAGAGCACTTAGCAAAAGTGGATCTTCAGATGGTGCTGATCCCTCAGGAGTCAAAACGGTCCGCCTCCGCTAGCATGATTTTCTATACGCGGAAAACAACTCACCAAATAGATGTTTAATCAGATAGAACATCTTTTTCATGCAGTATGGTAACATGTTCCGCCAAGATTACTTTCTGTGTTCTGTGCATAAATACTATTCCCTGTATTTCAAACCCATGCTATCATGATTGGTTATTCAAGCGAAAGCTGCTATTTCCTTCAGCTCATTAAAATCTTATTTCTTTCATTCGCTGTAGAATCCTATTAGAGCGCAGGCCAACCACGCAGACTCCTATGGGAACAGGGCGAGCTGAAGATCCACTTGAAAAGCGGTTTTCTTTTCAAGTTAGCTGAAGCCGTCCCCATGGAAAGCGGAGTGGTTGGCCGGAGCGGAGCTATGCACCATCACCAATTCCAAAAAGGCCGATATTTAACCAAAAAGTAAGCATGATAATGGAGAACATGTTCATCTTGGAATAGCAAGATATATATGCTTATTCTTAGGTACGAAAGTTGAGTTATTTTATAAAAAGTTGGAGGAAGCCGCCTCCAACGGATTTCATGGGGTGAGCAATCGCAGGCGGGGGGATAACTGTTTTAGCAGCAAATTGAATTTTTAAAATGCTTATGTATGTAACCTTTTTGTCGAAAATGATACAATGAACAAATGAAAGAATAGTTTTTGAAGGAAGGATGCATTCAAATGAGCAAATACTTTGGTTACGCAGGAACCTACACAAGAAAGACAAGCCAGGGAGTATATCGATTCACTCTGGATACAGAAAAAGGGCAGCTGTCTGCTTCTGAGGTAGCAGCAGAGCTTGGAAACCCAACATATCTTAATTTTAATGAAAATCGATTATTTATATGCTGTTGCGCAGGAAGATGATATGGGAGGCGTAAATGCTTTCCGTGTTGATAAAACGAGCGGAGAATTAACCCCATTAAATGGTCAATTGGTAGAAGGGAACCCTCCATGCCACGTAGAGGCAGCAGCAAACGTGGTAGTAACAGGAAATTATCATAAGGGCGATATCGGTCTTCATTTTACAAATGAAGATGGAGAAGTAGAACAAGGGCATTTTACCAAGCACGAAGGAAACGGACCGCATGAAAGACAGGAAAAACCGCATGTCCATTTCACTGGATTTACTCCAGATAAGAATTTTATCGTTGTTGCAGACTTAGGAACAGATCGTTTAGTGACGTATAAGGTGGAAGGTTCCTCATTGCAGGAAGTGAGTACTTTTCATGCAAAGCAGGGGAGCGGACCAAGACATATTACGTTCCATCCGAATAAACCAATTGCTTATCTAATTACAGAGCTTTCTACAGAGGTAATTGTTTTAGATTACAATCGAGACAGGCGAATTTACGGAGAAACAGACGATTCTTGCGAAGCCTGCTGACTTTGAAGAAACAAACGATGCGAGCGCGGTTCATATCACTTCAGATGGAAAATTCCTTTATACAGGAAATCGCGGGCATAATAGTATTGCTTCATTCAAAGTAGATGAAAATAGCGGAGAGCTGACATTTCTAGAATTCACACCATCTGGCGGGGAATGGCCAAGAGACTTTGTATTAGATCCGACTGAAAAATTCCTTCTTGCTTCTAATCAGCATACCGGAAACGTTGTATTGTTTGAAAGAGATGCAGAAACAGGAAAATTAACGCAGACAGATCAGGTAATCGATGTTCCAGAAGTGGTTTGTGTGAAGTTTCTTTCCTAATTAGCTATTAAAAAAACTTCCTTTTGCGGAGGAGTACGTAAACGCTCCGCAGAAGGAAGTTTTATTTTCTTAGCGCTGTTGTAATCTAGCAATTCGTTCATCCAGCGGCGGGTGAGAAGATAAAGCATTAAGGATACTGGATTTATTGCTGATTTTCATGGTTTGAATTGCTGTGTCATTTGTGTGATCGTCTGCTTCTGCACGATTGATATAAGCTTTTAACGATTGTAAAGCATGTGTCATCTTATCACGGCCTGCTAAATCTGCACCGCCCCGGTCTGCGTGATATTCCCGATGTCTGGAATAAGCACTGACGACAAAGCTTCCTAAAATAGAAAATAAGATTTGGAAAATAATGATTGCAGCAAATTGAACAATCCATTGCAGCTCGGAACGTACAAATCTGGAAACGATCATTGCAGCGATCCGGGACAAAAAGACGACAAATGTATTGACGATTCCCTGTAATAAGGTCATTGTCACCATATCGCCATTCGCAACGTGAGCCACCTCATGTGCAATGACTCCTTCTACGGCATCATCATCCATACTGTCCAGCAGACCTTGAGAAACAGCAACTAAAGAGCGTTTTTTACTTGGACCTGTTGCAAAAGCATTTACTTCATGTGACGGGTAAATACCAACCTCTGGTGTATGTGCAAGTCCGGCAGCACGGGATAACCGTTCTACTTTTTCATAAACGTCACGCTCTTGCTGTGTAGTAATATGATTCGGGTCAACTATTTTCACCTTCATCATGGTCTTAGCCATCCAACGGGACATTGCTAAAGAAATAAATGAACCGGTAAAACCTACAACAATACTGAATATCATGAGAGAAACATAATCATTTCCGCCATCTGAACGATAGCTTGGCCCAATATCAAATATACTTGTAAGGATGGACCAGACAATGACGATTGTCGTCATAACTAAAATGTTTGTTAAAAGAAACAGTGTAATTCTTTTCCCCATACATAACCTCCTCGATGAATTTTCTATACTATAAATAAATCATACCATATTTTGCGGCCAAGACTGAACTGTTATCTAGCTGGCCATGGAAAATTATTTGGGAAGAGAATACCTGCTAATAATGTAAACGTGTTCAATTGCTGATATAATAGAAAGGAAGGTTAATAGAAAGGCGGGGGTTTTCGTGGAGGCATTTCAATGGAACAGTGCGGATGAATTACGCCAGCTCTTAAATGAGCTAGTCAGCTGGAAGAGTATCAGTCTTTCAGAAGGAGAAAAGCAATTTCCCAGAAAGCTATATGCTAAGCTTCAGGATTTAACTTATTTTCATGACCATCCTGCTTACTTAAAACTGCATGAGGCAGACCAGCGCCGGAAGCTTTTAACGGCTTTATATAAACATCCGGAAGCTGCGCAGACGATTTGCACGATCAGCCATTTTGATACGGTAAATACCGAGGAATATGGTTCACTGGAGCCGCTCGCAACACAGCCGGAGGAGCTTACGAAAGTATATCTGGAACAAAAAGAAACATTTTCGAGAGACATCCGTGCAGATATAGAATCGTGATTTCTTATTCGGGCGCGGCACAATGGATATGAAGATGGGCCTCGTGATGCATATGAGTCTGATTGAACAGGCCAGCATTGAGAAATGGCCAATTAATCTGCTTTTATTGACTGTGCCCGACGAAGAAGTGAATTCAGCAGGAATGCGTTATGCCATCCCTGTTCTGACGGAATTACAAAAACAGCATGAGTTAATCTATACGTTATTTTTAAATAGTGAGCCGACATTCCGTCATGATCCAAAGGACAATACACACTATATTTACAGCGGGACGATCGGGAAGGTATTAGCTGGAGCGTTATTCTACGGAAAGGAAACCCATGCAGGAGAGCCATTGAGCGGAATGACATCTCCGTTTATCTCTTCATTTTTAACAAGGGAGATGGAATGGAATCCCATTTTTCAGAAACCGTACTCGGAGAAACCGCTCCGCTGCCGGTTACCCTGCAGCAAACCGATTTGCGGCTGCGGTACTCCACTCAAACTCCGTACCGTTCTTCCGCTTTGTACAATATTTTTCTTTTAGAACGGACAGCAGAAGAGGCCTTTGCTTTATTTGAACAGGTTGCCAAGACTGCTGCTGCACAATGTAATGGGCGGTATAAAAAGATATGTAAGGATAATCAAGTGCAGCCGATTGGTCATGTGAAAGTAATTTCTTATAAAGAGTTATTAGAGTATGCAGGGAATAAACTAGGCAGGGAATTTGTTGGAGATGTGAAAAAGGATATTCATTTTCATGATGACTATGATGACCGGGAAAAATCGCTTCGTATTACGGACAGCTTAATGATTCATTGTCGAGCTTGCCCCAGCCATGGTGATTTTATTTGCGCCTCCTTATTATCCTGCTGTAAATTCCAGCGGCAACGCCTTTGTAGAATATTGTGTCGATTTTGTTGAAAAAGAAGCAAAAAAAGAATTTCAATTAGATATCAAACGAAGTCATTTTTTAAATGGAATTTGTGATTTAAGTTATGTACATTATCGGGAAGTGATACAGGCTTGCAGGTCTACGAGGAAAACACGCCTGTCTGGGGGGATTCGTATGAATTGCCATTTTCATTGATGCGTGAATTGGATGCGCCTGTGTTAAATGTAGGTCCGTTCGGGCGTGATGCACATAAACGCACAGAAAGGCTGCATATTACCAATGCATTTGAGCAATTTCCGTATTTAATGCGTCAGCTCATTCTACAAATTTCACAAAAAGAAGCCAAATCGTCATAATTTTATAGGTGTAACCATTAAAAAATAGATCGAAATGATTTATAATGAAATCAGAATGGAGGTGTGGTTCCATGAGTCCAGCAAACATAGGTATTCCGGGTTTGATATTGATAGTTGTCATTGCCTTAATTATTTTCGGTCCCAAAAAGCTTCCGGAAATCGGGAAAGCAGCCGGACAGACCTTACGGGAATTCAAAAATTCAGCAAATAATATAATGTCTGAGGAAGACAAAAAGAAAGAAATAAAAGAAGATAATGATGAGCCGAAAAGGATCCGTCAAAATAAGAGAAACAAGGCGCCGATGTAGTTTTCCATCATGCGCCTTGTTTTTATATTACACATAAAAAATGCTTGTAAAGAGGTTAATGCATTATCTTTACAAGCGTTCATAATCACGATCTATTTTCTTAGCCAGCCGTACGTGAAGCTAATTAATTATAGGGAAGAGGAGGAAAAGATTTGTTTATCATGGCATCACTAGAATCCCCAATAAGAAGTACCTACAATAATCAATAAGATGAACAGGACTACCAGTAGAGCAAAACCTCCGCCAAATTCATTGTAATTACTCATTTTTTACACCCCCTGTATGTTTACTATATGAAATGATTTTATGTTTGAGAGGGTATTTGACTAGAAAAAAGGATTTTAACCTATAGTTATCGAATTAGAAATTTAAGAACGTAATACATCATCCGAGGTGGAATCGATGCAAAAACTAAATAACTTTTTATTAAACAAATGTAACAGCAAGGGGGATGTTTTAGGAATAAGTGTGCGCTCCGGGACAAGCGGTGCAAGCCTGTTTGATTATTATGCATCAACACGGCTGCAGCCTGCTTCCAACTTGAAAATACTGACAGCAGCGGCGGCATTAAGGAAATTAGGTCCCGAATATACATTTCAAACCGAACTTCATATGGGTGGAGAAGTAGTGGAGGAAACCTGTCATGGTAATGTTTATTTGGTTGGAAAGGGAGATCCGACTTTACAAGAAAAGGATTATAAACAGTTTGTGGCTTCTTTAAAAGAGCATGGGATTAGAAATATATCCGGAGACTTTATTCTTGATGACAGCTGGTACGATGATATCCGCTGGTCTGATGATTTAATTTGGGCTGATCAGCAATACGGGTATGGTTCAGAAGTATCTGCTTTAACACTTGCTCCAGATGCTGATTATGATACGAATACCATTAAATTTATTATTTCTCCAGGAGAATTGAATACAGCGCCAAAAATAGAAATCCTGCCGCATACGGAAGGAATCACAGTAGTTAATAAAGCCGTAACGACAGAAGAAGCGGATGAGGAAGCACTGATTGTAAGACGGGATAATGCAGAAAATCACTTTTTTATATCTGGAGAAATCGGCAGGAAAGAAGGAAAGCAGGAAGTATATATGGCCATTAAACATATTGAAAGTTATATCGCTGACACAATCCGGCGAATGTTAAAAAAGGAAGGTGTTGTGCTAGAAGGCCAGATAAAAAAAGGAAAGCTTCGGGAGATGCAGTGTGTATTCACCATAAACAGTCACTGCCATTAACTGACATTATTATTCCCTTTATGAAGCTGAGCAATAATGGGATTGGTGAAATGATCACAAAAGAATTAGGGCGTAAAACATATGATGACGGTTCATGGGAATCCGGTCTGACAGCAGTAAAAGAAGCTCTGGCTTCCTATTCAATCAATCTGGATACAATCCAGTTAAAGGACGGTTCCGGAATTTCAGCAGCTAACTTCATTCCAGCTGAAGAGCTGACGCGATTACTGTATGAAATTCAGCAGGAAAAGTGGTTCCCTGCATTTTTAGCCAGTCTGCCGGCAGCTGGAGAAGCGGATAAAATGATTGGAGGCACATTACGTGAACGTATGAAGGGACTGGATGTTCGTGCGAAAACAGGAACCATTGAAGGCGTCAGCACCCTTTCCGGCTATGTAACCAATGTAAAGGGACAACGGCTTATCTTTTCCATCTTATTTAACCATTTATTAGATACGGATACAGGAAAAGAATTAGAAGATGAACTGGTTGCGAAAATGGCGGAGATAGAAGAATGGTGCTGACCTCTGTCATTTGTTTTCTTTTGAGTTCGTTATTTGATTTAAGTTGTTATCAGACAGAAATTTAAGTGCGTATCGTGAAGCCGGGAAAGCATATTTACAGAGCGAAGGAATAATAGCAGTAAGCTTTATTTCATTGAATTAAGCTTCATTTCATGTTTTTTTTATGACCTTACCATAGTTTTACCACATTTCCATGCTAAAGTGAAACTAAGATAGAAAAAATGGAATGAAGAAGCAGAAATGTTTTACTTTCATTTCATCATAATCACTTTGATTCTTGTAATGAATATGTCAAATAATAAGGAGAATGAATATGACAGTGCATATTTACGGAGTATCTTGCTCATCTACAAGAAAAGCGAGACAATGGTTTCGCAAAAATGGAATTGCTTATAAGGAACGAAATATTTTACATCAACCATTGACAATTGACGAACTAAAGAATATTTTACAAATGACTGTAGAAGGTACGGATGAGATTCTTTCAACCCGTTCTAAAATTTTTAAAGAATTGAATTTGAATGTAGAGGATTTGTCTCTGCAAACTTTATTGAAATTAATTCACAAGTACCCAAGACTGCTGAAAAGTCCAATTTTGGTGGATGAAAAAAGATTCCAAGTTGGGTACCATGAGGAAGATATTCGTCAATTCTTACCTCGTAAAACGAGACAGCTGCAATGGTTACAATGGAAAGTGGATTTAGGTTTAATAAAAGGGTAACGAACCTTAAATGAACCTTAAATTATGGAAGCATACGATGAAATGGCTGTATGCTTCCATATGTTGAATGTTGAGCAAATTAAATAATATGTAAGGAAGAATATAATTTCATCTTTACGCCAAAAAAAGAGGCAGCTTTAAAATGAGCTGCCTCTTTTTTAAGAATAAGAAAGTAAAAAAATGCTGAATATATCCGCTCCAGAAATACACTTCGCTTTCCGTGGGCTTGAGCTCAGCCTCCTCGAAAAAAAGAAGAACACTTTTTTCCTGCGGGGTCTTCCCACTGCGCATTCCCACAGGAGTCTCCGTGTATTTCTTCCGCTAGAATTTGCGTTATTTCCTTGTAAAAAAGCAAATAAAACATAATTCCACTTAGATGGGAGCGGAGGGAAGTCGACTCCTGCGGGAAAAGCAACAGGTGAAGACCCCGCAGGAAGCGGTTTTCTTCCGAGGAGGCTGAACGTTGCCCGCGGAAAGCGACTTCCCGGAGCGGACATCTCTTTGGCAAGAACACCGATGTTTTAAAGACCAAGCGGTATTCTTGGTTTTTCTTAGGAGTATTGTTTTAAATTTTGCTGACAACCAGAAGCGCCTGTTCAATATCCGCTATTAAGTCATCCGCGTCTTCAATTCCTACAGAGAAACGAAGAAGGTCATCACCGATTCCTCTGTTATCTCTTTCTTCCTCCGGCATATCGGCATGTGTTTGTGTTGTAGGATAGGTAATAAAGCTTTCTACACCGCCCAGACTTTCGGCAAATACAATTAAGTTGAGGTTAGCTAAGAAAGAACGCACCTGCTCGGCATCTTCTAAACAAAATGAAAGCATGCCGCCTTTATTTGGGTAATAAACCTGCCCAATTGACGAGTGGTCTCGCAGGTAAGCAGCAATTTTCTGTGCGTTTTCCTCGTGACGCTGCATACGCAATGCAAGTGTTTTTAACCCGCGGACAAGCAGCCAGCTGTCTGAAGCAGATAATGTTGCTCCTGACGCATTATGCATTTCAAATAATTTTTCGGAAAGGTCAGGACTTTTGGTTACGACCAGACCGGCTAAAACATCATTATGACCGCCGATATATTTTGTCGCACTATGCACTACAATATCCGCACCAAGCGTGATCGGCTGCTGGAGATAAGGTGTTAAAAACGTATTATCAACAATAAGCAGCAGGTTATGCTTTTTAGCCAGCTCCGCATACTTTTCAATATCCACCTCCTGAAGTAACGGGTTCGTCGGTGTTTCTAAAAAGATAGCCTTTGTATTTTCATTAATACATCGTTCTGTTTCCGTAATATTTTGACAGTCATCATAGGTCACGGAAATATTATAAGCTTTTTCAAAATGATTAAAAATACGGTAAGTTCCTCCATAGATATCCTTCGTCGCGATAAGGTGGTCGCCCATACGAAACAGAGAGGAGAGAACTAATTGAATAGCTGCCATTCCTGAGCTGCAGGCGAAAGCAGCATCTCCTTCTTCCAGTTTTGCGAAACCTTCCTCTAAAACCGATCTGGTCGGGTTCTTGGTACGCGTATAATCATAACCTGTGGAATGACCAATTCCCTGGTGCTGATAAGCTGTTGACATGTAAATAGGCGGATTTATAGCCCCTGTCCGTTCATCTGTTTTATTACCTAACTGTACTAATGCTGTTTCTATTTTTCTCATTTCCTTCAGCCTCCTCAATCCAGAAACATGAATTCGCTCATCCTTCGCGAATATGCAGTTTTCTTATGATTTTCCCATGTGAACTAAATAAAAAACCCTTCTTATTCCAGAGATAAGAAGGGTATGATATCGTGATGATACATATCTTATCTTTAAAGGGGAGTTCCCTTCTGGAATTAGCACCTTGCTATAAGCAGCTGGTTGCTGAGACATCGTCGGGCCAGTCCCTCCGTCTCTCTGGATAAGAATTGGAATTTTATTAAATTATAATTACGTTAACTTTACAAGAGCGGAGAAAAAAAATCAAGTCTTGATTTTTTTAAAAGTGTAAAAGCCGGCAACACTGGCTTAGAGGCTGTGTATAGAAAGAAGAAGCTTGAAAAAAACGAAAAGTATTTGAAAAGGACTCCGATGAAGATTACAATGGTAGTGTAGTGAACGTATTGTTGAATGGTTATAAAATGGACAATTACTCTGAATGGGCTGGATATGTCTGATAATAAAAAGGGTGAAATAATAAATATCCGAATGAAACTATTTAAAAAGGAAGAAGATATATGCGCAAAAAAAAGCTATTATGGGTAAACATTTCTATGTTAGCAGGATGTATTATCATCATTGGCATGGGGATTTATAAGGACAGCCGCTCTGTAGAATATTCAATGGAAGTGAGTACAGAAGACGGAACTGGACAAACTGGAGAAAGCGTAGAGATTTTTACAACCTCTTGGAATAATCGGTTATTAGGAGATAATGAACAAATTTATCAAACAGCTAATTTAGATTATCGCAACATACTTCAGCAGGAAGACAATGAAATAGAAGCGCAGGAAGAGCGTAATGTGAACCAGAGTACCGAAACAGAGGAAGAAACATACACGAATCCAGAAACAGAGGTGCAGGAAGAAGATTATACAGTTTCTGAGGAAGCATCATCTAATCAAATAACAAATGATGAACCAGTTGACAGTGAACAAAGCAGCAATGCTTCAAATAGAGAAAACGCAGCTGGTGAAAATAATGAGAATACAGAAAGCCGAGAAACAGAATCGAATAATACGCAACGTTCCACAGCTTCTGTACGCCAGAATCAATCTGAAAAAAACCATCGTTCTTCCGATGCTAATGCTTCTAAATCGGAAACCGATGATTCCAGTACAAACGACAGGAAAGATGATAATTCAAAAGAGGAACCGGAAAATCCATCAAGACCGCCAAAAGACGAAAATGATGGCAATAAAGAAGAGAATCCAAATATAGAAGAACCTGACCCTGAAGATGAAACGGAGAGTAATGATTCGGAATCAGAGGAAGAAAAGCCCGAGGAAGAAGAGAATAATGAAGATCACGAGGCTGAAGAGGATGAAGAAAGTTCAGAACAGGAGTCAGAAAGAGGTAACGAAGAGCGCAAAGGTGCTGAGGTCGATACGGCATCTATTTACTCTAATTAAGCAACGAAACTATTCAGTTATTTCATACTTTAAATGGACATGGTAAATAATAAACTGTAAATTTGCTGCGGGCTGGCTAATTTGCAGTTTTTTATTATGTTTCATGAGCACAACATACCCATACTTAGCAACGATTTAAATGGGGCGAGTAATCGCAGTCCCAACGAACTACTTGGGAAGGCTAACCGCTTCATTCAAAAAGTATTTTGTCCTGATAAGTATTCTGCGTGATAACATGCTGAGCATAATATATTGAACATAAGACACGTTTCGCTAAGTTTTCTAAAGAAATTATAATGAAAATTAGCCTAATCCTGCAAAATTTGATATTATAATAGATGCAGTGACTATTAAACGTGATAGTTCGAAATTACATTACATTTTATTTGTGGAAGATAGAAAGGATGGAAGATGAATTATGAGTAAACCAAAAGTAGTCGTTCTTGGTGCAGGCTATGCTGGATTAGTTGCAACAAGACGTTTAACTCAACAGCTGTCTCCTGAAGAAGCTGAGATTGTGTTAATCAACAAACATAATTACCATTATGAAAGTACATGGTTACATGAAGTAGCAGCGGGTACAATTACCCCGAATCAGGCACGTTTTATGCTAACAGATGTAGTTAACCCTAAGCGTGTTCGTTTAATTTACGATACCGTTGCGGAAGTAAAGCGTGAGGAAAAACGCGTTGTTCTTGAAAACAGCGAAGTGGCTTATGACTATCTTGTATTTGCACTTGGATTTGTATCCAATTCATTTGGCATTCCGGGTATGGAAGAGAATGCTTATGCAATCACAGATATTGATTCCAGCCGATTAATTGCAGAGCATATTGAATATCAGTTTGCTCAGTATTCTTCAAGCGAAGAAAAACGTGACGAGCAGCTTACCATCGTTGTCGGCGGCGGCGGATTCACAGGTATTGAATTTGTTGGTGAGCTTGCAGACAAAGTACCTGAGCTATGTAAAAAATACGATATCGATCGCAGCAAAGCAAAAATTATTAACGTAGAGGCAATGCCATCTATTTTACCTATGTTTGATGAAGATTTAGTTTCTTACGGAAAACAGTCCTTAGAAAATCGTGGCGTAGAATTCCGTATTGGTACTGCCATCAAAGAATGTACAGAAGACGGATTTGTTGTCGGCGAAGATAACGAATTAATCAAAGCTGGTACGGTTGTATGGACAGGCGGCGTAATGGGTAACCCGGTATTGGCTGAATCCGGATTTGAATTATTCAAAGGAAAAGTAAATGTTGGATTAGATTTACGTCCAGAAGGAGAAGAAAATATCTTTATCCTTGGAGACTGCTCATGGACAATGGATCCGGAAACTGGAAGACCATTCCCTCCAACTGGTCAGCTGGCTGTACAAGAAGGTGCGAAAGCAGCAGATAATATTGTTGCATTGATTCGTGATGAAGTGATTACTGACTTTGTTTTCTCTAACAAAGGAACAGTTGCATCTCTTGGCTTATCTGATGGGATCGGAAACGTGCTTGATGGTAAAAAACTAAGCGGTAAAGCAGCGGCAGCAATGAAAAAAGTTGTTGATGACCGTTCTCTATTCTTAGTCGGCGGTGCTAAAACATTACTTAAAAAAGGTAAATTCCGTCCATTCTAATAACCAAATAACATTCGAATTGAAGTTGTATTTGATAAATTACTCCACAGGAGGTAAGCGATATGAAGAATTTATTATGTTACGTTCTACTTGCTTTGACAGCCCTGGTAGGCTACCGTGTTGCAAGTGAATATTTAGAAGACAACAGGGACTTTAGATAAGCTTTAAAAAATTGCCGGGATATATCCCGGCAATTTTTTTGCTCTTTAACAAGGAGTATATTCCGTCGCGTAACAGTAAATCCAAGCTTATTCACTGTATAGAAATAAAGCATCCCAAACATACTAAGGCTTAAGGGGTGTGTCATGATGCGAATGATTATACTTTTATTACTATTTATATTTCTTATATTTCCTCATACAACGAATGCTGCTGTTATGGAACTTTACGATGAACAGGATGATTCTTGGCTTATCGATTTAAAGCCGTATATATTTGAAATGGATGAAGCGTTATTGGATTGGAATGAGATTCAGGGGTTAACAAAATATATGCAGGAGCAGGTCTATAAAAAACCGGAAAACGCTTATATAGATAAAGATGGTGAAATTATCAAAGAAAAACAAGGATTTACCCTGGACGTAAACCAATTTCATACCCTGATTAACGAAGCTTATTATGGCGGGGCAGGGGAGAATCGGCTGCAAGTACCAAAACAAATGATTCCGGCACGCGTGAATGAAGACCTTTTAAAAGAATTAAAGGAGAAAGAGTTAAATCGTTTTACGACAAGGTTTAAAAAAGGGAATATTGAAAGAACGCGCAATATTGAATTGGCTGCAGATGCAATCAATAATACAGTGATCTTTCCCGGTGAGCATTTTTCCTTTAATGAAATCGTGGGAGAGCGGACAAGAGAAAGAGGTTACCTGCCGGCTCCGGTAATTGTAAAAGGGGAGTTTAGTGAAGATATTGGCGGAGGTATTTGCCAGGTATCCTCAACATTATTTAATGCGGTGGATCTGCAAGGCATAGAAATAACCGAACGCTATGCACACAGCAGAGAGGTTCCCTATGTTCCGAAGGGCAGAGATGCTACAGTGAGCTGGTGGGGGCCGGATTTTGCGTTTCGGAATAAATATAACCGTCCGGTGCTTATTCAAGCAAGGGCTGAAGAAGGAGTGATGACGGTTGCTGTTTATACGAGTCACGATGCCTCTCTTTTTCAGGCAAAAAGCCCCTGATTTTACGCTCAGCGTAAAATCAGGGGCTTGCTGTTTTATGATGGAATGGCTAGTAATATTATTCAGCCTTTTGTAATTCTAATTCAAAGTTGATTTTTACTTCTTCTCCTACTAGAACTCCGCCAGTTTCAAGAGAAGCATTCCATGTTAAACCGAATTCTTTACGGTTGATGCTTGTTGAACCGCTGAAGCCTGCAACAATGCTTCCGCTCATTGGATCTTTACTTTGACCTTCAAAAACAACATCCAAAGTGACCGGTTTAGTTGTTCCTTTTAATGTTAAATCACCAGTTACTTCGTAGTTATTCCCAGATTTTTTGATATCTGTTGCAACGAAAGTGATTTTAGGATAATTTTCTGCGTCAAAGAAATCAGCAGAACGAAGATGGTCGTCACGGTCTTTGTTACGAGTGTTGATGCTTTCTACATCAATGTTTAATTCAATCTCTGCATCAGTTAAATCCTCTGCATCTGCAACGATTTTTGCATCAAAATTATCAAAGGTTCCTTTTGCTTTTGAAATCATCATATGCTTTACAGAAAATCCTACTTCACTATGCGCTATGTCTAAATTCCAGTTTACTTTTGCCATTTACGATTCCTCCTAAATAATTAGTTACTTACTTTCTGTTACCAAGTGTAAAATAATAAATAAAGAAAGTCAAGTATCTTTAATTAAAAATATTTTAAATGCATATATGTATAATACCCAAGTAAATAGATAATGAAACTTCTAAAGGTTTCTGCCGTTCCTAAAACCTTGTTTTTGCAATAATAATATATAGGGTTGTATAAGGAGGGGGAGAAAGTGGACAAAGGTGCTATGATTAGTATAATAGCCGTGATTATCGCAGCAACAAATCAAATTTTTGTGCTATTAGGTAAGTCACCGATGCTTATCGATAGTACCCTGATAGAACAACTATTATCTGCTATATTCACCATTGCGGCGGTTTTAAATGCTTGGATAAGGCGGAAAAAAGCGTCTAAGGAGAAACAAAAAAAGAAATCTTCTAAAAAGAAATAAAATAGCTGTTTAAAAATTATAGATGGGAAATAAATGCCTGTAATAGAATAAATTTTCTTTACAGGCTTTTTTTTAATGCTTTGTTTTAACAATTTCGTTATACTAAATATTAGATAATAGAATAAATAAAGGGAGAGAAGCTGATGACTCAAAAATTACAACCAACATGGGATTTAGATGTTATTTTTCCGGGGCAAAGCGATTCTGAAACGCTTCGTCAATTTGTAAATGAGGTTAGTGAAGAAATAGAGACTGTCACCGAAATCGTAAATAATCTCGAAGCAAACGGATCTGGCGAAGATTGGGAGCATGTTTTAAAACAAATCGAGCTTATTACAAAAAAATTACGTGAGATGGGAGCGTTTATCAGCTGTTTAAGTGCACAGGATGTAACGGATAAACAGGCGGACATCTATGTTGCAAAAAGAGCGCAGATAGCGGCTGCACACAGTGCGCTAACAAAAATAGTAGACCAGAAGCTGGGAGCAGTGACCGAAGCGAATTGGAACCTGTTGCTGGAAAGGGAAATGATAAAACCGCTTCAATTTATTTTAACAGAAAGAAGAGAGCGGGCACGTGAACAATTATCTAAAAATGAAGAAATTTTAATCGGTGATTTAGCAATAGACGGGTACCATGCATGGAACCAAATGTATGAAACAATAGTCGGCAATATGAAAATTGATATAGAAGAGGACGGAAAAGTTCAACAATACTCTGTTGGACAAGCTGCTAATAAGCTGTCGACACCTGACCGTGAGCAGAGAGAATATGTTTTCCGGCGAATAAGTAATGCCTGGAAAGCGAATGAGGACTTATTTGGGCAGACATTAAATCACCTGGCTGGATTTCGCCTGCAAACCTATAAACATTATGGATGGGACCATGTCTTAAAAGAGCCGTTAGCAAAAAATCGAATGAAGGAAGAAACATTAAATACAATGTGGGGAGCGATTGAAAAGCATAAATCCCTGTTTGCAGACTACTTACATCAAAAGGCTTCTCTGTTAAATTTGGATAAATTAAGCATTTTCGATGTAAATGCTCCGATTCAATCAAAAATGGAAAAGAAAAGCTATGATGAAGGAGCTGCTTTTATTGTAGAGCAATTCCGCAGCTTCAGTCCCAAAATGGCGGATTTCGCACAAATGGCGTTTGAAAAACGCTGGATTGAAGCGGAGGACCGTGCAGGAAAACGTCCGGGAGGATTCTGTACAAGCTTTCCGCTCAGTGAACAAACTCGTATTTTTATGACGTACTCCGGAACGCCTTCTAATATAGCTACCCTGGCTCATGAGTTGGGACATGGTTATCACCAGTATGTGATGAACGATATGAACGGTTTGAATCAAGGCTATGCAATGAATGTTGCGGAAACTGCTTCGACCTTTGCAGAAATGATCGTAGCAGATGCATCGGTGAAAATGGCGGCGACAGATGAAGAAAAATTAACGCTGTTAGAGGATAAAGTATCGCGAAGTGTGGCTTTCTTCATGAACATCCATGCACGCTTTTTATTCGAGAAACAATTCTATGAAGAACGCAAACAAGGTATGGTCAGTACGGAACGGTTAAATGAACTTATGGAGGAAGCACAGAAAGAAGCTTACTGCGGAAGCCTGTCTGAATATGATCCGCATTTCTGGGCTTCCAAACTGCATTTTCATATTACTGGTGTGCCATTTTATAACTTCCCGTATACATTTGGTTATTTATTCAGCCAGGGAATTTATGCTTATGCAAAGGATTATGAAGGAGATTTTGAGGCAAAATATACTGCTTTATTAAGGGATACCGGCAGAATGACCGTAGAAGAGCTTGCTGAAAAGCATTTGCAAGTAGATTTGACCAAGCCTGAGTTTTGGGAAAATGCCATCGAAATCTGTAAACAGGATGTGCGGGAATTTTTAGAGTTAGCGAAGAGAGTTGAAAAGTAAAAGAGGCTATTGCGGTTTTTTAGAAAGTGATTTATACTAAGCCTATACAAAAAAGTGAATAAAAAAAGCCTGCAAGGGGAGCCTTTGGCTGAGAGTGGACATTTTCTGTGTTCTGACCCTTTGAACCTGTCAGTTAGCGCTGGCGTAGGGATTGTGGACTTTTTGATGGATATAAAAGCAATGTGTGAGTGGAGTTTAAGGTATTCTTTTAAAATGTATTTTTTTAAAGAATACCGCCATCAAGAAGACTCCCTTGGCATTGCTTTTTTGTGGTCTAAAAAAGATTGTTCGATGTAAAAGGGGGAGAGACGATTGAAGAATAAAACACTATTTTTAGTAGAAGTAGCTATTTTTACGGCACTTGCATTACTGCTGGATATTTTACCGTTAGGATTTAAGCTTTGGCCGCAAGGAGGCTCCGTTTCTTTTGCAATGATTCCTGTCTTCATTGTAGCCTTTCGCTGGGGTCTGAAAGGCGGTTTGTTATCTGGTTTTCTTTGGGGAGTATTACAGGTGGCAACTGGTACAGCTTATATCCTGCATCCCGTGCAGGGAATCATTGAGTATGGATTAGCTTTTACAGTAGTAGGGCTTGCCGGGGTGTTTTCGAAGCAGGTTATCGAAAGCATGAAAAACAAGCAGGTAAAGAGATCCTTTGTCTATATTTTAATTGGCGTATTTCTGGGATCGGCTGCACGTTTTATATGTCATTATATTGCCGGAATGGTTTTCTTTGGTTCAGCCGTCGAAGGACAGCCGGCGTGGCTTTATTCATTAATATATAATTCATCTTATATGGTTCCATCCTTTATTTTAAGTCTTGTTATTGTGTTCCTCCTGTTTTATAAACAGCCGAGAACATTAGTTGGAAAAGTATAACAAAAGAAAACTCCCTCACACAAAAACCTGTAGCACATCTTGCTTCAGGTTTTTCTTAAACCATTATTTTTATTTGGATAGTTTTGTTAAGTTTTATTAACATTTACTTATGGAATAGGCGTTGAACGTGAATAATGGTAGAATAAAGAAAATAAAATATATAAAGATACATTCTTACATCTTCATCTAACAAAAAAAGGGAGCTTTAAAAGAAGGAATTTTTGTCTAAGAGAACGTATATATGAATAAGGGGGATTTTCTAAGTGGGAAAACAGATTCTAATTGTGGATGACGAGCAATCAATTGTTACTTTATTAAAATATAATATGGAGAATGCCGGATTTACGACAGAGGTAGCATACGATGGAGAAGAAGCTTATCAAAAAGCAACTGCAGACAGCTATGAATTAATTATCTTAGATTTAATGCTTCCAAAACTGGATGGAATAGAAGTATGCCGGAAATTAAGAAAGAATGATATTGATACGCCTATATTGATGCTTACTGCAAAAGATGAAGAAATAGATAAAATTCTCGGTCTGGAGCTTGGTGCAGATGACTATCTGACAAAGCCGTTCAGTCCGAAAGAAGTAGTTGCCCGCGTGAAAGCTATTATCAGAAGAGCGCAGCGGCCGCTGGAGAATCATTATCAAGCACTCCGGATAAAGGATTTAACGATTTACCCGGAACGCTATGAAGCAGAAATGAAAGAAGAATTAATTACTTTTACACGAAAAGAGTTTGAACTGCTGTATTATTTGGCTAAACATAAGGGAAAGGTTATCTCCAGAGATCAATTACTCAGCAGTGTGTGGGATTATGATTTTGTTGGAGATACGCGAATTGTAGATGTTCATGTGAGTCATCTGCGGGATAAAATTGAACCAAATTCCAAAAAGCCTGTTTATATAAAAACAGTCCGCGGATTAGGTTATAAATTGGAGGAGCCGGTTTAAATGCAAATATTATTTTCGAAGCCACTGTTTCCTAACATACTAGGTATCACGATTGTCCTGGTTTTATCAGGCTGGTTAATGGTACAAGCTCAAGGAAACTGGATATTTATCGCAGCAATTATTTTAGTGGAATTTTTAGTGATTTCCATCATATTTATGCAATTCTACAATAAATACACAAGACCGCTTAACAAAGCTTCAAAAACAGTAAATGAAATGATTAAAGGAAATTATTCTGCCCGTTTTAATAACAGCAATAGTGAAGAAATGGAGCAGTTAAGCAAAAATATCAATAAATTAGCGCGAAATATGAATGAAATTACGATTCAGGAACAAATGCATGCAGAGCAATTAACTTCTATTATTGATAATATGAAAAACGGGCTTGCACTGATTGATGAAAAAGGATACGTTCATCTGGTGAATCGAGGATTCACGGAAATGTTCCAAGGAAAAGAGAAACAATATCGCGGTCATTTATATTATGAAGTATTTGAAAACGAGGCAATGCACGACGTTATCCAAAAAACATTTCTGTATGAACAGCCTGTCAAAGAACAATTTAAAAATAAGCGCGGTCTGACTAAAAACTATATGGAAGTGATTGCAGCTCCTATTTTTAATGAGCATAATATGATTAAGGGTGCTGTCCTCGTTATATATGATATTACGGAATTAAAGCGTTTAGAAAAAATGCGCAAAGATTTTGTTGCCAATGTTTCTCACGAGCTGCGTACACCAATAACTTCTATCCGGGGGTTTGCAGAAACGCTAAAGGAGAAACAGCATGATGAAAAAGCAGCAGAAGAATTTATTGAGATTATTTATAAGGAGAGTCACCGCTTACAATTACTGATAGAGGATTTATTAGAACTTTCCCGTTTAGAAAGGGAAGGCTTTCAATTAGAAAAAGAAGATTTTAATGTTAAACAGATGATAGATGCAGTCCTGCCAACTTTAGAAAAAAAGGCAGAGAAAAAAGAACTGCATTTTAAAGCAACTGTTTCTTCTGATATTAGTGTAAATGCGGATGCTGAAAAATTGAAGCAGGTGATTATCAACCTGGTAGATAATGCAATCAACTATACGCCGGCAGGAGGAACCGTCAATCTAAATGTATCTGAAGAAAAGGGTCAGGTTCATTTTTCGATTACAGATACAGGAATTGGGATCGAACAAAAAGCCATCTCAAGAATATTTGAGCGTTTTTACAGAGTCGATAAGGACAGGAGCCGGAATACAGGAGGCACTGGTCTGGGGCTTGCTATTGTGAAGCATATTATAGAGGTCCACCAAGGAGAAATTGTTGTAGAAAGTGAAGTGAACGAAGGAACTGCTGTTCATGTATATATTCCGAAAGAGTAAGTCATCACTAGCGCCATAGTGATGGCTTTTTTTCTGAAGGGCTTCAACAGGACTGGGGCTGCGATTACCAATGTTGTCAGGTTAATGAATTTTATTAATTTTGATACAGCTAGTAGTAAAACCTATCTAGCGGAGGAAAAACACGTAGACTCCTATGGGAAAGCGCAGGGTGAAGACCCCGCAGAAAAAAAGCGAACTTCTTTTTTTTGAGGAGGCTGAGCGCAAGCCCATGGAAAGCGTAGTGTTTTTCCGCAGCGGTAGCACTAACCTGACAACATTGCTGCGATTACTCGTCCCATCGAAAAGCTTTTGCGATTACTCGCTCTACCGAAGACCATTGCGCTTTTAGTTCTGAAAGATATCGATGTAATAAAGATACGAGTTTAATTGGTTATGCGACGTGTAAAGATTGGAAAAACTATGTAATAAGAACGTGTGTATTATGCAGTTTTCTCCAAACATGATAAAATAAAGTTACTTAAACAGTTGATAGATAAAGGAGACGGAATTATGACCAAAAAGCTAATTCTAATGGATGGCAACAGTATTATTTACCGTGCTTTTTTTGCTCTGCCATTATTGAATAACGAAAAAGGCGTCTATACGAATGCCGTTTACGGATTTACTACGATGCTGCTCCGTATTTTAGAGGAAGAGAAGCCAACGCATATGCTCGTGGCCTTCGATGCCGGGAAAACAACATTCCGCCATCAAACCTATAAAGAGTATAAAGGAGGGCGTCAAAAAACACCTTCAGAGCTTTCTGAACAATTTCCAGTCTTAAAAGAGCTGCTGGATGCTTTTGACATCAAGCATTACCAGTTAGATCAGTATGAAGCAGATGATATCATTGGCACATTATCAAAACAGGCAGATGATAATGACTGGGAAGTAACCGTTATTTCTGGCGACAAAGATTTATTGCAGCTTGTATCGGATCACGTGACGGTCAGCGTAACCAAAAAAGGAATCAGTGAAATTGAAAAATATACACCGTCTTATCTTCTTGAGAAAATGCAGGTAACGCCTGAACAGATTACTGATTTAAAAGGACTGATGGGAGACAGCTCAGACAATATCCCGGGAGTGCCGGGTGTCGGCGAAAAAACAGCTACGAAGCTGTTAACGCAATTTCATACGTTAGAGAAGGTTTACGAGAATCTGGACGAGGTAAGCGGGAAAAAGCTTAAAGAAAATTTAACAAACCACCAAGATGATGCGGTAATGAGTAAAGATTTAGCAACAATTAATCGGGACTCGCCAATTGAGGTCAGTCTGGATGATGTCATTTATGAAGGCTATTCTGCCGCTTCCGTCCGTCAAATGTTTATGGATTTAGGCTTCCAATCTCTGTTGACGCGTCTAACCGGATCTGAGGAAACGGAAGAAGAGACAATAGAGCATAAAGAGATAAATTATGACATCGTGGAAGAAATAACGGAAGACCTTTTTTCTGAGGAAGATGTATTCGTAGTAGAGATGTTAGGTGAAAATTATCATACTGCACAGATAGAAGGCGTGGGCATTGTCAATGCAAATAAAAAAAGCTTTATCCCTACTTCGATTGCGATGGAATCTCCTATTTTCAAAAAATGGGCACAGGACCATCAAAAAAAGAAAATCGTATTTGATGCCAAGCGGACAAAAGTTGCTTTATTACGGAATGATATACAAATAGAAGGAATTGTGTTTGATGCGTTGCTTGCTTCTTATTTAATCAATCCTGCTGAAAACAGCCATGACATACCTGCTATTGCAAGCAGAAAAGGAAAATATGACGTATCCTTTGATGAAGAGGTTTATGGAAAAGGTGCGAAACAAAAGGTTCCGGAAGAAGCGATTCTCAGTGAACATGTGATTCGAAAGACAAATGCACTGCTTGAATTATATCCGGCGATGGAGAAGGAATTAGAGGACAATGAACAGGCGAAGTTATTAAAAGAACTGGAAATGCCACTTGCTTTGATTCTTGCTGAGATGGAGCATCAGGGTGTTTTAGTAGATGTGGACCGGCTGAAAGAAATGGGAGACGATTTAAAAGAAAGGCTTAGCAATTTAGAAAAAGAAGTATATGAATTGGCTGGCAAGGAATTTAATCTGAACTCACCGAAGCAGCTCGGGCCGGTGTTATTTGAAGATTTAGGGCTTCCTGTAATCAAGAAGACAAAGACTGGTTACTCTACGGCAGCAGATGTTTTGGAACAGCTGGCAGATCAGCACGAAATAATTCCTAAATTACTTTTGTACCGTCAGTTAGGGAAGCTGCAATCAACCTATATTGAAGGCTTGCAAAAGGTGGTCCGTAAAGATACGCATAAGATTCATACACGCTTTAATCAGGCTTTAACACAGACAGGCAGATTGAGCTCAGTTGATCCCAATTTGCAAAATATCCCTATTCGTCTGGAGGAAGGCAGAAAGATACGGCAGGCGTTCGTTCCATCTCGAGAAGGCTGGAAAATGTTTGCGGCCGATTATTCGCAAATCGAATTACGGGTACTTGCCCATATTGCAGGGGATGAGAAATTGATTGCTGCCTTTAAAAATGATTTGGATATTCATACACAGACAGCAATGGATGTATTTCATGTCGAGAGAGACGAAGTCACCTCGGGTATGCGCCGGCAGGCAAAGGCTGTTAACTTTGGGATTGTATATGGAATCAGTGATTATGGACTATCCCAGAACTTAGGGATTACGCGGAAAGAAGCGAAACAATTCATCGAACGGTATTTTAAGAGCTATCCAAGTGTTAAAGAATATATGGATGACATTGTTGTTGAAGCAAAGCAAAAAGGCTATGTATCCACACTGATGAACCGTCGCCGTTACTTGCCTGATATTACAAGCAGGAACTTTAATGTACGCAGTTTTGCGGAAAGAACAGCGATGAATACACCTATTCAGGGAAGTGCAGCGGATGTGATCAAAAAAGCAATGATTGATTTAGACCATCGAATGAAACAAGAAAAACTGCAGGCCAAGCTTTTATTACAGGTCCATGATGAATTGATTTTAGAAGCACCGGAAGACGAGATTGAAATCTTAAAGGAAATCGTTCCGGAAATGATGGAGAAGACGGTAGAGATTTCTGTTCCGCTGAAGGTCGATTATTCTTATGGAGAAAGCTGGTTTGACGCGAAGTAAGGGGAAGGGAAAATGCCGGAATTACCAGAAGTAGAAACCATTAAAGAGACGTTAAAATTGCTTGTTCAAGGAAAGACGATTGAAAAAGTAGATGTTCTTTGGGCAAATATAATAAAACAGCCGGATGATGCGGAGATATTCAAGCATCTTCTGGAAGGACAAACCTTTCAACAAATAAAAAGAAAAGGGAAGTTTCTGCTTTTTTATTTAGATGAATATGTGCTTGTATCCCATTTAAGAATGGAAGGAAAATATCGGCTGCATCAGCCGGGAGAGAAGATAGAAAAGCATACGCATGTTATCTTCCATTTAAAGAATGGGGAAACATTGCGTTATAACGATGTTCGTAAGTTTGGAACCATGCATTTATTGGCCAAAGGGAGTGAGTTCACGCAGGCCCCTTTGGCTGCACTTGGTCCTGAGCCGTTTGAAGAAGCATTTACGGCGGATTATTTTTATGAAAAGCTGAAAAAATCATCCCGATATATTAAAACGGCGCTTTTGGATCAAAATCTGGTGACGGGACTTGGAAATATTTATGTTGACGAGACGTTATTCCGTTCCGGGATCCATCCGTTAACAAAATGCAGTGAACTGACAAAAAAAGAAGTGTCTGCTATTCGTTCTGCAGCCATTGAAACACTTCAAGAAGCTGTGAAAGCTGGCGGGACAACCATCCGAAGCTACGTAGACAGCCAAGGGAATATGGGAATGTTTCAACAGGTTTTATATGTTTACGGTCAAGATAAGAAGCCATGTAAAACCTGCGGAGAAGAAATTATAAAAATGAAGGTTGGCGGACGGGGGACGCATCTATGTCTTCATTGCCAGCCGCAAAAAAAGGTGAATGTTTTATGAGTTTAGTGATTGGATTGACCGGAGGAATTGCCAGCGGGAAAAGCACGGTAGCGAAAATGTTTACAGCATTAGGTATCCCCGTAATTGATGCAGATGTGATAGCGAGAGAGGTTGTTGAACCAGGGGAAGCATCTTATAAACAGGTTATCGAGGTGTTTGGCAAAGACATATTAAGTCCAGACGGGTCGATTGACCGGCCGAAGCTGGGATCTATTATTTTTTCAGATAAGGAAAAAAGACAACAATTAAACCACATTGTTCACCCGGCAGTCCGCGAACGGATGCTGACGAAAAAAGAAGCGTATTTAGAACAGGGAGAAAAATGCATTGTGCTGGATATTCCTCTGCTGTTTGAAGGCAAGCTGTCTTCTTTAGCAGATAAAACATTGGTTGTGTTTGTAAATGAATCAACACAGTTAAAACGTTTAATGGAAAGAAATCAGCTTCATGAACAGGAAGCAATGAATCGGATTAAATCACAGATGCCATTAGCGGAGAAGGCAAAGCTAGCTGATGAAGTAATTGATAATAATCATTCCGTGGAAGAAAGCCAAAGGCAGTTATACGATTTGTTGAAAAAATGGGAAGTAATGGAATAGGTGAGTAAAAAGACACTATCTGAACTATAATTTACACCGTTCAGATAGTGTCTTTTGTATGGCAGAAAAAAATGTTTATAAAAATGCTGAGTATAGCTGCTCCGACGGGTTTCATGGGTGAGTAATCTTAGGCCCCAGAAATACACATCGCTTTTCATGGGCCCCTAGTTCATCTCCTTTAAAGAAGACTTGCTGACTGGCAAGCTGACAGGTGCAAACAGAGCTAAATTTGGGACTGCGATTACTCGCCCTATCAAACCCGTCGCTAGAAACAGCTTCTTTTCTTTGAAAGAAAGTAAATGAAACATATTTTTTTCAAAGATGGGAGCGGAGGAAAGACGACTCCTGCGGGAAAAGCAAGAATACCAGTATTTTAAAGACCAAGTGATTTTCTTGTGGCTGAAAAAGAAAAGCTGAAAATGGTTTCTGGAAAAAAGTCAGTAAAATCTTTGCGAAGGCCAAAATATGTACGTCACCTGTTTAAATGGACATCCAGTTGTTCCTTATAGAGGGTATTCAAAAAATGTGTGAAACATTTTAATATTTAATGACACACTTTCGCTTATATGTGTTATACTAATTACAACAAAATATAAAAAGTATAACATTTTCGGGAGGAAGATAGTGCTTATGGAAAAAACGCGTATTGCAATTACAGGTTTTGGTCGAATTGGTAGAATGGTCTTTCGTCAAGCAATGGAAGAGGAACATTTAGAAGTTGTTGCCATTAATGCGAGCTATCCTTCAGAAACGCTTGCTCACTTAATTAAATATGATAGTGTTCACGGTCCCTTTAACGGAGAAGTGCAAGCGCTGCCGAACAAATTGATTGTTAATCGGAAGGAAGTTCTTTTGGTGAATTTCAGAGAACCGGAAAAATTACCATGGGAAGACCTTGGGATTGACGTTGTTATCGAAGCAACTGGCAAATTTAACACAAAAGAAGCAGCAGGACGGCATTTACAGGCTGGAGCAAAAAAAGTAGTCATCACCGCTCCTGGAAAAGAAGTTGATAAAACAATCGTCATCGGTGTAAATGAAAGTGATTACAACCCAGAATTAGATGATGTTATCTCAAATGCCTCTTGTACAACCAATTGTTTAGCTCCTGTGGTCAAAGTAATCGATGACCACTTTACAATAAAGAATGGATTAATGACAACCGTTCATGCATATACAAATGATCAAAAAAATATCGATAATCCGCATAAAGATTTACGCCGGGCAAGAAGCTGTACGCAGTCTATTATTCCGACCACGACCGGGGCTGCTAAAGCGCTTGCGGAAGTGTTGCCTCAGACGAAGGGTAAATTACATGGAATGGCCTTGCGTGTACCGACACCTAATGTATCATTGGTAGATTTAGTAATTGATATTGAAGAAGATGTTACGATAGAAGAAGTGAATGCTTTATTCAAACAAGCATCAGAAGGAAGTATGCGTGGGATTATTCAATATTCGGATGAACCTCTGGTTTCCATTGACTATACTACAAGTACTTATTCTGCAACCATTGACGGGCTGTCTACGATGGTGATGGATAATAATAAATTAAAAATTATTGCTTGGTATGATAATGAATGGGGCTACTCTAAACGTGTTGTCGATTTAGTCAGCTATGTAGGTTATAAAATGGAACAAAGTGTGCGTTTAACATCATAGAATGATATAAAAGGGAAGCAGGCTTCTATACCAGCTTCCTTTTTCCCGAAAAGAGTTTCTTATAACAGCAGAAAAACATCCGCTTGAGCGTTCATGCGGATGTTTTTCTGCTTTATACTTTAAATTTCTGTGTCTCCTCCTGCAATCCTTGAGCAGTTTCACTTAAAGAAGTGGCGACATGGGCTACTTCATTCATTGTTGCAGATTGTTCTTCCATTGAAGCGGCTATCGTATCAATATTGCCAGACATAACCTGTGATCCAGTTGAAATTTCTGTAACAGAAGCAGAAACTTGTTCTGCGCTTGCTGAGAGCTCCTGAGAAGTTGCTGAAACCTCCTGGATTTCGTGTGTCATTCCTTGGACAGCAGTCACAATCGCTTCAAAGGATGTTCCAGCCTCCGTAATGACCTCTACTCCTTTTTGAACAGCAGGTAAAGCAGTTTGCATGGCTTTCTCCACATTTTCTGTATCATTTTTGATTTCTGTGGTTAACAGACTGATAGAGCTGGCTGATTTTTTGGATTGCTCAGCTAGCTTGCGTACTTCATCTGCTACAACTGAAAATCCTTTTCCTTGTTCACCTGCACGGGCTGCCTCAATCGCTGCATTTAATGCTAATAGATTGGTTTGATCTGTGATATCAGTAATGACCTTCGTAATATTTTCAATTTCTTCTGTTTGTTTTGCCAGTTTCAGCACAAGATCATTGACAGAAGAAGCAGATTCATTTATGTGATTCATTTGCTGCTGAGCGTCCCCGATAACCAGTGTTCCATTTTGTGCGGCTTCACTTGTTTCGCTGGAAGAAGCGTGAAGTGACTGCGCAGCTTCAGCAATTCGCTGAACACCTTGAGCGGTTTCTCCCATTGCAAGGGAGCTTTCATTTGCGGCGTGTGCTGCAGTTTGAGAAGTTTCCGCAGTCTCTGCAGCTTGCTTCGTCACTTCTTCCGTTGTTGCAGATGCTTCTTCAGCACTTGCTGAAAGCTCTTCGGATGATGCCCCCAGTTGTTCCGCATTGTGTTGAATACGCATAATTAAGTCCCGGGTATTATTTTTAGAAGCATTGAAAATTGCAGCCAGCTGACCTAGTTCATCTTTAGATTTGACAGCTATATCCTCTGCAGATAAATCACCATCACCAAATTTCCTTGCAACATCCATGACACTTACCAATGGGGCTGTGATAGAACGGCGAACATAGAACATTAAACCAATACCAATGAGTATACTTGCACCCAGAACAACGAATGAAATAACCTGGGCAGTAACAATGGAAGAGCTTATTTCGCTATCGATATTATCCATTTGTCCAGTTTGATAGATTTCCATTTCTTCAGCTGCATCAAGCATAGCGGTGTTGATATCCTGTACAGTAGTATTGACAATTTCTGTCGCCTCTTCGATATTCCCATTTTCCACATCAGCTATAATATCTGGCATTGCCTCATTGAAATCATTATTCGGGGCATTAGCCTGGTCCCAATATGATCTCATTTCCTCAGATGCTAAATAGCCTTGTAATTCATCTAAATTGCCGTCAAGATCTGCAGCGACGGCTATAAGATTCTCTCTATGGTTATCTTCCTCCGGTTCTAAAATCATTGAACGGGTATGGAGCGCCTGCATCGCAACATCATAGCGGATATTTTCAATTAATATAAGCTGCTCCAGGCGTGAATCCATTGCCTCCTCTACATCATTTTCAATGTTTTTCAAATTCATGATGCTGCTTCCAACAGAAACAGCCAATAAAACAATTAATACAATAAAAGATAAATTCAATTTCTTTCCTACACTCATTAAAACATACTCCTTCTTTTTTAAGATGACATCTTTATGGATAATGGCTTTCTTAATTACTTTATCGGCTGTCGATAAACAATATGTAATAAGTCTTTGTGACTATTTTATGAAAATAATACTAAGGAAAATAAACGGGTTTATGTTTTATAAACATCGTTTTAATGTGCTTATATTAAATCCGGAGTTTACTCTATTTTGGGAAAGTAGTTTAAATGTACAAATCATGTTAAAATAATATATACGTATATGTATGTATTTATATGTTTAAAAGAATTGGAAGATACGTTAGAATAAATACGCTGCAATGCTGTTTACAGAGACAAGAGATGCTTGTAGAATAGTTTTTTATAGCGATAAATATAGGATGTGTATGTTTATGTCGATAGGGTATAAAATGAAACGTTTTTTTAGTAATCATGCAGAAACAAGTGATCATCATATAGATGCAAGCTTAAAAACCAGATATTATAAAGCGAGTAAGAATACTGTTATTCAGGAACTAGAGACATATTTTAATGGAAGCTCTGACTTTTCGATTCATGCCAGCTCGGAGCAGCATGGAGAGATTAGTGCCATCAGTAAACGCGGTAAAAAAGTTTTCATTATTGCTACAGTCATTATGGTCCGTCCGTATTACACAGCGCTTGACTTTTCAGTGACTACAGAGACACCTCTCCAGATAGATTTTGGTTACAGTAATAAAATCATAAAAAGAATGTATCAGCATGTGAATGAACAATTACCATTAATAGAAGGGTAAATGAAGAAGGAGTGAACGAAATGCGTTGTTCTAACTGCAATAATAAAAATACGAAAGTGTTAGATTCTCGTCCAATTGAAGAGGGAGCAGCTATACGCAGACGCCGGGAATGTGAGAAGTGCGGATTTCGTTTTACCACTTTTGAACGGATTGAAGAAGTACCACTCATTGTTGTGAAAAAAGATGGCATGCGTCAGGAATTTTCGAGGGAAAAACTTACCAGAGGGATTATCAGAGCTTGTGAGAAACGCCCTGTGGCGATAGATACAATAGAAAATATAGCTTTAGACGTAGAAAAGAAATTACGGAATGAAGGGAATTCAGAGGTCTCGAGTCATAATGTAGGCGAAATGGTGATGGAAAGACTTGCTGAGGTGGATGAAGTATCTTATGTCAGGTTCGCTTCTGTCTATCGTCAATTTAAGGATATAACTGTTTTCTTGGATGAGTTGAAAGAAATAATCAAGACAGATAAACAAACACAGGAAGAATAAAACAAAGGATGGGTTGAAATGAATGCAATCGGAAAAATCCTTCCTATTGATGGGTACCATGTCGTTATGGATGAGCAGCCTCCCATTGATTTTAATGCTTCATTGACGCATTTTTATCAGCCGTTGATTGGGATTCAGGCAATTTCGTTATACTATACATTATTTTATGAGGCAGATTATGCGCAAAAAACGCAGACACATCATACATTAATGACATATTTGAATTTAACGCTGGATAATATTTACCGTGCACGTATAAAATTGGAAGCTATCGGGTTATTAAAGACCTATAAACGAAGAGAGGACAACAGAGACTATTATACCTATAGTGTGCAGCGTCCTTATTCCCCCAATCAATTTTTTGGAGAACCTATGCTGTCCCAGCTATTATTACATCATATAGGAGAACAGAAATATAATGAGCTTTATGCTCGTTACGTAAAGGACAGCATCGCTTATGGGGAAGAGGTAACAGCTGATTTTAATGAAGTGTTTGATACGATTACACCTTCTGCGTCTGCTGCTCTAAATATAGAAAATGAAAAAGAAAATAGAGAAACGGATTTCATGGATTTTTCATGGATAGAACAATCGCTTCGTCAGCGGTTTATTCCGGCTGAAAAAGTTTTACATTCTGTAAATAAAAAACTCATTTATCAAATGAAGGTATTATATGACGCAGAAAGTGTAGAAATAGAAAAAGCACTCTTATGGGCACTTGATGAAGATAACCAATTGAATCAGGAAGAATTTAAATCTGCTTGCCATGATATGTTTATCTCCCGTAATAATGGACAGGCTATCCGTTTAAACGAAAAAATGGCAACTGTTGATACGCAAGTTTCTATGAAGCAGCCTGTGACAAAAGAAGAGCAGCTGGTTCACGAGCTGGAGACCATATCACCAAAGCAGTTATTGGAGGATTTATCTGACGGAAACCATGCTTCGGAGCAGGATATTAAAGTGGTCCGGGAAGTGATGACAAAACAGGGACTGCCAGCTCCTGTCATGAATGTACTGATTCATTATGTTCTGCTGCAATCCAATATGAAGCTGTCTAAAGCGTATATGGAAACCATTGCGGGCCATTGGTCAAGAGTTGGTTTGAAAACAGCAAAAGATGCCATGAACTTTGCTAAACAAGAACAGGAAAAATATAAATCATCCAAAAGTAAACCAAGGAAAAATAATAATTATAATAACAACTATAAAAAAGAAGTTGTTCCGGACTGGTTTAATAACCGGAAAAAGAAACCATCAAAAAATACAACGGACAGCAATATAAGCGAACAAGAGCAGCAGGAAATTGAAGCTAAGCTGCAAAAATATTTAAATGAAAGCTGAGTTAAAAAGGAGGGATAACAGGTGAAACCGATACAATCCGAATTAAAAGCATGGATGGATAAAAATGAGAACTTCAAAACCAATTACACTAGAATAAAAAATGAAATTTTAAGTGATCCCTCTGTTAAAGCATTTTTGCGTGATCATCCGGAACTGACTGACCACGATATTGAAAAAAATTTAATGCGGCTCTATGAATATAAAACACAATCGAAACAGTGTGACCGCTGTGCATCTTTCGGAGAGTGCCAGAATTTGATGCAGGGTTACTCTCCAGTATTAAGTATGGATAAAAATGAAATTAGACTGAGCTATGAAAAATGTCATTCGCGTATTCAGGTTGAGGAACAGGAAGCACAGCAGAAGCTTTTTCAAAGTCTTTATATGCCGAAGGAGATTTTAGAAGCAAAAATGTCAGAAGTGATTCAAGATAAGTCAAGAATTTCAGCCATTGGTGAGATTATCAGCTTTTTAGAAGAAGCAAAAAGCGGGCTGCCGAAAAAAGGACTGTATCTTCATGGGTCCTTTGGAATCGGAAAAACCTATCTGCTCGGCGCGATAGCAAATGAGCTGAAAAAGAGAAATTATTCTACTACATTGATTTACATGCCGGAGTTTGTCCGGGAAATAAAAGGTTCTTTTAAAGATGATTCATTTAACGAAAAGATAGATTTCTTTAAGAAAGCGGATGTGTTAATGCTGGATGATATTGGAGCGGAATTGCAATCTGCCTGGTTCCGGGATGAAGTGTTGGGCTCTGTACTGCAATACCGGATGATGGAAGGCTTGCCTGTCTTTTTCTCCTCCAATTTTGATTTGAATGAGCTGGAGAAAGAATTGGCAAGTACCAGAAATGGTGTAGAAGAAGTGAAAGCCGGCCGGATTATTGAACGGATTAAGCAGGTTAGCAGCGTGGTAAAAATGTCTGGGAAAAATAGAAGAGACGAATAACGATTTGAACACACATGATTCACAATCTGCCTTCATAAAAAAGATTTCCGCTCAGATACGGAAATCTTTTTTTATGAACAGGAAACGTAGGTAAAAAACTAGAGGGTTTCATGGGGGAGTAAACCTAACAATATTGTCAGGTTAATGAATTTTATTAAATTTGATATAGATAGTAATAAAACCTGTCTAGCGGAGGAAAAACACGTAGACTCCTATGGAAAAGCGTAGTGTGAAGACCCCGCAGAAAAAAGCGAACTTCTTTTTTTCTACCCTCGGGGCATAAGTGCGACTTTAGCTCTGTCTGCGCTGTCGGCTTGCCAATCACTAAGTCTTCTTTAAAGGAGGCTGAGCGCAAGCCCATGGAAAGCGTAGTGTTTTTCCGTAGCGGCCGCACTAACCTGACAACATTGGTAATCCTGAACCCCAGAAATATACACCGTTTTCCGCAGCCCCCAAGCTCATTTCTTTTAAAGAAAACTTGCTGACTGGCAGGGTTATCAAACATGGTTTGGTTTCAACTTTTCTTATACTACATGACTTTCATTTGCTAGTCTGACTAGTTTACGCATTTTTATATAGCCTTGTCCATATAATTGTAACAGTTTGTAAGTGGATGAGGGTGATATGTATTGTTGGAACTGTATTTTGAATCGAATAAAGAAGTAACGGCTTTTCGTAATCAGTTGACTCCATATAGAAAGCAGATCAGAGTACATCAACAAACAAATGCCTGGAGCAGCAGATTAAGGCTGGAAGGGGATTTAGCAGAGAAGGAGTTCATCCATGTGATAAGCTCCGTGATGGCAGAGGTTTTTATAGAAGAGCATCTTTCTGACATCATTATTGGTAAGATTACCGATAATTATTATTTTTCAGATCCAGATGAAATCAACCGTATTTATGATTTTTCTATGTGGATTTTATTTGAAACAGATTCAGACAATCAGTATTTACGAGAACATGTGAATACTACAAAGCTTTTGCAGGATATTTTTTTTCGTCATTTAAAAGAACATAAAAGCATTCATTTTAGTGCAATATTGCATTTCCGGCTTGCTTCCTTTTTAGAATTTGTCCACGAATGTGTGGGGAAAGCAATTGAAGAATTTAAACGGGAAGAGGATCATCAGGCATTTATAGATATGCTCCGTCATTATATCGAGAAAAAAGATCCCTGTGTTGATTTGATTTATATCGAACAGGGAGAGAATTTTATTTTTTATAATGATAAAGGAGAAGTGATCTCTAAAGATAAGCTGCGTATGTGGATGTTTCAAGCACCGTTATACGCATTGGGGCTGCATGAAAATGAATTTAATTTAAGCCCGCTGATTGCCATGTCACCAGCAAAAATAAAGGTGTATGGAGATGATCCGGACGATCCGAAAATCATGACAATAACAAATATATTTCAAGAAAGGGTGGAATTTGAAACGGAAGGAACTTCTATCCTGTCTCGCGGGGAATAATCCATTGGACTTGCTTTTCAAACCTGAAAGGAATATAATACGAATAGAGTTTGAAAATAAGCTGCTGAGATGAGGACAAGATTATTTCCTAATTACGTACTCAGAGAGGGAAGTCATTTGGCTGCAAGCTTCCTTTCGTGAAGAAATAATTACCGCCTCGGAGCATTGCTGCTGAAACGATTGGAAGTAGGCAGTAACGTCCTATCTGCGTTAAAGATCAATGAAGCTGAGGATAAGAGGATTAGTTTATCTTCAGGAATTTGGGTGGAACCACGGCATAAAACGCTCGTCCCTTTGCATAGCGCAAAGAGATGGAGCGTTTTTTAATTTGATAAAGGAGTTCGATAAACATGGCTGATTTAACAATTATTTTTCCAGATGGAGCTGAAAAACAATTCCCTGAAGGAACAACAGGAGAAGATATTGCTGCTTCTATTTCTTCAGGTTTAAAAAAGCAGGCACTTGCAGTTAAATTGGATGGAGAGCCTGTAGATTTACGCCGTCCGCTACCAAAAGGCGGAAAAATTGAAATTATTACGTATCGAGACCAAGAAGGCTTGGAAATTGCACGTCACTCTACAGCCCATTTATTAGCGCAAGCTGTAAAACGCTTGTATTCTAACGTGCAATTAGGTGTCGGACCTGTAATTGAAGAAGGCTTCTACTATGATATTGATATGGAGCATACCTTAACTCCGGAGGATCTTCCAAAAATAGAAAAAGAAATGAAGCGGATTGTGGACGAGAACTTAGAAATAACTCGTGTGGAAGTATCACGTAATGAAGCAAAAGCCCGCTTTGCGGAAATTGGTGATGACTTAAAATTAGAACTGCTGGATGCAATCCCTGAAGGTGAAACAGTAACCATATACGAACAGGGGGAGTTCTTTGATTTATGCAGAGGAGTGCATGTTCCTTCTACCAGTAAAATCAAAGCATTTAAATTATTAAGTATTTCTGGCGCTTATTGGCGTGGAGACAGTAATAATAAACAGCTGCAGCGTATTTATGGAACCGAATTTGAGAAAAAATCACAGTTAGAGGAATATCTGCAAATTTTGGAAGAGCGTAAGGAAAGAGATCATCGGAAGCTTGGGAAAGAGCTCGGTATTTTCACCGTGTCGCAAAAAGTAGGGCAGGGCCTGCCATTATGGCTGCCAAAAGGAGCAACTATTCGTCGTAACGTGGAGCGTTATATCGTTGATTTAGAGGAACGTTTAGGTTATGACCATGTGTATACGCCTGTTCTCGGTAATGTAGAGTTGTATAAAACAAGCGGACACTGGGATCATTATCAGGAGGATATGTTCCCGACCATGGAAATGGATAATGAAGAGCTTGTATTGCGTCCAATGAACTGTCCGCATCATATGATGGTTTTCAAAAATCAACTATGGAGCTACCGTAACCTGCCTGTGCGTATTGCAGAGTTAGGAACCATGCATCGCCATGAGATGAGCGGGGCGCTTGCCGGTCTGCAGCGTGTCCGTGCAATGACATTAAATGATGCGCATATTTTTGCCCGTCCCGATCAGTTAAAAGAAGAATTTATCCGCGTAGTAGAACTGGTTCAGCGTGTGTATAAAGATTTTGGAATTGATGACTATTATTTCCGTCTTTCCTATCGTGACCCTGAGGATAAAGAGAAATATGTGGATAATGATGCCATGTGGGATAAAGCGCAGGCAATGCTGAAGGAAACCATGGAAGATATGAATTTGGAATATGTAGAAGCAGAAGGAGAAGCTGCTTTCTATGGTCCGAAGCTGGATGTGCAGGTGAAGACAGCATTAGGAAAAGATGAAACATTATCTACAGTGCAATTAGACTTCCACTTGCCAGAGCGCTTTGACTTAACTTATATCGGAGAGGACGGAAAAGAACATCGTCCCGTTGTTATTCACCGTGGTGTCGTTTCTACGATGGAACGCTTTGTTGCATTTCTTATTGAAGAGTACAAAGGGGCTTTTCCTACTTGGCTTGCCCCCGTACAAGCAAAAATCATTCCGGTATCTTTGCAGGCGCATCTTGATTTCGCTAAAGAGGTGGAGGATAAATTACGCCAGGAAGGTATCCGTGTTGAATTAGACAGCCGTGATGAAAAGCTGGGCTATAAAATACGTGAAGCACAGACACAAAAAGTTCCATTCGCCCTTGTTCTGGGAGATAAGGAAATGGAAGCAAACAGTGTGAACTACCGCCGTTACGGTGAACAAGACACAGAAACACTTCCATTTGATCAATTTGTTGATTTTATCAAGGAAGAAATTAATCAGAAGAAATAAACTATATTCCTAATTTTAACAGAGAAAAGCTATTTTCATATTAGATATGAAAATAGCTTTTTTGTGGAATAAAAAAGTACAAGCAGACATTTCTATGGCAAGAACATCGATGTTTTAAAGACCGAGCGGTATTCTTGGATTTTCTTAAAATGAGGAAGCATTTCAAAGTTAACCGTCTTACTTCTATTTTGGGAAAAACCATTGACACTTCACAATAACCGTGCTATGATTCAATAGTTGTTTAAAACAAAAGGATACAGTCCTTGACAAGTAAACGATAAAATGCTATATTATAAAAGTTAATGATATGATCTAAAGACAAGTAGAAGCACCCGCTTCTCACCTGATTGACATCCATGGAGGATAGTTGACTGGTTCATCACGATTCATGTTTACGAATGAGGAGATGTGTGGGTGCAAGTATGTACCGACACTTTTTTTATGTATTGAAATGACTTGTCCAGATAGATCAGTAACAAAATTTCGGAGGTGGCTGGCTATTAGCAAGGATATGAATGTTAACGAAAAAATTCGTGCAAGAGAAGTTCGTCTCATTGATGCAAATGGGGATCAGCTTGGAGTAAAATCTCGTAATGAAGCACTGGATATTGCCGGGAAACGAAACCTTGATCTAGTATTAGTTGCTCCAAACGCAAAACCACCGGTATGTCGTATTATGGATTTCGGGAAGTATCGTTTTGAGCAGCAGAAGAAAGAGAAGGAAGCTCGTAAAAAGCAAAAGGTAATTAATGTGAAGGAAGTGCGTTTTACTCCTGGAATTGGTGACCATGACTTTGAAACGAAGCTTAAAAATGCACGCAAGTTCTTGGAAAAAGGGGATAAAGTAAAAGCTGCAGTCCGTTTCCGCGGCCGCGCAATCACCCACAAAGAACTCGGAAAAGAAGTACTGGACCGTTTCGCTGAAGAAGTGAAGGATCTCGGAACAGTAGAAACAAAACCGAAAATGGAAGGCCGTAATATGTTTATGATGGTCGCTCCATTAAATGAAAAAAAATAAGCTTTTTATTGCAATGACTGGAGGAAAAAAACATGCCTAAAATGAAAACTCATAAAGGTTCAGCAAAACGTTTCAAAAAAACTGGATCTGGAAAAGTAAAAAGATCTCATGCATACACTAGCCATATGTTTGCACACAAATCTCAGAAGCAAAAACGTAAATTACGTAAGAGCACTTTAGTTTCTTCTGGGGACTATCAACGCATTAAACAAATGCTGCCAAAATAATAAATTTAGATATGTAATTGAATACAGGAGGGATTTCTTATGCCACGTGTTAAAGGTGGAACAGTTACGCGTCGTCGTCGTAAACGCGTCTTAAAATTAGCAAAAGGTTATTACGGTTCGAAAAGAACTCTATTTAAAACAGCAAAACAACAGGTTATCAAATCAGGTCAATATGCTTATCGTGACCGCAGACAGAAAAAACGTGATTTCCGTAAACTTTGGATTTCTCGTATTAATGCCGCTGCTCGTTTAAACGATATGAGCTATAGCAAACTAATGCACGGTTTGAAGCTTGCTGGTATCGATATTAATCGTAAAATGCTATCTGATTTAGCTATTAATGATGAACAAGCATTTTCTCAATTAGTATCTCAAGCAAAAGAAGCTTTAAAATAACATGAAGAATGAGAGGTCGCATCCAAATTGGATAGCGATCTTTTTTTATCTTTCGAATCAAAGCGCTCAGCGTTGCAGGAAACAGAGACTTTCTTTATGATGAAAAGGTATCTTTCATAAAAACAGGAGGAAGAAATGGAAAACATATCATCATGGCTTCTTTATATACTGATTGCGAACATGATTGGGTTTTATTTGATGTTTAAAGATAAACAAAAGGCAAAGCAGCGAGCATATCGAATTCCTGAACGGACCTTTTGGCTGCTGGCTATTTTAGGAGGAAGTGCCGGTGTATATATTGGCATGCAGACTTTCCGGCATAAAACAAAGCATAAGAGCTTTACTATCGGGATTCCGGTATTAATCGTGATTAATATAATCAGCTTTATTAGCCTGACTGTCTATTTGTAGAGGGAGTGCTTCATTTTAATAGAGAATTTTTTAGATAGAAAAACCAGTGTAATTCTTTTATCATACACAGCTCGTCTTGAAACATATATATAAATAGAAATGAAACCAGCTTCCTCAGAGGAGGGTTAGCCATGGAATACGTTGGGAATTATTTGCTGGTGATTGTTGAGATGGGAGGCGTGCTTTCTCCGCTGCTGTTTATTATTCTTCATCTCATTCGACCGATGTTATTCTTACCAGTTGTCTTTATTTGTATTTCTGGCGGTATCTTATTTGGTCCAATTGCAGGAAGTGTTTATTCTATTATCGGGATAACAATGGCGAGTTTGCTTTTTTATATCATGGCAGGCTGGATGCCGAAATCTATCGATAAGCTCATTATTTTGAAGCAGCGGTTACTTGGCAAGCATACAGAAATGACGACAGCTCAGATTACGCTGTTACGTCTTGTTCCATTTATCCACTTTCACTTATTATCTTTATGCTTGATCGAAACGAATCAAACCTTTAAAGGATATATTAAATCTTCCTTTATCACAAACATTCCTCTGGCAATTGTCTACACAAGCATCGGTGGCTGGATTTCTCAGCTTTCTCCAGTATATATTGCTGCATTTATCATCGCCTTACTCCCATCCTTGTACCTATTAAGGAGAAAAGAGATTATTATTAAATGGCAGGAGTTTTTTGCTACGCCAACGTCGGGAACGGAGTATCGGCATCATGGATTATCAAAACCTCTTACACCGAGTAAAACAACCAGCTCTTGAGCATAAGAGCTGGTTGTTTTAAAATAAAAGTAAGAAGAAAGGCGTTAAAAGAGGTGATGTATGATATGGAACTCCCGTCGTGCTGGAATTGTGAGCATGAATTTAAACTTCGTGAGCTTGTCTGGAGCTGGAGAATGCGCTGTCCAAGCTGTAAAAAGAAGCAATTTTTAACAAAAGAAAGCCGGTTTAATACATTTCTTTTCAGTCCGATTCTAATGATTGTTATTTTCATCATGAATGTATGGAACATTTCTTGGTTGATTATCATTCCAGTAAGCTTTTGTTTATTTATTATTTTTATGTTAATTATCCCTTACTTTTACCGTTTTACCGACAAAGAAGCTCCTTTTGTATAGAAAAATAACCAGTCCTGTCCGGGCTGGTTAGTCTTTTGTAATCTCTGTTATAATCAGCTCATTAATCGGATGCTTCCACGTAATGGAAGCATGCGGGTAATGAATTAGTATTTCCTGCTCCAGAAAATACAAATCCTCTCTCGTCAATCCGCGAAGCTCTAATGGATTTTTAACGGTAACATGAATATCCACGACTTCAAAAGCATCCTCGGTGGTCCCTAAGTATTTTTCACCGATAAAAAGGCAGCCTTTATAAGTTAATTGGAAATTTTTCTTATTGTTATTTTGTTCATCTAATAAATAAAAACCCTGATTTTCCTGAGAAAGACGCAGTTTCCGCTCAGGATTTTTTAAGTATTGAATCCATGTATAAATTAATAGTGCGATTGCAATCACTAATAATATTCGAAAGATAATGATGGCCATAATTATCTACTCCTTAGAACGTCCTGTTACCCCTTCATACGGATGAGATTCAAAAAAGTTTCAGAGAAATATTATTTTATTAAAAAAATGTTGAAATTTAATCTTTCCTGCCTTCTCTGATTGTCATATTGGAAACTCCTCCGGTTTTAAGCCCTCACATTATTTTATTGACTTAAACTAATCAGGTTAGTTATAATGTTAATAATATTAGTTGAGGTGATAAAATGATAATTAAACGGTATCATAATTTATATCAAATTACTTTTTTGCCACATCTTTTTCCAATTAACTGCTTTGTTGTAGAGCAGGAAGCAGATTTAATCTGTATCGATATGGGCGTGAGTAAGTTTACTGATATGGTAAAAGAAATTGTTCATCAGACTGGGAAACCGTTGAATAAATTAATTTTGACACATGCGCACGGAGATCATGTAAACGGGATACCCTATTTTAAAAAAGTCTTTCCTGAAGTACTGGTGGGAATTTCAAAAAGAGACAGTTATTTATTAAAAAAAGATTTTCACTTGCAGGAAGACGAACCGGATAAACCTGTAAAGGGAGGATTTCCTAAAAACATTATCCCGATTGATTTTACTTTTGAAAGCGGAGAATTCATTGATTCTTTGGAAGTAATTTCGAGTCCGGGGCACACTCCGGGAGCGGTGTCTTTTTTTGAACCGCAGCATCGAATGCTTATTGCCGGAGATGCATTTCAAACAAGGGGAGGCCTTGCTGTTTCCGGGGTCTTAAAGTGGCAGTTTCCTTTTCCTAAAATAGCAACTTGGGACAGAAAAACGGCTGTAGAGAGTGCAAAAAAATTACTGGATTTAAGTCCTGAATTACTTGCAGTAGGACATGGTAATATGCTCGTCAAGCCAGAGGAGCAGATGAAAAAAGCAATTAAAGTTGCAGAAGGCGGACGAAAAAAATGAGAAAAAAGATAGATCAAGAAAAAATTATTGATGCAACGCTAAAAATTGTGAAGGAGAAGGGGACATCCGGTGTAACCATTAAAAATACAGCTATGGAGTTAGGTATTAAATCGCCATCTCTATATAATCATGTGGAAAATTTAGAAGACTTACTGGATTTAGCAGCTCATAAGAGTATGCAGAATTTGTATGAGAAGCTGCTCACAGCCAGTATTGGACTGGAAAAGAAAGAAGCGTTATGGGCGATTGCAAAGGAGTATCGAAATTTTGCAAAAAACAACCCCGGCCAATATGAATTAGCACAAAAAGTAAATACATGGAATAGCGAGGAAACCAAACAAATATCTGAGCAAATTGTAGCCATTTTCTTAAAAATACTGCAAAAATATACGTTGTCCGAAGAGGAAGCGATTCATTTTATTCGGGTATTACGAAGCTATCTGCATGGATTCACGCTGTTAGAGGTAAATGGAGGATTTGGGCTTCCCCAGGAGCTGGAAAAAAGCTTTACAATCGGATTGGAGATGATTTTGACAAATTTGGAAAGCCGTTCAAATCAAGATGGGCAATGAGAATAAAAAGATTTTCTAAAAGGTCTGTGATAAAATGGAAGAGAACATGGAAGAGGAGGCGTTACGTTGGATTGGAATCAGCTATTTAATATGCAGAAGCAATTAGATACATATATTGAAAATAATCATGATTTGTCAGATGTAAATTTATTTCGTGAAAAGCATCTTGCCTTGCTGGTAGAGCTTGGGGAGCTTGCAAATGAGACAAGATGCTTTAAATTTTGGAGCACCAAACCAAGAAATAGCGGGCAGGTTATTTTAGAAGAATACGTAGATGTTCTGCATTTTTTAATGTCCATTGGTATAGAAAAGGATTTTATTTATCAACCAGCGGATAAAACAAAACTGGAAGAGGCCATTACCGAATCAGAATGTTTTTATCACGTATATGAGAAGGCGATTACCTACCGGGAAAACCCGAGAAATGAGAATTATCAGCAGCTGTTCAGCTGGACTCTGCGGTTAGGGAACCAGCTTGGGTTTACGGATGAGGATATCCAGCAGGCCTATTGGGATAAAAATAAAATTAATTATGAGCGTCAGGATCAAGGTTATTAAATCTTTTCCATACGTTGGGAAAGAGTAAGCTTATAACAAATGATTTTAAGCGGCGAGTCTTTGTGTTGTATTCGTCGTTGATGAATGTAAAACAAAGGAAATTTAAGCTTTATTTACACCAGGCAAGCCAATTTTTCTTTAAAGGAGAGATTTTGAATATGGCAAAATTAGACAACACCTTAACAATGCTTAAAGATTTAACGGACGCAAAGGGAATACCAGGAAATGAAAAAGAAGTGCGTGACGTATTTGAAAGCTATATCAAGCCCTTTGCAGATGAGCTGAAAACAGATAATTTAGGCAGTTCCGTCGCTGTAAAAACAGGTGATGAAAATGGACCGAAAATTATGGTTGCAGGGCATTTGGACGAAATTGGCCTGATGGTTACACGCATTGATGAAAATGGCTTTTTATATTTCCAGACAGCTGGCGGCTGGTGGAATCAGGTTATGCTGGCGCAGCGCGTAACGATTATGGGCTCAGACGGAGATGTAACAGGGGTCATTGGTTCTAAGCCTCCGCATGTACTTAGTCCTGAGGCAAGAAAGAAACCATATGAAATAAAAGATATGTTTATCGATATTGGAGCAACAAGTAAAGAAGAAGCAGAATCGTTCGGTGTAAAACCTGGAGATTCGGTTGTTCCATATTTTGAATTTACCCAATTAAAAAATGAAAAATTATTGATGGCGAAAGCTTGGGACAACCGTATCGGTTTAGCAATCGCAATTGATGTATTAAAGGCGTTAAAAGATGAAGCACATCCTAATATCGTCTATGGTGTCGGCACGATTCAAGAAGAAGTCGGCCTGCGCGGGGCAAAAACATCTGCCCATCTGATTCAGCCCGATATCGGTTTCGGTGTCGATGTCGGTATTGCAGGGGACACTCCGGGGATCGCGAAACAAGAAGCGGACAGCAAGCTTGGCGAAGGCCCGCAGATTGTGTTATATGATGCTTCTATGATTTCTCATAAAGGACTGCGCGATTTGGTTGTCGATACAGCAGAGGAGAATAATATTCCTTACCAATTTACCTCGATGGCTGGCGGCGGTACAGATTCAGGCTCCATTCATTTAACGGGCAATGGCGTTCCATCTCTGTCTGTTACAGTAGCAACCCGCTATATCCATTCTCATGCAGGGATTCTTCATCGTGATGACTATGAAAATGCTGTAAAGTTATTGACAGCTGTCATAAAGAAATTAGACCGTGAAACCGTAGATGCTCTAATCAAAGCTTAATAATAATGAAAAAATCGTGTCTTTAATCTATTTACAAGGCACGATTTTTTCATAAATGAGGATGTTCTCCAATGCCTGTTATTGACAGATAGAAAAAGCTGTGGTAAATTATATTTAATTAAAAAATATGTAATTAAATATAAAAGGAGTTTTTCCAATGAATCCAATCCGTGGAATGCACCACGTTACAGCAATTACAAGCAGCGCAGAAAAAAACTATGAGTTTTTCACTTATGTACTCGGTATGCGATTAGTAAAGAAAACAGTCAATCAGGACGATATCCAAACGTATCATTTATTCTTTGCGGACGATGAAGGTAATGCGGGGACAGACATGACATTTTTTGATTTTCCGGGTATTCCTAAAGGTTCCCATGGAACAAATGAAATTTATAAAACATCTTTACGTGTTCCAAGTGACGCGGCGCTGGAATACTGGGTGAAACGCTTTGACCGCCTGGGAATCGCGCATACAGGAATTAAACAGCAATTTGATGTAAAAACATTATCCTTCGCTGATTTTGATGATCAACAGTATCAGCTCGTTTCAGATGAGAGTAATAATGGAAGAGCATCTGGTACGCCATGGAAAAATGGCCCAATACCATTAGAATTTGGAATTACTGGCCTTGGCCCTGTTGTGGTACGTGTGGCAGATTTCAACTTTTTCAAGCAGGTGCTGGAAAAAGTATTTATGTACAAGGAGATTGCAGACGAGGGAGCATTCCATCTATTTGAAGTGGACGAAGGAGGAAACGGCGCCCGTATCATCGTAGAGCATAATGAAGAATTGCCGCCTGCAAGACAGGGCTATGGTACTGTTCATCACGCCGCATTATGTGTGGACGAACGGGAAGATTTAGATACATGGCAGCAAAGAATAGAGCAATTTGGTTTTAATACTTCGGGATTTGTGGAACGCTTTTATTTTGGTTCACTATATACGCCAGTTGCGCCGCAGGTATTATTCGAAATAGCCACAGCCGGTCCTGGATTTATGGAGGATGAGCCGTATGAAACAGTGGGAGAGAAATTAGCCTTGCCGCCATTTCTTGAGCCGCAGCGTGAACAGATTGAAAGTCAGGTAAGGGAAATTGATACGGTCCGCAGTACAAAAACCATTGAAAAAGAATATGAATAAAATAAAAAGATTCGTTTATCTCTCCATTGATAAACGAATCTTTTTTAGTACAATTTAAGAAATATATCTTAAATTAACGCTAAGTCTATTTTTAAGAACGGTATGTACCCATTACTTTAGACACATAAGCTGTTGTTTCTTTAAAGGGCGGAATACCCTGATGTTTATCTACATTACCCGGTCCGGCGTTATAAGCAGCCAAAGCTAATTCTGTATTTCCGTTATACCGGTTAAGCATTTGACTTAAGTATTTTGTGCCGCCTTCAATATTTTGGCGGGGGTCATACGAATTTGTAACACCTAAACCAGCAGCGGTTCCGGGCATTAATTGCATTAAACCTTGAGCGCCGGCATGACTTCGGGCATTAGGATTAAAATTAGATTCCTGCTGAATAACAGCATTGATTAATCGTTCACTTACATTGTACTTGTTTGCCATTTCCTGAACGATACCTTGATAATTTGATGCCTTCCCACTGACAGGCTGACTCGCAGCTGGCTGTGCAGAAGAAGCCATTTGTGTCATAGGAGAAGAAACAACTTCAGGATTTTGAATATTCGATCCAAAATCCTGTGCTGTTCGTTCCTCTGCCTCCCGGATTCGTTCTAAAAGCAGCTGCTGAAAAGACTTTCCGCCGAAGCCTGTATTTTCTTCCACATTTCCTGCAGCTGGAGCAGAACCTAGCATGCCTAAAGGGTTTGTCAGTTGATTCGTATTGATTTCCATTCGCATTCACCGTCCGTATTTTACTGAAAAAAAGATTCTTTATCCTGCGTAATCACGATATAAAATGAATAATTATTACTAAAAATTTTTAGTTTCACGCACATTAACTAATCCTATTTTATCTGTTTTACAGCTTTTAAGCAATATTATATAGAGATTATTTTCATGTTTGTTTCTCGCAATAAGTTTTCATAGAATGGATCATTACCAATACATACAACAGCATCACAGATACTTTGAATTTCATCCATATCATGTGAAGTATACATAATCATTTTATGGTCAATCTTTGCTTTTTGCTTCAGATAACCCGCAATCTCTTTTTTGGATCGCAAATCAATTCCCACCGTCGGCTCATCCAGCAGCAGTAATTCCGGGTTATGAATCAGGCTGATTGCCATATTTAATTTCCGTTTCATTCCGCCGGATAACGTATGGACTGGTTCATTCCATTTGAATAATTCCATATCCTCACAAAGCTTCTTTAATTCGTCTTTTGAACGGTGAACCCAAGAAAGCTTTTCGAAGAACATCATGTTTTCTTTCACTGTCATGTCCTCCCATAAAGCAATATCCTGAGGGACAAATCCAACTATTCTGCGAAGCTGTTTTCGATTTTTTCCGTATGTCCATTCACCTAAACGTATACTGCCTGAATTTGCTTTTGAAATCGTTGCTAAAATACGGAGCAGAGAGGACTTTCCTGCGCCATTTTCTCCAACCAAACCAATGATTTCCCCGGATTCTGCCTGGAAGGATACATTTTCAAGCACCTTCTTTCTTCCGAATGATTTAGATACTTTTTCAATTTCTAGCTGCATTGCCAAAAACTCCTTTCACATACCAGACGATGAGACAAATTGGTGCTATAAATGTCCAGCCGCTCCATACTTCTTCATAAACAATCTGTCTTAACGGGTTTGCATATGCAACCCAAGGATAACTTTCATATATCCCGTCCATCGGTAATATAATTCCGCTGATAATCATCGTTACTAAAATGACCAAAACAGCAGTTATATAATAGGGGAGCAGCTTTTTAAAAGCTGATCCTGTCAAAAAGACAAGCATACAAACCGTTACACGAAAACTGACTAGATAAGCTAATTGCGATACACTAAAGCCTTCGTCATATAAAACATGGAAAAAGCCCCATGTCAGCATATCTAATACAAATAACCCCATACTGTAAAGAAGGAGATTGGACAGCAAATAGGTTGGAAAAGAAAAACGATTAAATATGAAACGGGTGCGGGTTGTTGCATTTTTTTCTTTTATCAGCCAATCAAATAAAAAGAAGGTAGATAAAAGCGAAAAAACGGACCATAAGCTCCATGGGTTTTGGAATAAAGAAAACCCTTCATCGGTTTCAGCATCTTCTCCAAGCAAAGTGAAATTGGTGAAAATCAGATTCTCACTTTCTTCAATAGAATAAATTTCATTCATTATTTCATCAAAAGAGGGGATGGACGAACTGTTTAAAGCCTCCCCTAAATCCATAACGGTATATGCTGTTTTGACTTTCCCACTATCCTCTTGAACAAATGAAGCAATCATTTCTATAACCGGTGTATAACCCATAGATAAATCTGTCTGGTAACTTGTAATCAGCCGGTTACGCTGACCAGCCTGAATAGCATCTTCATATCCTTCTTCAATAATAAATGCACTATCCAGCTCATGCGTCGCTACCATTTGTCTTGCCTCTGTTTCATTCTCTATGTCTACCACACGAATGAGATCGGAGGAATCGAGCTTTTCTCTTAACTGCATTGCCATCTCTGTTTCTTCTTCCAGTATTACCCCCACTGGAATCGAGCTTTGGTTTTGAATAAGCTCTGTACCAGATAGAAGCAGCCAGGTGAAAAGGATAGGTGAGATTGCCCAAAATAATATAGATACAAGCTGCTTTTTCATATGCAGCCAACGTGTCGTCAGAATATCCATCATATACTTCTACGCTCCTTCCAGCTTAAAAGTCCCAACAGTATAAATAACAAAACACCAATTAGCAGAAGGCTGGAAGTATATTCGGCATAATGTCTCCCGTTAAGTACAATTTCCTGAAGCCAGTAAAGACTGTTATAAGCATAAGAGTAGGGAAGATAATCCTGAACTCCTAATGGAAAGTATAGCGTCGGAATCAGTGCGCCGCTAAATATTATCAAAATGGATGTAAATAATATCTGTGTGAGCAGTCTTAATTTTAAAGAAGAAATAAGCACTTCAAAAATGGCCAAACAGATAATAAATCCAACTTGATACAAAATAATAAGTATGAAAGAGCGAACAATATTTTCTTGATTCAGCTCTATATTTAAAAAAGAAAGTAATGCCCAAAAGGACAGATAGGCTAGAATAAGAGACAATACAAGCGTAACGGTTATCTTAGCGAGCATTTGTCTAAGCTGTGTAGCCCCATACAAACGAATACGCTGGCTGATTAAAGGCGGATTTTCTTTTGTGAAAAAGTAATATAATGAAAAGAGCCAAAGGCTGCTGATGATAAACCAGCCTCCCAAGCTAAAATAAGCAATGGGGGAGGAGCTAGCCTGATTAGACAGCGTTCGTTCTCTTATGACCTGGTCTCTGCCAACGGTATACATTAGGAACTCTTGAAATTGATCAAAAACAAAGTCATTCCTTTCCTCATCGTCCATATCAAATTGTTTTGCATAATAATTGATTGCCAGAATATTAGCTTGCGAGGAACGAATGTGACGGACAACGCTCTGCAGCGTTTCATTCATCATGTAGCTTTCCAGCAGCTGTTTTTTATTGCCGACGATGGGAACTTCCACAGAGTATCCTTGATATAAATCCTGAATAAAGCCTTCCGGAAAAGCGATATATGTACTTAAATTGTTTAATTCAATCTGTTCAATAGCTTCTTCCTCGGATAATTGATTGACTTCTAAAAAATCAATAAAGCCTGAGGACTGTTCTAATAATTGCACCATCATTTCTGTTTCTGTTGAATTATCTAAATCAACTAAACCTAATTGGATGGCTTCATTTTCATCCTGGGAAAAAAAACTGACAACAATCACCATCATAAGCCCCGCCAACGCAAGCGGAAATATGAAAAGAAGAGGAAGTGAATACCACTTCCTCTTAAGCTGCCGTATATGATTTTTGATAAAAAGCCCAGTTTGCTTTAGAAAAATCATGATCATGCACACTCTTTTCTTTCTAATTCAGTCTTTCAAATGCTGGCTTAGAGGCCAAACTGCATTAACCATTGCTCAAGCTGACTGCTGAAGTCACCTTCGAAGTATTGCTGCAGTTCTTCGGCAGACATGGCGCCGAGGTCAACGACATTTGATGTATCAACACCTTCTACCGCATCGATAACTGCACCTTCAGAATTAATGTCCATGGAAACATTTTCAACATATCCAGGGAAATCTAATGCAATATTATTGTTTGAGCTCATTTGGTCGCCATCGTAGGTAGAGTCACCAGTCCAGCCAAGATTTATTGTTTCATTTTCTACTGTGAATTGCAGTTGACGGTCAAAATCACGAGCAGACCCATCTAACGATTCATCGCCAGTATACGTACCAGCGAATTCAACCGGCATGTAGCCATCGTCAAATGAAAAGCTAAAGTTAGCATTATCTGTTACAGAGTCTCCAGTTCCTTGGAAATCTCCATCGAACGCCATCGTTACATCTTCAGATCCATCGCCCATTGTTAATGTATGGTCAAAATAAATCTGATCATCATTAAATAATTGACCGCCGGATAAATTGAAAGTAACAGGATCTTCGTTTTCAGGTGCTAGACTGATAGAGAAGTCGCGTTGGACAACTTTATCATCAGATACCCAAAGTGTAGATTGGACGCCATCAGGGAATTGGAAGTTTTCTACTGCTTCAATGCCTTGATCCATGGCGCTGTCAAATTCTCCTAATACTTCATCAATCTGCTGTTGGAAGACTTCAGGGTCTTCTAATGGAGTGCTTCCAGCTCTTTCAAGCTGATTGCTTAAAATTTCCTGAAACTGTTCGTCACCTTTCATTTTTTCTAAAACAGAAGTGATTAGAGATTTAAATTGATCTTCAGAAAGATTCATCGTGATTTTCTCAGCGCTGATTGAATCACCATTTACTTCTACGTCTTCATTTTCACTTTCAAATGCATCGTCTGGAAGCTCATCATAAATGAACATGACATATTCATCCTGAAGGTATTCTTTCTCTTCATCTGTTAATAGCTGACCATCATTTTCAAACATCAGCTCTTCAATTCCTAGTTGCTCATTGCCTGTGAATGTGTAAGGATCTATTTCAGCCAATACACTGCCGATATCCTCATCAGAAATCTTAAGTACTTCTTCCAGGAAAGGAAGTTCTGCATACACATCAGAGCCTTCTACATAACCTGCCAGCCCATCGAAGTTCATGCCAGCAACATTTACGGATAATTCCGTAGAAGCCTGATTGTTTTCCATATCTGTCTCTGAATGGAATGCAAGCTCAGCGTTTGAAAGCATCGCTGCAATTTGCGGGTCTATATAGCCTTGATTTTCAAGTCCTTCCAGGTTTAAACCGAGGCTCACGTTTTGGGAAACAGGATTTTCCATGGATTGTTCATACCAATTATATTCATCCTCATATCGTGTTTCCATAAAATCTTGCAGTTGTTCAATTGAATTTTTCTCAGCTTGGAAATAGGTTGCTTTAGGTGTAGATCCGGTCAGGAAGAATGCTGCTGCTCCTCCACCTGCAAGAACGACTACTGCAATAATAATAGCAATAATTCCTTTTGAAATTCCTTTTTTCTTTGGTTGTTCCTCATTATTTTCTACCAAAGTTCATGCTCCTTTCTTGAAACTATATTTGCGCAATTTGCACAATTTAGAATGGTCAATAAAAGCTCAGCGTATGTAGTTTTGCCAGGCTGCTGTATCTTTTTCATACTATAAATTATATTCATCAGCTGAGAATTAGAATCAAAAATTTATACGATGAAAAATGACCCTAACCTGTTATAACATTAAAGAAATAAGTAGTCAATCGGTTTCAAGCCTTGGTTCTTAAGACTAAATATCGACTGAGCTTGATTTCCTATTCCCTAAATAGGATAAAAATAAACAGGCTGGAAGCAGTTTTTGTCAAAACATGCTGTCTTTTATTCTACTATTTTCTACGGAACGAAACAGGAAAAGGTTTCAAAGTTTGCTAAATTTGTCGAATTATATGTTTTAAAAATCAAGTGGTGTTCTTGTTTTTTCTCGAAAAAACAAAAAAGTATATAAAAAATGCTGAATATATCCGCTCCAATGGGTTTCATTGAGGGAGTAATCTTCAATGTTGTCAGGTTCATGCGACCGCTGCGACGGGTTATGGTGGGGTGAGTAATCGCAACCCCAGAAAAACACTACGCTTTCCATAGGCCCCGAGCTCATCTCCTTTAAAGAAGACTTGCTGATTGGCAAGCCGACAGGTGCAGACAGAAGCAAAGTCGCACTTATGCCCTGTGGGTAGAAAAAAAGAAGTACGCTTTTTTTCTGCGGGGTCTTCCCACTGGGACTGCGATTACTCGTCCCACCGAAAACCATTGCGATTACTCGCCCCATCAAAACCGTCACTAGAATTTGCGTTATTTCCTTGTAAAATAGCAAATAAAACATAATTCCACTTAGATGGGAGCGGATGTTGTCGACTCCTGCGTGAAAAGCAACAGGTCGACCTGAGCAGGAAGCGGTTTTCTTACCGTGCGGCTGAACGTTGCCCGCGGAAATCGACTTCCCACAGCGGACATCTCTTTGGCAAGAACACCGATATTTTAAAGACCAAGCGGTATTATTGGTTTTTCTTAATGGATTAAAATTTTTGAAACATCCTAAAAAGCATGCCGGCTTCTCATTTGGGGAGCGGCATACTTTTTAGGGTGACATAATAAAGATATAACTGATGTCAATTAGGATAAATCGCTTTGAATTCCATCTTCTAGAGAGGATATCATTTCCTGTTTTTTGCTTTCATCAGAATGATTCCAAATCAGTTCAAAAAGAACTCCGAGACCAGGCAGCATTTTTTCTTCTCCATTGTTAATGGCATCCACAATGGTTGCTTCTAATTGTTCTTGATTATTATTTGATATATTGGCGTAAATTGCTTTACGGATATTTAAATCCATTCCTGTTCACTCCTTTATCTGTGTTATTAAAAGTAGTTTGACCATAAGTTGTGAATTTATGTATGATGTAGTTAGAATTTAAAATTGGATAGGATGAATAAAGTGATTACATCTGTGAAAAATGAGAAAATAAAGTCTTTAAAAAAGCTGCATCAAAGAAAATACAGAAAGCAAATGAATGCATTCTTGGTTGAAGGAGAGCATTTAATTGAAGAAGCGCTGGCGAGCGATTGGGAAGTAAAAGAACTTATTGTTTCCGAAGAAGCTTCTGTTTTGGAGTCGGCGCATCATCTTCCTGTTATCGGGGTCACCAAACAGGTGTTTAAAGAACTTTCTTTTACTGCTTCCCCTCAAGGGATGATGGCTGTCGTTGAAATAAAGAAAGAAGAAGCAGTGAACGGAGAGGTAGTTGTTTTATTGGATGCAGTCCAAGACCCGGGGAATGCAGGGACAATCATACGTACTGCGGACGCTGCGGGTGCAGATGGAATTATCCTTGGCAGCGGCTGTGTCGATTTGTATAATGATAAAGTGATTCGTGCCACACAAGGGTCCATTTTCCATTTACCAATTATACATGCTGATCTGGAGGAGAAGCTGTTGCGGCTGAAAGAAGCTGATTACCGTGTTTGGGCTACAGCATTAGAAAAAGCGGAGAATTACAAAGATCTCTCAATCCCGCAAAAAACAGCGCTTATTTTTGGAAATGAAGGAGCCGGCGTAAAGGAATCCTTGTTGGAAAAAGCGGATGAACGGGTAACCATTCCCATCCTCGGAAAGGCAGAATCATTAAATGTCAGCATCGCAGCCGGCGTGTTGCTATATTATTTAAAGAATTAACCTTGCAATGCAGCGATAATTTTTCTATAATAACTGTAATACATCATAAAGTAAATGATACGTTCTTTTGTTATGAAAAGAACAAACAACTAAACGCAACGAAAGAGCAAGTAACTGCCTGTATAAATGATTTAGGGAGGAGATGCCTTGACTGGAAGCATTTCTATCATGTCGGCAATTACGTTTCACTCTGGAGCGGACACTTGGACCATATCAAAATGTAAAGGTGATTCGGACGCCATCCGTTATGAGGCAAGAGTTGGATTGGATAGGTTTATCCAGTCAACAAGGGTGGTACCGCGACCATATAGCTTCGTCCCTTTTTTGGGAGACGGGGCTTTTTTTATGTTTAAAAAAGTCCATCAAACACAGGAAATGATTAAAAGGAGGTATTTCGTACGATGAAAGAAGAATTGCAGGCGATAGAGCAGGAAGCTCTCGCAGCTATTGAAAAGGCAGAAAACAGCCAGGCTTTACAGGAAATGAAAGTGAAATACTTAGGAAAAAAAGGTTCCCTGACAACCGTTCTTCGCGGCATGGGAAAGTTATCGAAGGAAGAACGTCCGGTTATCGGCGAGCTTGCTAATAATGTTCGGGAATCCATTACAGAGGCATTGGATGCTAAAACAGAAAAATTAGAAAGAGAAGCCTTGAATAAGCAGCTGGAAACAGAAACCATCGATGTAACCCTGCCTGGAAACCCGGTTCACGTCGGCGGCAGACATTTATTAACGAGTATTATGGAAGAGATTGAGGATTTGTTTATCGGCATGGGCTATGAGGTAAAGGAAGGACCCGAGGTAGAAACAGATTACTACAATTTTGAAAAATTAAATTTACCGAAAAACCATCCGGCACGAGATATGCAGGACACCTTCTTTATTACCAATGAATTGCTTTTGCGTACACAGACCTCACCTGTGCAGGCACGTACGATGGAAGCATATCAAGGAAAGCGCCCAATCAAGATGATTTGTCCGGGCAAGGTGTATCGCCGGGATACGGATGATGCGACGCACTCTCATCAATTCAGACAAATCGAAGGGTTAGTAGTAGATAAAAATATTACCCTGAGTGATTTAAAAGGTACATTAGATGTGTTTGCGAAAAAAATGTTCGGGAAAGACCGCGAAATCCGCTTGCGTCCATCTTTCTTCCCGTTTACAGAGCCATCTGTTGAAATGGATGTATCCTGTAAGGTTTGTAATGGAAAAGGGTGCTCGGTTTGTAAGCATACCGGCTGGATTGAAATCCTGGGCGGCGGAATGGTCCATCCGCGTGTATTGGAAATGAGCGGTTATGATTCCACTGTTTACAGCGGGTTTGCATTCGGAATGGGACAAGAGCGCATTGCGATGCTGAAATACGGTGTGAACGATATTCGTCATTTTTACACCAATGATGTCCGTTTCTTATCACAATATCATCAAGCGTAAGAGAAGAAGGAGGAGAGTACATGCTTGTTTCTTATAATTGGTTACGAAACTATGTCAATTTAGATCATGTAACACCAGAAGAATTAGCGGAAAAAATAACACGATCCGGGATTGAAGTAGAGGGAGTGGAATATCTAGCCCCTGCTGTCGAAAATATTGTTGTGGGATATGTGAAATCCTGTGAGAAGCATCCGGATGCAGATAAATTAAATCTATGCCAGGTGGACGTCGGGGAAGAATCCCTGCAAATCGTCTGCGGCGCGCCCAATGTCGGGGCTGGTCAGAAGGTGGCTGTTGCGAAACCAGGCGCAAAGCTTCCAAATGGCATGAAAATCAAAAAAGTAAAGCTGCGCGGAGTGGAATCGAATGGGATGATTTGTTCCCTGCAGGAGCTCGGATTGGATGAAAAATACATTCCTTCCGACGTCGCAGAAGGGATTTTTGTTTTTCCGGAAGATGCAGAGGTTGGTACACCTGTACAGGAGCTGTTAAATCTAGACGATGCGGTGTTAGATTTAGATGTACTGGCGAACCGTCCGGATGCATTAAGCATGCTTGGTGTAGCGTATGATGTAGCAGCTGTTTTAGATCAGCCAATCCATTTACCAGATGAAAGCCTGAATGCAGATGAATCTATCCAGGCTGAGGATTATATTGATGTGAAAATTGATTCCATTGAAAATAACCCATATTACGGAGCATTTGTTATAAGAGATGTCGAAATTAAGCCGGCGCCATTATGGATGCGGAATTATTTAATGGCATCGGGTATCCGTCCGATCAACAATGTTGTAGATATTACCAACTTTGTATTATTAGAGTATGGACAGCCGTTACACGCGTTTGACTATGACCGGTTTGGCTCCAAAGAGGTCGTTATCCGACAAGGAAAAGAAAACGAGACAATGGTTACCTTAGATGATCAGGAACGTCAATTAAATGAGAAGAATCTTGTTATAACGAATGGCAAAGAACCGGTTGCTTTAGCCGGAGTCATGGGAGGCGCTGATTCTGAGGTGACGGATGAAACCACGAATATCCTGCTGGAGGCTGCTTATTTTGATGCTGCTTCTGTTCGCCATACGGTTAAGCAAACAGGCCTGCGCAGTGAATCCAGCACGCGTTTTGAAAAAGGGGTTGACCCAAATCGTGTGAAACGCGCCGGTGTCCGGGCATGCAGTCTGCTTCAAAAATATGCTGGCGGAAAAGTAGCAGCTGGTGTTGTAGAAGTAGATGAATTGGATAAATCGGAGAAGTCTGTGACCATTACAACTTCGAAAGTGAACCAGCGATTAGGAATGGAGTTAGATGAAAAAGACGTGACCTCTGTCCTTGCACGGCTGCAATTTGAATTCAGCAAAAATGGAGAAGAAATTGTTGTTCAAGTTCCAACGCGCCGTCTGGATATATCTATTTTTGAAGATATTTTAGAAGAAGTTATTCGTATTTATGGTTATGATCATCTGCCATATACGATTCCGCAAGGATGGGTACAGGCAGGAGGATTAACAGATGTCCAATTGCTGCAGCGGGAAATCAAAAATTACTTATCCAGCGCCGGATTGATGGAAACATTAACCTACTCCTTAACAAATAAACAGGATGCATCGCGATTCCTGACACCTGATATGGAGGAAGGGACTGCTAATACAGTCGGTTTAGCAATGCCGATGAGTGAGGAGCACAGCCATCTCCGCTTAAGTCTTATTCCAGAGATGCTTCGCGTACTCCAGCATAATGTAGCGAGAACACAAACAGATTTAGCGTATTATGAAATTGGAAAAGTATTCATTTCTGAAGAAGAGCAGATAACAAAACAGCCGATTGAGAATTTGCATGTTGCCGGCGCGTTGACTGGTTTATGGCATAATCACCCATGGCAGCAAGAGAAGAAGCCGGTTGATTTTTATGTAGCAAAAGGAATCGTGGAAGGCTTATTTGCCCATTTAGAATTAGATGTTACCTTTGCGCAGACTAAAATGGAAGATATGCATCCGGGACGTTGCGCTGAAATAAAGTTAAATGGCAAAGGTATCGGCTATGTCGGCCAAGTTCATCCGCTTGTTGCCAAAGATTTTGATGTAAAGGAAACCTATGTTTTTGAAATAAATCTGGAGTCTGTATTTTCTGTACATCAAGCAACACCTTCCTTTACGGATATTCCGCGTTATCCATCTGTAACAAGAGATATCGCCTTTATCCTGGATAATGATGTTCCTGCTGGAGAGGTTCAGGCAGTGATTAAGGAAACAGGGGCTCCGTTAGTAAAAGAAGTCTCTATATTTGATGTATATCAGGGAGAGCATATGGAAGAAGGCAAAAAATCTGTAGCCTATCGTCTTCTGTATCAGGACCCAAGCCGTACGTTGAAAGATGATGAAGTGGAGACATCTTATCAAGCGGTTGTTGAAAAAGTAAATAATCAATTTGGATCGTATGTCCGTTCCTGATCAAGATATAAAAAGCCGCTGGCACAGATTTTGAAGCTGTGCCAGCGGCTTTTAGCGTAAATAGACTTGATTCATTTATCAGGATTCACTGTCAAAGAAAGCTGCCAATTAATAGGAGTGAGATTTTCCTGTTCTAAAATAGCGTTTGTTTTTGAAAAGTGACGGCACCCGAAGAAACCCCGGTGGGCAGATAATGGACTGGGGTGCGGCGCTTTTAAAATATAATGCTTATCGGTATCGATCAATTCTATCTTCTTCTGTGCTGCTGCACCCCATAATAAGAAGACAACCGGATGATCTTTCTGATTTAAAGCAGCAATTACTTGATTCGTGAATCGCTCCCAGCCTTGGTTTTTATGAGAATGTGCTTGATGTGCCCGGACGGTCAGGACATTGTTAAGAAGGAACACTCCTTGATCAGCCCATTCTTTCAGATAACCATGGGAGGGAATCTTAAAATCAACATCAGCTGCCAGTTCCTGATACATATTTTTTAAGGAAGGAGGTACCGGCACGCCAGGCTGTACGGAAAAGCTCAGGCCATGTGCCTGGTTAGGGCCGTGATAAGGGTCCTGACCTAAAATAACAACCTTCACCTCTTGGAAATCTGTGAAATGCAGTGCATTAAAAATATCGTACATATCCGGATAAACCGTGTTAGAATCGTATTCTGTCTTTAGAAATTTACGCAAGTGCTTATAATAGTCTTTTTGAAATTCTTGCTCTAAAACTTGTCCCCAATCGTTTTTTAAAGGTATATTCATTGTAGCACCTCATTTAGTGTAAATATTTCTTTGCTTTATTTGTATTGGCAAAATGAAGCTTAGCAACATGTCCCAGCTGCTGTTCGCCATGGGATTTTATATAATTTGCTGCTGCCTTATCCACTTTGCCGGACGCGCCTTTCGGTAAGGTAATACCTGCTTCTTGGGATAATATATCCATTGCTGTTACGAACCGGGCTCTGGCTAAAATAGAAGCAGCAGCAACATTAATCGAATGGCTTTCCGCTTTTGTAATAAAAGTAGTTTTCTCATGAAGCTTTAATGCTTCTGAGTTCAGATAGCGCTTGTAAACGGCAGGCTCACAAAATTGATCAATGACGATTCCATCATAATTCGTACCATCTAATTTTTCAATCAATTTGTCAATGGCATGATGATGCAGCATGGCTTTCATTTTCCCTTGCGACCAGCCTTTAAGCTGCAGATGATTGTATTTTTCATTCCCTAGCTTAAGGATGGTATATGAAATAGGAAGCTGTATGATTTCTTGTGCGATACGATGGATGGCGTCATCTTTTAAGTGTTTAGAGTCTTCCACTCCCATTTGTTTTAATTGAACTTGCTGCACTTCGTCTGCAAAAACAGCCGCAACGGTTATAGGTCCAAAATAATCGCCGGTTCCTGACTCATCGGATCCTATATGACTTTTTTGGAAAATAGCTGTGTCTATACTTGAGGAGGGCTTCGCTTTAGCTGCTTGTGTCGAAGCAGATGAATCCTTCCATTGGGTGCTTTCCTTCTCTGGCTGGCTGCCCTGGAAGAGGACTTTCCCAGAATGATATGCTGTGATGACTGCATAAGGTGTTTTTGCCCGGAAAACAGCACCCTGTGGTGTTTTTTCTAAGCAGGCATGATAATGCTTTTTCATTTGTTTAATTTTATCAGCAGATGTTGTTAATACTTCTTGGCCCAAAGCTTCATTCCTCCAATCATCGGATACCTAAGACTATAGCAAATATAACAGGATTTTGAAATACTTCTTTTTACGCAAAGTTCATGTTAATATATACTAGAATCAACGTTACACAGGAGGAAGCCAAAATGACAGACAATGAAAAACAACGCGTAACAGTTGAAATATACAATCGGACATACCATGTTATCGGAACGGAATCAGAACGCCATGTTCAGCTAGTGGCTAATTTAGTTGATCAAAAAATGAATGAAATCCATGATGCCAATAAACAATTAGATACAGCCAGTTTAGCAGTATTAACGGCTGTGAATACAATGAACGATTATTTAAAACTAAAAGAGGATTATGCAACACTTTTAGGTTCATTACGAAAGAAAGAGGACTAACAAACATGATTAACTTAATTATAATTATTCTTCTATTATTTGGGATTATGATGGGATTAAAAAGAGGATTTGTCCTTCAGCTATTTCATTTAACAGGGTTTATTATTGCTTTTATTGTAGCAGTAATGTATTATAATCCGGTTGCAGAAAGACTCTCCTTGTATATTCCTTATCCAGATCTCTCAGGTGATGGAGCCTGGTCAGCGTTTTTAGAAAACCTGCCAGTTGAATCGGCATTTTATAATGCGATTTCTTTTGCGCTTATCTTTTTTGCGGTGAAATTTATTCTGCAGATTATTGCTTCTATGCTGGATTTTGTGGCGGCAATCCCCATTATCAGCTTTATCAATAAAATTCTAGGAGCCGCGCTGGGGTTTGTTGAGATCTATCTCATCAGCTTCATTATTTTATATATCCTGGCGTTAACGCCTGTGGGCGGGGTGCAGGAAGCAATCCAAGGGTCTTCTCTGGCGATGCGGATTATTGAACAGACGCCATATTTTTCAGATCGTATTTTTGAATTATGGTTCAACTTGACAGAATCTCTGACCAAATAATATAGCAGATCATTAGAAGGTATAGTAAGCAAAACTGACTCAAACTAACTTGGATAGCTTGAGTCAGTTTTATCACGGCATGAGTGTCCGTAATTCGTCCTAACTATATATGGAACAATTATTTTAATATGTATGGGCGAAAACGGTCACTTCATCTCCTGATTAACTTAACTAACCTTCCGTGGAGAAGGAAAAATCTCCACGGAAGGAAGTTTCGTTTTATGTAAATAGTGACAGAATAGGGTGAAAGAAGATGAATAAGAAAGATATCATTCGTTTGCTGGAGAATATAGCTGTTTATATGGAGCTGAAGGGAGAAAATCCATTTAAAATAAGCGCTTATCGGAAGGCTGCACAAGCGATTGAAACAGATGACCGCAGCTTAAGTGAGATAGATGACTTTACAAAGATGAAAGGGATTGGAAAAGGAACTGCAGCAGTAATTACCGAGTTTATCGAAGCTGGACATTCAGAAACCTTAGCGGAATTGGAGAAAGAAGTACCGGCCGGGCTTGTTCCGTTATTAGATTTGCCAGGTTTAGGCGGGAAAAAATTATCCAAGCTCTATCAGGAACTGGGTGTAATTGACGCAGAAACGTTAAAAGAAGCTTGTCTGTCTGGAAAGGTAGAAGCGTTACCTGGATTCGGAAAAAAATCTGTAGAGAAAATCGTTGCAGCAATCGAAGATGCGGGGAAGAGACCGGAACGGCTTCCGGTAGCAATGATGCTCCCGATTGCTGAGAAGATAGAAGCTTATCTGGAGGATATTCCGGGTATTATCCGTTATTCTCAGGCAGGGAGCATCCGGCGTATGCGTGAAACCGTAAAGGACCTTGATTTTATCATTGCCACGGATGAAGCAAGCGAGGTAAAAGAAGCTTTAATCGCACTGCCTTCTGTCAAAAATGTTATTGCGAGCGGAGATACAAAGGTTTCTATCACTTTAGAAGAAGCTTATGATATCAATGTTGATTTTCGTCTGGTTTCTGACGGGGAATTTGCTTCTACTTTACATCACTTTACCGGTTCAAAGGATCATAATGTAGCTATGCGTCAATTAGCAAAGTCGCGTGGTGAAAAAATCAGTGAATACGGTGTAGAGGTGGAAGAAACAGGAGAGACGTTCCAGTTTGAAACGGAAGAAGCCTTTTTTAATCATTTTGGTCTGCATTTTATTCCCCCGGAGGTTCGTGAAAATACAGGAGAAGTAGACCTGTTTACAGAGGAACAGAAATTAATCCAGCTATCCGATATTCGCGGAGATTTGCATATGCATACCACCTGGAGTGATGGAGCACAGTCTTTAGACGAAATGGCTGAAAAGGTAAAAAGTATGGGCTATTCCTATATGGCGATTACAGACCACTCTAAATACTTGCGCGTAGCAAATGGATTAAATGAAGAACGTCTTCGTAAGCAGCGTCAGGAAATTAATGCATTAAATGAAAAGTACGCTGATTTCCATATCTTTTCGGGTGTGGAAATGGATATTCTGCCAGATGGCAGCTTAGATTTTGAGGATGATTTTCTAAAGGAAATGGACTTTGTTATCGGTGCGATACATTCCAGTTTTCAACAATCGGAAGAGGAAATCATGCACAGGCTGACTAACGCCTTAGAAAATCCATATGTTTCAATTATTGCTCACCCGACAGGAAGACTAATCGGGAGAAGAGATGGATATAAAGTGAACCTGGAAAAATTGATTGAAAAAGCAAAAGAAACAAATACCGCATTAGAAATCAATGCTAATCCCAATCGCTTAGATTTATCCCATGAATGGGCTAAAAAAGCGCAGGAAGCAGGCGTAAAGCTTGTCATTGATACTGACGCACACAACTATCAGATGCTTGAACATATGCAATATGGTGTAGCTACTGCCCGTAAAGGATGGATCAAACCGTCCACTGTAATCAACACATGGACAAAAGAAGAATTAGCTGCATTCTTTAACCAGGGAAAATAAATGCGTCATTGTTTTCATGCGGAAACTGGCACAAAGTATAGATTTTAATTTTTAATAAAAGAGGGGTTAAAATGAACGAACGTGTACTAAAAACGCTTGAGTTTCACCGCCTTGTTGAAAGGGTTCGTGAACAAGCAGAAACCTCTATAGGAAAGGATTTAGCATCTAAATTACGACCAAAGTCGACGCTTGATGAAGTAGAGGAGTTACAAGCGCAGACTGACGAAGCCGTTCAAATTTTCCGGCTGAATAAAGTGATTCCTTTAGGCGGTATATCTGATATACGACCGAGTGTGAAACGCAGTGCAATAGGGAGCATTCTTTCTGCAGATGAGGTTTTACGCATTGGTGATACGTTATATGGAGGCAGACAGGCCAAAAGTTTTTTAGAACAGGTCGAGGATTTGGAAATACCAATTCTTCAATCTGCCGCAGCAAATATTATCGCTATCCGGGATTTGGAACAGCATATTAACAGCTGTATCGATGATCATGGTCAAATAATGGATGGTGCTTCATCAGCTTTACGTTCTATCCGCAGCTCTATCCGGACGTACGAAAGCAGTGTCCGAAGCAAGCTGGAAAGCTATACACGCTCTAACAGTAAAATGCTTTCCGATTCGATTATCACGATTCGGAATGATCGTTATGTTTTGCCGGTAAGACAGGAATACCGGGCTGCCATTGGCGGAATTGTCCATGATCAGTCATCATCCGGTCAGACATTATTTATGGAGCCAAAAGCGGTAGTGGATATGAATAATAAATTACAGGATTTATTTTCTAAAGAAAAGCAAGAAATAGAACGGATTTTAAAGGAACTCAGCGGGCATATCGCATCCTATGAACAAGAGCTTTTAAATAATGTCTATTGGCTTTCGGAAATTGATTTTATCAGTGCCCGGGGAAAACTTGCTCAAAAAATGCATGCGGTAAGACCTAAAATGAATATACATGGTTATATAAAGATACAGCAGGCAAGACACCCATATATTCCAGATGATCAAGTTGTTCCAAATGATGTGGAAATGGGCAAGGATTATCAGGCAATTGTTATTACAGGACCAAATACAGGCGGAAAGACAGTTACTTTGAAAATGGTTGGGCTTTGTACATTGATGGCTCAATCCGGTTTACAGGTACCCGCACTCGATGGTTGTGAAATGCCGATATTTGATGAGGTTTTCGCTGATATAGGTGATGAACAGTCAATTGAACAAAACCTGAGTACCTTTTCCTCCCATATGACAAACATTGTGGAAATTATGAAGCATGTCACGGATCAGTCGCTGGTTTTATTTGATGAATTAGGCTCTGGTACAGACCCGCAAGAAGGGGCTGCTTTAGCAATGTCGATTCTGGATGAGGTGCTTTCTAAAAATGCAAGTGTTATTGCGACGACCCATTACCCGGAACTAAAAGCTTATGGATATAACCGGACACAGGTGGTCAATGCTTCTGTAGAGTTTAATGTAGAAACATTACGGCCGACATACCGGTTACTAATTGGCGTGCCGGGACGAAGTAATGCATTTGACATTTCGAAGCGGTTAGGGCTTGATGGAAATATCATTAATCAAGCGAAGCAGCTGATTGGTGTGGATTCTCATCAAGTAGAAAATATGATTGCTTCCTTAGAACAATCCCATACAGAGGCAGAGCGAGACTATGAAAAAGCGCATCAGGTACTTGAAGACAGTGAAAAACTGCATCAAGAACTAACAAAAGCGATGAACCGATGGGAAGATAATAAGCAAAAGATTTATGAAAAAACGGAAGAGAAGGCTGAAAAAGCATTGCTGAAGGCGCGTCAGGAAGCAGAAGAAATTGTGCAGATGATGCGCAATATGAAAGATCAGTCTGGCATGAAAGAACATGAGTGGATCGAAGCCAGAAAGATGCTTGACGATGCAATGCCGAATCTAAGCAGTGATAAATCAGCTGTCCAGCCTGAGAAGAAGCAAGAACAGAGTGAACTGAAGCCGGGAGACGAGATTAAGCTGCTCACCGTAAATCAGCTTGGCGAGGTTGTTGAAAAGGTGAATGACAAGGAATATAGGGTGCAGGTCGGTATTATGAAAGTAAAAGTAAAACGGTCTGATTTAGAGCTCGTCAAGAAGAAGAAAAAGAAGCAGGCTGAGCCAGTGGCCACGGTTAGGGGCAATAATAACCAGCATGTGAAAACAGAGTTAGATTTACGCGGCGAACGTTATGAGGACGCGATGCACAAGCTGGAGAAGTATGTGGATGATGTATTGCTGGCCGGCTATGCACAAGCATCTATTATTCATGGGAAAGGGACTGGCGCCTTGCGAAAGGGTGTTCAGGAATTTGTGAAGCGGCATCCGCATATCAAAGGCTCAAGGTCAGGTGAAGCAGGAGAAGGCGGAAGCGGCGTTACAGTTATTCGCTTTGAATAAGTAGTAGAGTTAAATGTTTAGTAAGATTGGAAAAAGGGGTTGATGCTATACTGGTAACGAATCCCTTTTTCCAAATGAAGGAGCGAGAAAAATGGAAGGCTTTTGGGAAAATATTTTAGTAATAACCGCAGCAAGATATAGTGTGTTTATTTTATCCACTCTGCTCTTTTTAGCAATTGCTGAACTGGTAACCTCCTATAAAAACTGGGAGGAAATAAAAAAAGGGAATCTGGCTGTTGCGATGGCTACCGGAGGAAAGCTATTCGGTATAGCCATGATTTTCAGATTCTCCATTGAGCATAACGATAGTTTAATGGTATCGATGGGCTGGGGGATTTTCGGTTTTGTATTATTAATAGCAGGGTATTTGTTTTTTGAATTTTTAACTCCATTTATGAAAGTGGATGAAGAAATCGGCAACGGCAATAAGGCTGTCGGCTTTATTTCGATGGTCATCTCTGTCGGGTTAGCCTATGTTATCGGAGCAAGCATCGTTGGTTAGGAGGGCAATGAGTGATATTTGAACGTTTAGCAAAAATATTAATGGCAGTTGGAATTATTTTTTTCATCGTGGGATTGGTTTATTTATTTCTCTAAATATTAGATAATATTTTCAAAGTTAGCAATTAACCGTTATAATAGGTATAGACTAAATTGAAGGAGGAATGATTTATGTTGGAAAAAAGGGCTTGGCATGATCGCTACCCTGAGGATTTACCTAAAACACTGGAATATGATAAGTGCGCTCTGTATCAATATTTAATTGATGCGGCGAAGCATCACGGAGAAAAGAAAGCGCTTTATTTCATGGGTAAGGAGATGACATATAAAGAGCTGTATAAAGAGGCGAAAAAAACAGCGAATTATTTGCAATCTATCGGAATCAGAAAAGGAGACAGGGTTGCTATTTTTTTGCCAAATACTCCTCAATCGGTCATTAGCTACTATGGTATCCTGATGGCAGGAGCAATAGCTGTTCCAACAAATCCGCTTTATACGGAAAGAGAATTGATTTTTCAAATGAATGATGCGCAGGCTAGAGCAATTATTTGTTTAGATATTTTACTTCCGCGTGTAAACAGCGCCCGTTCACATACGACATTAGAGCATGTTATTGTAACCGGCATCAAGGATTATCTTCCTTTCCCTAAAAATATGATTTATCCATTTATACAGAAGCGAGAATACAATTTGGTGGTGAAGGTAGAGCCCAGCAATGATACCCATGTATGGAAAAAGATGATGGAGCACTCGGTTGCTGATTATTTAGAATCCCCTATTAATCCGGAAGAAGACCTTGCACTTTTACAATATACCGGCGGGACAACAGGCAGTCCTAAAGGAGTAATGCTGACGCATTATAATTTAAGTGCCAATGTGCAAATGTGTGAAACATGGCTTTCGCGCAGCGAAGAACAAAAAGGTCAGGATGTGGTTCTAGGTATTCTTCCATTCTTCCATGTATACGGGATGACAGCTGTGATGAACTTTGCGATAAAAAAAGCCTCCAAGATTATTCTGATACCAAAATTTGATGCGGGTGACTTATTAAAAGTAATAGATAAACAGAAACCTAATCTTTTCCCAGGCGCCCCAACAATTTATATCGGTCTGTTAAACCATCCGGAATTAGAGAAATATGATTTATCCTCTATAGATGCGTGTATTAGCGGGTCGGCTCCGTTACCGGTTGAAATTCAGGAGCGCTTTGAAAGAATTACCGGTGGAAAGCTGGTTGAAGGATATGGATTAACAGAAACTTCCCCTGTAACACATGCAAATTTTGTATATGCTGAACGTATTAACGGCAGTATCGGCGTTCCTTGGCCGGATACAGATGCTAAAATTGTTCAAATGGGCGAATCGGGGTTAGAAGAAGTTCCGGCTGGAGAAATCGGCGAAATTGCTGTAAAAGGTCCGCAAGTAATGAAAGGGTATTGGAATAATGAAGAAGAGACGTCGAGTACCCTGAAAGATGGCTGGCTGTTGACCGGCGATTTAGGATATGTTGATGAATCCGGTTTTTTCTATGTCGTGGACAGAAAGAAGGATATGATTATTGCAGGCGGTTTTAACATTTATCCAAGAGAAATCGAAGAGGTTTTGTATGAGCATGAAGCTATCCAGGAAGCGGTAGCAGCAGGTGTGCCTGATCCATACAGAGGAGAGACAGTAAAGGCTTATATTGTGTTGAAAGAGGGAGCGGCTCTTACGGAGGAAGAGTTAAATGAATATGCAAGAAAACATCTCGCAAGCTACAAAGTCCCGAGAATTTATGAATTCCGTGATGAATTGCCAAAAACAGCAGTGGGGAAAATCTTAAGAAGAAAACTGATTGACGAAGAGAAACAGAAACAAGAAGCAGCATCTGTTTGAGCCTCGTGCTCTTTTTTTCTTTTCCAAAGCAGCTTGACAGCTAATTTAATTAAGCAGAGAAGCTGAATGTATTTATATTGAAAGCGTTTTAATCAAAGCAGCTTTTCATTGACATTAAACTTCAAGAATTGTATATTAAAAATATGAATGACTATTCACTCATTTTTAATTATGTAATCAAGGAGTAAATCATGAATAATCAAAAACCAAAATATCATCAAATTATTGAAGCTGCTGTAAAAGTAATTGCCGAAAATGGATACCATGGGTCACAGGTTTCCAAAATAGCACAGGAAGCGAATGTTGCTGACGGTACCATTTATTTATACTTTAAGAACAAAGAACATATTCTTGTTTCTTTATTCGAAGTGAAAATGGGAGAATTTATCGATCAAATAGCAAAAGCAATCGAAGAAAATGATTCTGCTTCTAATCAGCTGTATACCTTAATAAAAATGCATTTCACGCAGCTGTCTTCAGATTATTATTTAGCTATTGTGACCCAGCTGGAGTTAAGACAATCAAATATTTCTTTAAGACTGCAGATTAATCAAGTTTTGAAGCCTTACTTGACCGTGATTGACGGTATTATTCAAAAAGGAATGGAGCAGCAGCATTTTAGAGAGGATTTGAATATACCTCTGGTCAGGCAAATGATTTTCGGTACACTTGATGAGATTGTTACGAATTGGGTGATGAAGGAACAGAAATATCATCTTGTTGACATGGCACCTGAGATTCACAGAATGCTCGTCAGTGCTTTAGCTTCTAAATAAGCAGATAATGAAATATAAAAAAGAGGTGATTGATTTGTCCGTTTTGGAATTAAAAGTAGAGGAGAGGGTTGCTTATTTAACAATCAAAAGCCCTCCTGCTAATGCATTATCTTCTAAGCTGATCGCAAAATTAGATGAACTGTTAACACAGATTGAACAAGAAGGGGAAGCCAAAGTGGTTGTCCTGCAGGGAGAAGGCAAGTTTTTCTCAGCTGGGGCAGATATTAAAGAATTTACCGCTCTTCAAGAGGCATCAGAGTATGAAACTTTAGCTAAGAATGGACAGAACATTTTTAACAGAATAGAGCATTTTCCGCTTCCTGTTATTGCATCCATACATGGCGCTGCATTAGGCGGAGGATTAGAGCTCGCAATGGCTTGCCATATAAGGTATGCTACACCGGATGCAAAGATAGGGCTTCCAGAGATGAATTTAGGCATTATTCCTGGTTTTGCCGGTACACAGCGTTTGCCGCGATATATAGGTAATGCCAGAGCATATGAGATGATTTTAACCGGAGAACCGATTTCCGGAAGGCAGGCGGAAGAATGGGGGCTTGTTAACCGGGTTGTTGAGGAAGACGATCTGGAAAAAGAGGTTCGTCGACTAGCCGGAAAAATTGCTGCTAAAAGCAAGCCTGGAATCAATCGGATTATGCAATTGATTCCCTATGCAAATACAAGCCAATTTGCAGAAGGAGCTGACCGTGAAGCGAGCTTGTTTGGTGAAATCTTTGGTTCGTATGATGCGAAGGAAGGTGTAAGCGCTTTTAAAGAGAAGAGAGCAGCTAAGTTCCAAGATAAATAGATTTTCGAGGGAGTGTAAAAAGTTACATCATGGTAAGGAACTGTACTATGGACTGCTTTTTAAATATACATTCTAGTTTGTGACAAGGAGGAAAAAAGATATGAATATTTATGTATTATTGAAAAAAACGTTTGATACAGAGGAAAAAATTGCTGTTCAAAATGGAAGAATTGAAGATGACGGTGCAGAATTCATCATTAACCCTTACGATGAATATGCAGTAGAGGAAGCGATTGTACAAAGAGATAAGCATGGCGGAGAGGTTACTGTTGTTACCATTGGTGACGAAGACTCTGAGAAGCAGCTTCGGACAGCTCTTGCCATGGGAGCGGACAAAGCCGTTCTAATTAATACAGAAGAAGATTTGGAAGAAGGAGACCAGTTTACAACTGCTAAAATTTTAGAAGCATTTTTTGAAGAAAAGGAAGCTGATTTGATTTTGGCAGGGAATGTTGCTATTGATGAAGCGAGCGGTCAGGTTGGACCGAGACTTGCCGAGCTTTTGGGAATATCTTGCGTTACAACGATAACGAGCCTGTCTATTGATGGCGATACCGCATCAATAGAAAAAGACGTCGAAGGAGATGTCGAAATAGTTGAAACCAGCCTGCCGGTATTAGTTACATGCCAACAAGGTTTAAACGAACCGCGTTACCCTTCGCTGCCGGGAATTATGAAAGCGAAGAAAAAACCGCTTGAAGAGTTAGAAATCGATGATCTGGATCTAGATGAGGATAAAATAGAGGCAAAAACGAAAACAATCGATATTTATCTTCCGCCTGAAAAAGAAGCTGGTAAGGTGTTAGAGGGAGAGGTAGCGGATCAGGTGAAGGAATTGGTTTCTTTATTGAAGAATGACAAGAAGGTACTTTAAGGGGAATTTCAAGAGGTACTCTAATGGAAATTTCAAAAAGTACTTTAAGAGATAATTCCAAAGATACTTTAAAGAGAAGTTCGTATGATAATGAAGCTGATAGTGAAAGGGGACAATAATAATGAGCGACAAAATACTAGTGATTGGTGAAGTAAGAGATAACGATATAAGAAACGTTTCTTTTGAGGCAATCGCAGCGGCGAAACAGATTGATGCGGATGCTGAAATTGTAGGTGTTTTATTCAGTGATAGTGATTTAACCAGTGCAGGTGAAGAACTGATTGCTTATGGGGCGGACAGTGTTGTTACAGTCACGCACGACAATTTGAAAACGTATACATCGGAAGGGTATGGACAGGCGGTTTTAGAAATTATCAATGAATTATCTCCAAAAGGAATTGTCATGGGGCATACCTCTATCGGAAAAGATCTGACACCAAAACTTGCAAGCAGGCTGTCAGCAGGACTTATCTCTGACGTAGTAGATATTGAAAAAGATGGCGATGACAATGTATTTATTCGTCCTATCTATTCTGGAAAGGCATTTGAAAAGAAAATATTTGCAGATGATTTTATATTTGTAACGATTCGCCCGAATAATATAGCTGCTCTTGAAAAAGATGCTTCAAGGTCTGGCGAGGTGAATGCCAAGGATATAGATATTAAAGATTTACGTACGATTGTGAAGGATGTTGTCCGAAAAACTTCAGAGGGGGTTGACCTCTCAGAAGCAAATGTTATTGTAGCAGGCGGAAGAGGAGTAAAAAGTGCAGATGGATTTAAACCGCTTTACGAGCTTGCAGATGTACTGGGAGGTGCTGTAGGGGCATCAAGGGGCGCCTGTGATGCTGACTATTGTGATTATGCGTTGCAAATTGGGCAGACCGGAAAAGTAGTAACTCCTGATTTATATATTGCTGTAGGTATCTCCGGCGCAATTCAGCATTTAGCAGGAATGTCTAATTCCAAGGTAATTGTTGCTATAAATAAAGATGCTGAATCAAATATCTTTAATATTGCTGACTATGGGATTGTTGGTGATTTATTTGAAGTCATCCCGCTGCTTATTGAAGAAATTAAAAAAGTGAAAGCATAAAGGAAGTAAAAGGTCTGTGAGAAATGCTGTGGCACAGGCCTTTTGAAAGTAATTTTAATCAATTCAAGCAAACTATTAGGAAGTATACTTATACGATGATATACTCATACTAAGCTTATGATAAGCTGCATGATGTTTTAAGGAGGTAAAAATAATGGCAATTAAACATGTAACGGATCAAAACTTTACAGACGAGACATCAAAAGGTCTTGTACTTGCAGATTTCTGGGCTCCATGGTGTGGACCTTGTAAAATGATTGCTCCTGTTTTAGAAGAAATTGATGGAGAAATGGAAGAGAAAGTACAGATCGTCAAATTAGATGTGGATGAAAACCAGGAAACAGCTGGGAAATTTGGTGTAATGAGTATACCGACACTTCTTTTATTCAAAGATGGGGAAGTGGTAGACCAGGTTATTGGTTTCCAACCTAAAGAGGCATTAACAGATTTAATTAATAAACATGCCTGATAAAGTCACGTTTTCGTTCTGTGATGATAGCATATCACAGAACGGATTCTTTGATTTCTATTAGAAAAAAAGGAATCCCTTTGTCATCAAGCAGATGAAAAGGGATTTTCTGATGTATAAAGGGCTGGTTATAGATGAAAGAAGCAATTGAAAAAAAGTTGGCTATTCTTCCAATGCAGCCTGGCTGTTATTTGATGAAGGATAAGCATGGAACAATTATTTATGTAGGAAAATCTAAAAAGTTAAGAAACCGCGTTCGTTCTTATTTTCGCGGGGCGAATGACAGAAAAACGCAGCGTTTAGTTCAGGATATTGCAGATTTTGAATATATGGTTACTTCCTCAGAGATTGAAGCACTTATTTTAGAAATGAATTTAATAAAAAAATATGATCCTAAGTATAATGTGATGCTGAAGGATGATAAATCGTACCCTTATTTGAAGATTACATCCGAGCGGCATCCGAGGTTAATTGTCACAAGACAGTTAAAAAAAGATAAAGGAAAATATTTTGGTCCTTATCCTAACGTCATTGCGGCAAGAGAAACCAAAAAGCTTTTAGACCGGATCTATCCGCTCAGGAAATGCAATAACCCTCCCGGCAGACCGTGTCTTTATTATCATATGGGGCAATGCTTAGCCTGTGGTAAAAATCCGCCTTCTAAAGAAACATATCAGCAAATTGTTCAAGAGATAACCTCCTTTTTACATGGCGGGTTTAAGGATATTCGAAACCGTTTGACCAGGGAAATGACTGAAGCAAGTGAAGTGTTGAATTTTGAACGAGCAAAAGAACTTCGAGACACCATCCAATACATCGATGCAACAATGGAACAGCAGAAAATGGCTGCTAATGATTTAGTAAACAGGGATGTTTTTGGATACAGCTATGATAAAGGCTGGATGTGTGTACAGGTTTTCTTTATCCGGCAAGGAAAGCTGATAGAACGCGATGTCAGCATCTTTCCATTTTATGATAATGCGGAAGAAGCGATTGTCAGTTTTATAGCGCGATTTTATCTGCAGGAAAACCATTTGAAGCCAAAACAGGTATTAGTTCCGATAGGCATTGATGATGAGATATTGGAAAAATTACTTGAAGTCAATGTCCATACACCGCTTCGTGGCAGAAAAAAGGAAATGGTAGAATTAGCTGAAAAAAATGCAAAAATCGCTTTGAACGAGAAATTTCAATTAATTGAGCGGGATGAAGAAAGAACCTATCAAGCGATGGAGGATTTAGGCGATTACTTAAATATAGAGACACCTCGCCGGATTGAAGCGTTTGATAATTCGAATATTCAAGGAACAGATCCTGTATCGGCGATGATTGTTTTTGAAGATGGAAAACCGAACAAAAAAGAATATCGCAAATATAAAATCAAAGATGTCAAAGGACCGGATGATTATGAAACTATGCGGGAAGTAATACGCAGACGTTATACCAGAGTACTTCGCGAGGAGCTTCCTTTACCTGATTTAATTATTGTTGACGGGGGAAAAGGCCAGATGACATCAGCATCAGATGTGCTGGAAAATGAACTTGGTTTAAGTATTCCGCTTGCTGGTCTTGCTAAGGATGACCGGCACAAAACCAGCGAATTATTATACGGGGAGCCTCCGGAGGTCATTCCGTTAAAACGCCAATCACAGGCCTTTTATTTAGTGCAGCGGATACAGGATGAGGTGCACCGCTTTGCCATTACCTTCCACAGGCAATTAAGAGGAAAAGGACTGTTTCAATCCGAGCTTGACCGTATCCCGGGTGTTGGAGAGAAACGACGCAAGCTTTTATTGACGCATTTCAAATCGGTAGAAGAAATTAAAAATGCCTCTTTGGAGGATATGCGTAAAATTGGCATACCCAAAAATATAGCCACAGAGATTATCGGACATTTAAAGAAGCAGGAAGCAGAACAAAACGATCGTGAAATCGAATAAGTTTCGCGATCGTTTTGTTCAGTTTTAAAGATTATCAATCCTGTATATAAACCGTAAATTCAACTTGTTTCAGGCGACGGTGAACAGATTCAAGGCATTCACAATCTACGCCTTCCAGCTGTTGCAGCGCCTCTGCTATTATTCCGGCTTCTAAACGGAAATCGGTCTCCATATTTGATTTTAATTTAGCAACAATTGTATCGGATAGAAGATAAAAGGTTTTTACGTTCTTTTTATCTTTTACTAGATCCAGGGCCCCTAAACCCATTTTTTCAAAAAATAAACTTAAATCTTCCAGACTGCTAAACTCAAATTTCCGTGCCAGATTTCTGCCTAAAAAATAAAGAAGTGTATCTTTTTCTTCACCAAACAGCTCCGGTAAACCAATATAGCGTAAAATATCATATCCCGCGCCGTCACTATATAATTGCTCTAACTCATTTACATCTAATTTTTGATTGCTGCCATACTTTGACACTACTTTCATCCTTTCCTTCACGTCTCGTTCGTGTTACATGTCTATGGTTATTATGTATTGTTGTCTGTTGATTAGCAAGTATTGGAACTAGATAATTTAACTTTACTTGCGTGTTCATACAGGTCTCAGCCTGAGCAGGAAAAGGGGATTCCTTCACCGTCTGTCGTTCGGTCATGCGGTTATTTTTCCTGTCAGCTATATTTCGAGATTTTTGAACACTGCCATTAAATTAATAGATTATCCAAGAGATTAACATCATCTGGAACCGCAAACGAAGTTAAATATCTCTATTATAATAACATTCTCTGCGACTTTTCTAAATCTTTTTCTTGGTTTTCGTATGGTTTTGTTTCATTTTGATGTAAAAACGGCGATTATCTTATAGAATGATGCAATAATATAATTCAATTTCTCATGTAATAGACTCAACTATAGCACCTAAGAATAAGCATATATATCTTGTTGTTTCAGGATTATCAAGTTCTTCTTTATTGTGCTTGCTTTTTAGTTAAATCAGCTTTTTTTGAACTATTGATAGTGCATAGCTCTGCTCCGTCCAATCACTCCGCTTTCCGACGTACAGATGTTTTCGATGGGGTGAGTAATCGCAACCCCAGGAGTCACGGGTTTAGCCTGCAAACCACTTAGGAGTCTGCGGGGTTGGACTCTGCTTAATTAGGATTCTACAGCGAATGAATGAAATAACATCCTGTTGAGGTGGACGAAATAGTATCTCTATCGCTTGATGACACGATCATTCCGTTATTTCAAATGGATGGTTTAGCAGTTCGAATCAAAACAGCATGAATAATTAACATCAAGAATAGCTTTCATACACAGAAAGTAATCTTGGTGGAACTTTTACCATGCAGCATAAAAAATATGTTCTGCCTGATCTACTTTTATTTATTCAGCTATTCCACGTATAGAACATCTAACTAGCGGAGGCAGACCGTTTTGACTCCTGAGGGATCAGCACCATCTGAAGATCCACTTTTGCCAAGTGCTCTTCTTGGCAAAAGTTAGCTGAAGAGCGTGCCCCTAGGAAAGCAAAACGGTTTGCCGCAGCGGTATTTTACACTCCATCTTCTATTCTTTGACAAGGGTGTTATCGAAGGAACGACCAACTCCTGTTTCTATGGAAATGAAGTTTCTTTTTAAGGTGCGAAAGTTGAGTAATAGAGATTTTAATAAATACTTTTCATTTTCTTAAAGAAGCCGGTCGGGAATTCTTGACGCTTTACAATGTAAGAAGTACAATAATAGATGTTATTGGCTGTACTATAAAAAATAAATATTTACAATTTTGTAAAGCGCTTTATTTTTATAGTATACATATTATAGGGATTACGTTTCAAAAGGGGGGTAAACATGGCAGAACAACGTGAGTTCTTCTTTAGAAGACTACATTCGCTGCTGGGAGTTGTGCCGATTGGTATTTTCCTAGTACAACATTTATTTATCAATCATCTTGCTGTGTATGGAGAAGAAGTATTTAATACAGCAGCTGGTATTATGCACGAATTACCATTTGTATTGCTGCTGGAGACATTAGTAATCTATCTACCAATTTTGTTCCATGCGATTCTGGGTGTTTATATTGTTTTTACATCTAGATACAGTACACGACGTTATGGATTCTTCCGTAACTGGATGTTCGCACTGCAGCGGGTTACTGGAATTATCCTTGTTATCTTCATTGCATGGCACGTATTTGAAACACGCGTTCAGCTTGCTTTAGGAAATGTGGATATCAACTATAGCTTGATGGAAGGCATCCTTTCCAGCACGCCGATGTTTTGGTTCTATGTGGTAGGGGTTCTTTCGGCTGTATTCCATTTCGCAAATGGATTGTGGAGCTTCATGGTAACATGGGGAATTACACAAACACCGAAATCACAGCGCATTTCTACGTATGTGTGTCTGATTGTATTTTTAGCAGTCGGCTATCTAGGTATAAGATCATTACTTGCATTCGCATATGGTGTATAAACAGTAATGGAATGAAAGAAGGAGTGAGCTAACGAATGAGTAAAAAAGTTGCTGTAGTCGGCGGCGGCTTAGCCGGTTTAATGGCTACAATCAAAGCTGCTGAAGCAGGAGTAAATGTAGATTTATTTTCTATCGTACCTGTAAAACGTTCTCACTCTGTATGTGCACAGGGCGGTATTAATGGAGCTGTTAATACAAAGGGAGAAGGAGATTCTCCTGATTTGCATTTTGATGATACAGTTTATGGCGGAGATTTTCTCGCCAATCAGCCGCAGGTAAAAGCAATGTGTGATGCTGCACCAGGTATTATACATATGTTTGACCGTATGGGAGTTATGTTTAACCGTACACCGGAAGGTCTATTAGATTTCCGACGTTTTGGCGGTACGCAGATGCACCGTACAGCATATGCAGGGGCAACGACAGGACAACAATTATTATATGCATTAGATGAGCAGGTTCGCCGTTATGAAGTAGAAGGTCTGGTCACCAAATTTGAAGGCTGGGAATTCCTTGAAGCGGTTATTGATGAAAACGGTGTAGGAAAAGGAATTGTGGCTCAAGATGTAAAAACACATGAAATTAGAGCATTTCGTTCAGATGCAACCATCTTTGCAACTGGAGGACCTGGTATTATTTTCGGGAAATCAACAAATTCCATGATTAATACAGGCTCTGCAGCAAGTAAGCTTTATTTGCAAGGTGCAAAGTATGCAAACGGAGAATTTATCCAAATTCATCCGACTGCTATTCCGGGAGATGACAAGCTGCGATTAATGAGTGAATCAGCTCGTGGGGAAGGCGGACGTGTTTGGACGTATAAAGATGGAGAACCTTGGTACTTCCTTGAAGAAAAATATCCGGCATATGGTAACCTTGTTCCTCGTGATATCGCAACACGTGAAATTTTTGATGTTTGCGTAAACCAAAAACTTGGTATCAATGGGGAAAACATGGTTTACCTTGATTTATCGCATAAAGATCCAAAAGAGCTTGATGTAAAACTCGGCGGAATTATTGAGATTTATGAGAAATTTGTCGGTGAAGATCCTCGTAAAGTGCCGATGAAAATCTTCCCTGCAGTTCACTATTCCATGGGCGGATTATGGGTTGATGAGAAGCAAATGACAAGCATTCCTGGAATTTTTGCTGCTGGTGAATGTGATTATTCTCAGCATGGCGGAAATCGTCTGGGTGCGAATTCCCTGTTATCCGCAATCTATGGCGGTATGGTCGCTGGCCCTAATGCCATTGAATACATCGATGGACTGGAGGAGCATGTGGAAGAGCTTCCGGATGAACTCTATCAATCTCGTGAAGAAGCAGAACAAAACGATTTTGAAAAGCTGATGAATATGCAGGGAACAGAAAATGCATATCAAATCCATAAAGAGCTTGGAGACTGGATGACAGATAACGTTACAGTAGTTCGTGAAAATGAAAAGCTGTTAAAAACGGATAAGAAAATTGTCGAATTGATGGAGCGCTGGGAAAATATCAATATTAATGATACGACCCGCTGGAGCAACCAAGGAGTTATGTTCACCCGTCAATTAAAGCATATGCTTCAATTAGCACGAGTGATTACCATTGGTGCATATAACCGGAACGAAAGCCGCGGAGCACATTATAAACCGGAATTTCCGGAACGAAATGATGAGGAATGGTTAAAAACAACTGTTGCTGAATACAATGCGGAAAAGAATGAGCCTGTATTTAGTTATGAAGATGTAGATATTTCCTTGATTCCCCCTCGGAAACGAGATTATACAACAAAACATTAGAAAGGAGTAAACGAAATGGCTGAACAAAGTAAAGTTACCTTTATTATAACTAGACAAGACGGTCCGGACGCTGCTCCTTATGAGGAAACGTTTGAGATACCTTATAGACAGAATATGAATGTTATTTCTGCTTTAATGGAAATCCGAAAAAATCCTGTAAACAGCAAAGGAGAGCAAACTACACCAGTCATGTGGGACATGAACTGCTTAGAGGAGGTTTGCGGAGCTTGTTCAATGGTTATTAATGGAACAGCAAGGCAGTCCTGTGCGGCATTGGTTGATCAGCTGGAGCAGCCTATCCGTTTAGAGCCGATGGCTACATTCGATGTTGTCCGTGATCTTATCGTCGACCGTGATCGCATGTTTGAAGCTTTAAAGCAAGTAAAAGCATGGATTCCAATCGACGGTACGCATGATTTAGGTCCTGGACCGCGCATGCCGGAGAATAAACGCCAATGGGCATATGAGCTGTCTAAATGTATGACATGCGGTGTTTGTCTGGAAGCTTGTCCGAACGTAAATGACAGTTCCAATTTCATTGGTCCTGCTGCTATTTCCCAAGCACGATTATTTAACGCGCATCCAACAGGTGAAATGAATGCCAGTGACCGTTTAAACGGTTTAATGGAAGATGGCGGAATTGACGGCTGTGGAAATTCTCAAAACTGTGTACAAGTTTGTCCAAAAGGAATTCCTTTGACAACTTCTATCGCAGCAATGAACCGCGCGACCAATATCCAAGCATTTAAAAACTTCTTTGGAAGTGACACAGCACTTTAATAGGTGATGGATAACAAACGAAAAACCCTAACCACTAATCCGGTCAGGGTTTTTCTTCAACAGGAAATGAAAACGTTTTAATTAAAAGATAGAGATTGATATAAAATTGTACAAGAGAGAGGAAAAGGTTGTATGTCTCGTATTCCTTATATTGAAGATTTTTCGGCATGGGAGAAAGATTTTTCTTTCTATATTCCTATATCTGTCCGATTTTCTGAAACAGATATGTATGGTCATGTGAATAATGTTTCCCCATTTATTTACTTTGAAGAAGCGCGCATCGCTTATTTAAACAGTATCAGCTTTTTATCAAAAGATATGCGTCAAAAAGACGGAATTATTGTTGCTGATTTACAATGTAATTATCTGAAGGAGCTTTATTTTGGCGATGATATTCGTGTTTATGTAAAAACAGCGTCGGTCGGTAATACTTCCTTTGATATTCATTATAAAGTGATGAGAGAAGAGGATGTTATCCTGACAGCCCGGGGAAGGTTAGTTTATATTGATACAGAAAAGAAAGCGCCAAAAAAGCTGTCTGATGCATTAAAGAAGAAGCTGCTGGAGACATGACCTATATTAATCGTGTTCAATTTAGCTGCACACGAAGAAGGTGAACCCCTTAGCTAATCGTCTAAATAGAAAAAGCTGGATGGATGATAGTTTTTTATCGTCCATCCAGCTTGCGTATATTTGGCTCTGCTGTTTTCGCTGCTTTCATAGAGCTTTCCTAGTTTTTAATTTCTTTCCTCTAGTTAGTAGCTAATTTTCTTCCAAATGATTTAAACTACTACTGAAGCAAGAACTTTTTGAATATCATAAATATTAGTATCTTTCTTAAATGTTTTAGAAACAAGCGGATTGACTCCACCTGAAATCCATATTTTAAGTTCCGCATCCATATCAAAATGTCCGGCAGTCTCCACGCTGAAATGGGAGATGCTTTTATACAGTATGGAATGGTATTCTGTTTTCTTGCCGGTTAAACCTTGTTTGTCAACCAAAATCAGACGTTTATTGGTGAAAATAAATAAATCACGAATAACTTTAAAGGCTGCGCTTACTTCTTCTCCTTCAATAAATAATTGCTCGTATTCTTTCATGATTTCCTTTTCGTCTACGTTTGAAGCATTTCCCATTAAACCATCTAAAATTCCCATCATTTCGTCCCCCAGTTTTATAGTTTATTTATTATACTCTTGTTTCTTCATAGCCATATCCGTAATGTATGTAAAATATTTCTCCAATTCTTTCATTTCTTCCGGTCCCATTGCCTCCCATCGATCAATCTCGTGGAAGCTCGAACACTCCATTCTATATTCCTTAATCAAACGACTGATTTCTGAGATTGGATTGAATTCATTTTCTAAATTTCTATTATCCGTTCTGCCTAGCAGGTAGTCCACACTTACTTCGAAATAGTCAGCTAATTTAACTACTAAATTATAATCTGGTGTTCTTGTTCCTTTTTCATAAGCAGTATATGCAGGGCGAGTGACACCAATAATAATTGATATTTCTTGCTGGGTATTTTTCTTTTCATTCCTTAATGCTGCTAATTTTTGATTAAGCATTTATTTTTATCCTCCCTATAACTATATTTTACAGTAACAAAGTGTTACTTGAAATGGAATGTAACAAATAGCGACTATTCATATAAAAATCTATAAAAAAGTAACAATATGAAACTATAATCAATTGTAACCCTAATAAGGGAGTCGTGAAAAACTAAAAAAGTCAAAATACATTTCTTGAAAGCCTGCAGCAGCAAATACAGATGTTGGATAGGAATAGAAAAAGAAATGGAGAATAAGGAAAAAATATTTCTATTCATATGTAATTTAATTAATTCAATAAAATTTTTTAGTTATGAAAAAGTTAAATATTATCTATTACTATTTGATTACATGTGGTAAAATTTACTTATTACATATACAGGGGCGGTCAATATGTCGAAAGAAAGAAAGCGTGTTTTGAAAAAATGGAAGTTTTTTCTAATCGCTATTATCGCAGCCGCTGCAATTTTAAGCGGTTGCGGGGATGAAGGAGAGGCAGCAGAGGAACCTGCTCAAGATGAAATGAATAATGATGAGGAATCTGAAGAAGCAGAAGAACTTGCTGAAGCAGAGGAGCCTGAAGAAACGGAGGAAGGGCCAGCTGAAGTGGAAGAAACGGAAGAAATAGAGGAAGAAACGGTTGAAGCGGAGGAGCCTGAAGAAGCAGAGGAAAATCCGACTGAAGTCGAGGAATCCGAAGAGGCAGAGGAAGATCTGGCTGAAGCGATAGAACCAGAAGAAGTTGAAGAAGAACTTATTGAAGAGGAAGCGTCTGGAGAAAGCTTCTCTCAACAAAATGCAGTGAGCGCAGCTGGCGATTATTTAAATTTTACTGCTTTTTCAGAAAGCGGTTTGATAGAACAGTTGGAATTTGAAGGATTTACAAATGAAGAAGCTGTCTATGCAGTCAATCAATTGGATGTAGATTGGCAAGAACAAGCAGTTTTATCAGCAGAGGATTATATAGCTTTTACGAGCTTTTCAGAAAGCGGTTTGATAGAACAGCTGGAATTTGAAGGATTCAGCAATGAACATGCGGTGAATGCAGTCAGTCAATTAGATGTAGATTGGCAGGAGCAGGCAGTATTAACAGCAGAAGATTATTTGTCTTATTCCAGTTTTTCCAAAAGCGGCTTGATTGAGCAGCTCGTGTTTGAAGGATTCAGTAATGAACATGCTACGTATGCTGCGGAGCAAGTAGGCTTTTAAAAAGGTAAAATGTGAAGATGGAGATTTTTTTGCGGTGAGTATTTGATTGTCAAACCTTTCATTACTTTTAAAAATAAAAAAGTCTGAGCTCATTTTTTTCAAAGCTCAGACTAAAAAGCACCTTCATATAACCTTAGTTTATACCTGTAAGGAATGACGATAAAGTATACGATTGTATGGTGAGTACTGCCGCAGCATCTCACCACTGAATGCATGTATTGATTTGAGCTCAAAACAAAAATAGAATAAAAAAGAAAATAAATGTATTTTGATCTCGAACGACATGCTGGTGTATCGTTTTTTCTTTTTTGTGTGTTTACAGTTTTAATTCGCCCATGCGAAGCAATTCAACAACAGCCTGTGAACGGCCTTTTACCCCCAGTTTTTGCATCGCGTTTGAAATGTGGTTCCTCACAGTTTTTTCTGAGATGAATAGCTCTTGGGCAATCTCTTTTGTTGTTTTATCTTGTACCAATAGTTCAAACACTTCTTTCTCGCGTTTGGTCAGCAGCTGCTTCGGTTTATACCCATTATCCTTCAAATGTTACCCCCTCCTTGCTTTATAGAACTGCATCATGAAGGGAAATTATTTAGTCGATATAGCTTATGAAGGCTGAAACAAAAGAGTGCGTACATTTTTAAAGGTATTTGCCTTGGACGGCTTTAAAAAAGTTTTCAAGAAGCGATTTTTAGTTTACTATGTAATACAAGCAGCAAGAAATGACTTCATAACCATTGCTATATAATTAGTGTTAAAATACCAGGAGTAATTCTTACTTTTAGGGGGTATCAATTTGGAAAAAAATAAAGAATTGGAAAAGAGTAAAGATGTAGAAGCAGTGAATAAAATGGAAAAACAATTAAGGTATATTTCTGGCATGATTAAACAAAATGGCAGAAAAATATTACATCATTATCCGATTACTTCGCCGCAGTTTATTGCCTTGCAGTGGCTGCTGGAAGAAGGAGATTTGACCGTTGGCGAATTGTCTAACCGTATTAGCCATGCATTTAGTACAACGACAGACTTAGTTGATCGTTTAGAGAAAAATGAATTAGTAGAGCGTGTCCGTGATACAAATGACCGGCGCGTGGTGCGCATCCATCTTCTGGAAAAAGGGAAGCATATTATTGAAGAAGTAATCCAAAAACGTCAGGAATATTTGCAGGATGTTTTATCTTCATTTTCAGATGAGCAGAAAGAAACGTTGAATGATTTGTTAGGCTTTTTGCATGATGAAATGAAGCAGGTTAATGAGAAGTAGCAATAGTAAAAAGGGAGAGAGCGTTTTGGAACAGCCAATTGGTGTAATAGATTCAGGAGTGGGCGGGTTAACGGTTGTTCATGAACTAATGAGACAGCTGCCTAAAGAGCCGCTTATTTACTTAGGAGATACAGAAAGATGCCCATACGGACCGAGAACGAAAGAAGAGGTAAAACAATTCACTTGGGAAATGGTCCGTTTTTTACTTAAAAAAAATATAAAAATGCTTGTGATTGCTTGTAATACGGCGACCGCATTTACAATAGAAGAGTTACAAGAAAAATTGGATATTCCGGTTATTGGCGTTATCAAGCCTGGCGCGAGGGCTGCAATCAAGTCTACGAAGAATAATTATATCGGTGTAATTGGAACAGAAGGAACGGTGCGGAGCGGTGCATATAGTTATGCACTACGTCAAATCAAGTCTGATATTGAGGTTATTTCTTTAGCTTGCCCTGCGTTTGTTCCGATGGTAGAAAAAGGGGTCCTGGACGGGCCGGAAGCAAAACAAGTAGTGGAAACAACTCTGGTGCCTATTTTAGAGCATGATCAAATGGATACATTGATTTTAGGCTGTACGCATTATCCACTATTAAAGGATACTATTCAAGAGGTGGCAGGAGAGAAAATTACTGTTATTTCTTCAAGTGAAGAAACGGCGAGAGAGACGAGTACAACATTAGATATTCACCAAATTGCGAATGGTGATGACCCTATGCCGCCCCATGAATTTTATGCGACAGGAGATTTGAATATTTTTATCGAAATCACACAAAAAATATTTAAGGATAGTAATTTCGGTGTGCTGACAATTAAACATGCAGATTTGCGTCATGTTTAATCTCAGTAGCTCTAACTCCTATGCAGATGAGAGTGAATCTCTGCATAGGAGTTTTTTATCGAAGCGGCATATTAACCTGACAACATTGCTGCGATTACCCGCCCTATCGTAAAGAGCCGTGCGTCGAACTCTCCACTGATTTGAAGTTTCACTTTATGTGGTCTTTTTCAGATATAAAATGAAACTTCCTTCATAAACTATCTAATTTCTGGTCTATTTCTTGAGATGGGCTCGTATGATTAATAGTACAAACCATCTTGGGAGGTAGTTGCATGAGTAAAATGATAATCCGATTAATCGTGGCTTTTGGAATATTAGTCTTATTGGCAGGATGTTTTAAAGGAGAACAGTCATCAAAAGAGGTGGATCCTCCGCAAAATGCAGAAGCAGTAAATGGGGAAGAAACAGTAGATGATGAGGCAGCAAATGAAGAAGATGCTGCAGCTCCTCCTGAGGAAGCAGAAGATACGGTTTCTAGAGAGTTGTATTTAATTGATTCAAACGGGATGGTTGCTTCACAAATGATTGAGCTTCCAATTCCTGAAACAAATCAAGTGGCGCAGCAAGTCATTGAATATATGGTTAAAGGCGGTCCAATCACTCCAATGCTGCCAAACGGCTTCCAAGCTGTGCTTCCGGAGGATACAGAGGTCCTTGGCATTGATCTTCAAGAAGACGGTACAATTGTCGTAGATTTATCCGGAGAATTTTCCGATTATGAAGCAGCATCTGAGCTTCCTATTTTAGAAGCCGTTACGCACACGCTGACACAATTTGAGAATGTTAATAAGGTCAAGCTTCGGGTAGATGGGGTCGATTTAAAGGAAATGCCAGTAAATGGTACACCGATTAATAATGGTTATACACGGGCAAAGGGAATCAATCTGACTAATAATGATACCTTGGACTATTTTAACAGCAGTCCAGTTACCATGTTTTATCCGGTAGAACAGGAAAATAACCGTTATTATGTTCCTGTTACGCAATATGTCGAGATGGATGATGAAAATGATTTAACAGGCGTTGTGAATGAACTGATTGACGGTCCAGGATATCAAAATCATGTTGTGAATGTTTTTAGTCCGGAAGCGGCTTTAACAGCGGATCCGGTTATAGAGGAAGGGGTCGTCCATCTGACATTTAATGAAGGCATCCTGATGGATTCCGAGCAAAATATTATTTCAGATGAAGTGATGGAGACTATGGTCAGAACATTGACGCAGCGGCCAAACATTGAAGCGGTAGATGTTCAGGTTGAAAACGTGGATGAAGTATTTAATGAAAATGGAGAGCCTTATTCTGCACCGGTGTCAGCAGAGATATATACACCAAGTGAAGAATTATAAAAGGATTGCAATGTGCGATGAAGCATCTGGAGAGCAGTTTATCTGTTCTTGAGGTGCTTTTTTCTTTGAACGGATAATTTGAAGATACATACTTCTTTTAACAGCATTCTCATGTTTCTTTTTTCGAAAATATGATAAGCTATGTAATGTGAAATAAGGAGGAAAACAGATGGAAAGACAGGATAATCGAAAACCAAATGAATTGCGGCCGATAAAAATAACACCGGGCTATATTACGCATCCGGAGGGGTCTGTATTAATTGAAATGGGCCAGACAAAGGTTATTTGTAATGCGAGTATTGAAGATAGAGTGCCGCCATTTATGAGAGGCCAGGGAAAAGGATGGATTACAGCGGAATATGCAATGCTGCCGCGTGCAACAGAGCAGCGTAATATTCGTGAATCTTCTAAAGGAAAAGTGAGCGGCAGAACGATGGAGATACAACGTTTAATTGGACGAGCACTACGTTCAGTTGTTGACCTTTCCAAAATCGGGGAACGGACCATCTGGATTGACTGTGATGTTATTCAAGCGGATGGCGGAACTAGAACAGCTTCCATCACTGGTGCTTATGTCGCTATGGCAATTGCACTTCATCAGCTCGTTGAAAAGAGAGTCCTGAAGGAGCTTCCTTTAACTGATTTCTTAGCGGCAATTTCAGTTGGCGTATTGCCCGAGGGACATGAGGTACTTGATTTGAATTATCAGGAAGACAGCACAGCGGATGTCGATATGAATATTGTAATGACTGGTAAAGGGGAATTTGTAGAACTACAGGGAACTGGAGAAGAAGCTACATTTAGTCCAAAGCAATTACAAGCGATGCTCGGCTTAGGTGAACAAGGTATTCATGAATTGATCAGCCAGCAGAAAGAAACGCTTGGCTCTATTGCAGATTTGGTTAACCAAGACTGATTTCATTGGGGGAGATACCATGAAGAAGATTATTATTGCAACAAAAAATAAAGGAAAAGTAAAAGAATTTAGAGATTTCTTTGCTCCTCATCACATTGAGGTTGTTTCCCTGCTTGATTTAGACGAGGACATTCCAGATATTGAAGAGACAGGGGAGAGCTTTGTAGAAAATGCAGCTATCAAAGCGGAGCAAATTTCTAATCGTTTCCAAAAGACGGTGCTGGCTGATGATTCAGGGCTGGTTATTGACAGTTTAGAAGGAAGACCCGGAGTGTATTCCGCCCGTTATGCCGGCGAGCCGACAGATGATCAAGCGAATATCGATAAGGTTCTGGAGGAAATGAAGGAAATTCCTGAAGAGGAACGCGTAGCTCGCTTTGTCTGTGTCTTAGCAATTGCTCAGCCTGGTCAGGAGCCGTTGTTTGTAACTGGGTATTGTGAAGGTCATATTCAAACGGAACAGAGTGGAGAAAATGGTTTCGGCTACGATCCTATTTTTGTACCGGAGGGCTATGAAAAAACAATGGCAGAGCTGGATCCGGCTGAAAAAAATCAAATCAGCCACCGGAAGATAGCGATGAATCAGTTGGAACAAAATATACATTTGCTCTAAGCAATGAAGAGGAGGAGTATAATGACAAGCGTACTGATTACAAGTGACAGTCACGGGTTGACGAAAGAACTGGAAGAAATGACGGAAAAGCATGCTGCAGATTTATACATCCATTGCGGTGATTCGGAGCTGGATTTTGATGCTGCAGAGTTGAGTGCTTTTTATAAAGTTGGAGGAAATTGTGATTTTGATTCGCTTTACCCAGAACAAGAAGTGTTAGATTTAAATGGTCTTCGTTTCTTTGTAACGCATGGACATCTTCACCAAGTGAAAGGAAGCTTGACCAATCTATCCTATACAGCAGAAGAGCATGCTGCGAATGTCATATGCTTTGGTCATACCCATATTGCTGGTGCCCAAAAAATAGGGAACCAATTATTTATCAATCCAGGGAGTATTCGCATGCCTAGAAATCGTGTGGAAAAAACATACGCTGTTTTAAGCTGGGAGAAGACAGATGAAGTGCAGGTAGACTTCTACACTTTAAAAGATGGAAAAATAGAAGATATGAGCTATCGTACTTCTTTGTAAAACGAAACTTCACATAGTGAGAATGTTATGGACGATAATAAGATAAAAGCAGTTCATATTTTTCTGAAAAGAGAATGTGGACTGTTTTTATTGCTTTCACTAGAGAATTTTTAAGCTGTTTTTTCCTTGTGTACCTAGTGTTTTCGCCATTTTTATGAAACCGGGAAATAAAAATTAAAAATCTGTTGACAAAAACTTCTATCCCACATATAATATTACTTGTCCGTTAAAAACGGTGCACATCATTTCATACATAAAACGCGGTAATTGCGGGTGTAGTTTAATGGTAAAACCTCAGCCTTCCAAGCTGATGACGAGGGTTCGATTCCCTTCACCCGCTCCAATTTGTCCCAGTAGCTCAGCAGGATAGAGCAACAGCCTTCTAAGCTGTGGGTCGCAGGTTCGAATCCTGCCTGGGACGTAAACAGATCAAACGCTCAAAACCTCGGTTAATAAGGTTTTGAGCGTTTTTGATTTCTAGAAAAAGATAATGGGCTCTATACTAAAAACTGGGCTTGCAGGGATGTGAATAAATTCAGTTAAGAAAGAAACTAGCTGACGTTATTTTTCGGGTGCAGCAGCTTACATCTATATCACGTACGATTTATGAGCATAGATTTTGATGAAGTGCCTAAAATGAATTTAACTATCTTTTGCAAATTAATGTAGACCCGCTGCTTTTTTAAGGGTAACATGATAAAGAGACAGCAAGATTAAACCTGCTGCAGATATAATCCGAAAAAAATAGTTTAAATAATGCAGGATAGGGTATAACAGATTTGAAGAAAAATTTTTGGGAATCCAGAATAGAGGTGAACAAATGAAAGACAGTGCCAAGGTGATATTATTTCCGAATACGAAAAAACAATTGGAAGAAGAAGGTTTGCATGCATTAAAGGAAAAAAGGTACAAAGAGGCATTAGATAAATTAAACAGTCTGATTGCATATCATGAAGGAAGTCATGAAATATATATTGGTAAATTAATGTGTTTGATGGAATTAGGTAATTATAAGGATGCAGAGCAGCTCAGTGAAGAACTGCTGGCTAGAAAAGACGCACATTATTATCATTACTTCCATATTTATTTAACCATTCTTTTTCAAACAAGCCAGTATCAGCATTTGATGGATTTGTTAGAAATAGAATTTGAGCATAATATGATTCCTGACATGCTTCAAGAGCCTTTTCAGCAGTTGTATGAAATGAGCGGCAATATGAAGATTGGAATCGATGAAGACAATGCCGTCAGTTTCATGAAAGAACTTAAGAAAGCTGTAAGGGATGATGATTATCTGAAGCAATGGAATATCATTGATAACCTCCGGCGGATACAGGCAAATCCGGAGGAAGAAAATATCAGACTGCTTGAAAACCCTCAAGTGCATCCTGTTATTAAAACTGCTTTATTAGAATGGTTCAAAGAAACAGGCGTAGAAAGATCTGTCTACATACATAAATTTGAGGCAATGATGGTTACTCAGCCGACGGAATTGATCCAGATATCTGAAGAGAAAAGCTACATATCTATAACGGAAGAATTAGAAAAAAGGGCAGAAGCCAATCCATCTCTATTAAATTTGATTGAGCAGCTTGTATATCGTTACTTTTATGTGACTTATCCATTTACACCGAAAGAGAGTGATATGTTTTCTTTTGCAGAAGCCGTCTATATTCTTGGAAATGACTATTTACAGCTGGATGTGCAGCTGGACGAATTGAATGAAACTGCCCAATCATGGATAGAGTCTATAAAAATTTGTAACTCGCTTTATTTAAGTATCATTGAAGAGTAGGTAGTAAAATGCTTGAAACACAAAAGATATGTGTTATAATGAGGTGGTTGTAAATCAGGAAAAATGATTGATCAAATGAATAATGAAATGCAATGATAGATTTGATTTTGGAGGGAATAATAATGACAACAAAATGGGAAAAACAAGAAGGTAATAAAGGAGTATTAACGTTTGAAGTATCTGTTGAAGACTTTGATCAAGCGTTAGACCAAGCGTTCAAAAAGGTATCGAAGGATGTTCAGATTCCTGGTTTCCGTAAAGGGAAAATTCCACGCAGTATTTTTGAAAAACGCTTTGGCGTAGAATCTCTATATCAAGACGCAGTAGATATTGTACTTCCTAGTGCTTATTCTAAAGCAGTTGATGAAGCTGAGATTTTCCCAATTGCACAGCCTTCTATTGACATTGATCAGATTGAAAAAGGACAACCGCTTGTTTTCACTGCGGAAGTAGAAGTGAAACCAGAGGTGAAACTTGGCGAATATAAAGGTCTAGAAGTGGAAGAAAAATCTGTAGAAGTAACTGATGAAGATGTAGAACAAGAAATCGAAAATCTTCGTGAACGCCAAGCAGAATTGGTTGTAAAAGAAGATAGCGAAATCGAAGACGGCGATACTGCTGTTATTGATTTTGAAGGATTCAAAGATGGCGTTGCTTTTGAAGGCGGACAAGGTGAAAATCATTCACTGGAAATTGGTTCCGGACAATTTATCCCTGGCTTTGAAGAACAATTGATTGGTAAAAAAGCTGGTGATGAAACAGAGGTAGAAATCACTTTCCCTGAAGAATACCATGCGGAAGATTTAGCTGGTCAGGATGCGGTCTTTAAAGTGAAAATTCATGAAGTAAAAGCAAAAGAATTACCAGAACTGGATGATGAATTTGCAAAAGATGTTGATGAAGAAGTAGAAACACTTGATGAATTGAAAGCAAAAAAACGCGAAGAACTGGAAACAAACAAAAAACAACAAGCTGAAAATGAACAGCGTGAAGAATTACTTCAACAAGCTTCAGATAATATCGAGGTAGAGGTTCCAGAAGCAATGGTAGACACAGAAGTAAACCAGATGGTTCGCGAATTTGAACAACAGCTTCAAATGCAAGGCATGACATTAGAAATGTACAGCCAATTCTCAGGGCAAGATGAGAATGCTTTGAAAGAACAAATGCGTGAAGATGCTGAAAAACGTGTCAAAACCAACTTGACGTTAGAAGCAATTGCTGAAGCTGAAAATCTTGAAGCTACAGAAGAGGATATCGATGCAGAGCTTGAAAAAATGGGCTCTATGTACGGTGTTGAGAAAGAACAGCTTCTACAAATGCTTGGCGGTTCAACAGAAACATTAGAAAATGATTTAAAAATGCGTGCTGCAATTGAGTTCTTAGCTGAAAACAGCAAAACAAAATAATTTTTATGAACAAGTGAAAAAAGAGGATAAATAAGACAAGGTGCGCCGAGAGACGTGCCTTGTCTTTCCTGTTAATTAGGACAGTGTCGAATAAACAAAGATTTTGTCAAAAGCGGTATTTGTTCCAGGATATAAAGTATACTATACAGATGGAATTGCAAATAGTTGACATTTAAAAGAATTGATTCATACTGTATAGACACACTTATCATAGGATTATCTTTAGAAAATATAAAAAGTATATTGTTTTGTATTTCTATTTGTATCTGATATGATGAATTATAAAGCTGACTGCTAATCCGACAAGGCACATGTAGGAGTGAATGAAAATGGTGAATTTAGAAGCCGGGATGGGACAATCAAATTGCTCTTTTTGTGGGAAGAACGAAAAAGAAGTTCAGAAATTAGTAGCTGGCCCTGGCGTTTATATATGTAACGAATGTGTTAGGAAAGTCTCAGAGATTGTTGAGGAAGGCGGCGAAAAGTAATGTTTAAATTTAATGAAGAAAAAGGACAATTGAAATGTTCTTTTTGTGGCAAAGGCCAAGAACAAGTACGAAAGCTGGTAGCTGGTCCCGGTGTTTATATATGTGACGAATGTATTGAATTATGCACGGAAATCGTTGAAGAAGAGCTTGGCACCGAGGAAGGCATGGAAATGAATGAGATTCCAAAGCCAAAAGAAATTTGTGATACACTTGATGATTACGTGATTGGTCAAGATAAAGCCAAAAGAAATCTTTCTGTAGCAGTATATAACCACTACAAACGTGTTAATTCTGGCATGCATAACGGGGATGTAGAAATCTCTAAAAGTAATATTGCCATGATTGGACCTACAGGAAGCGGTAAAACACTCTTAGCTCAAACATTAGCAAGGATTATTAATGTACCATTTGCAATGGCTGATGCAACATCATTAACAGAAGCAGGATATGTAGGAGAGGATGTAGAAAATATTCTTCTCAAACTGATCCAGGCTGCAGATTATGATGTAGAAAAAGCAGAAAAAGGAATCATTTATATTGATGAGATTGACAAAGTGGCAAGAAAATCTGAAAATCCATCAATTACAAGAGATGTTTCTGGAGAAGGCGTACAGCAGGCACTTCTAAAAATCTTGGAAGGAACAGTAGCAAGCGTACCTCCTCAAGGCGGAAGAAAGCATCCGCATCAAGAATTTATTCAAATCGATACAACCAATATTTTATTTATTGTCGGCGGTGCATTTGACGGTATTGATCAAGTAATCAAGCGCCGTATTGGTAAAAAAGTAATTGGTTTTGGTGCGAATGAAGAGCAGGAAGAATTGGATACAGCCCAATTGCTGTCTAAAGTTCTTCCGGAAGATTTATTACGCTATGGTTTAATCCCAGAATTTATCGGACGTATTCCGGTAATCGGCAGTCTTACTCCGCTGGATGAAGATGCCCTGATTGAAATTTTGACTAAACCAAAGAATGCACTTGTTAAACAGTATCAAAAACTGTTTGAAATTGATAATGTCGAGCTTGAATTTGAACAGGATGCGCTTATCGAAATTGCTAAGAAAGCTATTGAACGGAAGACTGGTGCACGCGGACTTCGTTCTATCATAGAAGGAATCATTGTAGATGTTATGTTCGACCTTCCTTCTAGAGAAGATGTAGAAAAATGCATCATTACAAAGGACACTGTTATCCAGGAAGATGGAAGTCCAAAACTTGTTTTCCAGGATGGTACCGTTCAAGAAGGAAATGAGAAATTACCAAAGGAAAGTGCATAAGCATAAACGGGTGAGGAATGCAGATTCTGGTCAGAATCTGCATTCTTCCTCTTTTCTGCTGGTATAGGACATGCTTTCAGGAAAATCTTCTTTTATCACGATGCCCGATTGGTGAAACTCCTGCTGAATAAACGTTTTGTTTTATAAAATGATTATAATAATCATAGATACCTGTATACTTGTTTATAATAAAAGAAGGTATGATGGTGTTTACATTTTGTTGATTTTTTTTTACACTTAGAAAGAGCCTTACAGAGAAAATACATAAAAAATGAAAATAGGGGGTGAATGTATGACAGCAAACTATTTAAAAATGCCGCTGCTGCCTCTGCGGGGGTTGATTGTGTTTCCGTCGATGGTATTACACCTTGATGTAGGAAGGGATAAGTCTATTGCTTCTTTGGAACAAGCTATGTTAGCTGATCAATACATATTTTTAGCTTCACAGAAAAAAATGAATTCAGATGACCCGAGTTCTGCTGACATCTACAATATTGGAACCGTTGCAAAAATCAAACAGATTACGAAGCTGCCGAATGGAACACAACGAGTACTTGTAGAAGGGTTCTATCGGGCGGAGGTTATTCGTTATCTGGAAGAAGAAGAAAATTTTATTGTGGAGGCAGAAGAAAAAGAGGAGATTGTTGGAGACAGCTATGAAACTGAAGCTTTAATGCGTACGCTGCTTGAACAATTCCAACAGTACATAAAGGTTTCACGTAAATTAACGGATGAAACATTTGAAACCGTTGGCGATATTGATCATCCGGGCCGCTTAGCGGATATGATTACCTCACATCTTTCTTTAAAGCTGGATGATAAGCAGGAGATATTAGAATGCTTTGATGTCACGGAAAGAATACATAAGCTTCTGGATATTATTGCGGATGAGCGGAAGATTTTATCTATTGAAAAGAAAATCGGTCAAAAGATTAAAACTTCCATGGAAAAAACTCAAAAAGAATATTATTTAAGAGAGCAGTTAAAAGTGATACAAAAAGAATTGGGAGACCGTGACGGCAGAACTGGCGAATTGGAGCAGCTCAGAACAAAAATTGAACAGTCTGATATGCCTGAAAGAATTACCAACGTTGCGATGAAGGAATTGGGACGTTACGAAAAGGTCCCGCAGTCATCTGCCGAAAGCTCTGTCATCCGAAATTATATTGAGTGGCTTGTTTCGCTGCCATGGCAAACAAAAACAGAAGATAATATTCAAATGAAGAAAGCTGAAAAAGTGTTAAATGCAGATCACTATGGACTAGAAAAGGTGAAGGAACGCATTTTAGAATACTTAGCTGTTCAAAAGCTTACTAATACGATAAAGGGACCGATTTTATGTCTGGTCGGACCACCTGGAGTCGGGAAGACCTCTCTAGCGAAGTCAATTGCCAACGCAATTGACCGGAATTTTGTCCGTATTTCTTTAGGCGGTATTCGGGATGAAGCGGAAATTCGCGGTCATCGCCGAACTTATATCGGCGCCATGCCGGGAAGAATTATGCAAGGAATGCGGCGGGCCGAAACGGTTAATCCGGTATTTTTATTAGATGAAATTGAGAAAATGTCTAATGATTTTCGGGGCGATCCTTCTTCAGCTATGCTGGAGGTACTGGATCCAGAACAAAATCATAACTTTAGTGATCATTACATTGAAGAGACCTATGATTTATCTAATGTCTTGTTTATTGCTACCGCAAATAACATCAACAGTATTCCAGAGCCGTTATTGGATCGGATGGAATTAATCTCTATCCCGGGTTATACAGAGGTTGAAAAGCTGCATATCGCGAAACGTCACCTTATACCAAAACAAATTAAAGAAAATGGACTGACTAAAAGTAAAATACAAATTCGTGAGTCTTCCATCATGAAATTAATCCGAACATATACGAGGGAGGCCGGTGTCCGCGGTTTGGAAAGACAAATTGCGACGCTTTGCCGGAAAGCGGCTAAAGAGCTTGTCTCTGATGAAAGCAAGGACAGGATTATTATTACTGACCGCATTGTAGAAGAATATCTGGGCAAGCCGGCATACCGATATGGATTGATTGAAGAAGAAAATCAGGTTGGGGCGGCAACAGGCCTTGCATATACAACAGCTGGTGGAGATATTTTATCGATAGAGGTAACGCATTATCCGGGGAAAGGGAGCTTAAAGCTGACTGGTAAGCTTGGCGGCGTTATGCAGGAATCGGCGCAAGCGGCGTTTAGCTATGTGCGTTCCCGTACAGAACAGTTGAATATAGAACCCGATTTTTATGAAAAGTACGATATTCATATCCATGTTCCTGCCGGCGCAACACCTAAAGACGGTCCGTCAGCCGGAATTACCATTGCAACAGCCCTCGTATCTTCTTTGACAGGGCATCCTATCAAAAGAGAGGTAGGAATGACCGGTGAAATTACACTTCGCGGGCGTGTCTTGCCTATTGGCGGATTAAAAGAAAAAGCATTAAGTGCACATCGCGCCGGATTGACAACGATTATTCTTCCGGAGGATAATGAAAAAGATATAGAAGACATTCCAGAAAGTGTCCGTGAGGGGCTTCAGTTTATCCCGGTGAAGCATTTAGATGAAGTCTTAGAAATCGCGTTGGTAAAGGAGGATGAACCTAATGAAAGTTAATCAAGCAGAAATTGTAATCAGTGCTGTCAGTGAGAAGCAATATCCGCAGGAGCAATATCCTGAGTTTGCGCTGGCTGGCCGTTCAAATGTCGGGAAATCTTCCTTAATCAACAAGCTGATTAACCGGAAAAACTTGGCAAGGACTTCTTCCAAGCCGGGAAAAACGCAAACGTTAAATTTCTATCTGATTAATGAATCCCTTTATTTTGTCGATGTTCCAGGTTATGGATACGCACAGGTATCTAAGAAGGAGCGGGCAAAATGGGGCGGCATGATGGAAGAGTATTTTAAAAATAGAGAACCGCTTCGGGCTGTTATTTTAATTACTGATTTACGTCATGAACCGACGACGGATGATGTTCAGATGTATGATTATTTGAAGTTTTTTGAGCTTCCGGTCATCGTGATCGGAACAAAGCTGGATAAAATCCCCAAAACAAAGAAGGACAAGCATATTAAACGATCTAAGAAGGTTTTAGAAATAGATCCAGATGATATTTTTATTCCATTTTCCGCAGAAACCGGCGAAGGCAAAGATGCGGTCTGGGGAGCGATAAAATCTTTCATCGCGGAGGAGCGTCCGTAAAACTTCCGCCTTAGTGACGTTTTGTTATAAGTGAAGATAAAATAAGGATACAGTCAGGAAATTTAATTCCTGACTGTATCCTTATTTGCGTTTGAGCATAAACATACCTAAGAGAATAAGCAGAACTGGCCAAAAACGTTCTAAGAGCGAAACAATCGGCTCAAGCCAGCTGGTGTATATAGAAAGCTGTTCCGAAAAAAGAAATAGCAAGCCTAACAAAATAGAGAAAAGGCCTAAGAAAAATCCTTTTTTTGTTTTGGTATAACGGATAATAAAGGCAAGTCCTATAATAATGAAATAAACAGACCAATCATCTATCCAAAAAGAATAATGCTTTACCCCGTGAAGATGAATGCCGATTCCAAAAAGTAAGGTACCTATAAATAAATTTTGGTACGTTTTTGTTGTATAGCTATGAATAATAATGCCAATTCCAATTACAATCAGGAAAGATTGCCATGAATATAGGTCAACAAAAAATGGAATTCGGAGCTCCCGCAGTAAAAGAAAAATACCGATTCCAATACATAGATAAGCCAGCAGTGAATGCTTTCTTTTCATCGAAATTCCTCCCAAATGTCTCTGTTTTAATACTGTAGATGATTATACTGGATGTAACAGACAGTCTCTTAAAAAGCAAGTACATCCTTTAAAAAAGTGAGTTCCTTGCTATAATGGGTCAGTTATGTTACATTACAGTCGGAATAAGTTGTTGCAGCGGTCGTTTTTATTTAGCTGGAATGAATCATTTTATCATACATATCCTTATGTTACGTACAAATTGTTTCAGATTCTGTTCACATTTTAGCACGAAAAGCATTTCATGACATGTTATAATGATTATTAGATAATAATCATAAAAAGTTTTGAATCATTTAATCATAATGGGGGTAGTACGGTGCATATTTTAAAGGTTGGGTTTAATTACAAAACAACCCCTGTAGAAATTAGGGAAAAGTTTACGTTTAATGAAGAAAAATTGTCAGAAGCAATGATTGCATTGAAGGAACAGAAGAGTATTCTGGAAGATGTGATTGTTTCAACATGTAATCGGACGGAAGTATACGCAGTTGTTGATCAGCTTCATACTGGCAGATACTATATTAAACAATTTTTAGCAGATTGGTTTGGAGAAGAGAAAGAAACCTTTTCGACATACTTGCAGATTACGGAGGACGATGGTGCAATGGAGCATCTGTTTCGCGTGACAACCGGACTCGATTCCATGGTTCTTGGCGAAACACAGATTCTTGGCCAGCTGAAACAAGCTTTTTCAAAAGGACAACTGGCAAATACAACAGGTACCATTTTTAATGAACTGTTCAAACAAGCTATTACATTCGGGAAACGGATGCATAAAGAGACAGGGATCGGTGAACATGCTGTCTCCATCAGCTATGCAGCTGTGGAATTAGCAAAAGAAAAGTTTGGAGATTTGAGTAATAAGCATGTAGCTATTTTAGGCGCTGGCAAAATGGGCGAATTGGCAGCGAAAAACATTCAAGGCGCTGGAGTAAAGGATATCACTGTCATTAACCGCACACAGGAGAAAGCAAAAATGATGGCAGAGAAATTTGAAGCTAAGGTTGCTGGGATGGATGAACTATCCGCTGTATTAGAAGAAGCGGATATTTTGATCAGCTCTACCGGTTCAGAATCTGTTGTTTTATCGAAAGAAGATATTGAAAAGGTGCAGAGTAAACGGCAGGATAAAGAATTATTCTTAGTAGATATTGCGGTTCCCCGGGATATCGATCCGGAAATTGCTGAAGTAAATCAGGTTGCTTTATTTGATATCGATCACCTGCAGCATATTGTAGATGAGCATCTGGAGTCACGAAAAGCAGCAGCAGAACAAATTGAAATATCCTTAGAGGAAGAAATTGTTCAATTCAAGGAATGGATGAAAACATTAGGAGTTATTCCGGTTATATCTGCTTTGAGACAAAAAGCGTTATCTATTCAAACGGAAACAATGAAAAGTATTGAACGGAAAATTCCAAGTCTGACGGATCGTGAGAAAAAAGTGCTTAATAAGCACACGAAAAGTATTATCAATCAGTTACTGAAAGAGCCGATTACGCAGGCGAAAGAATTGGCCGGCGCAGAGCAGGCAGATGAGGCATTGCAATTATTTATTGATATTTTTGGAATTGAGAATGAGGTAAGAGAAGAATTTGCGAAACAGTTGAAAAAGAATGATGCATTCACTAAATTTACGCAAGAGGAAGCCTCCTCATTCAAGGTTATTGAACGAGTAACCACTGCCTAAGCAGGATGGATTCACCCTGTTTACATCATTCACATCCAACCAGAAGGTCATTTCATTTACTTTCTGGTTGCTTTTTATTGTAGAAGAGGTTGTTCAAAAGTCACCAAATGATAAGCGGCGAACTCTGTAGTTGACGTGTGTTTTACGATGGGACTGGGACAGCGTAGTGTTTTTCCGCAGCGGTAGCACAAACCTGACAACATTGAGACCTGCGATTACTCGGTCTATTAAAACCGTTGCTGCGGTTACTCGCCCATCGAAAACCTTTGTGGACAACACAGAAGTCACCACATCCTGTGGAAGCCCGTTCGTAAAACACACGTCGCCTTGTTCTTCTTGCTTCTAGATTTGGCAACTTTTGAACACGTATTAGAATAAACCCGGAAAAGTCGAGGAGGAGACATCATGCGAAAAATAATTGTTGGTTCGAGAAAAAGTAATTTAGCAATGACACAAACGAAATGGGTTATTGATCAGCTGAAAAAAGCTGGTGTAGAAAATGAATTTGAGATAAAAAAGATTGTTACAAAAGGAGATCAAATCCTTGATGTAACTTTATCAAAAGTTGGCGGAAAAGGTCTTTTTGTAAAAGAAATTGAAAAAGCAATGTTTGACAAGGAGATTGACTTTGCTGTTCACAGCATGAAGGATATGCCTTCTTCTCTTCCTGAAGGACTGGAGATTTCCTCTATTCCGGACAGAGAAGACCATCGCGATGCCTATATTGCGAAAAATAATATTAAATTAGCAGACCTTAAAGAAGGCTCGATTGTCGGCACAAGCAGCTTACGCAGAGGGGCACAAATTCTTGCTGCCAGACCGGATTTAGAGATTAAATGGATTCGAGGTAATGTGGAAACACGAATTCGAAAACTAAATGAAGAAGACTACGATGCAATTATTTTGGCTGTATCCGGATTAAAGCGAGTCGGTTTAAGTGAGGATCTGATTACAGAATACCTGGATCCGGAAATCTGTGTACCTGCTGTAGGACAGGGTTCTCTTGCAATAGAAAGCCGTGCAGAGGATACAGAATTAAAAGAAATCGTCCGAAAGATTCATAATGAATATACCGCCAAAACGGTACTGGCGGAACGTACTTTTCTGCATTTATTGGAGGGGGGTTGTCAAGTTCCTATTGGCGGCTATGCTTATTTAGATGGCGAAGAAATTGTATTAACTGCTTTAGTAGGTACGCCCGATGGACAAACGATTTTGAAGGAAGTTGTCCGCGGTAACGACTCTGTACAAGTTGGTAAGCAGGCAGCAGAAATATTAATGAATCAGGGAGCTAAAGATATCGTTGACCGTGTCAAAGAGGAGATGGAATAATCATGGGTAAGCCGCTTCACGGGGAGCGCATATTGATTACGAGAGAAGAGACAAAAGCTGCTGAAATGGCGGGAAAAGTCACAAAGCTGGGTGGAAGTCCGGTCATCGTCCCAATGATTAAAATAAATTTTCTAAAACAGTTTGAAGATACTTCTGTACTGGAACGTCTCTCGGATTTCAGCTGGGTATTTATAACAAGTGCCAACGGGGTGGAGGGTTTTTTTCAGCTGCTCCGTAAACAGCAGATAAAACTGCCACAAGAATTGAAGATAGGAATCGTCGGGAAGAAAACAGAAGAAGTATTGCATCGATATGGTTATACTGCTTCTTTTGTTCCAGAAACCTTTGATGCCCAGGCGATGGCAGAAGCGTTTATTTCTTTTTACACATTGAATAAGCCAGTGCTGCTGATACGGGGAAATTTATCAAGGCCGACGCTTCCAGAAAAACTGAAAGAAGCACAGATTGCTTATGAGACTTTGGAAGTATATGAGACAACGTATTGTATGGAATCCAAACAAAAGTTGAATCAAGTGCTTTCCGCCGTGGATTATATCACGTTTACAAGTCCATCAACAGCAGAAGCGTTTGTGCAATTGGCAGAATATATACCAAAAAATGCAACATATATTTGTATCGGTAATACGACGGAAGAAAAGGCGAGGGAATTAGGAATTTCTGATGTATATACGTCAACGCCTTATACCGCAGATGCGATGTTGGATTTAATTTCAACGATTGCAAATGAAAGGAAGATAAATCATGAGTGAATTTACATTTGACAGACATCGGCGTTTGCGTTCATCTGTTTCGATGCGCGCACTCGTTCAAGAAACACACCTACGGGCAACGGATTTTATTTATCCGATATTTGTTATTGAAGGAGAAGACATCCGAAATGAGGTTTCTTCCATGCCGGGAGTTTTCCAGGTTTCTTTTGATCATTTATTGAAGGAAGTGGAGGAAGCATATCAATTAGGAATTCGTTCACTTATTTTGTTTGGTGTGGTAGAAGAAAAGGACGAAATCGGCTCTGAGGCTTTTCATGATCATGGAATTATTCAGGAAGCCACAAGAATCGTGAAACAAGCGTATCCAGAAATGCTTGTAGTCGCAGATACCTGTTTATGCGAATACACGTCGCATGGACATTGTGGCGTAATTGAAAATGGAGATGTAGCCAATGATGCTTCTCTGGAGCTGTTAGCTAAAACAGCTGTATCTCAGGCAAAGGCAGGTGCCGATATTATTGCTCCTTCCAATATGATGGACGGATTCGTAACCGTCATCCGCCATGCTTTGGATGAAGCCGGTTTTCATCATATTCCGATTATGTCCTATGCGGTGAAATATGCTTCCGCTTATTACGGACCTTTCCGTGATGCAGCAGACAGTACACCTCAATTTGGAGACAGGAAAACATATCAGATGAACCCTGCTAACCGTTTAGAGGCAATCCGTGAAGCGAAATCGGATATTAAAGAAGGCGCTGATTTCTTAATTGTAAAACCAAGCCTGTCTTATATGGATATTATGCGTGAGGTGAAAGACAATTTTGACGTGCCCGTCGTTGCGTATAACGTGAGCGGGGAGTATTCCATGATTAAAGCAGCTGCTTTAAATGGCTGGATTGATGAGAAAAAATTAGTGACAGAAACCCTGCTATCAATGAAACGTGCAGGCGCAGACTTAATTATTACCTATTTTGCAAAAGATGTGGCAAAATGGTTGCAAGAAGATAAATAAGGGAGGAAGAGCATGGTAAACACAAGGTCAGTAGATGCTTATAAAGAAGCGGTTGATTTAATGCCCGGCGGAGTGAATTCTCCGGTACGTGCATTTAAATCAGTGGGATTGGATCCGATTTTTATGGAAGAAGGAAAAGGCTCTAAAATTACCGATATTGATGGCAACACGTATATTGACTACGTATTAAGCTGGGGTCCGTTGATTTTAGGACATGCTGATGAGCGTGTAACGGAAAGCTTAAAGGAAGTTGTTGAAAAAGGGACAAGCTTTGGAGCGCCTTCATTGTTAGAAAATCAGCTTGCAAAGCTTGTTATCGATCGTGTCCCATCCATTGAAATGGTGCGAATGGTCAATTCCGGAACAGAAGCAACGATGAGTGCAATTCGTCTGGCGCGCGGCTATACCAACCGGGATTTGATTATTAAATTTGAAGGAAGCTATCACGGTCACGGGGACTCCCTGCTGATTAAGGCAGGTTCCGGTGTCGCAACACTTGGTCTTCCAGACAGCCCTGGAGTACCAGAGAATATCGCGAAGAATACAATCACTGTTCCTTATAATGATGTCGATAGTCTGAAGCTTGCTTTTGAGCATTATGGTGACAAAATTGCAGCGGTAATTATGGAGCCTGTATGTGGAAATATGGGAGTCGTGCCTCCAAAAGAAGGTTTCTTACAAGCTGTTCGCGACATTACGGAGCAAAATGGCTCACTTCTTATCTTTGATGAGGTAATGTCTGGTTTCCGTGTCGGCTACTACAGCGCGCAGGGACATTTTGATGTTACTCCGGATTTGACTTGTCTTGGTAAAGTTATTGGCGGCGGTCTGCCTGTCGGCGCGTACGGCGGAAAACGTGAAATTATTGAGCAGATTGCACCGACTGGTCCGATTTATCAAGCCGGTACATTATCCGGTAACCCCTTAGCTATGACAGCGGGCTATGAATCGTTAGCGTCCTTGTCAGAAGCGTCCTATGAAGAAATTAATAAAAAAGTGGATCGTCTTACAGAAGGATTCCGCCAGGCGGCAGATAAATATGATATACCGCTTCATATTAATCGTGCCGGTTCAATGGTCGGTGTATTCTTCACAGATCAGGAAGTTGTCGATTTTGAAACGGCGCAATCCTCTAATTTAGACTACTTTGCGCAATATTACCGTGCGATGATTGAAGAAGGCGTATTTTTGCCGCCATCTCAATTTGAAGGATTATTCTTATCTACTGCACATACAGATGAGGATATTGAAAAGACAATTGCAGCAGTGCATACTGCTTTTTCTAAGATTGGAAAGTAATTATAAAAAGATTAGTAAAAGAGAAATCCAAGTGGGTTTCTCTTTTTTTAGGAATAAGAGGGAAGTCGACTCATGCGGGAAAAGCAACAGGTAGACCTGAGCAGGAAGCGGTTTTCTTACCGTGCGGCTAAGCCGTTGCCCGCGGAAAGCGACTTCCCGGGACTGCGATTACTCGCTCCATCGAAAACCGTCGTAGCGGACATCTGCTCGGCAAGAATACCAGTATTTTAAAGACCAAGTGATTTTCTTGGTTTTTCTTACTGACAGGATATTACTTTCACAAAATTTCAGGCGGGGTGATCATACAATGATGCTGTTTCAAAATAATAAGCTAACCGTTCGTGAATTAGCAAAAGAGGATAATTATTTACTGGCAAAGTGGCTTTCTGATCCGGCAGTTCTTCAATTTTACGATGGGAGAGATAATCCATTTGATTTAGAAAAAGTGAATGAAAAATTTTATCCGCTTCAAGACAATGTAGTCCGATGTATCATAGCTTTTGATAGTTTAGAAATCGGTTACATTCAATATTATCTATTAAATATAAATACGAGAAAAAAATACGGTTATTTAAATGATAAAGATGTTATTTATGGAATGGATCAATTTATAGGAGAAACGCAATACTGGGATAGAGGTATTGGCAGCCTCCTGATCAAGTCGATGGTTGCTTATTTAATTAACAAGAAACGCATAAATAAAGTCGTCATGGATCCTCAAGCCTGGAATAAAAGAGCGATTCGCTGTTACGAGAAAAGTGGTTTTAAGAAAATAAAATTACTTCCTTGCCATGAACTGCATGAGGGGGAATATCGGGATTGCTGGTTAATGGAATACCGGGAAACAGAGTGATTTTTGAAGGGCATTTAACATAAACGATACCCCGGCTTTTCTTGTTTGCTTTAAACCAATCTTCCTCCTTAGCATATTCCGCGGTTTCTTATCATATAAATGATAACGAATGATTCGCATCTGGACTGTTTGCGAGAGGAGGAATACATTTGTCAGTAGATTCTAATTCATTTATTTTTGAACTGGAAGAATCACTGTTTTTTGAAAAAGGACAGGAAGTAGAAGAACTCAGGGGAATTTCCATTGAACCAGAAATAACAATCGAATCATTAGATAACTATATTTCTATCCATGGCAATCTTGAGCTGCAGGGAGAATATCAAAAAGTAAATGGTGAAGAAGAAGGAGAAGAGATTTTTGACTTTGATCAAATTCAAGCTAAGCGTTATGTCGAAAGTATTAGAGAGGTAAATGGACTGTATGTATTCACCCATAAATTTCCTGTAGATATATCTGTGCCGCCTCATCGGGTGAATAAAATAGAAGATGTCACGGTGCAAATTGAATCCTTTGATTATGATTTATTAGGTGCAGATAGTTTAAAAATTACTGCTGCGGTTGAGATTCAAGGGATTTTACAGGATGAAGCATATCGTCCGTCAGAAGAAAATTGGGAAACAGCAGAAGCGGATCAAGAACAGGTAGGAGACACATTTTCCTTTGAAATAGAACTTCCGGAAGAAGCATTGACCCGCAATGAACAAACGATCTCGGAAGATCAGAAAAAATTAGAAGAATTGCTAGCGTCGGAAGAAGAAATAAAACCGGAAGTTGAGCCGATATTAGAAGAAAGCCCTTCGGAAGAAGCATTAATTCGTAATGAGCAAACGATATCGAAAGATCAGAAAAAAATGGAAGAACTATTAACATTGCAAGAAAGCCATTCAGAAGAGGAGCCAGAAGATGACCCGGATCGATGGAAAGTAAAGTCACAGCCTCTTTCTGAATATTTTGAGTCTCTTTCGAAAGGAAAGGCTTCAGAGGATGATTCAGAAGAAGAAGAGCAGGTGGAAGAGGTATTAGAAGCTGAGGAAGATATGGAGATGACAGAGGAGAAACCAGGCTGGGATGTCGCTGATGAATCCGAGGTGATTGATTATATAGAAGATACCTTCTATCCAGATACACCCAGGGAGGAAGAAATACTGGTGGCTGAAGAAACGAAAAAAGAGGAGGAACGAACAGAAAGCGAATCGTTACTATCTCAGATTTTCCGTGAAGCAGACGAGAATCATTATGCCAAAATGCGTCTGTGCATTGTTCAGGAGAATGACACAATCGATACCATAGCAGAACGGTTTGCAATCAGCCCGCTGCAATTAATCAAGCATAACCAATTAGAAGAAGAATTGGAAGTAAATGAAGGACAGCTGCTTTATATTCCATCTAAACAATAAATAAAGACTCTGCACAAATAATGAATGAGATTATTTGTGCCGGAGTTTTACATAATCTATGTTTTTAATTATTTTATACAGGTTAATATTCAGATGTAATGCAGATTTGATATACACGAGCAATTCCGAGTTTACAAATAAGGGGTGACATGTAGTGAATATATGGAAGAAGGTCCTGGAAGCATATCATATCTATCCCGTCAGTATCGAAAAACAGACAGAGCGTGTTGTAAAAGTATTTGACGGTATGCAGGAATATGCTTTGAAGCGCAGTTTTTTAACAGAACAGACGATGGAGAATTGGCAGCATGTCTACCGTATTGCTCGTGAAAAAAATGTGACAGAGATTTTACCTGTGTATTTAACCCGGGACAATGCATTTTTTCATAAGGAGGAAAACTTTTACTATTATTTAACACCTTGGATTGACTCTCCGGAGGTCACAGATTCCGCGTATAACATTGAGCGAACAATGCAGACACTTGCACAGATTCATAAAAAGACAAGGCAGACCAGCCGTATTAAATCCGATCGTCTTAAAGAATCATTTCAAGGATTTTCGAGCTTTTGCAAGCAATCCTTAGATCAGCTCCATGTTCGCGTCACCGATTATGAAAGCCGAAAATATATGTCACCGTTTGAACTGCTTTATTGCACGCATTATAAGGGTGTTTGCCATGCTGTAGGGCTGCTGCAAGATAAACTGTATCAAATCTATGGAGAGGAAGAAACGGAGATTTTATGGTCTTCCAGCTTATGTCATCAACGAGTCGATGATACGCATTCAAAGGGAGGCTATTTAATTAATTGGGAATCAGGTGGTTTTGAACATCCGGCACGTGATTTATCCCATTATTTCCGAGGATTGACAGGCGCTTATAACCAGCCTGAAGAAACGATACAGCAAGCATTTACCGTCTATCAAAAAACAAATCATCTGACTGTAAAGGAAATGCATCTTGTTTCTGTCTATTTACTAAATCCATCATTCTATTTAAGTGTACTCAAGAATTATACAGACCGCCGCACAAAGAAATCGATGGTTAATCAGGTCAAAGAGCTGCAGCAGCAATTCCGTCGTTTAGAATTTGGGATGAATTGGGTGGAGTTTATACAAGAAACATATGAGTCCAAGGAAGAACAGCCAGACTAAATCCATTGCAGATAAAAAGCTACCACTAGACCAATTAGGAGTCCAAGTAATAAAATATCAAGTGTTGTTGGTATTAAAAGCGTCCGGATAAGCTGGAAAATCATAATTGGTGTACACACGGTTTCCGCAACAAAAATACATTTTCTAGCCCATGGCGGGAGCCGGTAACGATAGAAACGAGACATCTTTTTTCACCTCCTGTTTGTTTGATAAAGATAAACTTCAGAAATTTGATATATTATGTTATGTATAAATGCTTGAAAGGTGTGTCAATAATATAGATACACTTTTTTTAATGAACCGGGAACAAGCCTATTTATCGGTAAATATATGAAAATCTAGTTGACGTTCTCAGAAGGAAACGATAAAATAAATGTTACGAAGAAAACATACGAACACGTGGAAGAGAAGTAGTAAAGAAAAAACGCTCTTAGAGAGGGAAATCCTGTGCTGAAAATTTCCTGGGAAGGTTGTTCTTGAAGTCGTCTCTGATGTAGAATCTTTGAAAAATGGAGTAGGAGATTCCGGTTGTCAGCCGATATTCATGACCATAAGTGTGCTTCAATCAGGCTGCAACAGCTTTTATTGATCAGCAAACAAAGGTGGTACCACGGAAATATACCTTTTCGTCCTTTATTTATAAGGATGAAAAGGTTTTTTTAGTTGAACGAATAAAGGAGGTTTTTTAACATGTCAGATAAACAAAATCAGCTTCCTCCTAAATATAATCCACAGGAAGTGGAAGCAGGAAGATATCAGTTTTGGTTAGATGGGAAGTTTTTTGAAGCAAAGGATGATCCGGAAAAAGAGCCGTATTCCATTGTGATTCCGCCGCCAAATGTAACAGGGCGATTGCATTTAGGGCATGCATGGGATACAACGATGCAGGATACAATCACACGTATGAAGCGTATGCAGGGCTATGATGTATTGTGGCTTCCTGGAATGGATCATGCGGGGATTGCTACCCAGGCAAAGGTAGAAGCAAAATTAAAAGAATTGGGAACAAACCGTTATGAGCTTGGACGGGAAAAGTTCCTAGAAAAATCCTGGGAGTGGAAAGAGGAATATGCAAGCTTTATTCGCTCGCAGTGGGAGAAGCTTGGACTTGGTTTAGACTATTCTCGGGAGCGTTTCACGTTAGACGAAGGTTTGTCTGAAGCTGTTCGGGAGGTATTTGTCCGTCTTTACGAAAAAGGATTGATTTACCGCGGAGAATATATTATTAACTGGGATCCCTCCACTAAAACCGCCCTTTCAGATATTGAGGTAATTTATGAAGAGATTCCAGGGAAGTTTTATCATATGCGCTATCCGATAAAGGATAGTGATGAAACAATCGAGATTGCGACGACCCGACCGGAAACCATGCTCGGGGATACGGCCGTTGCGGTGCATCCAAAAGATGACCGCTATCAGCATTTAATCGGCAAGACGGTTATCCTGCCGATTGTAGGAAGAGAAATGCAAATTGTGGCGGATGATTATGTAGATATGGAGCTTGGTTCCGGAGCAGTAAAAATTACACCTGCTCATGATCCAAATGACTTTGAAATCGGGAACCGTCATGATCTAGAGCGTGTCCTTGTGATGAACGAAGATGGCACCATGAATGAAAATGCAGGAAAGTATCAGGGATTAGACCGTTTTGAATGCCGGAAGCAGCTGGTTAAGGACCTGCAAGAGCAGGGCGTGCTATTTGAAATCGAAGAACGTCCACATCAGGTTGGACATTCGGAGAGAAGCGGTGCAGTGGTTGAGCCTTACTTATCTACACAATGGTTTGTAAAAATGGAGCCATTGGCAGAATCAGCTTTGAAGATGCAGGATTCTGACGCGGAAAAAGTCAACTTTGTACCAGAGCGATTTGAAAAAACATATTTCAACTGGATGGATAATATCCGTGACTGGTGTATTTCCAGACAATTATGGTGGGGACACCGGATTCCGGCTTGGTACCATAAAGAAACAGGTGAAATTTATATAGGCAAAGAAGCGCCAGAGGATGCTGAAAACTGGGAGCAGGATGAGGATGTATTGGATACATGGTTCTCCTCTGCCTTATGGCCGTTCTCTACCATGGGCTGGCCTAATGAAGAATCCGCTGATTTGAAACGTTATTTCCCTACCAATGTTTTGGTAACAGGCTATGATATTATTTTCTTCTGGGTATCCCGGATGATTTTCCAATCAAAGGAATTTATGAATGAACGTCCATTTGAGGATACATTGCTGCATGGTTTAATTCGTGATGCAGAAGGAAGAAAAATGAGTAAATCCCTGGGGAACGGGGTAGACCCGATGGATGTCATTGATAAATACGGTGCCGATTCACTGCGCTATTTCTTAATGACGGGTTCTACACCTGGTCAGGACCTGCGTTTCCATTGGGAGCGAATTGAGTCTACCTGGAATTTTGCCAATAAAGTATGGAATGCCTCCCGCTTTTCTCTTATGAATATGGAAGGGTTCCAGTATGAGGATATTGATTTAACAGGAGACTTAACGGTTGCAGACAGATGGATTTTATCTCGATTGAATGAAACAATTGACCATGTAACGAGAAATGCGGATAAATATGAATTTGGTGAAGCAGGAAGATATCTCTATAACTTTATTTGGGATGAATTCTGTGATTGGTATATTGAAATGGCAAAACTGACGTTATATGGCGAGGATGAAGCTAAGAAAAACACAACCCGTTCTGTTTTGGCTCATGTTTTAGACCAGACGATGCGCATGCTGCATCCGTTTATGCCGTTTATCACAGAGGAGATCTGGCAACAGCTTCCGCATGAAGGAGCATCTATTACAGTCAGCGAATGGCCAAAAGTAAATCTGGCATTTGATGATAAAAAAGCAGTTTCTGAAATGCAGCGCTTAGTCGCTATTATCAAATCTGTACGTAACAGCCGGGCTGAGGTAGATACACCGATGTCTAAGCAAATTGAGATGCTTATCTCCGCAGAAAATGAAGTACTTGTGCAGGAATTAGAAAAAAATCGGGAATATTTAGAGCGTTTCTGTAACCCGAGCTCTCTGCAAATTGCAGAAGATATTGCAGCTCCGGACAAGGCGATGACCTCTGTTGTGACAGGTGCAGAAATCTTCCTTCCTTTAGAAGGCCTGATTGACTTTGATAAAGAAATCGCACGTTTGGAAAACGAACTTGCTAAATGGAACAAAGAAGTAGAAAGAGTGCAGAAAAAGCTCTCTAACCAAGGCTTTATCAGCAAAGCACCAGAAGCATTAGTAGAAGAAGAAAAACAGAAAGAAAAAGATTATCTGGATAAACAGGCGAAAGTAAAAGCCCGTTTAGAAGAATTAAAACAATAATGAAAAATGCTATGAGACAAATTCTCATAGCATTTTTTCTTTTATATACGTTACATATTCTTCTAATATATTGATATCGCTGAGCTTGCTCAGCGTACGCGAACCGACGGCATCTTCAATTTCATTAAATACAAATTCTCCATTTTCCGTGAACATAAAATCAATACCGGCAAGCCCAAAATCATAAGCATTTATAATTGTTTGAACGATATTTTTTTCTGTTTCATTTAACGTATACAGAGATGCTGTTCCGCCAAGAGAGTAATTTGCGCGAAAATCATTTGAATTCTCACGCAAAACAGCTGCTATAATCCTTGTACCAATCACGAACACGCGTAAATCCTTGCCCGGCTGAATATGCTGGGAAGACTGTAACACATAATCTTCCGTTAAGCTTTGACGATATGCTTCCCATTCTTTTTGGCTATGAAGCATCGCAACCTGCTTTCCTCCTTTTCCATTAGCTGTTTTGGCAACAAAAGGAAAATCAAACGGCAGGGAGGGTGGATCCATTTTTCCGGGAAAAAAATAGGTTTCCGGAACAGGAATACCTAGTTGCCGGATAGCGAGATAGCCATATGCTTTATGATTAAATGTTTCTGAGATTATAGAGTGATTAAATACGGTAATTCCCATTAACTCTAATTGTTTATTGAGAAGAGGCTCCATTGTCCGGACGACTGCGAAATCTGCACAGATTTCTTCTCCATTTGCATAGATAACCTGTTTATTTTGGTCTATGCCAATCGATAGATCTTCCCTGACCAATAATGTGAGATGGATGGACTGCTTTTTAGCTTCATCTATAAACCAGTCGATATAGCTTTTATTTCTTATTGAATCTGCTTTCGTATATATGAGCCATCCATTCATCGGGAAAGCTCCTTTTTTATATAAGTTATCATATAATCAGCGGCGTTAACGCCCGTACACTCATATAGATTGCGGATATGTGCGTTCGCATTTATTTCACAAATCAGCAGTTCACTGTCTCGGCCAAATAATAAATCGACGCCGGCAAAATCAGCTCCAATAGCTTTTGCTGCTGCTACAGCCAGCTTTTCTGTATTCTCATTAAGGGGAAAGGGCAGCATTTTGCCTCCATTAGTTACGTTTGCCCGAAAATCTACGTCGTTTTGCCGTTCCACAGCAGTTATCGCTTTGTCACCAACTACCTGAACGCGGATATCCCGGCCTCTGCTTTCCTCTATATAACGCTGAAATACGAAGGGGCGCTCGCCAATATTCGAGATAATATTTGTTAAGCCCTGTTGGTTGTCGATTAAATGAACCTGTTCACCAAAGGAGCCATATGCTTCTTTCACAATCAACGGAAAACCAAAATGATCGATTATTTCCTGGATATAGTCGGACGGCAGATCACCTGCATGATATTTTTTAGGAGCAATAATCGTTTCCGGAATAGGAAGCTGATTTCTCATGAGCATTTGATAAGTGTAGATTTTATCGTCGCTGATTTCGATAGCATGTGAACTATTAAAGACACGAACCCCCAGCTGCTCCAGCTGTCTTGCCAGATAAATATCCTTGTCGATAAAAAAAGCAAAATCAGGCAGTTTATTATGGTTTGGTATAGGTGACACCGTTCCATTTTTCGGGCATAATAAAGTTAAAACCGCATCGTTTTTTAAACAAATGGTTTTCATTTTTTGTTTTGCAGCGGCTTCATCAATCATAGTTGCATAATCGAGAAATTTATCCGTTGCGATACTTCCATTAATAATAATCCAGCCAGTATAATTCAAAATCGTACATCCTTTCTGCTAGAGGGTAAAAATTTAGCTATTGGTCAATTTTCCCTGATAACCTTAGGGAAGTCACTGAGGAGATGAAGCGGCCACCTCCCTGTATACAAAAAGTTTTAGCTGTATGTAATATAGCAGGGAAAAGCACGGACGCTTATGCTGTGATAATTAGTATACGATGAAATAGACAAAGGAGGAAAGAAAGATGCGTACGAACATCCATGATTTTTTTGAAAAACGTCAGCAGCTTGGCGTACAGCCGGGGCTAGACCGGATAGAAGCATTATTAGAAGCTTTAGATCATCCGGAGAAGAAGTTTACTTCGGTCCACATTGCCGGTACAAACGGAAAAGGATCCACAGGAGCTTTTTTGCAGGCTGCTTTAAGAGCAAATCGTTATCGGATTGGAACCTTTACATCACCAAGTTTAAATGGTTTGACCGGATTTATTCTCTACAATGGGGAATTTATTTCAGAAGATGTATTCGCCGAACTATTTGAAGAAATAAATCCAATCATTGAACAAATGGATCAAGAAGGCAAGCCGCCAAGCCATTTTGAAATTATGACAGCAATGGCATTTTTATATTTCTCCAGAAATGTTGATATAGCTATTATTGAAGCTGGTATGGGCGGAAGAGACGATACGACCAATGTGATACAACCAGTTTTATCCATTATTACCACGGTTTCCAAGGACCATACTGCTTTTTTGGGAGATACACTTGTGGAAATCGCAGCGCATAAAGCTGGAATTATAAAACCTCATACTCCGATTATAACAGGGGTAGAAGGAGAGGCGCTCACTCCAATTGTTAATGAAGCAAATAAAAATAGAGCAGTATTATATCGTTTTGGGATGGACTTTACGATGGAAAATATTCAGATTGATGAATTTGAATGGAAAAACCTTGGCTCGCGTTATCGAGTAAAGCTTCGGACAATTGGGTTACATCAGCATCATAATGCTTCCGTAGCGATACAGGCGTTAAAAGTGTTAAAAAATCGATTCGGTCATCTGGATATGCACACGTCCATCGAAGCAATTCAAAAAGTGACCATCGCCGGCAGAATGGAAAAGATTCATGATAATCCGTTTATTCTAGTAGATGGTGCTCATAACGAAGCAGGAGTAAGAGCTTTTATTAAAACTGTGAGAGCTATTTATCCAAGAAGAAAAGTACATGTACTGTTTGCAGCTTTTAAAGATAAAGATATAGAAGAAATGCAACGTCTGCTGGCAGATGTCTTTCCAAACTTATATATAACATCGTTTGACCATCCCCGGGCAGCTGCCTTAACCGATTATCCGCTGCAAGATAAGGGAGAACAGGTCGAGGACTGGCAGGCATGGATGAAAGAAAAAATAAAAACGTCAATGGCACCGATCCTGATAACAGGTTCCTTTCATTTTGTTGATTATATCCGTTCTTTTGTGAAGACACTTGAAGCGTCTGAATAGGGAGGGGTTATCAAGAAAATTGTAGAACGATTATAATAGATAGCGTCATGATTCGCCTTACTTTTTACAAGGGCTGTGCTAGAGTAAAACAAAACTGGCACTGGAGGGCTGGATGAATGACAAAACATAAACTGCATAGAATAAAAGATACGAAAGGTACTTGGACATACAAAGTCCACACATCCTCCAAAGAAGATAGTGCAGAAAGAGCATCGGCAGCAACGCTGGAGAACGAACCGGAAGAAACAGACATCACCACGCTGACAGCTGTCAAAAGCACGAATAAGGGGAAATTAAAAAGAAATTCGGTATGGAAAACAATCCTGATTAGTGGAGGTAGTGCTGTGCTTGTCGGCACCTTGATTGGTTTTTTTATTTTCCGGATGTTTCTGCAGGTTGACACACCGACAAGTGCTGAAAATCCATCCCAAACAACCCCAGCGGTAACGCCGGCAGAAAAGGAAGAAGCCAGTCCAGATGTTATTGCTGTTACACTCGCTTCGTTAGAAACCTATATCCTTCAAGCAGGTGTTTTTTCAGAACAAGAAAATGCTGACCCATTAATCGCCAGCTTGACGAATTTAAATATTCCATCTGTATTTTTTGACAGGGATGGAGAGTTTTATCTAATGGCAGGAGTTGCATCATCAGAGGATGCTGCACAGGATCTTGCTGCATCCCTTTCCGATAATCAGGCAGAGCTTTATGTGAAGGCATGGGGAACGCAGACAAAGGAAATAGAAATGACCGAAGCAGAAAGTGAATGGATCACAGCGTTTCAAACTTTTTTTGAGGAGCAGCTCCAGCAGACAGAGTCCAATCAGCCGATTGCTGAGGAAGAGATAGCTGCTCTAGTGGACAAGGCTCCTGCAGAGACTGTGGCGATTGATGAATTATTAAGCAGCTTAACCGAAATGCAAGGAGAGCCTTCTTCTTATCAATTGTTGACCTGGATGAAAATCTATGACGAATTATAGGGAGCAGATGTTGAAAAACCATTAGAAAGCTGGCATATCAATCCAGCTTTCTAATGGTTTTTCTTAATGAACTGGTAATTTTATATAAAATTTATTTTTACAATAGTAATAAGTTAACAAAACAGCCGTTTCTTATTGGAAAACAGCAATTATAGTGAGATAAATTATATTGGAAACGGATATTTGCCAGGTTGTCGGAAAAGAACGGTATCGCTATGATGTAAAGTGAAACTTTCTTCAGCGGTTTTTTTACCTCTGCCGAAGAAGGGAAAAGGCTAAGTTCGCGACGTCATCGGACGGAGACTGCGATAAATAAACGAAAGGCGGGATACCCGTGGGAAAACCAATTTTTATACGAGATTTGCCGACAGAAGACAGACCGAGAGAGCGCTTGCTAAAATATGGGGCAGATAAATTGAGCAACCAGGAAATACTTTCTATTTTAATCGGCAGCGGTTCTAAAAATGAACCGGTTCAATTACTTGCAGACCGTATTTTGATGCATTTTGAAGGGATAAAGCTGCTGCGAGATGCCACTGTGGAAGAATTGACAGCGATTAAAGGGATTGGAACGGCAAAAAGTTTAAATATACTGGCTGCCATTGAGCTTGGAAAGCGAATCAGCAGCTATAAGCCGGTAGATGCCTATGTAATCCGCTCTCCAGAAGACGGCGCGAATTACGTTATGGAAGAGATGCGTAATTTATCGCAGGAGCATTTTGTAGCGCTTTTTCTAAATACTAAAAATCAAATCATTCACCGGCAGACTATCTTTATCGGTTCGTTAAATGCTTCTATCGTCCACCCCCGTGAGCTGTTCCGAGAAGCTGTAAAACGGTCAGCTGCCTCCATACTAGTTTGCCATAATCACCCCTCCGGAGATCCAACCCCCTCACAGGAAGATATTCTTGTTACAAAGCGTCTTGTCGAATCTGGAGATATCATCGGAATAAAGGTTATTGATCATTTAGTTATTGGGAATGAGTGTTTTGTTTCATTAAAACAAAAAGGATACTTATAAATACTATCTATTTTAGCGTTTTTTTCGTATAATTATATTTGGAATTAATTTTCAGCGCCATTTTTCGGAAAATATAAAAGTGGCGCTTCTTAGAATTGTAGAAAGTGTCACTTCATTCTGCGGGGCGTTTTTTTAATCCCTGCAAAAGAAGCTTTACTGCGAAAGGAATACATTCTATAGTGCTGATATAAAACGAAATTGCCTTCCGGGGCAGTTTTACGGTTGGTTATCCATAATAGAGGAACAGCTAAAAATTAATACGTGATGTAAGGACGGAAAGGATGAAATTTATGGGGATATTTAATTTTTCACAGGATTTAGGAATTGATTTAGGAACAGCAAATACATTGGTTTATGTAAAAGGTAAAGGAGTTATTGTCCGGGAGCCTTCTGTTGTAGCTAAAAATTTGGAGACTGGCGCCGTCGAGGCCGTTGGAAGTGATGCAAGAATGATGATCGGACGTACACCCGGAAATATTTCCGTTGTCCGACCGATGAAGGACGGGGTAATTGCAGATTACGATACCACTTCCATCATGATGAATTACTATATGAAAAAAGCAATGAAGAAACGTTCTCTTTTTGCCAAGAAGCCTAATGTGATGATCTGTGTTCCATCTGGGATTACCATGGTGGAGGAAAGGGCAGTTATTGATGCTACCAAGCAGGCCGGTGCGAAAGAAGCCTATCCGATCGCAGAGCCGTTTGCTGCGGCAATTGGAGCAGGCTTGCCAGTTTGGGAGCCGACAGGAAGTATGATTGTTGATATTGGCGGGGGAACAACGGAAATTGCTGTTATTTCTTTGGGAGGAATTGTAACGAGCAGCTCCATTCGAATTGCAGGAGATGATATGGATGAAGCGATTATCTCTTACATAAGAAAAAAATATAACCTAATGATTGGAGAAAGATCTGCTGAATCGATTAAAATGGATATAGCAGCAGCGAAAAAAGGCATTGTTGGAGAAGAACGGGATATTAGAGGGCGTGATTTGTTGACGGGATTGCCAAAAACAATTACAGTTACATCGGAAGAAATTTCTGGAGCTTTGGATGATAATATTGATGCAATTGTCAATGCTGTCAAAACAACATTGGAAAAAACGCCGCCAGAATTATCTGCTGATATCATGGATAGAGGAATCGTCTTATCTGGAGGCGGTGCTCTGTTAGAAAATCTGGATAAAGTCATTAGTGATGAAACGAAAATTCCTGTATTTGTTACAGATGAACCATTGGAAAGCGTGGCAATTGGAACTGGAAAATCACTTGATTACATCGAACAATTCCGTTCAGCTCCGAGTGTGTCTTCACGCGCGTTAAATTAATAAGTAGGTGTTTGTATGAATTTTTTTCGAAGCAAGAAATTATTTATAATCCTTATTGGATTTATTGTACTAGTGGTGTTAATAGGATATTCTCTAAACAATCGAGGACATTTAAACGTTGGCGAAAAGATTGTCAGTGATGCTGTGGGGTGGGTGCAAAATGTAGCACAGGCCCCAGTAACGTTTGTCACTGATATTGCTTCCAATATCAGTGATTTCAAGACAACATATGAAGAAAATCAGGTATTAAGGGAGCAGCTGTCTCAACAAAAAAGTGTAGCGTATGATTTGCAAAATCTGGAAGAAGAAAATGAAGAACTGCGTTCCATAATTGATATGACGGAAACAGCACGGGATTATGAACCAATCTATGCAACAGTGATTGCCCGTTCGCCGGAGCAATGGGTGAATCAGGTAACCATTAATCGCGGAGAGAATGATGGGGTACAGGAAAATATGGTTGTGCGTACAGCTGAAGGAATGATTGGAAAAGTGCTTCATACATCAGGGGGCACGGCCACTGTACAATTACTGACAGGTTTTGACGAGTTTAACCGTGTTTCTGCAACTGTATTAAGAGAAGATGACAGTGATATTTTTGGAATGATAGAAGGATTCGACGAAGAGTCAGAGATGCTTTTATTCCGGATTATTGAAGAATCGGATACAGATATTGAGGAAGGAGATACCGTGTATTCCTCAGAACTTGGCGGAGAGTTTCCGGCAGGTATAACCATTGGTGAAGTAAGTGAAGTGGTTGCTGACCAATATGGGTTAACCAGAATCGCAATGGTTGAACCGGCAGCGGATTTATTTGATATTCGTAATGTCATTGTTGTGAATCGTTCTATTGATCAGCCGGAAGAGGATGAAGCAGAAGGGGATGACGAGTCTTGACTAGACGTGTGATATTCCCTTTGATTCTATTCATCGTCATGGTACTCAGCGGCGTGGCTTTAGAGCTTTTACCTCACCAGTTATTAATGGGTACATATATGATTGTGCCGCACTGGCTGTTTATTATGCTCATTTACATTGCCATATTCTACGACCGTAATGATACTTATTATGCTGTTTTATATGCACTTATTTTTGGATTGCTTTTTGATATTGTGTATACAGGTATTTTGGGTGTTTATATGTTTTCTTATGCACTGGTAATTTACATTGTCCGCGGTTTAAAGAAAATGCTGCAAGGTAACTTTTATGTGCTGTTAATCCTTTCTGCTTTTGGAATAGCTCTGGCTGATGTAAGTGTCTATACGGTTTTCACTGTGATTGGGTTAGCAGATATGCCGATAGAAGTATACTTATTGAATCGATTAGTGCCTACCATTCTTTTGAATCTTTTATTCCTGGTATTAATCTACCCGCTAATAATAAAACCAATGCGGAAATGGGGAAGAGAATTAACCTGATCTGACCGTTTGAAATAAATCTGTTCAAACGTATATTTATGAAAGAGCGGCGGACTCTGCTCAGTCAGTAATCTGCGTTTATGCTGACTGTAGAAAAAAGAGGTGAATAAATCGTGCAAGAAACCAAACCGACCATCACGATCAAAGGGACAAGAGATGGTTTGATTTTATTTATAGATGAAAATTCTTCTTTTGAAGAAATTGTCCAAGATTTAATCAAAAAGCTTGATGAAAGCAGCCCGAAAAAAGAGGAGCCTGTAGTTTCTGTAAAAGTAAAATTAGGACACCGTTATTTAACCGAGGAACAGCGCAATCAATTAAAGGAAATTATTGAAGAGAAGAATCGTTTCCAGATTGAAGCAATGGAATCCGAAGTTATACCGATCAAAGATGCAAAAACTTGGCTGGATCAGAGTAAATTAAAAGTAGTTAACCAGATTGTCCGATCTGGACAAGTTCTTGAAACAGAAGGCGATTTGCTGCTGATTGGTGATGTGAACCCTGGAGGCAGAGTAAGAGCCAGAGGAAACATCTATATCATGGGGAACTTATTAGGAATTGCACATGCTGGCACAGACGGGGACCAAGAGGCTTTTATAGCTGCTTCTTATATGAAACCGGCACAGCTTCGAATTGCAGAATATATCAGTCGGGCACCTGATTATGAAGCAGATGGAGTATACATGGAATGCGGAATCATTGATCCGGATCAGAACAAGATTGTAATTGATTCTATCAAAATACTTTCTAAACAGAGAAAGGTGATTAGCGCATTTGAGAGGAGAATGAATAATGGGTGAAGCGATTGTAATTACATCCGGGAAAGGTGGAGTTGGTAAAACAACGACAACTGCAAATATTGGGACATCTTTAGCTTTAATGGACAAAAAAGTTTGTTTAATTGATACAGATATTGGCCTTCGTAATCTCGATGTAATTATGGGGCTGGAAAATCGGATTATTTATGATATTGTTGACGTTATTCAAGGACGCTGCAAGCTGCAGCAGGCTTTAATCAAAGATAAGCGTTTTGATTACCTTTCTTTACTTCCTGCCGCACAGACAAGCGATAAGTCCTCTGTCACCACAGAGGGAATGAAAGAGATCGTGACAGAATTAAAGCAAGAATACGATTATATCATTATTGATTGTCCGGCAGGGATTGAACAAGGTTTTCAAAACGCCATTGCCGGAGCGGACAGAGCGATTGTAGTCACAACACCTGAAAATTCCAGTGTACGCGATGCGGATCGGATTATCGGATTGATTGAAAAAGAGGATATGATTGAACCGCCGAGACTCGTCATTAATCGGATCCGTAATCATATGATGCAGAATGGCGATATGCTCGATGTGGACGATATTGTTCAACTGTTAGCAATTGATCTAATCGGGATTGTAGCGGATAGTGAAGAAATGATTAAAGCTTCTAATAAAGGAGAACCCATTGCGCTGCATCCAAATTTTAAATCCTCTATCAGCTATCGTAACATAGCCAGAAGGATTTTAGGCGAAACCGTTCCGCTGCAGTCGCTTGAGGAAGAAAAGAGTTTTATGCAAAAGGTAAAAGCATTCTTTAAAATATAATAATCTTATAAATAAGACATCCGCTGCGGCAATACCGTGGCGGATGTCTTATTTATTCAGTAGCCAGTAAAAGCCTCCCCAATCGTTTTTCGATAAGGCCTCTCATTAAAATAGAAATCCAAGCATTCATTATCCTCTACAGAAATACGTTCTCTATCAGGATATTCGATATAAATAGTATGTTTTTTTTCACGATGAAACCGGGCTAATACATCTAAAAAGCTATCTTGAGGAGATGCATAAATCGGTTGGATAGCACGTACAAAATGTCCGCTCTCATATCTCTTTAAAAGAAAACGGATAAACACATAAAAGCGATATTTCCATTCTTTTCGATTTTCATGTATTAAAAAGAGCCAAATAAGAAAACTGCTCAGTGTAAATGGAAAGAAAAGAAGCTGAGCGATAATAATTAGGGCGCAAATTACTAAAGAGCTGATGATAGTTACATAATATGCCTTTTTAAAGGTTAAGAAAGTAGTTAAAGCTAAGAAAACAAGTTTTCCGCCATCCAGCGGCCAAACAGGCAGCAAGTTAAATAAGAGAATGATTGTATTATAATAAAGAATTAATCCGTAGTAATAGTCTGGTATCATTCCAAAGGAAAATGCGCTATAAAGGAATCCGTATATGAAAACTTGTACCATCGGACCTGCCAGTATAACGATTACTTCTTCACGGACGGGGCGAGTCCCGTGTTCATCTGTCTTCATGACGCCGCCGAAAGCCCAGAGAATGATAGCGGAAATTCGCCATTTAAAAGAAGAAGCAGCAATATAGTGCCCTAATTCGTGAAGAAAAACAATGCTGAATATAATAGCAAGTTCAGTAAAAGAACCTGTTAAAAAGGAAATTACAAAGAATATCCAAAGAATCGGATGTAGATGAATAAGCTGTACGGAATTTTTAAGGCTGTTGATCAACCAGAATCACCTGCTCAGGATCAATATATTGGTTTTCTTGCTCAATTGCGAAAAAAACAGATGAACTTTCGCTTTCCATTTCCATTCCTGAGGTTCCCAGAACTTGCCCATTGGCAATATGCTGATATAAATGAACCTCGATGGAATCTAAAAAGCCATATTGTGTCGTGGTTCCATCTGCATGCTGAATTTTGACCGTTTTTTCTGTGGAACGGTCGTTGCCGGCAAACACAACGATACCTTCTTGGACAGCTGCTACATTTTCTTCTCCCTCCGGTTCAATATAGATGCCTTGCCCATTTTCATGGAAATGCTCTGAAATGATGCCGTTGACTGGAAGATATCCTGCATCGTTGGTTACTTCTTCTGTAACTGTACTCGGCCTGAATGACAGGGGAGCACCAAATGCATCAGAATACCATGCATTTACTTTTGCAAAAGGAAATTGATTCGTTAAAGTGGAAGTAAGCCACTCTTTGGGCTGTTGCATAAATGGCCTGTCTATTTCTGTAACGAATGCGGTCCCCAGAAACAGTGAAACGGACAAAAGAGCCTTCACAGCAATGCTGGTAATACGGGAATTGTTCTCAGGACTTGCTGAATTTGTATGGCTGGCGGATATAGAAGGATAAAAACCATGAGACTCTTCCATTTCCGGTAACGCGTTACTTTGCAGATAATCTTCTTGCTGGCTCCGGTTTGTTCGGTTTAATCCTTTTGCTTTTTGACGCATTTCAATGGCTTTGCGAATTCTTTTTAAGTTTTTATCCATACATCTCACATTCCTTTATAGCGTGGTGTGATTCATTATATGTTGAACAAGCTGTATATATGAGTAAATGGCAGAAAGATAAATGACAGACTGTGAAGGCAGGAGATGATTGATATTTATCCCTTTATCCCTTTATCAATGGATATATCGCAGTGTATAAAGGTAGGGTTCTTGCAGAAAGAAGCATTATTTTATATAATTTGAAAGACATTCCGTCTAAAGGAACGAATATAAAGGTATTTTTTAAAAAAGGTTGACAATGAAACCTGTAAAATGATAAGATTTATCTGTTATGCAAAGTAGCACCCGTGCTACAACCGCGCAGAACAGGTTTTAAAACTGCTGTCGGCAGTACCTGAATGGCGAGTCTGAGTTTAAAGAGGAGGTGCATATAAATGTACGCAATTATTGAAACTGGTGGTAAGCAAGTTAAAGTAACTGAGGGACAAGAAATTTATGTAGAGAAAGTTACTGGTGAAGTGAATGACACGGTAACTTTTGAGAAAGTCCTATTCGTCGGCGGAGACGATGTGAAGGTTGGTGCTCCATATGTGGATGGCGCATCTGTAACAGCTAAGGTTGAAAAACATGGCCGTCAAAAGAAAATTGACGTTGTGAAGTTCAAGCCTAAAAAAAACTATCATCGTAAACAAGGTCATCGTCAACCATATACGAAACTTGTAATCGATAAAATCAGCTTATAAGGTTCTGTTGTTCATAATGATTCAGGTAACGGTTTTTCAATCTGACAATCGGGTTACAGCATTTAAACTTACTGGACATGCAGAGAGCGGTCCTTATGGGTATGATCTTGTCTGTGCAGGAGTTTCAGCTGTAACATTTGGTGCTGTGAATGCAATTATGAAGCTATGTGAGACAGACCTCGATATTGATCAGGGAGCTGACGGCGGTTATCTTGCTGTAAAGCTTCCAACGAATATAAGCTCTGAAAAACTTGAAAAAATACAGTGGCTGGTAAAAGGGATGATTGTCTCTTTAGAAACCATTGAAGAAAGTTATGAGGAGCATATTGAACTGAAATTTTCATAAGGAGGTGCATTTTCATGTTACGTCTTGATTTACAATTTTTCGCATCTAAAAAAGGTGTAGGTAGCTCAAAAAACGGTCGTGATTCAGAATCAAAACGACTTGGATCTAAACGTGCTGATGGACAGTTTGTAACTGGCGGTTCTATCCTTTATCGTCAACGCGGCACAAAAATTTATCCAGGTGAGAATGTTGGCCGCGGCGGGGATGACACGCTTTTTGCTAAAATCGATGGTGTTGTGAGATTCGAACGCTTCGGTAGAGATCGTAAAAAAGTTAGTGTTTATCCTGTAGCTAAAGAAGCATAATGCTCGGATAACAGTATAGTTAAGAAACGAACAAGACAGGCTGTCGAGATAATCTCTCGACAGCCTTCTTTGATTTCTAAAGTATAGCCGGATTCTGCTGTTTACGACTTTTGATTTCCTCTGATTTCTGCTATACTCAATTTTAATGAGGTGAAGGAATGGACGAAAAGGAGACAGTTGGTTTAATCCAGAAGTATCGACATGATCTAATGAACCGATTACAAATTGTTTCCGGTTATTTGAGTATGGGAAAAGCAGATAAAGCAAAAAAGAATTTAGATGATGTAATCAAGTTTTATGAAGAGGAACGAAAACTGATGCGGTTGAATGCAGATGCATTTATGATCTGGGTATTGCGATTTCAGGATAACTACCCTTCTTTTGCATTAACCTATCGTATAGATTTGCTGGAATCAATGGAAAAATCCATTGACGGGCAGAAGCTTCTCTCTGCTTGTGAAGCATTATTAGCTGTTTTATCAGAGGCTGCAGAAGCGTTCCAGATGCACGAACTCTTTCTCCATATGAAAGAAAAAGAAACTCATTGGGAAATCGGGATGAACATAAATGATGTCGTACTTGAGAAAATAAATGTGAATGGCGTAGAAAAACAATATGGGATTTCTATGACAAATGAAAAAGAACAAACAAGCTTTAATTGGAAAATAGCAAAGGAAGAAAGAGGTGAATAGCCATGTTTGTCGATCAGGTAAGTGTCTATGTGAAAGCCGGAGACGGTGGTAATGGACTTGTTGCATACCGCAGGGAGAAATATGTTCCCAAAGGCGGTCCTGCAGGTGGAGACGGCGGTAATGGAGCGGATATCGTCTTTAAGGTAGATGAAGGTTTAAATACGTTAATGGACTTTCGTTACAATCGTCATTTTAAAGGTAAACGCGGTGAAAACGGAATGAGTAAAACCCAGCACGGTAAAAATGCTGCTGCTTATGTGATTCCAGTACCACCCGGAACGACTGTAATCGATGAAGATACAGAAGAAGTAATAGCCGATTTAACAACTCACGAGCAAGAGGCTGTTATCGCAAAAGCGGGGCGCGGAGGAAGAGGTAACACAAGGTTTGCCAGTCCGCGTAATCCAGCTCCCGATATGGCAGAAAACGGTGAACCGGGGCAGGAGCGTAATATTAAAGTAGAGCTGAAGCTGATTGCTGATGTGGGGCTGGTCGGTTTTCCAAGTGTCGGCAAGTCAACATTATTGTCTGTCGTCAGTGCGGCTAAGCCAAAGGTTGCTGCTTATCATTTTACAACGATTGCTCCTAACCTGGGTGTTGTGGACACAGGAGACCAGCGCAGCTTTGTGATGGCCGATTTACCCGGTTTAATAGAGGGCGCCTCCCAAGGTGTCGGATTAGGCCATCAATTCCTGCGCCATGTGGAACGTACAAGAGTTATTGTACATGTGATTGATATGGCGGGGACAGAAGGTCGCGACCCTTATGAAGACTATATTAAGATTAATGAAGAGCTTGCGGCGTATGATAAGAAGCTTTTAACAAGACCGCAAATCATCGCTGCCAATAAAATGGACATGCCGGGTTCAGAAGAGAATTTAGCAGGGTTCAAAGAAAACCTCGGAGAAGAAGTTCCGATATATAAAATTTCAGCTGTTACAAAGGATGGCCTGAGGGATTTATTATTTGCAGTGGCAGATAAGCTGGAAGAGATTCCAAAATATGAGCCAGAGATAGAACAGGCGGACGAAACGGTTGTTTATCGTTATCAGAAGGAAGAGGATCCTTTCCATATCACAAGAGATCCGGATGGTGCATACGTACTCTATGGACATCGAATCGAAACATTATTTAAAATGACTGATTTTCAACATGATGAAGCTGTTCAGCGTTTTTCCCGCCAATTAAGAGGAATGGGTGTAGATAAAGCGCTTCGTGAGCGCGGAGCACAAGACGGTGATACGGTTCGGTTGTTAGATTATGAATTTGATTTTATTGAATAGATTTTAATTTTCAGTTCCAAGCTCCAAAAACGAAGAGATAACACATGAGCCCCGGCGGAAAAACTTAGCAGCCGGCAAGCCTGCAGGTGGAGACAGACCAAAGTTCAAAGTTGAACCGCACCAAATGAACTGGGGGCTCAAATCTCGACGTTGTTTAACAGGTGCTTTGCATTTTTCTATTTAGGAGGAAATGAAGTTGACGAGTATTGGTTATTTAGGTCCCAAAGGAACATTTACAAAATTAGCAGTAGATGCAACGTTTAACGGAGAACATAAAGAAGCTTTCAAAACAATCCCTGAATGTATCGATGCCGTAGATAAAGGAGAAATCGATATTGGAGTTGTTCCGTTAGAAAACGCCATTGAAGGAACTGTACAATTGACGGTGGATTATTTGATCCATCAAGTGCGGATACCCGTAGCGGGAGAAATCGTTGTCCCGATTCAACAGCATTTATTGGTACGCAGTGATATAGTTCAAAAAGAATCCGATATAGAAGAGGTACATTCGCACAGTCATGCTATTGCTCAGTGCCATCAATATTTGCATCAGAATTTACATAATGCCAAAATTGCTTTTACCTCCTCAACGGGGAAAGCGGCTGAAATCGTAAGTGATTCTGATCAGCCCATTGCAGCTATCGGAAATCGTGCAGCGGCATCAGAGTATGGCTTGGAAATAATGAAAGAAAACATTCATGATTATCCAAATAACCATACCCGATTCCTGATCCTTTCCCACCAGCCGGAGAAAGTTAAAATCAAAAGCGAAGCCAAGGGTGATAAAACAACGCTTTTAATTACACTGCCAAGTGACCAGGCAGGAGCACTGCATCAAATTCTTTCTGCCTTTGCTTGGCGTAAATTGAACTTATCTAAGATTGAGTCCAGACCTACGAAAACAGGATTAGGCAATTATTTCTTTATTATTGATGTGGATCAAGCTTATGACGATGTGCTGCTTCCAGGGGTCAAAGCTGAGCTGGAAGCACTAGGATGCCAGGTTACGATCCTGGGGTCATATTCCGTTTACGATATCTTATAAGATAAAGATATGGTACTATTTGCAGTTTACAAGCGAGGATAGCAGTAATATAATGATACAAATAAAAATGCGTTACATTCTACAAGCAGCGTAATTGCGAAAGAACGAAAAAAGTGCTGAGGCATTATGCCCAGCACTTTTTTCGTTCTTATATCCCTTTTGTATCGTCTTTTTGTTTTTCCCTGTACGTTTCTAATTTTTTTTCATATTCCTCAGGCGAAGTTTCCAGATATGTTTTCACCCGCTGTTTGTTCGGTGTTATCGTTAACCCTAGGAATTTTCTTTCTTCATTAGCAATTTTGAAGAAGGATATAACCAGCAATATGACTACAATACTAAATGGCAATGCAGCTGTTATCGCAGCTGATTGCAATGCGTCGAGACCAGTTTCTCCTCCCGCTAATAAAAGGATAAATGCGATAGCTGATAGGGAGACTCCCCAAACAACCTTCACTCTGCCAGCAGGAGTTAAAGAACCAAATGACGTTTGCATCCCTAAAACGAAAGTTGCTGAGTCAGCTGAAGTTATAAAGAATATAGCTACAAGCAGAACTGCAACGATAGATAAAATGGTGCCAAGCGGCATTTCATTGAAAATCCCGAACAATTGGGTTTCCGGAGGCATATCAAAAATATGCGGCGCACTTTGGCCAATAGAAATACCTGTAACACCAAATACACTGAACCATAAAATCCCAATTACTGTAGGTACAAGCAGTACGGCTAAAATAAACTCGCGGACTGTACGCCCTTTAGAAACACGTGCGATAAAGATTCCTACAAACGGGCTCCAGCTCATCCACCAGCCCCAGTAATAAATCGTCCACTGAGACATCCATTCACTTTTCTGTTCATTAAGCGGCGCCACGTCTAAAGCGTTGAATAAAAAGTTTTGCAAGTACGCACCGGTTCCGCTCGTCATCATATTTAAGATTAGAATGGTTGGCCCTACAATCATTATGATAAGAAATAGAATCCCGGCTAATACCATATTTACATTACTTAAATATTGGATTCCTTTACTTAAACCGCTCCACGCGCTGATTAAGAACAGTACTGTTACCACAGCTATAATAATTGCTTGCACAAATATGTTATTAGGTACGCCGAATAAGTAGTTTAAACCGCCATTGATCTGCAAAGCACCTACACCAAGTGAGACGGCAACACCGATTACGGTTGCAAAAACAGCAAGAACGTCCACCACAGTGCCCAAAGGCCCGTCGACACGATCGTGGAATATTGGGCGTAATGCTTTGGATAAGAGTCCAACTTCTCCTCTTCTAAATTGAGAATATGCGAGTGCCAGTGCTACGACGCCGTATATCGCCCATGCATGGAAACCATAGTGTAAGAAAGTAGAGCGCATCGATTCAAGCATTGCTTCGTTCGTCTCTGGATCCGCTGTTGGCGGAGCAAGATAATGCGAAACAGGCTCCGACGCACCGTAGAACACTAATCCAATTCCCATTCCGGCACTAAATAACATAGCAAGCCAAGAAACGGTATTGAATTCTGGTTTATCTTTTGGTTTTCCTAACTTTAATGTTCCAATTGGACTGAAAATCAGAAAAATACAAAAGAAAACAAGGATGGTTGTAAGAATCATGTAGTACCAGCCAAAGTATTCTGTAATCCAACCGGATAAATTACCTGCAATGTTTCCAAATCCTTCTGGAAATACTGCTCCAAGTATTACTAAAATGCCAATGACAATAGAGGCATAAAGAAAAACATTAGACATTTTTCTTTTTGATGAGATTTTACTCATAATTTGCTCCTTCCCGTATTTAAAACAATCCTAAATACAAATTTGAATATTGTATTTATTAGACTTTCATATCCTAACAAGGAACCGCAATAAAATCAACTGCTGACCGGATGAAAACAACGGGAAACCCTTCCTGTACTGCAGTAAGAACAATTTTTCAATTTTATTAAGCTTCTTGTAATAAAATACACTCTTATATCTATATACCTCTATAAGAAAAAAGAAAACATTTTAAATCAAAAAGAACATCCTTTATAATAATCAGCCAGTTATTTGAATATTGAAAAGCAAAGTGATTTATATGACATTGCTGCTTTTGAATGTTCTGTTTAAAAGGATAACCTGTCAAAAATTATAATGAGCTAAGAAAAAATGCTGAGACATTACCTTCTCAACACTTTTTCACATCATGCAATAGATGTTCAAATGGATTTGGAAGTTCTTACCCGGAAGGTCCTTATCTTGATGCGTCATTTTTTACATTTACTTATATTCCTTTTGTATCGTCTTTTTGATTTTCCCGGTATGTTTCTAATTTCTTGTCGTATTCCTCAGGCGAAGTTTCCAGATACGTCTGCATTCTTTTTCTGTTAGGTGTTATGGATAGACCTAAAAATTTCCTTTCCTCATTAGCAATTTTAAAGAAGGATATAACCAGCAATATAACAACGATGCTGAATGGTAAGGCGGCAGTTATTGCGGCCGACTGCAACGCATCAAGGCCGTTTTCTCCGCCGGCTAAAAGAAGGATATATCCAATGGCTGACAAGGAAGCTCCCCAAATAATTTTAATCTTTCTATCCGGAGTTAAAGAGCCAAACGATGTTTGCATCCCTAAAACGAATGTTGCTGAATCTGCAGACGTTATAAAGAATATGGTTACGAGCAGAATTGCAACAATGGATAAAATGGTGCTCAGCGGCATTTCATTGAAAACTGCAAATAATTGCGTTTCCGGGCCCATATCAAAGATTTGCGGTGCACTTTGTGCAATCGAAATACTTGTAACGCCAAATACGCTGAACCATAAAATACTGATGATTGTAGGGACAAGCATTACAGCCAAAACAAATTCACGAATCGACCGTCCTCTGGAAACACGTGCAATGAAGATACCGACAAACGGGCTCCAGCTCATCCACCATCCCCAATAATAAAGCGTCCAGTCAGCCATCCAATCACTCTTTTGCTGATTTAACGGCGCAACATCTAAAGAGTTATATAGAAGATTTTGCAAATAGGAGCCTGCTCCGCTTTGTCATCATATTTAAGATTAAAATGGTCGGTCCAACAATTAATATGGTAAGAAATAATATGCCGGCCAGCACCATGTTTGCATTACTCAAATATTGAAGCCCTTTATTTATTCCGCTCCAGGCACTGATTAGAAAAAGCACTGTCACAATAGCTATAATGATTCCCTGGACGAGGGAGTTATTAGGTATATCGAAAAGGTAGTTTAACCCGCCATTGATTTGTAAAGCCCCGACACCAAGTGATACGGCGACACCAACCACAGTTGCAAAAACGGCCAATACATCTACGACAGTGCCTAATGGCCCGTCGACACGATCATGGAATAATGGGCGTAATGCTTTGGATAGAAGTCCGACTTCTCCTTTTCTAAATTGTGAATATGCAAGAGAGAGTGCAACCACCCCGTATATAGCCCAGGCATGAAATCCATAATGTAAAAATGTTGAGCGAACCGATTCAAGCATGGCAGCGTTGGTCTGTGGATCCGCTGTAGGCGGGGCAATATAATGTGAGATTGGCTCAGATGCACCATAGAACACTAATCCAATTCCCATTCCGGCACTAAATAACATTGCCAGCCAGGAGATAGTACGAAATTCTGGTTTATCTTTTGGCTTTCCTAATTTTAAAGTTCCAATAGGACTGAAAATAAGAAATAAACAAAAGAAAACAAGGACAGCAGTTAGAATCATGTAATACCAGCCGAAGTAGCTCGTAATCCAGGATGATAAGTTACCGGAAATTTGTCCAAATTGATCTGGAAATACTGCTCCAAGTATCACTAAAATGCCGACAATAATAGAGGCATAAATAAAAACACCAGATATTTTCCTTTTTTTAGAGGATTTGCTCATAATTTTCTCCTTCCCGTATTTAAAATGTACATACAATGATTTTTATTATATTTTTGGACTTCCGTAACCTAAAACAGGCATAACGAATAGGGCTAGCCATAGACTAAACCCCGGCATCCGCTATAACATTTATGAACGTTATGAGAGCAGGGAAATCCAGCAGAAAAATGGCGATTCTCTTTTTTATTCAGCGTGGGTTCAGGCTTTCGGAAAGAGTACTGTTTTTTCAAGCTTATCGTCCGGTAGTATATTTACCCATTGTTTCTCCACCTTAAATTTTGATGAAGAAATTCAATTAGGTTTAAAAGCAGGGGACACCTGACGCAAGAAATTATATTTAAATTACGCTTTCCCTGATTAGTATGTACAAATTAGATTTAAACATTTATGGATACCGACACTATTTTGACAGGTCACCTTTTTGAGGGACTGGAAAGAAAACCATGGTTTTTCTTAATCCGAACGAAACGAAATACTGAAAGTTTGAAAATTAATAAGCATGTAATCCTCCCTGTGCAACTTTTTTCTATTTCATGCATATGCTGATATAGAGCATTAGCCCATTTCAATGATGAAAGGGAAAGGAGTTCGTAATTTTGAAAATACACATTGTGCAGCTTGGAGATACGTTGTGGAAATTGGCAGAGAAGTATAATGCTTCTTTTGAAGAATTAAAAAAGGTAAATTCACATTTGGCAGACCCGGAAAAATTGATGCCTGGAATGAAAATAAAAATACCCGGATCAAAAAAAGCAGTACAAAAAAGTACAACTAAAAACGAACAAATGGCACCAAAATCCAAGGCAGATAAGACTTCTAAGAAGGAACAAATGACGCCGGTTGCTAACGAAGAGACAAAAACATCCAAGAAAGAACAAAAAAAACCAGTGCAAAAAGAAGAGCAGAAAAAAGCAGAACATTCTTACAAGCAAAAAACTCCGACACCAATTGCTGTATTAAAAGAGGATGATCAAAAAGAAAAGAAAAAAGAACAATTTGAAGCAGTGATGCCCAAAATGCCTCAAATGCCACAGGCGCCTGCTATGCCTATTTTAGAAAAGGAAATGAAAACAGAAAAGAAACCATACAAAATGCCAGAGCCGCCGAAGCCAAAAGAACATAAGCAAGAAAAAACCGCACCTGCCAAAGAACAACAGCCAGCCAGTATGGCAGAACCGCAAACACAACAGACTGAACAGCAGCAACCTGCATTTGATTTTGAGACATATCAGCAGCCAGCAGCAATGCCGTGTGAACCAATGCCCTTTATTCCGCAGATGATGCCAGTATTTTATATGCCTTGTCCGCCGATGCACCCGCCGGTACATCCGTATCACCCGTACCCTGTTCATCCGGGAATGCAGCAAGGATTTCCTATGATGCCGCCAACGGGAGACTGCGGCTGTGGAGGGCAGCAACCACTAACGCCGATGCAAGGCAGCTTTGCCCCGATTCCGGCCGGTTTTAATGAATCGCAGTTTGAAGCAGCTCCTCAGCAGTTTCAAGGAATGATGCCTTATCAGCAGCCGTCCGTAAATGAAGCAAGTCAGCAGCCACCGATGCCTGAACCTTATCAGTCAGTAACGAACCGTACATTGCATTCTAATCAACAGACCGATAATGATAAGCCGTTGTCACCTAATAAAGCCAATCATCTGCCAACATCAGCATCATTTATGGAGAATCCGGGGCAGAGTTCAATTTTTACTGAAAATCGACATTATTTCCAGCCTCATCAGACACCGTTATCTAATTCACATGGAAATACATTCTATCCAAAGCCGCCATTCTATCCGGAACAGCCTGATGATAAACATGATTCCAGCTCATAAAAGTTATTATAAAAAAGGGGTAAAAAATCCTTCCTTATCCATACTACAGTATGAGGGAGGATTTTATTATGTTTAAAATACAATATATGTTTTATGCAGTGTTCATCGCTATATTATTAACAGGCTGTGCAGATACTACTACTACAGAAAGAGATGCAGGTAAAGATGAACAAGCGAATGAGGACCAATTCGTTCAGCCAATTCATTATGAGGGTACCAGGAATCAGAAAGTGTCAGAAAAGGATGCTGAAAAACAAACGGATGCTCCGTCATTAGACACTTTTGACAGAGATGAATCTGCTGCATTTCAAAAAATGATCAGTGAGAACGTTGACGTAGAAGACGTCCAAGTTGTAACAGCGAATGACCGTATCGTTGTTGCTGTTCAAATGAAAAAAGGTACAAATCAGCGTGATTTTGAAGAAATAAGCGAGGAAATCGAACAAATTCTGGATACAGATAAGCAGCTATTTATTTATAATAATGTAGCAAAATGGGAGCGGGTCAAAGATTTTTATGCACGGGATGAAGCAAATCAAATGGGAGAAGATATGGAACGTGTGTTTGAAAATCTGTTCGAGTAGCTAAGGAAAAAAGACGGTTTTCCTTTTCTGATGGGACTTTTTTTGATATAGTAAAAAAAGAGTTTCGAGAGAGGAGTATGTCTAATGGCTGGACATTCCAAATGGAAAAATATACAGAAGAGAAAAAATGCACAGGATGCAAAAAAAGGTAAAATTTTTATGAGGCATGCGAAGGATATTTATCTTGCTGCGAAAAGCGGCGGCGGAGATATGGATACCAATGCTGCTTTAAGAACAGCTGTTGATAAAGCGAAGGCTGACAATATGCCTAATGATAATATAGAGAGAAATATAAAAAAAGCAACAGGTACGCTGGATGGCGCCACTTATGAGGAAATCACCTATGAAGGTTATGGTCCAGGCGGTGTTGCGGTTATTGTAAATGTCTTAACAGATAATAAAAACCGTACTGCAGCAGAAATCAGACATGCTTTTAAAAAGAATGGCGGAAATCTCGGGGAAAATGGAAGTGTATCTTTTATGTTTGATCGTAAAGGCTACATTGTCGTTGAAAATGAAGACGGCTCTATTGATGAAGATACGATGACTTTAGATGCACTGGAAGCGGGCGCAGAGGATGTCAGCGTAGAGGATGGAGCTTATGAGATCTTCACAAGCCCGGAGGATTACCAGGGAGTTGTCTCTTATTTAGAAGAGCAGTCTTACAAGTTAGCTGATGCAGAAGTCACTTTCATCCCGCAAAATTATAATTCTTTATCTCCGGAAGATGAAGATAAGATGATGAAGTTAGTGGATGCACTGGAAGAAAGTGAAGATGTCCAGGATGTTCATCATAATCTGGAGACGAATGAATAAACTTCTATTTATCATAAATAGAAGTTTATTCATTGATTCAGTGTAAAGGGGAAGTTCAAAAAGTCCAATAAAAATCACACGGCGGGATAAGGAACTTCTACTAAAAATGCCCACGTCGTGCTAGTGTCGGCGTTGCAACAACTCTTTCTGATGGGGTGAGTAATCGTAACCCCAGGACGTTTGCGGCTTTAGCCGACTTGGTCCTATTTATGGTTTTTTTTGAACACGTACTTAAAATAAAGGGAGCTCAATATGATTGCATATATAAAAGGAAAGCTTATGACGATAAAAGATAATGCTGTCATTGTGGATGTACATGGGATTGGGTATGAGCTGATTTGTCCCAATCCTTATGTTTTTGAACCGGAAATGAATCAGCAAGTCCAAATACATACACATCATCATGTCAGAGAGGATGCACAAATCCTATTCGGCTTTCGGAATACGGATGAGAAATATTTATTCACGAAGCTTATTTCTGTGTCAGGCATTGGTCCTAAAGGAGCTTTGGCAATTTTAGCCGGTGTGAATATTCAAGGGTTTATTGCAGCAGTGGAAAATGAAGATGAAAAATTTTTAACAACCTTTCCCGGGGTCGGAAAAAAAACAGCCCGCCAGATTATTTTAGACTTAAAAGGGAAGCTGGTTCATGATTTTGCAATAGAGAATAATGCGGAGCAGACTTCTGGGGAAACAGCAGGATCCGGGGAGCGCGAAATTGTTTCTGAAGCACTGGACGCGCTAAAATCATTAGGCTTTACCACAAGTGAATTGAAAAAAATTACGCCGCAGTTGAAATCAGATACGTCACTTGCAAATACAGACGAGGTTATTCGCAAAGCATTTAGTCTGCTGGCAAAATAATAGAAAGGAGGGTTCCTCTTGGATGAACGTATGATTGACGGGAACTTGCATGATGAGGATGTATCGATAGAGCAAAGTTTAAGGCCGTTGCAATTAGAGGATTACATTGGTCAGCCCAAGGTAAAGGAAAATTTAAGTATATTTATCCAAGCTGCTAAGATGCGCGAAGAACCGCTTGATCATGTATTGCTGTTCGGTCCGCCGGGATTAGGTAAAACAACACTGGCTTCTATTATTGCTAATGAGATGGGTGTACAATTCAGATCTACTTCCGGTCCGGCAATAGAGAGAGCAGGAGATTTAGCGGCGATTCTTTCTTCATTGGAGCCTGGAGATGTATTATTTATTGATGAAGTGCATCGTCTTCCAAGGTCTGTGGAAGAAGTGCTCTATCCGGCTATGGAAGACTTTTTTATTGATATTGTAATCGGCAGCGGACCAAGTGCGCGCAGTGTCCGGATTGATTTGCCGCCTTTTACACTGGTGGGGGCAACAACACGGTCGGGGCTCTTGAGTGCGCCGCTGCGTGACCGCTTTGGCGTACTCAGCCGCCTGGAATATTATGATGTAGCAGATTTGCGTCAAATTGTCATGCGTACAGCCGATATATTCCATATGACGATTTCAGAGGATGCTGCTGTAGAGATAGCCCGCAGATCTAGAGGAACGCCGCGTATCGCAAACCGATTATTGAAAAGAGTGCGCGATATTTCCCAGGTAAAAGGGGAAACAGAGATTAGCTTTGAAACAACCAGACAAGCGTTAAAAATGCTGCAGGTCGATGACGCTGGTTTGGATCATATCGATCATAAGCTGTTGAAAGAAATTATAGAAGGATTTAACGGCGGACCAGTCGGCTTAGATACTATTGCAGCAACGATTGGTGAAGAATCGCAGACGATTGAAGAAGTATATGAACCTTTTCTGCTGCAATTAGGTTTTATCCAGCGCACACCCAGAGGCAGGAAAGTGACACCCAAAGCCTATGAACATTTTGGAATACCAATGATAAATGGGGAAGAGTAATGGGAAAGCTTTTTATTATTGCAGGGGTTGTACTGATTGTCATTGGCTTGCTTTGGACCTTTATTGGGAGACTTCCGGGTGATTTTACGTTCCAAAAAGGAAATATGACCTTTCATTTTCCGTTAATGACTTCTATTCTTGTTAGTGTCATATTAACGCTGATTTTATTTATCATCAGCAGATTTAGATAAAGTTTTAATGATAAGAGGAAAGTAAGGGATGGACATGAATATAGAAGATTTTGATTTTGATCTGCCTGAGGAGTTGATTGCGCAGACGCCATTGAAGGATCGGACTGCGTCCAGGCTTTGTGTCTTGGATAAACAGACAGGTCAAATACAGCATCAGCATTTTTCAGATATAATAAACTACCTTCATGCTGGCGATTGCCTTGTTTTAAATGATACGAAGGTGCTGCCTGCCCGCCTGTATGGTGTAAAGGAGGATACCGGTGCGAAGCTGGAGGTCCTTTTACTGCATCAGGAAGAAGGCGACAGCTGGGAAGTATTAGTAAAGCCAGCGAAGAAAGTAAAAAAAGGGACAGTCATTGATTTTGGAGACGGGCTGTTAAAAGCTGTTTGCACAGGTACAAAAGAACATGGCGGACGTACAGTCGAATTTTCTTACCAGGGTATTTTTTATGAAATATTAGATGAGCTTGGTGAAATGCCTTTGCCGCCGTATATTAAGGAACAGCTTTCTGAAAAGGACCGTTATCAGACGGTTTATGCAAAAGAAAAAGGATCTGCCGCTGCGCCGACTGCCGGTCTTCATTTTACCGATGCGTTATTACAGCAGATAAAGGAGAAAGGTGTCCAGATTATTTTTATTACGCTTCATGTTGGTTTAGGTACGTTTCGTCCGGTAAGTGTAGACTCTGTAGAAGAGCACACGATGCATAGTGAATTTTACCGCATGTCAAGGGAAGCGGCTGAAGCTTTGAATAATGCCAAAGCAGAGGGCAGAAGAATTATTTCAGTAGGAACCACCTCCACCCGGACGCTGGAGACAATTGCCCGGGATAATCACGGTTCCTTTACAGAAACAAGCGGCTGGACTGATATTTTTATCTATCCGCCATATCAATATCAGGCAATTGATGGATTAATTACAAATTTTCATCTTCCTAAATCAACACTTATCATGCTTGTAAGTGCTCTGGCCGGGAAAGATGAAGTACTTCATGCATATCATGAGGCTGTGAAAGAACGTTATCGTTTCTTCAGTTTTGGAGATGCGATGCTAATTATCTAGCCTAACGAGGTATAAATACGTTATGATATGTTTAGGCTGAAGAAAAGGGAAGATAAATGATGATACCGATAACGTATGAATTAATTAAAACAGATAAACAGACAGGGGCAAGACTTGGCCGTGTCCATACACCGCATGGCTCGTTTGATACACCAACCTTTATGCCGGTAGGTACGCTGGCAACAGTAAAAACAATGAGCCCGGAAGAGTTACATTCGATGCAGGCAAATATTATCTTATCGAATACCTATCATTTGTGGCTGCGCCCCGGAGAGGATATTATTGAAGAGGCTGGCGGCCTGCATAAGTTTATGAACTGGGATAAAGCCATTTTGACAGATTCAGGCGGCTTCCAGGTGTTCAGCTTAAGCGATATGCGTCAAATCGAGGAGAAAGGCGTTCACTTCCGAAATCATTTAAATGGAGAGAAGCTGTTTCTTTCACCTGAAAAAGCAATGCATATTCAAAATGCATTAGGATCAGATATTATGATGGCATTTGATGAATGTCCTCCGTACCCGGCGACCTATGATTATATGAAGTCATCTGTTGAACGGACCTCTCGGTGGGCAGAGCGCTGTCTGGAGGCGCATAAGCGTCCGGAGACCCAGGGTCTTTTTGGTATCGTTCAGGGCGGAGAATATGAAGAATTACGAAAACAAAGCGCTCAAGATTTAGTTTCTCTTGATTTTCCCGGCTATGCGATTGGCGGATTATCCGTTGGAGAGCCGAAAGATGTGATGAATCATGTCTTGGAATTCACTACACCCCTATTGCCGGCGAATAAGCCAAGATATTTAATGGGAGTCGGTTCCCCGGATGCACTGATTGATGGTGCGATTCGCGGCGTAGATATGTTTGACTGTGTTCTGCCGACCCGGATTGCCAGAAATGGAACCTGTATGACTTCAAACGGCCGATTAGTAGTTCGGAATGCAAAATATGCGCGTGATTTTTCACCGATAGATGAGCATTGCGGCTGTCACGTTTGTAAGAATTATACAAGAGCTTACATCCGACATTTAATAAAATGCAACGAAACATTCGGATTCCGACTTACGACTTATCATAACCTGCATTTTCTGTTAAACTTAATGGAGCAAGTCCGAACTGCTATAAAAGATGATCGACTTGGCGATTTCAAAGAGGAATTCTTTGAACAATATGGATTGAATCAAGAGAATCCAAAGAACTTTTAGGAAGGAGTTGGAACATATGGAAATGGTTACACCTATTTTATGGATCGTACTTATGTTTGCTATTTTTTATTTCTTACTTATTCGTCCGCAGCAAAAGCGTCAGAAGCAAGTAAGAGAAATGCAAGATAGCCTGCAAAAAGGTAATGAAATCATAACAATCGGCGGATTACATGCGAAAATCCATGCGATTGATGAAGGCACCATTGTGTTAATTACTGAAGAAGGTACAAAATTAACATATGACCGTTCAGCAATCAGAGAAGTAAAACAAGACGCATAATCCATGAAAAAAGCTAATGAGTAATATTCATTAGCTTTTTTTTATGGATTACTATCGTTTACAAATCAATTTTCTTCTGCCGGGCTTGAAAAATTAACTCCGATAATTCCGCCTAATATGGCTGCAATCAGATAAAACCCGTGATACATCGCTTGTGTCAATGTAAAACCCTGCTGGTAGCCGAGAAATTGCACCAGAAAAACAAATCCGGTAAATCCTAAACCAATCATCACCCCTAAAAGCCAGCCCTTTGCTTTTCCTTTTAAACCAGTAATTATTCCGCAGGTGAACAAAATAACCAGACCAATGACAAAGGTTGCCCATGATAAAGTTGATTCTGTCATGTCCACGAATTTTAATAACAAGCCCAATGCAAAGCTCGTGAGAAAAAGTAAAACGAATAATATAATCCAACCGTAGAGTAAGGATGTCCATTGAATTTTTACCATTGATTCATCTCCTCTGAGTTTGTCCCTTAATTAAATTTATGCCCGGACATTTTATTTAGAAGAAATATTTATAGGGAAATGACAGATAAATTCTCTAAATTTATTTCTTTTTAGAGAAAAACGGCAGCTGTCTTAATTCTTCTTTTCGAATAAATCGTAATAGAATCAGCAATATCATATAAATTAAAGCAATAATGATGAGCAGCAGGATAAACGAGATTAAAGTTGTATCGGCTGCATAGAATTGGTTTTTTATATAGAATGTCAGCAGGAAGGTAGTTCCGCATAAAATAATCATGCGGATAATCTCCTTCCAGGCTGGAAAATAATTTATTTCCTTTTTTAATACCATAATATGAAGAAAAGTAACGAGAACAACATTCGCACAGATAGCGATTGCTGCTCCTTTGATTCCTAAATTGGAACTGGTTGCCAGCAGTATCATAGCTCCAAATTTTAAAATGACCCCAATCAATGAGTTCCACATTGCCGGCCGGGCTAAATCAAGTGCTTGCAGTGCTGCCTGCAATGGGGCTTGAATATATAAAAATAAGAAAAAAGGTGCCATAATAATCAACAACGGGGCAGCGGAATCCGAACGATACATAAGGTTTAACAGATCAGCAGCGAATAAAGTCATTACAATGGTAGCTAATGCCCCTGAAGCAAAGGAAATTCGGATGGATTGGTGAATACGGCTATGAATCAGTTCCTTTTGGTTCTTGGCTGCAGCTTCCGAAATAGAAGGAACAAGTGCTATTGACAGGGAGCTTGTTATAAAAGTCGGTAAAAATAATAAAGGCATGGTATAACCCATTAATTCTCCGTATTGTTTCGTTGCAACAGCTGTAGTTATTCCAGCCAGTGCAAGAGATTGGACAATAATGATTGGGTCAAGAAAATTAGAAATCGAACCAATCATTCTGTTCCCCAGGGTAGGCATGGAAATAGATAATAGTTCTTTCGCGGTTTCTTTTCCGGATAAAACTGTTTCTGTAAAGTGTCTGCGTATTTTCAGTTTTCTTTTTTGACGAAATTTTCGAATCATGTATAAGAGAGAAGCGAATTCACCAATAATAATACTGAACATAGCGCCTGCCGCTGCATATTCCACGCCGTAAGGTAAAAGGATATATATGAATATACCAACGAAGGCAATCCGTACAACTTGTTCAAGCACTTGTGCGATACTTTGCGGCTTCATATTCTGTTTTCCCTGGAAATATCCCCTTAATACTGCGGAGACAGCAGCTATAGGGATAATCGGACTAATCACCACTAAAGGAAGCAGTACACGTTTGTCCGTGAATAAGGTATCCGATAAAATAGGTGCTGCAAGAATCAATATGATAGTAAACAGGATACTTGCACTTAAGGTTATCGCAAGGGAGACGGCAACGATTTGTTTTATTTTTTTCGAATCATTTTGAGCATCTGCTTCGGCTACACGCTTGGAAATAGCCACAGGAAGACCAAATTGCGTCAGCGTCATCACCAGAAATAAGGTAGGCAAAGCCATCATATAAAGACCGACACCTTCTTCACCCATAAAGCGTGCGACGACCATTCGGTTAATGAAACCCATAAAACGGGTCAGCATCCCGGCGATAATTAGAATCAATGCTCCTTGGATAAAGGATTGTTTTGTCATTTGTGTTGCCCCGCCTTCTCAAAAAAATAAATTTGATATACAATGATATATATGCTGTATAATGGACAAACCATGACAGTTGAATAAAAAAGTCGTACAATAAGAAAGTACTTCATGGAGATTAACGAGGATGCTTAAGAAGAAATGGTGGGATGAAATGGACAGCCGACATGTAGACGCATGGAAAGAAATGATTTATCCGGCACTGAAAAGCAAACAAGAAGAATTAGAAATGCTAGGTTATGAACAAGCGACTCCGGAAGGCGTGTGGAAGTGTCTTTGTGTAAAAATCTGGAACGGCGAACCGGAAAAAAAGTTACATGAAATCGTTCAAGATATTTTTCATTTGAAATCATCGATTTATTTAAGCTATTTAACGATTCAATCCTATGAAAATGATGATTTAGCCGCTTCAATCGAAGCACTTATAGGCAATTCACCAGATACGGGGAAATAATACTCGTTTGAACACGTATTAAATGGTTGATATATGAAGGAGGAAGTGCAAACGATGAAAAAAAGAGGCAGAATCGTTGCCTTTTTTCTTGTCATCGCAATTTTGGCAGGAGTAATTGGAACAACGTTTAGTAATCTGGCAAGCAATGTGAACCTTGGCTTGGATCTGCAGGGAGGCTTTGAGGTTTTATATGAAGTAGAGCCTGTTGAAGATGGCCAGGAGATTTCAAATAGTTTACTGGAAGGGACGGTCCAGACGCTGAATGACCGGGTGAACCGTCTGGGAATAAGTGAAGCGGTTATCGATATAGAAGGAGATGACCGGATTCGGGTACAGCTTGCAGGTGTTGAGAATCAAGCTGAAGCAAGAGAATTACTGTCAACATCCGCGCAATTGTCTTTCAGGGATGTTGATGATGAAGAATACCTTGATGGATCTGATATTGTAGAAGGAAGCGCCAGTCAGGATTATAATCCGAATACCAATGCGCCGATTGTTACCTTGCAATTACAGGATGCAGCTAAGTTCGGTGAAGTAACCGAAGAAATTAGCCAAATGACAGATAACCGTTTAGTTATCTGGATGGATTACCAGGAAGGCGAGGATTCTTTTGAGGAAGAAGTTACGAAAGAAGACCCTAAATTTGTCTCTGCGCCGGCAGTAAGTCAGGCGATTCATTCTAATGATGTTATGATTGAAGGCGATTTTACGGTGGAATCTGCGCAGCAAATGGCAGATATCATTAATTCTGGTTCACTGGATGTACATATGAATGAAATTTTCTCTACATCTGTAGGTGCACAATTTGGTGAACAGGCGTTAAATGAAACAATTATCGCGGGTCTGATCGGGATTGCTTTAATCGTTCTTTATCTCTGTGTAGTTTATCGCTTCAGCGGGATTATTGCTTCCATTAATTTGGCTGTATATGTATTCTTAGTCGTCTTGATTTTTGAATTGCTGAATGGCGTATTGACATTGCCAGGGATAGCAGCCTTAATTCTGGGAGTAGGAATGGCCGTCGATGCGAATGTTATTACGTTTGAACGTATTAAAGAAGAATTGCGCGTCGGCAAATCGGTGAAAGCAGCCTTTCAATCTGGAAATAAAAATTCCTTTATAACGATCTTAGATGCAAACTTAACCACCTTAATTGCAGCTGGCGTTTTATTTATATTTGGGACAAGTTCTGTGAAAGGTTTTGCGACGATGTTGATTATCAGTATATTAATCAGCTTTATCACTGCGGTATTTGGCACAAGAGCTCTCCTTTCATTATGGGTCCAAAGCGGCTTTTTAAGAAAAAGAAAAGCTTGGCTCGGTGTGAATAAGAATCAAATCAAGGATATTGCAGAAGGAGAAGAACTGAAGCCGACTATTTTTGGAAAGCAGGTTAATTTTACAAATCATCGCAAGAAATTCTTTACTGTTACGTTACTGTTAATTGTTATTGGGGCTGTGCTCATTGGCATCTTTAGAATCAATCCGGGTGTTGACTTTACAAGCGGTACGCGAATAGAAGTTGTAGCCGATCAGAGCTTAACGGAAGAAGAAATAGAATCAGAATTTGCAACGCTTGGTTATGAAATAAGCTCTGTCAATTTATCTGGTGAAAATAATGAAATTGGGGTTGTTCGTTTTGACACGGTCCTTGATGAAGGAGAAGTGGATAATGTACAGCAGCATTTCTTAGATGTTTACGATCATGAGCCTGGCGTGAGTGTGGTATCGCCAATTGTCGGGCAAGAGCTTGTAAAAAATGCGATTTATGCTGTAGCCATCGCATCATTATTTATTGTTGCCTACATTGCGATTCGTTTTGAATTCTTCTTTGGCGTTACAGCAGTAATTGCTCTCTTGCATGATGTTTTCTTTATGTTAGTGGCTTTCAGTGTAACGCAAATAGAATTTGATGTGACTATTGTAGCGGCAATTCTAACGATAATTGGTTATTCTCTGAATAATACACTCGTTATTTTCGACCGGATCAGGGAAAACATTCGTCATGAGAAAAGAGTCAAATCCTTTAAAAAGTTAGCAGAAATTGTGAATAAGAGTATTGTTCAATCGTTTACGCGAACAATGAATACTTCAATCACAACCATTATTGCTGTAGTTGCTTTCTTAGTGCTTGGAGCATCATCTATATGGGCCTTTGCTTTTGCACTCTTAATTGGATTGGTTGCCGGAACATACTCTTCTCTATACCTTGCTTCACAGCTTTGGTTAGTATGTAGAGGCAGAAAAGTAAAAGATAAGCCGGTAGACTTTAGAAAGAAAGAACGGGTAGAAGGACCGCAAGTATAAATATATTAAGAAAAGCTTATTGTTTCAATTGGAAAATATAAAAAGAGTGCTTTCAACATGGTAATGTCTGCGGGTGGGCTTCCCCCTGCCCGAACATTACTATTCAAAACAATGGAAAGCTCTCTTTTTTATTAAGATGCTTAAAATAATATCCAACCGGGTAATGAATAGATAGTAAATATTTTATTGGAGGAAGTTTTATGAATGCACAAGTTTATGTCATACTCGCAATTATATTTGTAATTATTATTGCCGTTTTTGCTGTAATCAATGTGGACCCTGTTGCAGTGAACTATTTATTTTGGACACAGGAGTCTCCTTTAATCCTGGTTATTCTTTTTTCTGTATTAATGGGAGGATTGATTACTGCAGCAGTAGGAGCTATCAGACTATACAGAGCACATCACGAGGTCAAAAAACTGCGCACAGAAAATGAGCGTCTTAAAAAGCGCATGGCAGCACATGGAATGACGGATGAGCTGGATAATGAAAATGGCAGAAGCGATAAAAAAGATTACCAAGAATCCCGAAAAGAAATGCGTGTGGAAAGAAGAAATGCGAAAAGAACAGATAAAGAATAATCTGTTTAATCAATTTAATTCATAATAAGAGAAATCTATTTGATGCCCCTGGCTTACTTTAGTATAATAACTAGGTCAGGGGTGAATTTATGCTATCAAGTAAAGCAAATTGGAAATATATAGATAATCCTCCTGCAGAGGAGAGAGAGTCGCTCGACATTGCAATGTCACCTATTGTAAAAGATTTATTTTTACAAAGAGGAATTACGACAACAGAAGAAGCAAAACAATTTATGCAGCCCGATCTCAATCATTTGATTGATCCATTTTGTTTAAACGGTATGGATAAAGCCGTAAAACGGATCAAAGAAGCAGCAGATAATAACGAAAAAATAGTTGTATACGGAGATTATGATGCAGATGGAGTAAGTTCTACAGTTGTTTTGCTGCATGCATTGAATAAAATTGGTGCAGTTTATGAATATTATATCCCGAATCGGTTTACAGAAGGATATGGCCCCAATGAAGCTGCCTTCAGGCAGCTTCATCAAGCTGGATTCGGATTAATTATAACGGTCGATACCGGGATTGCTTCGATTCATGAAGCTGAAGTAGCAAAGGAGCTCGGGTTGGATTTAATCATTACGGACCACCATGAGCCCCAAGCGGAGATACCGGATTGTTATACCATTATTCATCCGAAGCTGTCTGAAGCGTACCCGTTTAAAGAATTGGCAGGTGTTGGTGTTTCATTAAAATTAGCACATGCTCTTCTCGGAGAACTGCCTGTAGAGGTGCTTCCTTATGCAGCGATAGGCACGATAGCTGACCTGGTCCCGCTGGTGTCTGAAAATCGAATTTTAGCTGCATTTGGTCTAAAAGAATTGCAACGCACAAGTTATGTTGGTTTGAAAGCACTAAAACAAGTATGTCAGCTGGAAGAAGGGCTTACCGAAGAAGATATTGGCTTTCGCATCGGACCGCGTATAAATGCTGTAGGAAGACTGGGTGATGCTGATCTGGCTGTTGATCTCCTGCTGGAGGAGGATGCGGAAATCGCTTTGGAAATGGCGAATGAATTAAATCACATAAATGAACAGCGTAAGAAAATTGTTCAGGATATTGTAGATGAAGCAATGGACATGGTTCAAACAGATAAGCGGATTATTATTGTAGCTAAAGAAGGCTGGAATGAGGGCGTATTAGGGATAGTTGCTTCAAAATTAGTTCAAAAATATGATCGGCCCGCGATTGTGCTTGCGGTAAAGCCGGAACAGGGAATTGTAAAAGGTTCAGCCAGAAGTATCCCTGCATTTGATTTATTCGAGGGCTGTATGACAGTCAGAGATTTGTTCACACACTTTGGCGGACATGCCCAAGCAGCGGGGATGACATTGCCTGCTGAAAATCTAGAGCCGTTAGAAACTGCTTTAAATAAGCTGCTTTTTGAAAATTTATCAGAAGAAGATTTTAAGCAGGAATTATATATTAATGCTATATTAGATATGGAAGATATCAATGTTTCTCTTATCGAGGAGATAGGGAGGCTTTCTCCGTTTGGCATGGGCAACTCAAAGCCGTTATTTGAGATAAATGAGATACCAAAGGAAGTCCGTCAAATCGGAAGCAGAAAGAATCATTTGAAAATGCAATTTGCTTCTTCCAATGCCCAAATAGATACAGTAGGTTTTGGATTTGGAGAGCTGAAAGAAGCTATTTCGCCATACACTAAAGTAGCCGTTGCCGGTGAGCTCTCTGTTAATGAGTGGAATGGGAGAAGGAATGCGCAAATAATGATGGAAGATTTAAAAATTACGGAACGGCAGCTCTTTGACTTTCGCGGAAAAAAAGCAGAGCAATTGCTTTCTGAAACAGTAAAAGAAGTTTTTGTTTGCGGAGAACCTCTTCAGCTGAGAGAGCATCAGGAGACATTCACCTATAAAGAGGCGCTTTCTATGGAACTTGACGCTTATCAGACCATTGGTTTTACAGCGTTGCCGGCTTCATTAGATGATATGAAAAAGATTATCCAGCACATGAAACCTGAAAATATTGTCATCGCAATACGTCAGGTGCCAAACCAATATCCGTTTCAATTCCCTTCCCGGAAAGAATTTGTAGACTATTATAGCTTGATTAAACAGCATAAGAAGTTTCATATTAAAGAGATGCAGAAAGCAATTGAACAGCACCGGGGCTGGAATGAAGCAAAAGTAATATTTATGTCGGATGTTTTTGCAGATCTAGGTTTTGCAGAGAAAAAGGATGGATGGCTCCGTTACGCGGAATCAGGGAATAAAAAAGATTTATCCGAATCCGTAATTTATCAGTCCTGTATGAATCAAAAAGAAGCAGAAAATATACTTATCTATTCGAATTATCAAGATTTAAAAAAATGGTTTGAAGCTTGTATGGACACGCCCAACAACCTGAAGGAGGAAGCAGTAAATGGATTATAAAGAATATATTGAGATCGTGGAGAACTGGCCGAAAGAAGGGGTCCGGTTTAAAGATATTACGCCTTTGATGGCTAATGGACCAGCTTATAAATCGTCTGTCGATGAAATTGTAGAATATGCAAAAGAAAAAGAAATTGATGTGGTTGTAGGTCCGGAGGCAAGAGGGTTTATCGTAGGCTGTCCGGTTTCCTATGCCTTAGAAATTGGGTTTGCACCTGTTCGCAAAGAAGGCAAGCTGCCGCGGGAAGTAATTAAAGTTGATTACGGTCTGGAGTACGGGGAGAATGTATTAACTATTCATAAGGATGCGATTAAGCCTGGACAGCGTGTATTAATTACAGATGACCTTTTAGCTACAGGGGGCACCATCGAAGCAACGATTAATTTAGTTGAACAGCTTGGCGGAATTGTTGCGGGATGCGCTTTCCTGGTGGAGTTAAGTTATCTGGACGGCAAGGATAAGCTGGAAGGCTACGATGTACTTACCATCATGACCTATTAAAAGCTATGGAAAAAGAGTCAAAACAGATCTTGATACTGTGTTGGCTCTTTTTGTATAGATTAATTTATCCGTATATATTAGGTTTTAGTTGGACAGACATATAAAAAAAGTCTTATAATAGTAATTATTATCGAATAATGTATTTAAATCGAAGAAATGTAAGAGATTTTAATTCAAAGGATGGCTTCAAGCTTTAAAATACTTGTTGCTATTTTTATTTTTATACAATTTATTGAATACTGAAGGTAAATAAAGGTGATTACATGGCAAAAGATGAAAATGTCAACATTACAGATATTGTAGAAAAAGTAAAAGAGTATTTATCTGATGACGATGTTGCTTTAATTGAACATGCATATGAATTTGCAAAAGAGGCTCATAAAGATCAATTTCGCAAATCTGGTGAGCCGTATATCATTCATCCGGTACAGGTCGCAGGGATACTGGCTGAATTATTAATGGATGCAGAGACAATTTCAGCAGGCTTTCTTCATGACGTTATCGAGGATACCGATGTCACATTTGAACAGATGGAAGAAGAATTCAATCATGAGATAGCTGCGCTTGTAGATGGGGTAACGAAGCTTGGGAAAATCCGCTATGAAACAAAAGAGGCCCAGCAAGCAGAAAACCACCGGAAAATGTTCGTGGCGATGGCGAGAGATATTCGAGTTATCATGATTAAGCTTGCCGACAGGTTGCATAATATGAGAACGCTAAAGCACCTGCCGCCAGAAAAGCAAAGGCGTATTTCCAATGAAACGCTGGAAATTTTTGCTCCGCTTGCCCACCGCCTGGGGATATCAACAATAAAGTGGGAGCTGGAGGATACGGCATTACGTTATCTTAATCCGCAGCAATATTATCGTATTGTTCAGTTAATGAAGCAAAAACGGGAGGAAAGAGAAACGTATATCCAGGAGGTTATTGCTGATCTCTCCCAGGAATTTGAAGCTGTAAATATTAAAGCAGAAATGTCAGGACGTCCAAAGCATCTATACAGCATTTATCAAAAGATGGTCAATCAGAAAAAGCAATTTAACGAAATATATGATCTTCTTGCTGTCCGTATTTTAGTTGATAATATTAAAGATTGTTATGCTGTTTTAGGTATTATCCATACAAATTGGAAGCCAATGCCTGGCAGATTTAAGGATTATATCGCGATGCCGAAGCAAAATCTGTATCAATCCCTGCACACGACGGTTATTGGACCAAAGGGCGACCCGCTGGAGGTGCAGATTCGTACTAAGGAAATGCATGATATTGCCGAGTACGGAATTGCTGCGCACTGGGCCTATAAGGAAGGAAAGCAGGCAAAAGGCAAAAGCTCTTTTGAGGAAAAATTGTCTTGGTTCCGGGAAATTCTGGAGTGGCAAAGTGAAACACATGATGCAGAAGAATTTATGGAATCGCTGAAGATTGATTTGTTTTCAGATATGGTTTATGTTTTCACGCCAAAAGGCGAGGTAATTGAGCTGCCGTCTGGATCCATTCCCATTGATTTTGCATACAAGATTCATACTGAAATTGGCAATAAAACCATTGGAGCGAAAATCAATGGAAAAATGGAACCTTTGGATTACGAGTTGCAAAATGGAGACATCGTGGATGTGATGACGTCGAAGCATTCCTATGGACCATCGCAGGATTGGCTGAAAATGGTTCAAACCTCACAGGCTAAAAGTAAGATAAAACAGTTTTTCAAAAAGCAGCAGCGTGATGAGAATATTGTCAAAGGAAAAGAAGCTGTGGAAAGAGAAATTCGCGCCTTTGATATCGAGCCCAAAGAAGTATTGACTCCAGATAACCTGCAGCGTGTATTCGATAAGTTTAACTTTACAAATGAAGACGATATGTATGCTGCTGTTGGCTATCAAGGAATTACCGCAGCCCTGATAGCAACCCGTTTAACAGAACGAATACGTCATTTGAGAGAAGCAGATCAAGATTTAGAGACAAAAATAGAAGAAGTAAAAACCAATAAAGCAAAACCGTCCTCTAAGAAGGATTCGGGTATTGAAGTGGCAGGAGTAAATAATTTACTTGTCCGGATTGCAAAATGCTGTAATCCAGTTCCTGGTGACGACATCTTAGGGTATATTACAAAAGGCAGAGGAGTGTCTGTTCACCGTGCGGATTGTCCGAATGTACAAACCGAAGAAGCGAGGCAGCGCTATATCGATGTAAAATGGAAAACCCAATACGCGGAACGAAAACAATATCATGTAGACCTGGAAATTACAGGATATGATCGCCGCGGTCTGCTTAATGAAGTATTGCAGGCGGTCAACGAAACAAAAACAAATATCACGCATGTGAATGGCAGATCCGATCGTAATAAAATGGCAGTAATCCAATTAACTATTTTAATCCACAATACGAATCACTTGAAAAAAGTAGTCGATCGAATAAAGCAAATTCAGGAAGTATATACCGTAACAAGAACAGTTCAATAAGGAGCGTTTGTTTTTTATGAAGGTAGTATTACAACGGGTGAAAGAAGCTTCTGTCACCGTCCGGGGAGAAAAAATAAGCGAAATACAAAAAGGATTTTTGCTGCTTGTCGGTGTTACTCATGAAGACACAGAAGAAGATGTAAAATATCTCGTAAATAAGATTGTTCACCTGCGTGTCTTTGAAGATGAGAATGAAAAAATGAATCATTCGATTAAAGACGCAGAGGGAAGCATATTATCTGTATCGCAATTTACATTGTACGGAGACACTAAAAAAGGCAGACGGCCAAGCTTTATCAAAGCAGCGAAGCCGGCCAAAGCAGAAGCATTGTATAATACATTTAATCAAGCATTACGTACAGAAGGCGTCATAACAGAAACAGGAGAATTTGGCGCAATGATGGATGTCCAGCTGGTAAATGACGGGCCTGTTACATTGATTTTAGACAGCAAAGACAGATAAAAACGATTATAGAATAAGTTTCTTGTTTTGTGGAGATGCTATAAAAACTTAAAGAGGCCGAATCAAAAGGAGAAATGAAGTTATGCATCGACACACAAAACAACGCAATGCCAATAATTATTCCGAATTGATGATGACAGATTTCCATCATTTTATGAAAATGGAAAAGTCATCAACCTATTTAGAAATAGCAACGGAGCTTGGAATTTCCATTCAGGAAGTAAAGCAATTGAAAAAAAGCTTAGGTCGTTCTTGACATTGTGAGCAACTAACCTTATTATTATAATCATTCCAAAATTAAATGATAAAAACCATTGAAGGAAAAAGTAATGTAAGTACAGATAGCAAGAGAGTAGTTGTCAACGGCTGGAAGCAACTATCTATACGACTTATATGAAAGACATTCTGGAGGAGTTATATCGAATTAGATGAGTAGATATAAACGTGTTGCAGGCGTTAACTGATAAAGGTGGATATCATTCAGATATCAACTAGGGTGGCAACGCGGGTAAAAACCCGTCCCTTATTTTTTATAAGGGACGGGTTTTTTGTATTGTCCAATAAAAATAAGGGGCAGCCGTCAAACGTTGCCTGTTATCATTTTCGCTAACCAGAAAATTACTTTCATCCGTGTTCTGTATATTCGCAAAGGAGGAAATAAAATGGCTATGAAGGCTCCAAGAGGAACAGTGGATATTTTGCCGGAAGATACGGCGAAATGGCAGTATGTTGAAAACAAAATTAAAGAAATTTGTGAAGCCTATTACTATCACGAAATACGCACGCCGATTTTCGAGCACACAGAAGTATTTCAGCGTGGTGTGGGAGATTCTACGGATATTGTACAAAAGGAAATGTATACTTTTGAAGATCGCGGAGGAAGAAGTCTGACCCTCCGTCCAGAAGGCACAGCTGCTGTAGCCCGTGCTTTTGTAGAAAATAAATTATTTGGCAGTCCTAATTTACCGGAGAAGCTTTATTATTTCGGCTCGATGTTTCGTTATGAACGGCCGCAAAAAGGAAGAATGCGTCAACTAAATCAATTTGGCGTCGAAGCAATGGGAAGTGAAGATCCTGCAATTGACGCAGAAGTAATTGACCTGGCAATGCATATTTATCGCAGCTTAGGCTTGAAATCTCTGAAGCTGGTGATTAACTCATTAGGCGATAAAGAAAGCCGTCAAGCCCATCGTGACGCACTGGTGGCTCATTTTGATCCATATCGTGAGGAACTTTGCTCCGATTGTCAATCACGATTAGATAACAATCCATTACGCGTATTGGATTGCAAGAAGGATCGTGATCATCCAGCGATGAAAACTGCGCCATCCATCTTGACCTATTTAAATGAAAAATCACAGGCTTATTTTGAACAAGTGAAAGCTTATTTGGATGCAATGGATATTTCTTATACCGTAGACCCTAATTTGGTTCGCGGTCTGGATTACTACAATCACACTGCATTTGAAATCATGAGTGAAGCAGATGGCTTTGGGGCAATCACAACACTGGCCGGCGGCGGCAGATATGATGGATTAATCAATGAATTTGGCGGACCTAACACTCCAGGTATCGGTTTTGGGATGGGATTAGAGCGCTTGTTAATGGCTCTTCAGGTAGAAAATGTAGAAATCCCCGTAGATACAAAGTTAGACTGTTTTGTAGCAGGTTTTGGCTCTGAAAAGGTGCGTACGGAAGCTGTGAAAGCTGTTCATCAGCTACGTATGGCCGGTATTCAGGCAGATACAGATTACCAGCACCGCAAAATGAAAGGCCAGCTTAAAGCAGCAGACCGGTTAAAAGCCAGATTTGTGATTTTCTTAGGCGATGATGAACTTGAAAAACAAATTGTAACCATTAAAAATATGGAAACCGGGGACCAAAAGGAAGTTCCGATGAAGGATATTGTTAACGAATTTAAAGTGTTATTGGAGGAGAGCTAAAAAATGACAGAACGTGTTTTATCTGGACACTTAACTGAAAAAGAAATTGAAAAGGAGGTCAGGCTGAAAGGCTGGGTCCAAAAACGCCGTGATCTTGGCGGACTAATATTCATTGATTTACGCGATAAATCCGGAATCATCCAAATCGTTTTTAACCCAGATTATTCCGGGGAAGCATTAGAAATAGCTGAAAGCATCCGTTCGGAATATGTAATCGATGTGGTCGGAAAATTGGTTTTACGTGACGAGGCAACCATAAATCCCGCTATTGCAACTGGTAAATTAGAAGTGCTGGCCAGCTCAATCACCGTATTGAATAAGGCAAAAAATCCGCCGTTTATGATTCAGGATGATGTAAATATTGCAGAAGATATCCGTTTGAAATACCGTTACTTAGATCTGCGCCGTCCAGGCTTGCAAGAAACGTTTAAATTACGGCATCAAACAACGCAAAGCATCCGCAACTATTTAAATAAAAATGAATTCTTAGAAATGGAAACTCCGATTTTAACGAAAAGCACGCCGGAAGGAGCCCGTGATTACCTGGTGCCAAGCCGTGTACATCCTGGTGAATTCTATGCGCTGCCGCAATCTCCACAGTTATTTAAACAATTGATTATGATGAGCGGTTTTGAACGTTATTACCAAATCGCACGCTGCTTTCGGGATGAAGATTTGAGGGCGGACCGTCAGCCGGAATTTACACAGGTTGATATTGAAACTTCCTTTTTAACAAGTGATGAAATTATGACAATGACGGAAGAAATGATGAAAGAGGTTGTTAAAGAAGTAAAGGGCGTCGATATTCAATTACCTTTACAGCGGATGCCTTATGATGAAGCAATGGACCGTTATGGATCGGATAAGCCGGATACCCGCTTTGGGTTAGAGTTAATCCATGTATCTGATATCGTAGCTGATTCTGGGTTTAAAGTATTTAAACAGGCGGTAGAGAATGGCGGTAAAGTAGCCTTATTAAATGTGGAAGGTGCTGCTGCCGGCTATTCTAGAAAGGATATTGATAAATTAACAGAGTTTGTCAATATTTATGGTGCAAAAGGCTTAGCTTGGCTGAAAGTAGAGGAAGAAGAAGTGAAAGGCCCAATCAGCAAATTCTTGTCAGATGATGAAAAAACAGCGATTGTAGATAAAGCCAATGCAAGCAGTGGAGATTTGCTGTTATTTGTAGCTGATAAATCAGCTGTTGTCTACGATAGTTTAGGCGCTTTACGCTTAAAGCTTGGAAAAGACTTAGGGTTAATTGATGAAGAAGCGTTTCATTTCTTATGGGTAACAGATTGGCCATTATTTGAATATGATGAGGAACTGGGCCGTTATTTTGCAGCACACCATCCATTTACATCCCCAATTGAAGCGGATAAGGAAAAATTATTGACTGATCCAATCAATGTTCGGGCAAATGCATATGACTTGGTATTAAATGGATATGAGCTTGGCGGCGGGTCCATTCGTATTCACCAAACGGAACTTCAAAACCAGATGTTTAAAGCGCTGGGATTCACAGAAGAAGAAGCAAGAGAACAGTTTGGTTTCTTGCTGGATGCACTAGAATATGGTGCGCCTCCTCATGGAGGAGTTGCGCTTGGTCTGGACCGTATCATTATGCTTCTGGCAGGACGCTCGAATCTGCGTGATACGATTCTATTCCCTAAAACAGCGTCTGCATCTGACTTGATGACAGAAGCTCCGAGTGAAGTGAGCGGAGATCAATTGCAGGAATTGTCAATTGCATTGTCAAATCATGAAATGAAAGAATAGAAATAGTAGAATATGCACGGTATTTAAAATATCGTGCATATCATTTCAGGAATATTTGCTGAAAAATGTGAATTAAAAGCAACAAATCCTCAAGAATCTTGTGTTTATTTGGTTTTTCATATAAAATATAAAAACCTTCTAGTTGAGGAATCGGTTGAAATAAATAAAGGAGATGAATGATAGAAGCCATGGAAAATAAATTACAATATCAAAACAGAACAGCAAAAGAGTACGTGCAGGGAGTCTATGAGGAACTAAAGAATAGAAACAGCCACGAGACAGAATTTTTGCAAGCAGTAGAAGAAATTGTCGAATCTTTAGAAGGCGTTTTTGAGAAGCATCCTAAATATATGGAATTAGGCATTTTAGAGAGAATTGTAGAACCAGAGCGCTTGATTGCCTTCCGTGTACCCTGGGTGGATGATGAAGGCCGGGTTCAGGTAAACCGCGGATATCGTGTTCAATTCAGCAGTGCAATCGGACCTTATAAAGGCGGGCTTCGTTTTCATCCAACAGTAAACACAAGTATTATTAAATTTTTAGGCTTTGAACAAATCTTTAAAAATTCTTTGACAGGGCAGCCTATCGGCGGAGGAAAAGGTGGATCAGATTTTGATCCAAAAGGAAAATCAGACTTAGAAATTATGCGATTTTGTCAGAGTTTTATGTCAGAATTAGCTAGACATATCGGACAGGATACAGACGTGCCTGCAGGAGATATTGGTGTGGGCGCCAGAGAGATTGGCTACCTTTACGGGCAATATAAGAAAATCAAAGGCGCTGTAGAACCAGGCGTTCTAACAGGAAAAAGCTTAGGTTTTGGAGGCAGCTTGGCACGTAAGGAAGCAACTGGTTACGGTACAGTTTACTTTGTACAGGAAATGCTTAAAGATAATGGGCAGGACTTTTCTGGAAAAACAGTTATTGTATCCGGTTCAGGAAATGTATCGATTTATGCCATGGAGAAGGCAGCTGAATTTGGGGCAAAAGTTGTTGCCTGCAGTGACTCTAATGGATATGTCTATGATAAGAACGGCATCGATGTGGAACTTGTAAAGAAAATCAAAGAGGTAGACAGAGAGCGTATTAATGTATACTTAGAAACTTATCCAAATGCAGAATACGTTGCCGGCGGATCCGTTTGGGAGATTCCATGTGAGATTGCTTTACCTTGTGCGACACAAAATGAAATCGACGAAACTGCAGCAAAAGCATTAATCAAAAATGGTGTTATTGCAGTAGGTGAAGGTGCTAACATGCCATCATCCTTAGATGCAATTAACCAATTCCAGGGAAATAATGTTTTATTCGCCCCAGCGAAAGCTGCAAACGCAGGCGGTGTAGCAGTATCAGCTCTGGAAATGGCGCAAAATAGCAGCCGCGTCGCCTGGAGCTTTGAAAAAGTCGATGAAAAGCTGCAAGGCATTATGCATGATATTTATCATAATAGCATCCAAGCCGCAAATGAATATGGTAAATCAGGAAATCTTGTTGCAGGGGCTAATATTGCAGGCTTCTTGAAAGTAGCAGATGCTATGGCAGAACAAGGAATTATTTAAATAAAAAATAGACTTTCATATATTTGAACTTTGAATCAATGTATGCTAAGATTAATTCAAATAAAACGTTAATCATCCTGATGTGTTCGTTAACAATTGGTATTTTGACCGAACACCTATAAGTTAGGGAGTCCGATTGGTCTTTAAAGTGCATGCATGCCTCAAGCAGGAAGCATAAAACCTTTAAAGCAGGACACCCACCTGCCAAAAGCGGGATCAAAACTTTATTGTTTGACGGCACTATCGGGATTACGCAAAAATACTGCACATTTTTTGTGCAGTATTTTTGTATATTGAAAAAAGGAATTCCGACTCCCTCCATCATTCCAATATATATGTCTGATTCAAACTAGTTAGAGCCTTGTGCAATCTGTTCAAGATTTCCGTTTTTATCCATACGGAAGGAAGGAGAATTCACAAGATTGGTATCCTCAAAAACTGTCATCTTACGGGCGCGATCCATAATCTGGATAAATGTCTGATAATCTTCTTTCATCGCTTGCAGCTGTTGTTCCGTATCTGCTAATTTCTTTTTTAATTCTTCGACTTTTGTCTGCAAGGATTGATTCTCACTCTCTAACGATTGCATCGACGATCTCGATTGATTGGAAGTATATAATTCTTTTTTTAGTGATTTTAAATACTTAATAACAGTATCTAAATTAAATGCTGCAACCGGTTCAGCACTTGTTTGTACGGCCGGCACCTCCACGGAAGTCTCCAGTGGCGGGATATTTTCTGCGCTTTCAACAGGCTCTGCTTTGGGAACAGCCTGAATGGTTTTGTTTAAAGCTCTTTTTCTTTCTTTTCTTTGTCTTTTTGCTAAATCAATTGCATTTTCGTATTTATTACGCACTTCTGCATTCCATCTGAATCCACAAGCTGCTGAAGTACGGTTTAAATGATCTCCCACTTCTTCAAAAGCGTTCAATTGGGTGCTGCCCTCACGAATATGCCGCAAGACAGTTTCTGCCAACAGCAAATCATCTTCATGAGACCAAGCGTCTTGTCTTACTTTTACCATGTTATTCACTCCTCATAATTATGAAAATACGTAGAAAATCTGTCATCCTTTATCGTTTAATGAATATACAGTTTTTCTTACACCTGCACGTTAAAAAGTGAGATTTCCTAACGTACTAGAAAGATTATAGTAATCTCTATTCTTTCCAGAGGAGTTTAAAATTATACATTGCTTTAAAATTATAGTGTGAGTTCAAAAGTTTGATAAAATGAAGCCTCCTGTTCTTTAAAGAGAGTGGAGAGTGCAAAAAAGCCCATACACATCAGGTCTAAAATGGATGTATATGGGCGGAAAAAGGTCACTTTATCTAATTTTTGTTAATTCGTTCATATACTTGTTTTAATGCAGTCTCAAATTTTCCTGTGTCTTTGGGTGTATAGTAGTTTCGATTTTTAATGGTGTCAGGTAAATATTGCTGTTTGATCCATGCCCCCGGGTAATTATGCGGGTATTTATAATCTGCTCCTCTGCCAAGCTTAGTTGCTCCTGAATAATGTGCATCCTTTAAATGTGCTGGAATATCACCGCTGTTGCCTTTGCGAATATCCTCCAAGGCTGCGTCCAAAGCTTTATAGGCTGTATTTGATTTGGGAGAAAGGGCTAATTCCACAATAATATTAGCTAAAGGAATCCGCGCTTCCGGAAAGCCGATCCGTTCAGCTGCTTGAACAGCAGCAATGGCGCGCGGGCCAGCCTGCGGACTTGCCAGACCTACGTCTTCATATGCAATGACAATCAGCCTTCTGGCAATACTGTCTAAGTCGCCGGCTTCAATCAGACGTCCTAAATAATGAAGCGCTGCATCCACGTCGCTTCCGCGGATTGATTTTTGAAAAGCACTTAAAACATCGTAATGAGCATCTCCGTCTTTATCGTGAGAAAAGCTTTTTTTCTGCATACATTCTTCCGCAATTTCCAGTGTTATCTCGATTTGCCCCTCTGCGTCCGGCGGGGTAGAGCTGACCGCCAGTTCCAGGCCATTTAAAGCTGATCTCAAGTCCCCATTTGCTGAGATGGCAAAATGTTCTATAGCATCTTCATGGATATGAATCGCTTTATCTCCGTATCCGTTCGATGTATCCCGGACAGCGCGCTGCAGTGCCGTTTTAACATTGTCCAGCGTTAACCCGCGTAATTCAAATAAATGACAGCGGCTCCGGATTGCCGGGTTGATGGAATGGTACGGATTGCTGGTTGTACAGCCTATCAAGGTCAGTAAATTATTCTCTAAATGCGGCAGTAAAAAATCCTGTTTTGCTTTATCCAGACGATGTACTTCATCTAAGATAAGAACTGTTTGACCTTGCATTTTAGCCTGCTCGACAACAATTTCCATATCCTTCTTTTTATCTGTAACGGCATTTAAGGTTTTGGAGGGAAGTCCGATTGTTTCTGCAAGGGCAAATGCCATGGATGTTTTTCCTGTTCCGGGAGGGCCGAATAAAATCATGGAAGAAAGCTGGTTAGCTTTTACCATCCGATCAATTATTTTCCCTTGACCTACCAGGTGTTCTTGTCCTATAATATCATCTATGTTTTTTGGTCGCATTCGAAATGCGAGTGGCTGTTTATACATGACATAACTTCCTTCATCTGTTTAGGTATCGTATTCTATTAGCTTAAAGCGAATATAGAAGAAATGCAAGAGGTTAGCAGTCATGCTATAATAGGTATTGATAATATAAATAATCAAATTTGTATAGGTGGAATTAAAAGTTGGTATAATGAAAGAATAGGTTTGAATAGAATCTTTCAGCTAATATTCGTCCGCTTGAAGACCTTTATACTTCAGGGATTAAAAAGGAAGTTTGAGTACGTTTCATAACTTGATGGAACTTTACTTGCTAAAGTTTTTCAGCGGGGCGGCAGCTGCAGTCCTGTTTATTAGAAAAGGTAAAGTGAAACCGGACTGTATGAGGTTTCCCTTTGTAACAACTTATTATAGTACATTATATAAATGACAGAAGATAGTTAAAAAAATTGAGGTGTAAATGATGAAAATTTCAACTAAAGGAAGATACGGACTGACAATAATGATAGATTTGGCAAAAAACGAAGAGAACGGGCCGATTTCCCTAAAGGTTATTGCAAAGGATAATGATCTGTCAGAACATTATTTAGAGCAGCTAGCTTCTCCATTAAGAAATGCTGGATTAATTAAAAGTATACGCGGTGCATATGGAGGATACCAGCTTGCTAAAAAACCGGAGGAAATTAAAGCCGGTGATGTGATTCGGGTGTTGGAAGGTCCGTTAACCATTGTGGAAGGCATGGAAAATGAGAAGCCGGCACAGGCATCCTTATGGCTGCAAATCAGAGATGCGGTAAAAGATGTATTAGAAAAAACGACTCTGGAAGATTTGGCAAATTATGATGAAAGTGATGAAGGACCTGCAGAGGCATATATGTTTTATATTTAAGGGCTGGAAAGGATTTTGACTCATGGAAGCAATATATTTAGACCATGCCGCTACTTCTCCTATGGCAAGAGGAGTTGCGGATGCAATGATTCCTGTATATGAAGAAATCATTGGCAATGCATCAAGCGTTCATTCTTTTGGACGGAAGGCAAGGCAGCAGCTGGATGCTTCAAGGCAGGCTCTGGCAGCATCTATTGGTGCAAATGAAAAGGAACTTATATTTACAAGCGGCGGAACAGAGGCGGATAATATGGCGCTCGCAGGCGTTGCAGAAGCAAACCGGAATAAAGGGAACCATATTATCACTTCCATTCAGGAACATCATGCTGCTTTGCATACAGCTGAAAAGTTAGAGAAACAAGGCTTCCGTGTAACCTATTTACCTGTTGATGAAAAAGGGCTGGTCTCGATGCAAGATGTTGAAGCAGCTTTAACGGATGATACGATTTTAGTTTCTATTATGTATGTAAACAATGAGACAGGTGTTATTCAGCCTATCAGTGAGATTGGAGAATTGCTAAAGGAGCATCAGGCTTATTTTCATACGGATGCTGTGCAGGCTTACGGTTTGCTGGATATTGATGTGCATGCACAAAACATTGATTTACTGACAGCAACTGCACATAAAATCGGCGGTCCTAAAGGGATTGGCTTTTTATATGCAAATGAAAAAGTAGCTATGAGTCCGATTCAATTTGGCGGGGAACAGGAGCGGAAACGTCGTCCTGGTACAGAAAACATTCCGGCGGCAGTCGGTTTTGAACTGGCATCGAATATTGTAATGGAAACGAAAGCTTCAAGAAATCAACAATATGAGAAATATAAACAAATTTTAATAGATACCTTTACAGAAGCCGGCATTGATTTTGGTATCAATGGAGATCCGGAGAAGACCGTCTCCACGATAATCAATGTCCGTTTTCCAGGGGCGAATGTAGAAGCACTGCTTGCCAATTTTGATTTGAGCGGTGTTGCGGCTTCAAGTGGAAGTGCGTGTACAGCCGGAAGCGTTGAGCCTTCTCATGTATTGTCTGCCATGTTTGGTTCAGAAAGTCCGGTTACGACAAATTCAATTCGATTCAGTTTTGGGCTGGCAAATACAGAAGAAAATGTAAAGGAAGCGGCAGAAAGAATCGCAGGGATCGTAAAACGATTAACAAGCTAAAGGAGGGGCGGAAATGAAAGAGAATAAAAATACACGTGTTGTTGTTGGTATGAGCGGCGGTGTCGACTCTTCCGTTGCAGCACTACTATTAAAAGAACAAGGATATGATGTTGTAGGGATCTTTATGAAAAACTGGGATGATACAGATGAATTTGGAGTCTGTACCGCGACAGAAGACTTTGATGATGTTGTCCGGGTCTGTAATCAATTAGATATACCCTATTACTCAGTCAATTTTGAAAAACAATACTGGGATAAGGTATTCACCTATTTTCTGGATGAATATAAAGCGGGAAGAACGCCAAATCCGGATGTGATGTGTAATAAAGAAATCAAGTTCAAAGCATTTCTTGACCATGCGCTTTCTTTAGGGGCAGATTATCTAGCTACCGGACATTATGCGCAGGTGGCAAGAGATGAAAATGGCAGTATTCAAATGCTGCGCGGGGCGGATGACAATAAGGATCAAACTTATTTCTTAAATCAACTCAGCTCAGATGTATTAGAAAAAGTCATGTTTCCGTTAGGGCATCTGCCAAAGCCGGAGGTCCGCAAAATTGCAGCTGATTATGGTTTGGTAACGGCAGCGAAGAAAGACTCTACCGGCATCTGTTTTATTGGAGAACGAAATTTTAAAACCTTTTTAAGTGAATATTTGCCGGCACAGCCAGGAAAAATGATGACGTTGGACGGGATTGAAAAAGGAAATCATGATGGGTTAATGTACTATACAATCGGTCAGCGTCAGGGGCTTGGCATCGGCGGTTCTGGAGATCCTTGGTTTGTTGTGGGGAAAAATTTAAAAGATAATTATTTATATGTTGCACAAGGCTATCATAATGACTATCTATATTCGGATTCACTCGTAGCAACGGATATTAACTGGATACAGCCGGATCAAATAGAAGAAACATTTACTTGCACAGCGAAATTCCGGTATCGTCAAAAAGATTCAGAAGTAACTGTGACAGTGAAAGATGATAAAGCGTATGTCGCATTTAAAGAGAGCCAGCGGGCAATTACACCAGGACAAGCTGTGGTATTTTATCAAGGTGATGTTTGTCTCGGCGGCGGAACAATCGATGAAATTATCAAAGATAATAAAGCATTACAATATGTTGGTTAGTAGGATGGTTAGTATATGGATAAAAATCAGCAGGCAATTACACTATTAAATGAAAAAAAATATGAAGAAGCAGCACAGCTGTTTAACGAAATCATTGAAGAATCTCCAAACGATCCATTGGGTTATATTAATTTCGGCAATCTTTTAATGCAGCTGAATGAGTCAGAAAGGGCAGAACGCTTTTTTAAGCGGGCTGTTGAGCTGGATGAAAAGGCCGCAACCGCATATTATGGTTTGGGTAACCTTTATTTTGACCAGGAAGATTACCAGAAAGCTTCGCAAAACTTTCTAAAGGCAATTGAGCAGGGGCTGGAGGAAGCGGATGCTTACTTTATGCTCGGGATGTGCTTCCGGAATCAGGAACAGTGGAAGTTATCTTTACCATATTTACTGCGGGCAACAGAACTAGATTCACAGGATGAAAGCTTTCTGTTCCAATATGGTCTGTCTCTGGCGCAGGGCGAACTGCTGGAGGAAGCGCAAAAGACATTTGAAAAAGTGCTTGAATTAAATAAAGAACATAGCGATGCTTATTATAATCTGGGCGTGATTGCCTTATTCCATGAGAAGACAAAGGAAGCTTTGCATCACTTTGAAAAAGCACTGGAATTGCAGTCAGATCATGTCTTAGCTGCAAATGGAAAGAAAATTGCATTACAGTATATGGAGCAATTTGAGGATAAATAAGGGGTAATCATCATGGGAAACCAGATAGAAACAAAGGAAGCACTGCCTTTTGTAACAGGGAGCGTCATCAATACAATTTTTCGCAATGAGGCAGAACATTTCTCTATCGTCCGAATTAAAATAACAAAAACAAACCTTGATTATCAAGATAAAGAAATCATTGTGAAGGGGTATTTTGATCAGCTCCAGGATCAGACTGCCTATTGTTTTTATGGAGTGATGGAAAAGCATCCCCGCTATGGTTCACAATTAAAAGTACAATCCTATGAGACCATTCTGCCGACCACAAAGGATGGGCTTGTCCAATATTTATCCAGTGATTTATTTTACGGCGTTGGAAAAAAGAGTGCCTTAAAAATTGTAGAAAAGCTTGGAGAGAATGCTGTGTCTAAAATTATGGATGATTCCTCTGTTTTAGACGGCGTTTCCGGCGTATCCAAGGAAACAGGAAAAAAGCTGGCTGAGCGTCTCCGGGAAAATCAAGGATTTGAACGGGTTGCTGTTAAATTATCAGAGTACGGAATTGGTCTGAAAATGGCTCAGGTCATTTATCAGACTTATCGAGATGAAGCATTAGAGATTCTGAAAAAAGATCCGTATCAATATGTTTTTGATATTGAAGGATTTGGGTTCAAAATGGCAGATCAAATAGCTTCTGGACAAGGGATTTCACATACACATGAAAGCCGTATTGGTGCAGGTGTCATTTATATTCTGCAGCAAAGCATGCAGGCAGGTCATGTGTACCTTCCGTTTGAAAAATGTATGCAGGAGGTTATTTATTTACTTCATCTGCCTAATCCAGACCAAGGCTCTGTTTCTGATGTTATCATGCAGTTAAATACAGAGAAAAAGATTATTGTCATTGATGAACGTGTTTATCTGCCTTCGTTATATTATGCAGAGGATAACTTTACTGCCAGTCTGAAAAAAATTCTTACCAAACCGATAGAGGATGAAGTGCCTTTAGCGGAGCTTTTGAAAATAACGGGTGAGATTGAAGAAGAAGAGTCATTAAGCTATGGTAAAGAACAATTTGATGCCATTGTTCAGGCTATCCACTCAAAAATTATGATTTTAACAGGCGGACCTGGAACGGGGAAAACAACGGTAATTACCGGAATTATTCAAGCTTTTGCCCAAATCCACGAGCTTTCTTTAAATCTATCGGATTATCAAAAGAAAGATAATTTTCCGTTTATATTAACAGCTCCTACCGGCCGGGCAGCCAAACGAATGTCTGAATCAACTGGTTTGCCGGCTGTTACCATCCATCGATTACTTGGCTGGAACGGAATGGGCAGCTTTGAAAAAGATGAGCATGAACCATTATCCGGAAAGCTGCTGATTGTTGATGAATTTTCTATGGTTGATACCTGGTTAGCCAATCATTTATTTAAAGCTATTCCCGATACGATGCAGATTATTCTGGTTGGAGATGAAGATCAGCTTCCGTCGGTGGGGCCGGGCCAGGTTTTAACCGATTTGATGAAAAGTGAGGTATTGCCGGTTATTTCATTAACGGATGTATATCGTCAAAAAGAGGGCTCTAAAATTATTCAGCTGGCTCATCAAATTAAAAACACCAATTGTGATAAAAGTTCGTTGGAGAATGCGCGTGATTTCAGTTTTATTTCCTGCCATGATTATCAGATGACCGATGTGTTGACATCTATTATTGATAAAGCACAAAAAAAAGGAATTGATTCTTCTTCTATTCAGGTGCTGTCTCCCATGTATCGTTCGCAAGCTGGCATTCATGCAATAAATGAAGCATTGCAGCAATTGATTAATCCTCCCGGCGAGAAAAAACGGGAGATTGCATTTCAGGATGTAGTTTATCGTGTCGGCGACCGTGTAATACAGTTAATCAATCAGCCTGAGGATGGTATATACAATGGGGACATTGGAGAGATTGTCGCCATGTTTAAACCGGAAGAAAATGCAGAGAATGAAGAACAGATTGTAATTGCATTTGAAGATAAAGAAGTTGTTTTCATTCGAAAAGATTATAATAACTTTACTCATGCGTTTTGTATTTCCATTCATAAATCACAGGGGAGTGAATTCCCGATTGTGATTCTTCCTGTTGTCTACTCACATCATCGCATGCTGCGAAAAAATCTCTTATATACAGCAATTACAAGAGGAAAAGAGTCATTGATTATTTGCGGTGAAAAAGAGGCTTTTATCAAAGGTGTGCAAACGGAAGATACGAATCGCAGATATACTTCACTGCAGGAAATGCTGCACATTCAATTAGCGAATCAAAAAGCAGAGAAGAAGGAATATGAAACGATAGAGGATATCCCGGAGGAAGAACTGTCTCCTTACGATTTTATGGATTAAATGTATAAAAAATTTTATTTAGGGCAATACTTGGACTGATAGAAGCAGAAAAAGGATGAAGATGTATGCTAGTATGTCCAAATTGCCGGGAAAAACAAATAGGAAAATTAAGTCCCACAAGCTATTATTGCTGGGTTTGCTCAATTGAATTGACGGTGTCTGGAAAGGAATTACACATCCACCAGGTCGAAGCGGACGGGACACTCAGTTCATTAGATGACTTATTTTCAAAAGAAGAGAGAAGATTATTATAATATGGGTTTCTAAAGCGGGCAATGGTTTTCGGCGGGGCGAGTAACCGCAGTCCCAGCCCCATCGGAAAAACCACGTCAGCTAAAAAGAAAAAGTTCGCCGCTTATCATTTAGTAACTTTTTGAACATCCTATTATAAACTCCCAGTCTGTTGGTTACACTACCATGGACTGGGAGTGATTATTATGTGGAAAAAAATAAAAGCAAAACAAGTCGTTTATTTTCTTGTGATTGCTATCCTTTCTTTTATTCTTTTATATTTTTTAGCTATCACCAAACCATATTATGCGGCATTTTTTTCTTTTGTCTTTAAGCTGGTGCTTCCATTTTTGATTGCAGGAATTTTGGCTTTCTTGCTGCACCCATTGATTGAGTGGCTGCATCGGTACCGGATCCACCGCGGAATCGCAATATTAGTTATATATCTGCTTTTTTTTGGAGGTGCCGGCTACGCAATATATCGCGCGTATCCATTAATCGTTGAACAAGTGAAGGAAATGAGCCGTAACTTTCCAGAATTTATCGCGCTGTACCAAGACGGGTTAAATAAGGTATATACCTCTACTGCTTTTTTACCGGAGACCGTACATGACCGGATGGATATGTTTATTCAATCCCTAGAGAATGCGATGAACAACTTTTCAGGGAAAATCATCGGCGGTTTTAATGGAATGATGGATGCGGTTATTCTCTTAACGATTATCCCGGTCCTTGTCTTTTATTTCTTAAAGGATTATCCATTTATCAAATCTTTTCTATTTCGACTTATCCCATATAAATATCGAAGCGATACAGGAAATGTATGCCGGGAAATTGGAAAAGGACTTGGCGGTTATATCCGGGGACAGTTTATTATCAGTGCAGCTGTTGGTGTTATTTCCACTCTGAGCTGGATGTGGTTAGATTTACCTTATGCTTTATTGCTTGGTATCATTCTGGCAATCGTCAACATCATTCCTTATTTTGGTCCGATCCTCGGTGCCATCCCGGTTGTAACTGTTGCTTATATGGTGGAACCGGAAAAAGCGTTATTCGTTATCGTAATTATCTTTATCATCCAATTGATTGAAAGCAATCTATTATCGCCGTATATAATGGGGAAAACAGTAAAGATTCATCCAATCGGGATTATCTTCGCCTTATTATTGGGCGGCCAACTGGCTGGCGTCATCGGTATGGTTATTTCTGTTCCTGTTTTTACTATGTTGAAAGTATTGATTCAGCAGTATCAAATGTCAAAAGCCGGTTGAATTAAAATAAGTATTTCACTATATATTTTTTTAAAGGCGAAAAATTGACATACAGCGGAAAAATCACTATAATAACGCTATAATCATACAAACAATAGGAAATGATAAAAAACTGTCATTTTCAATCATGTAGAACACGTTGAAGGTATTAAGTACATGACATGATATTTCAAGAGAGGGACTCCCCCGGCTGAAAGGAATCCTAATTATATTGTTATGGAAAGCTACACTGGAGTACGGCTAATCCCCGTCGGTATCATACCGTTATAATGATGAAAGTGATGAACATGGATTGTTCATAATAAGGGTGGTACCGCGAAATCTCGTCCCTGCAATGATGCAGAGAGGAGATTTTTTGTTTGATAAAAAAAGGAGGGAAAACGATAATGAAATTTTTGAGTTCCGCAGAAATTCGGCAAATGTTTATTGATTTTTTTAAAGAGAAAGGGCATCAGGTTGAACCAAGTGCTTCATTAGTACCGCATGAAGACCCTACACTTCTCTGGATTAATAGCGGGGTGGCAACATTAAAAAAATATTTTGACGGCCGGATTATCCCGGATAATCCAAGGATTGTGAATGCACAAAAAGCAATACGTACAAATGATATTGAAAATGTCGGTTTTACAGCGCGTCACCATACGTTTTTTGAGATGCTAGGAAACTTCTCCATCGGTGATTATTTTAAAGAAGAAGCGATTGAATGGGCATGGGAGTTTTTGACAGATGAGAAATGGATTGGTTTTGACCCGGAAAAATTATCTGTCACGGTTCACCCGGAAGATGATGAAGCGTATGATCTTTGGCTGCAAAAAATTGGTCTGCCAAAAGAGCGGATCATCCGATTAGAGGAAAACTTCTGGGATATTGGAGAAGGACCAAGCGGACCGAATACCGAGATTTTTTATGATAGAGGCGAAAGCTATGGAAATGACCCGGCTGATCCGGAGCTGTATCCGGGGGGAGAAAACAGCAGGTATTTAGAGGTTTGGAATCTCGTGTTTTCGCAATTTAACCATAATCCAGACGATACGTACACCCCTCTGCCAAAGAAAAACATTGATACAGGAATGGGGCTGGAGCGGTTAACCTCCATTATTCAAGAAGTGCCTACAAACTACGAAACAGATTTATTTATGCCAATCATCCAGGCAACGGAACTGATTGCAGACAGCAAATATGGGAAAGACGATGCAGCGGATACGGCATTTAAAGTAATTGCTGATCATATTCGTACAGTCAGCTTTGCCATTGGTGATGGAGCCATGCCATCGAATGAAGGCAGAGGCTATGTCCTGCGCAGACTGATTCGCCGTGCTATCCGTTTTGCGAAGGATCTTAACATCCATGAAGCCTTTATGTACCGTCTTGTTCCAGTCGTAGCTGAAATTATGAAGGATTTCTATCCGGAGGTTGTGAAGGAAACAGACTACATTCAAAAAATAATTAAAGTGGAAGAGGAGCGCTTCCATGAAACGTTGAATGATGGGTTAGAAATCTTAACCAAGCTCATTGAGTCGGAAAAAGAAAAAGGAAGTAATGTATTTCCTGGAGAAGAAGTATTCCGTTTATATGATACGTACGGTTTTCCAAAGGAATTAACAGAAGAATATGTAGAAAAACTTGGATTTACTGTGAATCAAGAAGGCTTTGATAATGAAATGAAGCTGCAGCGTGAAAGAGCAAGAAATGCACGTCAAAAAGTGGACTCCATGCAGGTTCAAGACACTGTTTTTTCAACGATAGATGTAGAAAGTAAATTTGTAGGATATTCTTTATTAGAAAAAGAAACGGTCATTCAAGCAATCATTCAGGGCAAAGAAACAACAGAATCTGCAGAAGCAGGCCAAGAAGCATATATCCTGCTGAAGGAAACACCATTTTATGCGGAAAGCGGCGGACAAGTTGCTGATATTGGCTTCATTCAAACAGATCATTCCTATGCGGTTGTAACCGATGTACAAAAATCTCCAAATGGGCAGCATATTCACCGTGTAGAAGTAAAAGAAGGCATATTACAGATTGCTGAACAAGTAGAAGCAGTTGTTGACCGTGCATTTCGGAATGATGTCATTAAAAACCACACGGCAACACATTTACTTCATCAGGCTTTAAAAGATGTTTTGGGCTCCCATGTTAACCAGGCAGGTTCATTGAACGGAACTAATCGTCTCCGCTTTGATTTTTCTCATTTCAGCAGTGTAACGGACGAAGAGCTGGAAGAAATCGAAAAAATAGTGAATCAAAAAATATGGGAATCGATTCCGGTCGTGATTGAAACAAAAGAAATTGAAGAAGCAAAAGCGATGGGGGCAATGGCATTATTCGGTGAAAAATATGGCGATGTCGTCCGTGTTGTCCAAATCAATGATTACAGTATTGAGTTGTGCGGCGGGTGCCATGTGAGCAATACCGCTGAGATAGGCTTGTTTAAAATCGTATCAGAAAGCGGGATAGGTGCAGGTACAAGAAGAATTGAGGCTGTTACAAGCAAAGAAGCTTACAGCTATTTAAATAATAAAATTGAATTGCTGAAGCAGTCAGGCGCATTATTGAAAGCCAAAGACGAGCAGATTCCGCAAAAAGTGACGGCTTTACAATCGGAATTAAAAGAAACACAAAAACAGGTAGATTCACTGCAGGCTAAACTATCTAATCTGGAAGCATCCTCTATCTTAGATGAAATAAAAGAGGTAAATAATGTAAAAGTACTAGCTAAACAAGTCGACGTGAAAGATATGAATCAATTGCGTTCGATGGGAGATGAATTAAAACAAAAAATAGAATCAGGTGTAATTCTTCTCGCAGCTGTCAATAATAATAAAGTACAGCTTATTGCAGGAGTGACAAAAGACCTGATGAAACAAAATCTCCATGCTGGAAACTTGGTGAAGCAGGCAGCTGCAATTTGCGGCGGCGGCGGCGGTGGCCGTCCGGATATGGCACAGGCTGGGGGAAAAGACCCATCTAAAGTTACAGAAGCATTACAAAGTGCTTTAACTTATGTAACAGACGTGACAAATGCTTAATCCTTGGTTGTATGTTTTCTCGTTAATAAGTATAATGATAGAGATAAACATGTTAAAATAGAAGAAGAAGGTTAATGAAGGACGAGGTGTCATTATGAGTTCAATTGATAAAACAATGAAATTCAACTTTTCCGAAGAACCATTTGACCAGGATATTAAAAAGATTTTAATGACTGTTCATGAATCATTACAGGAAAAAGGATATAATCCGATCAATCAGATTGTTGGATACCTATTGTCAGGTGATCCTGCATACATTCCTAGATATAATGATGCGCGTAATTTGATACGTAAAGTTGAACGGGATGAAGTTATTGAAGAACTTGTAAAGTTTTATCTAGAACAGAATAAGGAGAATTCATGAAAGCGATAGGTTTAGACGTGGGTTCAAAAACAATAGGTGTTGCCGTAAGTGATGCTCTTGGCTGGACAGCGCAAGGGTTAACCACTATTTATTGGAATGAGAATGAATTTGAATCTGCAGATGAAGAACTAAAGGGTCTGATTGAGGAAAATGAAGCATCTCTGATTGTAATCGGACTCCCTAAAAATATGAACGGCACGATTGGCGAAAGAGGCGAGGCGTCCGAGCGCTATGCTGCGTATGTAAAGGAAAAGTATGAATTGCCTGTGGTATTATGGGACGAGCGTTTAACCACGATGGCAGCGGAACGTGTACTGCTGGAAGCGGACATAAGCCGCAAGAAAAGAAAAAAAGTAATTGATAAGATGGCAGCTACAATGATTTTGCAGGGTTATCTAGATTCAAAAGGAGGCATTATATAATGACATTGGAAGAAAAGGAACGCATTATTATCCCCGACGAAAATGGGGACGAGCATTTGTTTGAAGTGCTATTCACCTTTGATGTGGATGAAACAGAACAATCTTATATAGCTGTCGTGCCTGCTGAACAAGCAGAGGATGAAGAGGTAGAGGTTTACGCATTCCGTTACGAAGAACAGGAGAATGAAGATTTTACTCTGTACCCGATTGATTCCGATGAAGAGTGGAGCATGGTAGAAGAAATGTTAAACACATTAGCTGAAGAAGAAGAGTAAAGAGATAAAAGAAAGCTGACATTCACATTTTGTGACATCAGCTTTCTTTTCCCGTGTAATTGCTGCTTCTCATCCCCTTTCACACCTGCTGACATATATGTTTTTTCAAAATTCCTGTTGAAAATGAATCTTTTTGTTTAAGATGTAGAAGGATGAAATAAAATAACAGGAATATTGGATAATTTTATATGAATTTAGTATAATGAAGCGGATGAAAGGGGGACACAGAGTGTCAAAAGATGACAAGCATAATGGATTCCAAAAGAATCTTATACAAAGAGCAAAAGATGCTTCTAAAGTAAGAAAGATTGTCGCAATTATTATTGTTTGTTTTACGCTCATCTTAATAATCGGCGGGATTTCAGGTTATTTATATATTCATTCAGCACTGCAGCCTATTGATGAAGAAAATTCAACTCCGGTAGAAGTGGAAATCCCGATTGGCTCTTCCAGTTCAACGATAGCCGGGATACTTGAAGAAAACGGAATTATCAAGGATGCACGTGTATTTCGTTTTTATACAAAATTTAATAATGTGAACGAATTTCAAGCTGGGAATTATACATTCAATACAGCCATGAGCATGGATGAAATTATTGAATCGCTGCAGCATGGAAGAATTATTGTCGATGCGGTCCATACGATTACAATTCCTGAAGGATTGACTGTAGACCAAATTGCTGAAATATATAGTGAGCAGCTTTCTTTTTCGGAGGAAGATTTCCTGGAGGTTGCCAATGATCCTGATTTTATTGATGAATTAATGGAGAAATACCCTTCCTTATTGACGGAGGATATTCTGGATGAAGATATTCGTACTCCTTTAGAAGGTTATATGTTTGCTTCCACCTATGAGTTTTATGAAGAAGAACCATCCATTGAATCGATAATAGATCGTATGATCGAACAAACAAACTCTATCTTCCAGCAATATGAAGGAGAGATTGCAGATCGAGGTTTTACTCCACACGAAGCAATAACCTTTGCGTCCGTAGTGGAAAAAGAAACTGCTCATGAAGAGGAGCGCGCTCAAATTGCCGGCGTATTCCAGAATCGTTTGGATGAGGATATCCAGCTGCAGACAGATCCAACGGTATTGTATGCAAAAGGAGAACATCAAGCAGTGGTCACCTTTGATGATTTAGAAACCGAATCACCTTACAACACCTATTTGGTGGATGGACTGCCAATAGGCCCGATATCGAATTTTGCGGAAAACTCCCTTAGAGCAGTAATCTCACCGGAAGATTCCGATTATCTGTATTTCTTACATGATGAAGATGGTAATATTCACTTTGCTGAAACATTTGATGAACATGTAGAAAACCGGGAAGAATATATTAATTAAAGTGTGTTCCAAAAGTGCTCACTCTTAAACGGACTAATGGAGAGCTTCTCCATTTTCCGTTTTCTTTTTTAGCCGTCAGGAAAGGGGCGTGTTTTTCCAAGGGTTGCGATTACTCACCCTGGCATGACCCTCCACAGCGGTTGTTAATATTAAAAATAAAGCTGCATTGTCATCCATCGATTTTGGTGAAGAACCAATTATAATGGTTGAATGTAAAAGGAAATGATGAAATGGAAAAAGATATCGAGAGCTACTTGGAAAATCTGCTTCCTGCTTCTTCAGGAACTGCAGACGTTCTTGAAAAATATGCCGAAGTCAATCATGTGCCGATTATCAACCGGAGCAGCATGCATATGATTAATCTTATTTTACAGATGAAGCAGCCGGAAAAGATTTTAGAAGTAGGCACAGCGATTGGTTATTCCGCATTGCGTATGCTGGAAGGAGCGTCAAAAGCAAATATCGTTACCATTGAAAAAGATACCAATCGTTATCAGGAAGCAATCACGAATATCAAGGAACAGAGACGTGATAATCAAATCGAAGTTATTTTAGGAGACGCCGCAGAAGTCATGCAGGAATTAGCTGAAAAAAAATTACAGTATGATGTTATTTTTATTGATGCAGCAAAAGGGCAATATCAAGTTTATTTTGATTTAGCAGATAAAATGCTGACGCCCGGAGGTGTATTGATTACCGATAATGTATTATTTCGGGGCATGGTCTGCTCGGATGAAGAGGTGCCTAAAAAATATAAAACACTGGTACGGAAATTAAGATCGTACAATGAGATGCTAATGAATCATCCGGATTATCATACATCGATTATACCGATGGATGATGGTGTCTCCATTAGCTATAAAAAGTAAGATGTGTAAGGAGTTAGCAGCATGGAAAAAAATAAACCCGTTGTAATCGGTGTTGCCGGGGGAAGCGGCAGCGGAAAAACCTCCGTTACAAGAGCTATTTATGAGCGTTTTAAGGAAACGTCCATCCTGGTAATTGAACAGGATGCATATTATAAGGATCAGTCGCATCTTCCTTTTGAGGAAAGATTAAAAACAAATTATGACCATCCCTTGGCATTTGATAACGATTTATTAGTAGAGCATCTTCAACAATTACTTGAATATAAATCAATTGAAAAGCCTATATATGATTATAAGGTGCATAACCGTTCAACAGAAACAATCCATGTTGAGCCCAAAGAAGTCATTATCGTTGAAGGAATTCTGATTTTAGAGGATGCTAACCTCGTTGATTTAATGGATATAAAAGTATTTGTCGATACCGATGCTGATTTGAGAATTATCCGCCGTCTATTAAGAGACATTAAAGATCGCGGGAGAACATTGGATTCAGTCATTGACCAGTATATTCAAGTGGTCCGGCCGGCACATATGCAATTTATTGAACCGTCAAAACGGTATGCAGATTTGATTATCCCAGAGGGCGGAGAAAATCATGTTGCAGTGGATATTATGGCATCTAAAATTGAAAATATCTTAGTAAAGAATTCAAATTTATAATTATTTTTCTTGATATTTTAGGTAATATCTGCCATAGTATTGATTAGTATATTTTGAAGAGTTAGCACATAAGCTATATAGCCAATTTTATTAATTAATTTATATATACTTGGAATAGGCAGCTGTGTTCTTTTAGATAAACCAGATTCGAGAATAAGCTGCGATTATTACCAGATAGAAAAGAAATCAGAAGGAGTGTTTAGAAGATGGCTGCAGAAAAAAGCTTTTACATGACACAAGAGGGGAAAGACAAGTTAGAGGAAGAACTGCATTATTTAAAAACGGACCGTCGCCAAGAGGTCGTTGAAAGAATAAAAGTAGCTCGTGATTTCGGAGATTTGTCCGAGAACTCGGAGTACGATGCGGCAAAAGATGAGCAAGCGTTTGTGGAACAGCGTATTACCCAGGTAGAAAACATGATTCGCAATGCCGTCATTATTGAGAATGATAATGAAGATCCTAATGTAGTTGGACTTGGAAAATCAGTTACGTTTGTAGAATTGCCTGATGGGGATGAAGAAACGTATACTATCGTCGGCAGTGCAGAAGCTGATCCGTTCGAAGGAAAAATTTCCAATGATTCTCCAATGGCCAAAAGCCTGTTAGGACAAGAAATTGGACAGGAAGTTTCCGTAGCTACACCAGCTGGAGACATTGAAGTCCGTATAACCAATGTTGAATAAAAATTGGAAAGCGTTTGCGTAAGCTTTTATCTTGATGAAGCTGCTGAGAAAAAGATATTATCTTTGACCAGTAGAAAGGTTGTCCAAACGTATATTTTAGAAGTACGAAAACTTACAGTTAAACATAACTGTAAGTTTTCGTACTTCTATATATTTCTATGCTGTTTGAAAATATAAACCTGCTTGCTGCATTAATGCAGCGATGTTGTGAAACGGGAAACGCAATAGTTTTCTAATTAAAACGTTAAAAACCAAACAATCTGAACGAATAGTATTACATACCCGAAATTTTAAGGATTTAAATAAGGCGTCTATCTTCATCACATTCTCTTAATCCTTTAAGTTTAAACAAGAAATAAACAGCAATTTTGTGCTAAAATAGAATAGACAAAAATCGCTGGATTCGATAGGATAGTATAAAGTAAATAGTGTAGCGAGGGGGAATCTCTGGTGAGTCAGACAAGATCAAACAAATTTGAAAAAAGAAGAAAAAATACAAACGCAATTACCATTCTATCTATTGCTGCAGGAATCGTCTTAGTTATTTTTCTTGCGGTATGGGTGTTTGGCGGCGGAGATGATACAACAGAGGAAGGTACTGAATCGGATGCATCCGAAAATACGTCAGAGGAAGATAATGGGGATGCCGGCGGAGAAGATGATAATGGCTTTTTAATAACCGATCCGGATTCTAATGAAGATGAAGAAAATAACAATGAATCTGACAATGAGGACGCAAATAGAGAAGAAGACAATGAAGACGAAGACGAGAATGCAGATGATGATGCAGCCAATGAAGAAGATGAGAATGAGGAAGAAAATGAAGAAGATAATTCCTACGAAGACAGAGAGTCTGCAGAACCATCCGGTGATGACGTTGCGGAGGCCTATACCGGTGACTGGGATCCGATAGGTACAGAACAGGAAGGTGAGCATAATACAGATTTTAGTGATGGATCTGCAGACCGTGTTGAAATTAAGAGTGCAGTCTCCAAGGTCACTGGTTTAAGCGAAGATGGTATGATAGAGCACTGGGTTGGAAATAATGGACCTGACAAAGTAATTGCTACCGTTTCTGATTCAAGCAATTCAGAGAATTATCGTGTATTCCTAGATTGGGTAGACGGTGAAGGCTGGCAGCCGACTCAGGTAGAAGAATTGAATTAAATTGACGCGGGACAATAATGGAGGATTAGAATGACTATCGGAATTATTGGAGCAATGGATGAAGAAATTGAATTACTGAAGCAAAGCATGACTGATGTACAAGAAATTGAAATAGCAAAGACTTATTTTTATCAAGGTCACCTGGAAGGGAAAAAAGTTGTCCTCATGCTATCCGGTATCGGGAAAGTAAATGCAGCCATGTCTGCAACCATCTTACATGAACGGTTTAATCCGGATAAAATTATTAATACCGGGTCTGCTGGAGGTTTTGCTGAAAATCTGGAGGTTGGAGATGTTGTTATTTCCACCGACGTATTGCATCATGATGTGGATGCGACAGCATTTAATTATGTCTATGGACAAGTTCCGGGGATGCCTGCAGTCTATACAGCCTCTTCGGATTTGATAGATTTGGCAGGTAAGGTAGTATTAGAATCAGGTATTCAGGCGGAAACAGGTATCATTGCAACTGGTGATTCGTTTATACAGCGTGAGGATCAGACAGCTGTTGTCCGTGAACGTTTTCCTGAAATGCTTGCTTTAGAAATGGAAGCTGCTGCAATTGCGCAGGTATGCTATCAATATCAAACGCCATTTGTCATTATTCGAGCATTATCAGATATTGCCGGAAAGAAATCATCGGTTTCATTCGATGTATTTTTAGAAAAAGCAGCAAAGAATGCAGCGGATGTGATTATAAAAATGGTTCGTGAATTATAAGTTGTTTAGTTAGAAAAACTCGTATTTGCTAATGGGCGAATACGAGTTTTTTTAATGCATAGTTACTTCTTTGTGAAATATCATCTTTGAAGACCTGGACGGCTATCTTTTTACTCTTCAGATTCAAAATAATCCTGAATAAAATTATAAAAGACTCGTTCAGATGGCGCCAGGTTGCGATTTTTTGGAATAATAATACCGACTGCCCGCTTGAGAGGCGGATTATCAATAGCTACCTTGGCGCTATAAGCGGTATTTAAATCATTAAAGGCACTTTCAGGAAGTAACGTAATCCCCATCCCGGCCGCAACTAATCCTTTAATGGCATCTAAGTCCTCTCCCTGGGATTGAATATTCGGTGTAAACCCTGAACGGATACAAGCATCAATAACGAGCTGGTGAAGCACATACCCCTCAGGAAACAATACGAAATTTTCCTCTTCTAACTCTGCGACAGAAATTTTTTCTTCGTTTGATTTGGCGTGAGAACTGGGAATAAGAGCATAGAAATTTTCCATAAATAGAACCTTGCCAATGATGTCCGGCTGATTATCGGGGACAGGACCAAGAAATGCTAAATCAATTTCTCTATTCCGGACAGATTCAATTAGAAAATTGTAAGAGCCCTGTCTTAATTGAAAACGGATATTTGGATAGCTTTTCTTAAATGCGGATAAAACGGTTGGCAAAAGGTTACTGGCTAAGCTTGTCGGAAAGCCAATTTTTATTGAACCGCCTTCCGGGTCTAAGTATTCATCGACCTGTTTCTTAGCATAATCCACTCCTCTTAAAGCGGATTTTATATGCGTTAAAAATATTTTTCCGATTGGTGTTAAATGTACATTTCTTCCGACTCTTTCAAAAAGCTGAACCCCTAATTCACTTTCTAAATTGGAGATTTGCCGGCTGATTGCAGACTGGGCAACGTGCAGCTCAAAGGCGGCTTCTGATACATGTTCTCTTTCTGCTACAGCAACAAAATATCTTAATTGACGCAGTTCCATATTTCCACCTCATATCAAAATTAGATTATTCCTATGTTTATTATATATTGTTTCGATAAATAAAAAAACATAAAATATATCTTACCCACTTTTATTGATTACGGAATGGAGGAACAAAGATGATATTTCAAGATTTGCCAAAAGCACAAGGTCTATACCACCCGGATTTTGAACATGATGCTTGCGGCATTGGCTTATATGCACATATTAAAGGGAAGCAGACGCATGACATAGTTACAAAAGGGCTGGATATGCTTTGTAAGCTAGAGCATCGTGGCGGACAGGGAAGTGATCCGATGACGGGCGACGGTTCTGGTTTAATGGTACAGATTCCCGATCAATATTTCAGAAGAGTCTGTCCGGAATTTCAACTGCCATCTACAGGAGAATATGCTGTGGGTATGATCTTTCTTTCTCAAGATAAACAAGAGCAAACAGCAGTCATAAACCAAGTCAATCAGTTGATTGCTGAGGAGAGACAGCAGTTGATTGGATGGAGAGATGTGCCTGTAGACACTGCTTGTATCGGGAAAGGCGCAGTAGAAACGCTCCCGGAAGTTAAGCAGGTATTTATTCGGTCGACTATGGCGGCAGATGAAATGGCTTTTGAAAGAAAGCTGTATGTGATTCGTAAACAAGCAGAGCATTGGGCTGAGGAAAAGAATATTCGCTTCTATGTTCCGAGTCTTTCTGCCAGAACCATTGTATATAAGGGCTTGCTGACTCCGGAGCAGGTGAACGGATTTTATTTAGATTTACAGGAAAAAGATTTTGTTTCAGCTTTTTCACTTGTTCATTCCCGTTTCAGTACTAACACATTTCCATCCTGGGAACGGGCGCATCCGAACCGCTATTTAATCCATAATGGCGAAATTAATACATTACGGGGAAATGTCAATTGGATGCGGGCGAGAGAAAAACAATTTGTTTCTGATGCATTTGGCGATGATTTAGAAAAACTGCTGCCAATTATCCGCAGTGACGGAAGTGATTCAGCAACATTAGATAATGCACTGGAATTTTTAACACTTGCAGGAAGAGAGCCTGCTCATGCGGCGATGATGCTGATTCCTGAACCATGGGATAAGAATAGCCATATGAATCAGGAAAGACGCGCTTTTTATCAATATCACAGTCTGATGATGGAACCTTGGGATGGGCCAACATCAATTACCTTTACGAATGGGAAGCAAATCGGAGCAATATTAGATCGAAATGGACTGCGCCCGGCAAGGTATTATGTGACAAAGGATGATTACATTATCTATTCCTCTGAAGTAGGTGTCGTTGACGTAGAGGAAAGCAATGTTTTATTAAAGGAACGATTAAGCCCGGGGAAAATGCTGTTAGTAGATATCGAGAAAGGAAGAATTGTTTCCGATGAAGAGATAAAATCTGCTATTATAACAGAATATCCTTATCAGGATTGGGTAAAGGGACAAACCGCCGTCTTAGCTCCAGAAGTTGATGAAAGCATAGAAATGGATCCGCAATTGTACCATAAGCAAAAAGCATTCGGTTATACGATGGAGGATATTGAAAAGTATTTGATTCCGCTTGTGCAGGATGGAAAGGATCCGATCGGTGCAATGGGGAATGATGCTCCGTTAGCTGTTCTATCCGAACGTCCGCAAAGTCTGTTCAATTATTTTAAACAGCTCTTTGCTCAGGTGACGAATCCGCCGATTGATGCTTATCGGGAGCAGTTAGTGACATCCATGCTGACCTGGCTCGGAAGCGAGGGGGATATACTTCACCCGGAAACTGAAAAGAAAAGACGAATCCGCTTAGATTCACCAATTCTATCGAATGTGCAGATGAAAAGAATTGAAAATAACGAAATAGACGGCTTAAAAGCGGAGGTCATTGAAACGTTATTTACAGATGATTTGGAAGCTGCGCTGAAACAAGTATTTGAACAAGCGAAAGCTGCAATCTATAAAGGGAAAAATATACTGGTACTTCGGGATACAGAAATGGATCAAATGCAAAAAGCGATACCTGCCCTGCTTGCGGTCAGCGGGCTGCATCAATATTTAATTCGTGAAGGTATCCGGACAAAAGCAAGTATCCTTATCCAGTCAGGAGAAGCGCGTGAGGTCCATCATTTTGCAGCCATGCTTGGTTATGGAGTCGATGCGATTTACCCATATCTCGTGTATCAAACCTACCATCAGGCATTTGAAATGGATAAGTTAGCGTTAAATCCAAAAGAAGCACAGGCAAAATACATTGCCGTGGCGACAGAAGGTATTATCAAAGTAATGTCTAAAATCGGAATTTCAACTGTACAGAGCTATCGCGGTGCTCAGATTTTTGAGGCGGTCGGCATCAGCAAGCAAGTCATTGAAGATTATTTTACCGGAACGGCTTCGCAAATAGACGGAATTGATTTGGGTGTGATTCAGCTTGAAACAGAGAAACGTCATCAGGAAGGGTATCAGGAAGCATTTGATCAGCTTCTGGATTCAGGAAGTGAGTTTCAATGGCGAAAAACAGGTGAACATCACGCATTTAATCCATCAACGATTTATAAGCTGCAATGGTCCTGCCGGCGCGGGGACTATAAGCTGTTCAAGCAATTTTCTAAAGAATCAAATGAAGCGCGTATCGGCTTTTTACGAAATCTATTTGACTTTAAAAAGACAAACTCGATTTCTATCGATGAGGTAGAATCTGTGGACACGATTGTAAAACGATTTAAAACAGGAGCGATGTCGTTCGGATCTATTAGTAAAGAGGCGCATGAGACATTGGCAATTGCCATGAATCGTCTCGGCGGTAAAAGCAACAGCGGAGAAGGCGGCGAGGATACAGCACGCTTCACCCCGGATGCGAATGGGGATTTACGATCCAGCGCAATTAAGCAGGTAGCATCCGGCCGCTTTGGTGTTACGAGCAACTATTTAGTAAATGCGAAAGAACTGCAAATTAAAGTTGCGCAAGGAGCGAAGCCTGGAGAAGGCGGTCAGCTGCCAGCGGAAAAAGTATATCCATGGGTTGCTGATGTGCGCAGGTCGACATCTGGAGTCGATTTAATTTCTCCGCCTCCACATCACGATATTTACTCAATTGAAGATTTGGCGCAGTTAATCCATGACTTGAAAAATGCGAATCGCAACGCAAGAGTAAGTGTCAAGCTAGTTGCTAAATCAGGTGTCGGAACGATAGCTGCCGGTGTGGCTAAAGGAAATGCAGATGTTATTTCTGTAGTCGGTTATGATGGAGGAACAGGAGCTTCGCCAAAAACAAGTATTAAGCATACTGGTCTGCCGTGGGAACTGGGTTTGGCAGAGGCGCATCAGACATTAATGATAAACGGACTGAGAGACCGTGTTATTTTAGAAACAGACGGTAAGCTGCTAACTGGAAAAGACGTTGTAACAGCAGCTTTGCTGGGAGCGGAGGAATATGGGTTTGCTACAGCGCCGCTCGTTGTAGTCGGCTGTGTGATGATGCGCGTCTGTCACAAGGATACCTGCCCAGTCGGTGTCGCTACCCAAAATCCGGAGCTTCGTAAAAAGTTTGCCGGAGACCCGGACCATGTTGTGAACTATATGCAGTTTATTGCGGAAGAGGTCCGGGAAATTATGGCAGAGCTTGGCTTCCGGACAATGGATGAAATGATTGGGCGTACAGAATATCTGGAAAGGTCAGCGCGTGCTGACGCACATTGGAAAGCGAAGCATCTCGATTTATCAACGCTTGTTTATCAGGTGGAAGGAACCAAAAGAAACACCACACAGCAGGATCATAAATTAGATCAATCCTTAGATATAAAAGAAATTCTGCCTGCTGTTCAAGAATCATTGGAAACAGGCGAAGCAATGGAAGCCAGCTTCTCTATAAAAAATACGGATCGTGTTGCCGGTACGATTGCCGGCAGTGAGATTACAGCTAAATATGGAGAGGAAGGCCTGCCGGAGGATACCATCAATCTACATTTTACCGGTTCAGCCGGTCAAAGCTTCGGTGCGTTTATTCCAGCAGGTATGACCATGACAGTAACTGGAGATGCCAATGACTATGTAGGCAAAGGGCTTTCAGGAGGGAAAGTGATTGTGCGTGCGCCGGAAGAAACAACCATTGACGCAAGCCATAATGTCATCGCAGGAAATGTTTCCTTCTATGGTGCAACAAACGGTGAAGCATATATTCATGGCTATGCCGGCGAGCGTTTTGCAGTCAGAAACAGCGGTGCAAAAATTGTTGTAGAAGGCGTCGGAGATCATGGATGCGAGTATATGACAGGCGGCAGAGTGGTTATCCTTGGCAATGTCGGTAAAAACTTCGCAGCTGGAATGTCTGGCGGAATTGCTTATGTAAGGCCGGATGATGTTCCTGCTTTCCGAGCTTTGACAAATGCGACGCTGATTCAATTTGAAGAAATAACTGATCTGGGAGAACAGGAAGAAGTAAAAGATTTGATTATCAATCATTTAGATTATACCAACAGTGAGAAAGCAGCATTTATCTTAAAGCACTGGAAGGAAGAAGTGAAGAAATTTGTCAAAGTAATCCCGGCAGACTATAAATTAATGCTTCAGCAGATTCAATGGTTTAAAGAACAGGGATTAAGTGCTGAAGATGCGCGTTATGAAGCGTTTATGGCAAAGAAAAATAACGAAATGACCGTAAAGCTAGATGAGGAATCCTTGATGAAGGAAGAGAAAGGAGCCAGAGTAAATGGGTAAAGCAACTGGATTTATGGAAATTAAAAGAAAAAAAGCAACGGAGCGTGACCCGCTTGAAAGAATAAAAGACTGGAAAGAGTACGCTGGCACCTTCTCTGATGATGCAGCAAGCCAGCAGGGTGCGCGCTGCATGGATTGCAGTATTCCGTTTTGTCATATCGGCATGGAAATCGAGGGGGCAACCTCAGGCTGCCCTGTCTATAATCTGATTCCGGAGTGGAATGACCTTGTTTATAAAGGTAGATGGAGAGAAGCGTTAGACAGGTTGATGAAAACTAATAATTTTCCTGAATTCACCGGGAGAGTTTGTCCTGCCCCATGTGAAGGCTCTTGTACCGTAGCAATTAATGACCCGGCTGTATCGATCAAGAATATTGAGCAGAAAATTATTGATAAAGGCTTTGAAGAAGGCTGGATTGAACCGCGAATTCCAGAAGTGCGTACTGGCAAAAAAATCGCTGTTATTGGTTCGGGACCAGCTGGATTAGCGGCAGCGGATCAATTAAACCAGGCGGGGCATGAAGTAACTATTTACGAACGTGCAGACCGCGCCGGTGGATTATTGACCTATGGTATTCCAAACATGAAGCTGGATAAGGGAGTCGTGGAACGGCGTATTCAATTGCTTCGGCAGGAAGGGATTCGTTTTGTGTTAAACACCGAGGTAGGAAAGGATATTTCAGCTGAGGAAATCAAAGCAAGCTTTGATTCTGTGCTTATTTGTACTGGTGCCCAAAAGCATCGTGATCTGCCGTTAGAAGGAAGAGATGGAAAAGGAATCCGCTTTGCGATGGATTATCTGACCCGCTCAACGAAAAAGCTGCTTGATGCAGATATCGAATTGGAAGAGGAGTTAAATGCAGAAGGAAAAGATGTGATTGTTATCGGTGGCGGAGATACAGGTGCGGATTGCATCGCAACAGCCCTTCGTCAGGGTGCTAAAAGCATTGTTCAATTCGGAAAGCATCCGCAGCTGCCAGTGATGCGGGCTGGATCCAATCAATGGCCGGCTTATCCGCAGGTATTCAGCCTGGAATACGCGCACAAGGAAGCAAAAGAAAAATTCAGGAAGGATATTCGTGAATATTCCATTCAGACACAAAAATTTGTAACAGATGAGCTGGGGAATTTAAAAGAACTGCATACGATTCAAATGGAGAAAAAACAGGATGAAAATGGCGTATTCTTTTTTGAGGAAATACCAGGAACTGAAAAAGTATGGCCGGCACAGCTTGTTTTAATTGCTATCGGTTTTGAAGGTGCTGAGGAAACAGCTGTCAAAGCATTTGGGGTGAAAACGATGCGAAACCGTGTGCTTGCAGCTTATGGAAAGTTTTTAACAACAGAAGAAAATATATTTACAGCAGGAGATGCCCGCCGTGGTCAGAGTTTAATTGTCTGGGCGATTAATGAAGGAAGAGAAGCGGCTTATCAGGTTGATGAATATTTAATGGGAACCACTTCCTTGCCGACTGTTGCAAATATGTAAAAACAAAGCGATAAATAAGCGAGTTACCTGTCTGTTATTAGATGGGCAGCTCGCTTATTGTATGAATATACTTTTTTAATGAAGGTAAATGCATTATGCTTTGATAAGCCTATGGCGAATCTTTATAGGCATCTGTCACTTCTTTTTAGGTATTTGCGTATATTGTTAGGGAATAAGGGGTGATGGAGAATTGGCACAGGCAGAAGGGTATAAAAACGGCCGTATTAATATTATATTAAGTGAGAATACACCGCAATCCGGCGCGAATCTCCGTGTAAAAAAACAAAAGCATTCGCCGCTTGAAATCGTCGATAAAGAATTTGCATCGTTTGTCGGGTTAAATGATTTAAAAACGTCCATTAAAGAGATTTATGCAAGTATTCTTATCAATGAAAAGAGAAAGGAAGAAGGATTAAAAAGCACGAAACAGGTTCTTCATATGCTGTTTAAGGGAAATCCGGGAACGGGAAAGACAACGGTAGCCCGGAAATTAGCAAAGCTTTATCATGATATGAATATCCTCTCAAAAGGGCATTTTATAGAGGCGGAGCGTGCTGATTTAGTCGGAGAATATATCGGCCAGACAGCGCAAAAAACAAGAGCAGTTATTCAGAAGGCGATGGGCGGTATTCTGTTTATTGATGAAGCTTATTCATTATCCCGCGGCGGAGAAAAGGATTTTGGTAAAGAGGCGATTGATTTGCTTGTGAAGCATATGGAAGACGGACGGGAAGATATGGTTCTCATCCTTGCTGGTTATCCGCGTGAAATGGACCGGTTTCTTTCGATGAATCCCGGCCTTGAATCCCGCTTTCCATTTATTTTAGATTTTGATGATTACTCTGTGGATGAATTATTGAATATAGGAAATCGCATGCTGAGTGAAAGACAATATCAATTATCAAAACAGGCGGAATGGAAGTTTCGCAATCATTTGGCAAAAAAACTGCGGGAAGATAATTATAATTTTTCGAATGCGAGATATGTACGAAATATAATTGAAAAAGCAATCCGGCTGCAGGCGGTCCGGCTGCTAACCTCTGATAAATTGGTATCCAGGGATTTAATTGTTTTAACAGATCAGGATTTGTTGCTAGAATAGAAATAATGGGAATGATAATAGTAAAAACTATTTTAAGAAAGAGGTAGGCTATGACAGTAGAAAATGTATTAGTAATTGCGGTTAACCAATCCGAAAGATCTGAACGTCAATTCCAGTCTTCTTTAGATGAGCTTGTTTCTTTATGTAAAACTGCAGGAGGGCAGGTTCAAGGCGTTATCACACAAAACAGGGAACGTATCCATCCAGCAACCTATATCGGTGAAGGAAAGCTTCAGGAAGTTGCTCAGATCGTTCGTGCAGAAGAAATTAATTTAGTGGTAGCTAATAATGAGCTGTCGGCTGGTCAGGTTCGCAATTTAGCAGATACGCTGGATGTTCGTGTCCTGGACCGAAGTCAATTGATATTGGATATTTTTGCAATGCGTGCACAAACGAAGGAAGGGAAGCTCCAGGTCGAGCTGGCTCAGTTGGAGTATTTGCTTCCCCGTTTGCATGGACAAGGGACTAATCTATCCAGACTTGGCGGCGGAATCGGGACAAGAGGCCCTGGGGAGACAAAATTGGAAACAGACCGCCGGCATATCGAAAGAAGAATCTATGATATCAAGCGCCGATTACAGCTGGTTGTAAAGCAGCGGGATCAATATCGGAAGCGCAGACGATCAAACGATGTTTTTCAAATAGCGATTGTCGGATATACGAATGCGGGGAAATCAACGATATTTAACCGGTTGACAAACAGCCGCTCATTAGAAGAGGATCAATTATTTGCGACATTGGACCCGCTCACGCGCCGTATTCAATTTCCCGGCGGCCTGAAGAGCTTGATAACAGATACAGTCGGGTTTATCCAGGATCTCCCGACGGCCCTGATTGCTGCGTTTAAATCAACACTGGAGGAAGTGACAGAAGCAGATTTTCTTCTTCATGTGGTTGATATTTCAGACCCGGATTTATTACAGCAGCAGGAGACTGTCCGCAAATTATTGCAGGAATTAGATGCCGGCCACATTCCGGTATTGACCGTGTATAATAAAAAGGATCAGCTGGAAGCCGATTTCTTTTTGGCAAACCAATTCCCTAATATTCAAATCAGTGCGTTAGAGGAAGAAGACTTACATGCATTATTAATCAAAATGGAAGAAGTATTAAAAGAAGAATGGGATTTATTTGACATTGTGTTAGATTCAAGTGAAGGAGATTTGTTGTACCAGCTTCAGTCAGCAGCGTTAGTTGTCAAAAAAGAACTGCTGGAGGAAACGAACCAATTTCATGTGCAGGGCTATGTCAGAAAAAATCATCCATTTCACCGATTTGTAGAGGAGAAGTAAACGATGCAAGCAGAATCACTTATAATAGAAGCAGAAAAAGATTGTTTAGAAGGTCACCAGTATATTCAAAAGATTGTAGAGAAAAATCAGCAGCGTGTTTTGGAGGCCTTCCGAAATCATCGGATTAGTGACGCACACCTGCAAGGGACGACAGGCTATGGATACGATGATTTAGGCCGGGAAGGCTTAGAAGCTGTATATGCGCAGGTTTTCGGCGGAGAGGATGCCGTTGTGCGTCCGCAGATTGTTTCGGGCACACATGCTATTACAACAGCTTTATTCGGTATCCTCCGCCCGCAGGATGAGCTTGTTTATATTACGGGGCATCCATATGATACCTTGGAGGAAGTAATCGGGAAGCCCGGCAAAGAAGAAGGATCGCTTGCTGATTTTCAAATTGGGTATCGTGAGGTTGCCTTAAAAGAAACAGGGGAAATTGACTTTGAAGCGATAAAAAGCAGCTGGACAAAGCAGACGAAAGTTATTGCTATCCAGCGTTCAAAAGGTTATGATGCCAGACCTTCCTTCACGATTAGTGAAATAAAAGAAATGGTGGATTTTGTGAAAGCCATTGATCCATCCGTTATCGTATTTGTTGATAATTGCTATGGGGAGTTTACAGAAACAAAAGAACCGCTGCATGTCGGTGCCGACTTGATTGCCGGTTCACTCATTAAAAACCCAGGCGGCGGATTAGTCCGGGCAGGAGGATATATTGCAGGCCGTCAAGACCTGATCCATTTATGTGCAAACCGTCTGACAGCTCCTGGTCTGGGCAAGGAAACAGGAGCTTCTCTCGGTATGCTTCAGGAAATGTATCAGGGTTTCTTCATGGCGCCGCATACTGTAGGGGAAGCCTTAAAGGGCGCCTTGTTCACAGCGCGTTTTCTGGAGCTGGCCGGGTTCCGGACAGCCCCGTCCTATCACGAAAAAAGAACAGACCTGATACAAACAGTTACTTTTCATACAGCGGAGGAAATGATTGCTTTTTGTCAGGCGATTCAAGAGAACTCTCCTATTAATTCTTATGTTACACCTTATCCGAGTGAAATGCCGGGATATGAAGATGAAGTGATTATGGCAGCAGGAACGTTTATACAAGGGGCGAGCATCGAGCTGTCTGCGGACGGGCCTATCCGTGCTCCATATACAGCTTATGTTCAGGGCGGTTTAACCTATACGCATGTGAAAATTGCCATTATCGAAGCAGTAAAAACATTGAAAAATCAAGGTTTTATTTCTTAGTGAGAGGGTAAAAACAAGTATGGAATAATTTATATGTTAAATAACCTAACATTTAATTGACATTAAAGCTGACATCCATTATACTGAATGTATCATATAAAGAAGGGGGTCATCTTTTGAATGATCAAGACCGTCGTTCAATGCCCTTATTCTCAATAGGAATAGTTATGAAATTAACCGAACTGACTGCGAGACAAATTCGTTATTATGAAGCAAATGATTTAATTGCTCCCGAGCGGACAAAAGGAAATCAGCGTCTATTTTCATTTAATGATGTAGACAGGCTGCTTCAAATCAAGGATCTCTTAGACAAAGGATTAAATATGGCTGGCATCAAGCTTCTGCTAGATGAAGAAAACAAAGAAACCCCGGAAGAAGCACCGAAGAAAGAGAAAAAAACGCCGGCTAATTTAACGGATAAAGAGCTTAGAGGAATCTTGAAAAATGAATTAAACGAAGCGGGAAGGTATGGAAAAGCCAGTATGAGGCAAGGAGAACTGGCACGCTTTTTTATAAAGCATTAACATCAGGTTAAAAGAGTTTTCGCTGCAAAGACAGTGTAGTGGAGGTTTTCTTTTCATACTTAAATGAATTTTTAGGAGGAGAACAAATGGCTAAGAAATTAACCAGAGAAGAAATTATTACACAGATTAAAGAGGAGAATGTACGTTTTATCCGCCTGCAGTTTACAGATATGCTCGGAACCATTAAAAACGTTGAAATTCCTTTAAGCCAGCTTGACAAAGCATTAGATAATAAAATGGCTTTTGACGGGTCCAGCATCGAAGGGTTTGTCCGTATTGAAGAATCAGATATGCTCTTACATCCTGATTTGGATACATTCATTGTATTCCCTTGGACTTCTGAAAAAGGAAAAGTGGCGCGTTTTATCTGTGATATCTATAATCCGGATGGTACTCCTTTTGCAGGCTGCCCGCGTTATAACCTGAAACGCAACCTGAAAAAAATGGAGGAACTAGGATTTGATGCATTTAATATTGGTGCGGAGCCGGAGTTCTTCTTATTCAAATTGGATGAAAACAGAGAACCTACACTGGAATTGAATGACCACGGCGGTTATTTTGACTTAGCGCCGACAGACCTTGGTGAAAACTGCCGACGTGATATTGTATTAGAGCTGGAAGAAATGGGCTTTGAAATTGAAGCATCCCACCATGAGGTTGCCCCTGGACAGCATGAAATTGATTTTAAATATTCGGATGCAGTGAAGCATGCAGACGATATTCAAACCTTCAAGCTGGTAGTAAAAACCATTGCCAGAAAGCATAATTTACACGCTACATTTATGCCGAAACCATTATTCGGAGTGAATGGCTCAGGAATGCATGTAAATATGTCTCTTTTCTCAGGAAAAGAAAATAAATTTTACGATACAAAAGGTGAGTTAGAACTAAGTCAGACAGCTTATCAGTTTATCGCCGGCATTATTGATCATGCGACAAACTTTACAGCAATAACAAACCCTACGGTCAACTCTTATAAGCGTCTTGTACCTGGATACGAAGCGCCTTGTTACGTGGCGTGGTCTGCATCTAACCGCAGCCCGCTTGTCCGTATTCCGAGCTCACGCGGTTTAAGTACTCGTGTAGAAGTACGAAGTGTTGACCCGGCTGCTAACCCGTATATGGCATTATCCGTACTGTTAGCTTCTGGCTTAGACGGCATTAAGAGAAAATTAGACGTGCCAGAATCTGTTGACCGCAACATTTATGTTATGAATAAAGCAGAGCGCGAAGAGAATGGTGTGAAAGATTTACCGTCTACTTTAAAAGAAGCAATGGATTTGCTTGAGCAGGATGAAGTGCTTGTTGAATCTTTAGGCGAGCATTTATTCGAACACTTTATTGAAGCAAAAGATATTGAGTGGGATATGTTCCGCACAACTGTTCACCCATGGGAGCGCGAGCAGTATCTGACGAACTATTAAGTCAGACGTAAAGAAGTATTATCTCTTAAACTTTTAATAAATAACAGCTATTTAGATACTGTGCATAGACTTTTTGTTCTAGCACAGTGTCTTTTTTTGTGAAAGGGAAAGATTTTGGATGCATGGAATAATTCGAAAAAATATGATAGAACAGCGTTTTATTACTCTTGGTAAATAAAGACACACAAGCAGGTTGAAGCATGAACTGCTTGTGTGTCTTTATTTTTTCACTTTTGATTCCTGCGATATAAGATAAATCCAGTTCCGGCTAAAACAGGTGTAGCTATAGAGAGAGCAAGAATAAAACGATGCGCCGTCTGATCAGAGAAGTGAGAGGAAATGTAAATGGATTCTATACCTCCGTCCTGACATTGTATTCGGTCAAAATGAGAGTACTCGCCATCGTTAGTAAAAAGATGGGTTACCTCTGTATCTGAAAAGGTGACTTCCGTATTTTTAGAATCCAAAGAAACTTTTTCCCTACCCTTTTCTGTAATGCACCGCACTTCATTTGCGTTAGTTGTTGCCGGGTAGGCCCAAATTTCTGTGGCTTTCCGGTTATCTGCCGGTGAGAAGGATTCATTTATTTCTAGTTCACTTACTGTTAAATCTCCTGGGAAAGCTGCTTTTTGATATACCATCCAAATACCTAACGGACCGACTATAATACAAAGCATGCAAGATATTGCAAGTAAGGAGGTGACTTTTTTGGCATTTTTCATAACTAAAACACCTTTCTGTCAGTAGATAGCTGTTATACGTTTGCATAACGGGATTTGTTTCAAAAAAAACATCGCATGAGAGCGGAATTTCGCTCCTATGCGATGCTTTATGCTTTTGTATTATTGATGGCCTCTTGCGGCTGCAGAAGGGAAAGTTAAATTGGATTCATCTTCTGTGAAAAACTCTTTGTACAGCGACTGAATCGCTTTTTCCAAATCAACTGCATGAACACCGAACATCATGGATACTTCTGAAGAGCCTTGGTTAATCATATCAATATTGATACCCGCTTTAGCAAACGATGCGGTAGCTTTAGCGGCTACGCCAATTGTGTTTACCAGTCCTTCTCCGACCACCATAACAACAGCCAGATCACGATGAATACTTACGGTATCCACATGCAATTCATTGCGGATACGGTCGATAACAATCTGTTCCTTTTCAGGTGTGAAAAGATGATCTCTGAAAATAACAGACATATCATCAATTCCAGAAGGTGCATGCTCGAAGGAGATTCCTTCATCCTCAAAAATATTTAACAGCTTTCGGCCGAACCCGACTTCACGGTTCATCAGGAATTTACTGACGTACAAGCTGCAGAAGCCGACGTCGCTTGCTATGCCTACTACACATTGGTCAGTGGAATCTCTTTCTGCCACAACCATTGTGCCGGGCGCTTCCGGGTTATTGGTATTTTTGATACAGACCGGGATTTCTTCTTTAAAAGCCGGGATAAGCGCTTCGTCGTGAAATACAGAAAAGCCGGCATACGATAATTCCCGCATTTCCTTATATGTTAAAACAGTAATATCTTTAGGATTTTCCACGAAGTTTGGATTTACTGCAAAAACAGAATCAACGTCTGTGAAATTTTCGTACAAGCTTGCTTTGGTTCCGGCAGCTAAGATAGCTCCGGTAATATCCGAACCGCCCCGTGAAAAGGTGACTAAATCATTATTTTCGGAATAACCAAAGAATCCGGGAACAACAGATACACCGTCACGTTCTCTTAGTTTATAAATTCTGGAAAAGCTTTCAGGAAGTAATTGAGCATTTCCAGGTTCATTACTGACAAAAATTCCTGCCTCTTTTGGATTGACATAGCTTGCGTTTAGGCCTAAATGCTTTAAATAAGCACTTACGATTTTTGCAGAACTGTCTTCACCGATGGATTTTAAAGCATCAAGCTGTGCCATAGGTGATATATCAAATTGAAGATACTTTTCAATGGTTTGCTGAATATCTTCTAAAATAGACTGGCCAAGGCCTAAATCCTCTATTATTTCTTGAAATCTGGCCATGATGTTTTGTAACTGCAAATCATAATCTTGATTTTGCTGTTTTGCATAACAAAGCTCGATTAATAAGTCTGTCATTTTTACGTCATCTGAGAAGCGTTTCCCTGGTGCAGATACAACAATTACTTTTCGGGAGGAATCAGACTTAATGATATTCGCTACCTTTTTAATCTGTTTTGCATTTGCTACAGAACTTCCTCCAAATTTTGCTACTTTCATTTACATGATACCCCATTTCAAAATTCCCACTATAAACTAGCTATTTTAGTTACGAAGATTTTTAGTGCGTGGTATTTTTTATTTTTACTAATATAACATATTTTCTGTTAAATTAAAGAGGAAAATGAAAAAAAGAAAGAAAAATATCGAAAATACCGTTTTTATTCTCTTTGCTGGACAAATGTTTACCATTTTAGGCCATTTGGAAGGAAAAGCAAGTGTTTAGTAAGGATGAATCAAAATTCATTTTTAGTATTACTGCAAGCATGAACAGTGTAGCGGAAATGTAGTTTAAATGAAAAAATCCCGTTTCAATGAAACAGGATAAATCAGCTCGCTGATTCCTTTTCTTGACTGCGCTTCTTCCTGTCTCTGTAGACAATAAAGCCGCCAAGAAATAACAGACCGCCGAGAAAAAGAATCAAACCAACAATAAATTGAATGCTTCCAAAAATAAAAATCGGGTAAAATGTATCAAAAAGCGTATCCCGCATCAATTTAATACCAAAAGCTGCAATCACCCCTGGAATAAATAGGATGATTAAAGCGAGGTTTCTTTGCATAAAAATTCCTGCTCCTTTATAGATATACTTGCAATCATTCATCAATCTTCTGCCCGTTCAGATGCCTCTTTAATTTTTAATCAAATAATTCCTTAAAACTTCATTATAAGTATATCAAAATACGTCGAAAAATAGAAATAGAATTCATTTGCTAAATTATGCATGGTATCGTATGATGAAACTGTGCAAATAAATTCAAGGTGGATGAAAAGTATGAAGCAAATTCTGATAGTCGGCGCTGGTAAAGGTGGTACAGCATTATTCCGCCTGTTTAAAGAAACAAAAAGCATGCAGATTTGTGCAATCGTTGACAAGGACGCAGACGCTCCTGCTATGAAGCTTGCGGAAGAAATGGATGTTCATACAAGTACAGAGTGGAAAGATTGGATTCACCATGACATTGATATTGTAATTAACGTAACAGGCGAAGAGGAATTATTTGAAAGGATGATTGAGCTGTTTCCAAGAAAGACAATTATCATCCCTGGTTCTGTAGCCAATATTATTTATGAATTAATTCATGAAAAAACTGTTTTAACAGATGAAGTAAAAGTACAGGCGAGCCGTTTGGAATTAATTTTAAACCATATGAATGACGGCATGATTGTTGTCAATAAAATGGAACAGGTTCAGCTGTTGAATCGTCGGGCGGAACAAATTCTCGGCAAAAAAGAAAAAGACTACAAAGGGAAGCATATCAAAGATTTACTCAAAACAAGCCGTTTATCTCACGTGTTAAGGAGTCAAAGAAAAGAGTTAAACCAAAAGACAATTTTAGATAATGGCAAGAAAGTGATTGCTTCACGAATCCCCATTATTAATAAAACAGGAGATTTAGTGGGAGCCTTTGCTGTTTTCAAAGACATTACGGAAGTAGTGCAATTAGCAGAAGAAAATACCGATTTAAATGAAATCAAAACCATGCTGGAAGCCATTATTAAATCTTCGGATGAGGCAATCAGTGTGGTGGATGAGCATGGAAAAGGCTTAATTATTAATCCCGCCTATACGAGAATCACTGGTCTGACCGAAGAGGAAGTAATAGGGAAGCCGGCAACAGTAGATATATCTGAAGGGGACAGTGTGCACATGAAGGTTTTAAAAAACCGGCGTGCTGTTCGCGGTGTACATATGAAGGTCGGACCGTCAAAAAAAGATGTTATCGTTAACGGGGCGCCGGTGATTGTACAAGGAAAGATAAAAGGCAGTGTCGGCGTGCTCCATGACGTCAGTGAATTACAATCTGTGACAAGGGAGTTAAAGCGTGCCAGACAAATCATCCGTAATTTGGAAGCAAGGTATACATTCGATGATATTATTGGTAACTCATCCGAAATGAAGCTTGCTTTAGAACAGGCAAAAGTAGCTGCCAAAGCACCGGCTATTGTTCTTTTGAGAGGGGAAACCGGCACCGGCAAAGAATTATTCGCCCATGCAATACACCATGAAAGTGATCGGAAATTTAATAAATTTATTCGTGTGAACTGTGCTGCATTGTCAGAACCAATGCTGGAAAAAGAACTGTTTGGTTCGGCAGAGGAGCAGGCAGAACAGCTGATAAAAAAGGAAGGTCTGTTTGAACAGGCGAACAATGGAAGCATTTTTCTTGATGAAATTGGTGAATTATCTTTATCAATCCAGGAAAAATTAATCTATGTGCTCAAGGAGAACAGAGTCACTCCAGTCGGCGCATCCAATTCGGTGCCTGTTGATGTCCGTGTGATTGCCGGAACGAATACGAATCTGGAGAAGGCTGTGATGAATGAGAAATTTCGTGAAGATCTTTATTATCTCATTAATAAACTTCCGATATCCATTCCATCGCTGAAGGAGAGAGAAGAGGATATCCCTGAGTTGGTGGAGCATATCATCCATCAGCTGAACGAAGAATATGGAAAAAATGTGCAAAGGATATCGGATGAAGCGTTAAAAAAACTAATGACATATCATTGGCCGGGGAATGTCAGGGAAATGGCTAATGTCATCAGTCATTCCATGATATTTATCGGCAACATAGAGGAGCAGATTGAAGTATCTGATTTGCCTAAATTGCAAACGAAGGAAATGACAGCAGGGCCGGATATGGTACAGACAGATAAACCGTTAAAATTACAGGAAGCGTTAGATCGTTTTGAAAAAAAATACTTGCAGGAAGTGTATCTGCAATGTAATAAAAACAAGACAAAGACAGCAAAAGCGTTACAAATATCTGTCCGCAATCTGTATTATAAGCTTGAAAAATATCAGCTTGAATAAAATGCCCTGCTTTGCAATATTTTGCAGGGAAGGGGAAACGTAAATTGGGAATACTGACAAATGTATCACAACAACCTGCCTAAAAGGATTAATGATCTGTTTGTCAGCTAAAATAAGCACTTAAGAATAGTGAAACAGGATGTATTACAGGAGGGGTTAAGATGGAAATCTTCAGTTACTTAGAAAAATATGATTATGAACAGCTACTTTTCTGTCAGGACAAACAATCGGGGCTAAAGGCTATTATTGCCATTCATGATACGACATTAGGACCTGCATTGGGCGGAACCAGAATGTGGACGTACCAGTCAGAAGCAGAAGCAATCGAAGACGCATTGCGGTTAGCTCGCGGAATGACATATAAAAATGCAGCAGCAGGCTTAGATCTCGGCGGCGGAAAAACAGTAATTATCGGAGATCCCAAAAAGGATAAGAATCCGGAAATGTTCCGTGCGTTCGGCCGTTATATCCAAAGCTTGAACGGCAGATACATCACTGCCGAGGACGTGGGCACGAATGAATCAGATATGGATCAAATTGCGCTTGAAACAGAGTATGTGACCGGTTTATCCTCCTACAGCGGAACTGCCGGCAACCCTTCTCCTGTTACAGCGTGGGGAATTTATCAAGGGATGAAAGCAACTGCAAAAGAAGCTTTCGGATCAGAATCATTAGAGGGCAAAGTGGTTGCACTTCAAGGCGTCGGAAATGTTGCTTACAGTTTATGTGCATTACTGCATGAAGAGGGCGCAGAGTTAGTTATTACAGACATTAATAAGGAAGCAGTAAAGCGGGCGCAAAATGATTTTAATGCCAAAGCTGTTGACCCAGATGATATTTATGATGTGGAATGCGATATTTATGCTCCTTGTGCGCTGGGTGCAACTATTAATGATCATACGATCCCAAGACTGAAAGCCAAAGTAATAGCAGGTTCTGCTAATAATCAGCTGCAGAGCCATGAACATGGGGATATCCTTCATCAAAAAGGAATTTTATATGCTCCTGATTATGTGATTAACGCCGGCGGAGTAATTAACGTTGCCGATGAATTAGTTGGTTACAACCGTGATCGCGCACTGCAAAATGTGCAGCGCATCTATAAAAATCTGGAGCAGGTCTTTGCCATTTCCAATCGTGATCAAGTCCCAACCTATATTGCGGCTGACCGTCTGGCCGAAGAAAGAATTCAAGCAAAACAACAATCACGCAGCCAGTTTCTTACAAATGAACGAAATATTTTAGATCGCAGGCGGTAGATGTTAATACATGCTGCAGATTTGGAAAAGCGGCATATTGGAGGGTATTTTGTGAATCAACGTGGTCGTATTTTAGTGATCTACCCCGACTTGTATTTCACCACGATCGGTGTATTTGAAGGAAATCATCTTTTATATCAGCAAAAAATTTCGCATAACGAAGAGGAACTGCATCGTTTTGAACAGCTGATGGAGCAAGTTTCGTACAGGAAGCAGGCTATATTTGAACAGCTGGATTTGGATGGAATGAATACATCGCGTTTTATAAGTGTGTGCGGCCGGGGCGGGCTATTGCGTCCAATCAGTGGTGGAACGTATAAAGTGAATCATGCGATGCTATATGATTTAAAGACAAATGCTTACGGGGAGCATGTATCGAATTTGGGTGCTGTTTTGGCGTATGAAATTGCGGAGAATTTAAATATACAAGCATATATTGTTGACCCGCCGGTAGTAGATGAACTGCAAGCCATTGCAAAATATACAGGTATTCCGGAAATTGAGCGAGCCAGCATCTTCCATTCGCTGAATCACCGTCATGCTGGCAGAATTGCGGCGAAGCAAATTGGTGCAGCCTACCATTCGCTAAAGCTTATTTCGATTCATATTGCAAGAGGGATTACTATCGCCTCCCACCATACCGGCAAAATTATTGATGTCACCAATGGGGTGGACGGGGAAGGCCCATTTACCATTGACCGGTCTGGGAGTGTACCGTTAAAGGGCTTCCTGACCTATCTATCTGAACAATATACTCCAGATGAAGGTTTTCTATGGAATCATGTCCAGCAGGATGGCGGGATCAAAGCATACCTGCATACAGAGGATCCTTCTATCATCCGTTCCAGGCTGATGAAAGAAGATCATCATACAAAGGAAGTAATTGAGGCGCAGGCATACCAAATCGCCAAAGAAATCGGGGCAATGAGCACGGTATTGCACGGGGAAGTAGACGGAATCGTTTTTACTGGAAAAATCAAAGAAAATGATTTTGTTATTGATGCGATTATTCCAAGAGTCAATTGGATTGCAGATGTGCTGGTGTTTCCTGGAAAGAATGATTTAGAAGCGATGAATGAAGGTGTGTTAGAGGTTTTGAACAATACCCAGAAAGAAAAGATATATGTTGCAGAGGAGGCAAATTAGATGGCAACAGAGTACGATTTAGTCATTTTAGGCGGCGGAACAGGAGGCTATGTTGCTGGTATCCGTGCCAGCCAATTAGGCATGACAGTGGCGATAGTAGAGAAATCCGAGCTGGGAGGGACCTGCTTACATAGAGGCTGTATACCTTCTAAAGCATTACTTCGCAGTGCAGAGGTTTTTCAGCAGACAAAAAAAGCAGATATATTTGGAGTTGAGGTGAATGAACCAACCTTAAACTTTTCAAAAGTACAGCAGAGAAAAAATGCGGTTATTGAACAGCTGCACAAAGGCGTTCAAGGATTAATGAAAAAAGGGAAAATCGATGTCTATCAAGGATTTGGCCGTATTCTGGGACCAAGTATCTTTTCTCCCATGCCTGGAACCATTTCTGTTGAATATGAAAATGGAAATGAAAATGATATGCTGCTTCCAAAAAATGTTTTAATCGCGACCGGTTCGCAGCCGAATACACTACCTGGTCTGGACTTTGATGGAGAATATATCATCAGCTCAAATGAAGCGTTAGAAATGGATGAACTGCCGAAATCAATGCTTATTGTAGGCGGCGGTGTTATTGGTATCGAATGGGCATCCATGCTGAACGATTTTGGAGTAGAGGTAACCGTCTTAGAATTTCAAAAGCAAATCTTACCGACGGAGGATAAAGATATTGCAAAAGAGATGGAAAAACAGTTGAAAAAAAGAGGCGTAAATATAATAACGGGGGCCAATGTTCAAGCTGATTCATTGGAAAAAAATAACGGTGTCATGATAGAAGCAATGATTGGTGAGAAAAAAGAACGTTTTGAAGCGGACAGACTGCTTGTATCTGTCGGCAGAAAAGCAAATATCGAAAATATTGGCCTGGAGAATACAGATATTCAAATTTCTAATCATACGATTGATACAAATGAGTTTTACCAAACCAAGGAATCTCATATTTATGCTATTGGCGATGTTATCGGAGGAATGCAGCTGGCTCATGTGGCTTCTCACGAGGGGATTACTGCTGTGGAACATATGGCAGGAGAGCATCCTCAAAAGATAGACTATCAGGCGGTATCAAGCTGTATATATGCAAGCCCGGAAGCTGCAAGTGTCGGTTTGACAGAAATGCAGGCTAAAGAAGAAGGATATGAGCTTGTCATCGGGAAGTTCCCCTTCAAAGCAGTTGGAAAAGCACTGGTTTATGGAGAATCAGATGGTTTTGTCAAAATAATGACAGATAAAAAAACACAGGATTTGATTGGGGTTCATATGATTGGCCCGCATGTGACCGATATGATATCAGAGGCTGGATTAGCAAAAGTGCTTGATGCAACGGCATGGGAAATCAGTCAGACCATTCATCCGCATCCATCCTTATCAGAAGTTATCGGGGAAGCCGCGCTGGCAGTCGACGGGATACAAATTCATGGGTAAACTAGCTGAGCAATCCGCATGATGTCATCATGTGAAATGGCTGAAGGAGGGAAAAATAATGACAGAAACATCTTGGGAAAATGTAAGTAATGAGATGGCTTTAGAAATGTTTGAAATGATGTTGTTAGCAAGAAAGATGGATGAAAGAATGTGGTTGTTAAACCGCTCGGGGAAAATACCATTTGTCGTTTCCTGTCAAGGGCAGGAAGCAGCACAGGTTGGAGCGGCTTTTGGTCTGGATCGTACGGTCGATTATACCGCTCCTTACTATCGGGATCTGGGTCTCGTATTAGGCTTTGGAATGACAGCAAAAGAATTAATGTTATCTGCCTTTGCCAAAGCAGAGGATCCAAATTCAGGCGGACGTCAAATGCCAGGTCATTTCGGACAGAAGAAAAATCGTATTTTAACTGGTTCTTCTCCAGTAACAACGCAGGTCCCTCATGCCGTTGGCGTCGCATTGGCGGCGAAAATGGATAAAAAGGAGATTGCGACCTTTGTGACATTAGGAGAGGGCTCCTCTAACCAGGGCGATTTTCATGAAGGATTAAACTTTGCCGGTGTTCATCAGCTTCCGGTGATTACTATGGTGGAAAATAATAAGTATGCAATTTCTGTCCCGTATGATAAGCAGGTAGCCAGCAAAACAGTTTCAGAGAGAGCATCATCTTATGGCATGCCGGGAGTTACTGTGGATGGAAATGATCCGATAGCTGTTTATCAAACCGTAAAAGAAGCGAGAGAAAGAGCAGTAAATGGCGAAGGGCCGACACTGATTGAAGCCGTAACCTATCGTTTTACTGCTCATTCCAGCGATGATGATGACAGTGCTTACCGTGAAATGGATGAAGTGAAAGAAGCTAAAAAGAAAGATTCCATATTTACCTTTGCTGAAAAGCTAAAAGAAAAGAACATAATGGATGAGGCAAAAGAAAAAGAAATACATGACAAAGTTAATACACTTGTGAACGAAGCAACAGAATATGCTGAAGAAGCCCCATATGCAGCTCCAGAGGATACGTTGAAGTATGTTTATGAGGAATTGGATAAGGGAGGGGAATAATCATGCCTGTGATGTCTTATATACAAGCAATTACAACAGCTTTAAAGGAAGAAATGCAAAGAGATGAAAATGTCTTTATTCTTGGAGAAGATGTAGGGAAAAAGGGCGGTGTATTTAAAGCAACGGACGGGTTGTACGCTATGTTTGGCGAAGAACGTGTATTAGATACGCCATTAGCGGAATCAGCAATTGCGGGAGTTGCTATCGGTGCAGCTATGTATGGAAAGCGTCCGATTGCTGAGATGCAGTTTGCAGATTTCATTATGCCTGCGGTCAACCAGATTGTTTCCGAAGCAGCCAAAATACGCTATCGCTCCAATAATGATTGGGATTGTCCGATAACCATCCGTGCTCCATACGGCGGCGGGGTACATGGCGCTTTATATCATTCCCAATCAGTAGAAGCATTGTTTGCGAATCAGCCGGGATTGAAAATTGTTATGCCGTCAAATCCGTATGATGCGAAAGGATTATTAAAGGCATCTATCCGTGATAATGACCCTGTTCTATTTTTTGAACATAAACGCGCGTATCGTCTGTTAAAGGAAGAAGTTCCAGAAGAGGATTATGTTCTGCCGATTGGTAAAGCAGATGTGAAAAGAGAAGGAGACGATATTACCGTCATCACTTATGGTCTTTGTGTTCACTTTGCATTGCAGGCCGCAGAAAGATTAGCCGCAGATGGTATTGATGCACATATCCTTGATTTACGGACGGTATATCCATTAGATCAAGAAGCGATTATAGAAGCAGCCAGCAAGACTGGAAAGGTTTTACTTGTTACAGAGGATAATAAAGAAGGAAGTGTAATGAGTGAAGTGGCTGCAATTATTTCGGAAAACTGCTTATTTGATTTAGATTCGCCTATCGAGCGCCTTGCAGGTCCGGATGTTCCGGCAATGCCTTATGCGCCGTCCATGGAAAAATACTTTATGTTAAATCCAGATAAAGTGGAAAAAGCAATGCGTGACCTTGCAGAATATTAATTGGAGGTAGAAATATGAGTGTGGAAAAAATGACAATGCCTCAGCTTGGTGAGAGTGTAACAGAGGGAACGATCAGTACCTGGCTGGTTTCCGTCGGAGATCAAGTGAATAAATACGACCCGATTGCTGAAGTGATGACGGATAAAGTAAACGCCGAAATCCCATCTTCTTATACAGGTAAAATAACAGAGCTTGTGGCAGAAGAAGGGGAAACAGTAGAAGTTGGTTCCCTCATTTGTTATATAGAGACAGAGCAAGCCGCTTCAGAGGACGTAGAAGCAGCTTCTGAAAAAGAAACGAACACAGTGGAAAAGAACGCTGCTGAACAAGCTGAAGATACAGACAGCTCTATGAAAAAAAGATATTCACCGGCAGTATTACGTTTATCTCAAGAGCACAGCATTGATTTAAATCAAATAGAAGGAACGGGCAGAGGCGGAAGAATTACCAGAAAAGATGTGGAAAAACACATTGGAAGCAGTACCGCTGCACAAAAAGAACCAAAACCTTCACAAGACAAGAAATCCGAAACTGCTGCTGTAAAAGAAACGCCTGCTCCGCAAAAAGAAAGTATCCAAAGCGCAGCCGGAGATATTGAAATTCCTGTAAAAGGTGTCCGGAAAGTAATTGCAGAGAATATGGTCCGGTCCACACAGGAAATCCCGCATGCCTGGATGCAGGTGAAAGTAGATGTTACGGATTTAGTAAAATACCGTAACAATGTCAAGGAATCATTTAAACAGCAGGAAGGCTTTTCTTTAACGCCTTTTGCTTTCTTTGTAAAAGCGGTGGCGCAAGGTTTAAAAGAATATCCTGAATTAAACAGCATGTGGGCTGGAGATAAAATTATTCAGAAAAAGGATATACATTTATCCATTGCTGTAGCAAAAGACAAGGAATTATTTGTTCCAGTGATTCAGCATGCAGATGAAAAAACGATTAAAGCCATCGCCCGTGATATTACTACCTTAGCGTCAAAAGCGCGTCAGGGTAAGCTGTCACCGGAGGATATGCAGGGAGGCACATTTACTGTCAACAATACGGGCTCCTTTGGTTCGGTCTCGTCGATGGGAGTAATCAATTCTCCGCAAGCGGCGATTCTGCAAGTCGAATCCATTGTAAAACGGCCGGTCATTATTAATGATATGTTTGCTGCCCGCGATATGGTGAATTTGTCGCTTTCCTTAGACCACCGTATTTTAGACGGTTTAGTATGCGGAAGATTTTTATCCCGTGTAAAAGAAATCCTTGAGGGGATGAATGACTCATCTGTATCCCTTTATTAAGCGGAAACGAATAAATTGAATTTTTAACCGCTAGCTGATAAGCTATAACTATATTTTAAGTAAAAAGGGTGAAGTACAATGGATTTCGATTTATTTATGCAGGATGTTGTTAACGTTGCAAGAACAGATATAACAGAATCAGGTTACGAGGAAGCACGTACAGCAGAGGAAGTAGATGCCGCGCTGACTCGTGAAGGAACTACACTTGTCATGGTGAATTCAACATGCGGCTGTGCCGGCGGTGTAGCACGTCCAGCAGCAGGGAATGCGATTCATTATGATAAGCGTCCAGATCATTTAGTAACGGTGTTTGCCGGACAGGATAAAGAAGCGACCGAGCAGGCAAGAACTTATTTTGAAGGATATCCGCCATCCTCTCCTTGTTTCGCATTGCTTAAGGACGGAAAAATCCTTAATATGGTAGAGCGGAATGAGATTGAAGGACATAGCGCCATGGAAGTATCTGCGAAGCTTCAAGGCCTGTTTGATCAATATTGTGAAGAAGTATAAGAGGTATTAAAAGGCTGTCATCTGGCAGCCTTCTTTGTGTCTGTTAAAATTTATCAGGAGGTCCATAAAGGGTGAAAATAGGATATCGTACCCTAAAAACTGCAATTGGTACGCCAATTGCTATCTCGTTAGCACAATGGGTTGGTCTTTCAAATTTTATTTCCGCAGGGATATTAACGATTCTCTGCATTCAGCCGTCAAGAAAGTCTTCCTTTCTGAGCGCCTGGCAGCGGTTTATTGCATGTACGGCAGCTGTTGTCTTTTCATGTGTTATTTTTGAATTGATTGGTTATCATGCACTTTCTATATTTTTGCTGCTTCTTTTATTTATCCCGGCAACAGTAGCATTGAAAGCAACTCCAGGGATTGCCTCGAGTTCCGTCGTGATGCTGAATCTATATGGTTCCGGAGGCGTAACACTTTCTCTGGTTGGAGAACAGTTTGTTCTGATTACAATTGGCCTTGGAGTAGGGCTTTTACTGAACATTTATATGCCGAGCTTAGATAATAAATTAAAGAAACTGCAAACCCAGCTGGAAAAGAACTTCAGCCGTGTTTTATATGAATACTCCTTATATATCCGGGATGAAAACGACGCGTGGCAAGGAAAAGAAATAGCAGCTACAGAGGATATTCTGGCTGAAGCAAAACAATTAGTCATCCGGGATAAAGATAACCATTTATTACGAAATGAGCATACCTATTATAATTATTTTAGGATGAGAGAAAGACAGTTTGAGCTGTTGAAGAAAATGCTTCCGCTTGTTACGCATCTTCCAAAGACAGATCATATTGCCCTTGAGATTGCAGATTTCTTTGAGCGATTATCTAAATCCGTCCACCCAGGAAATACAGCAATTACTTTTTTAGAGCAGTTGAAAGAATTAAAGCGGGAATTTCATGCGGAGGAGCTGCCGGAAACGAGAGAAGCGTTTGAAACAAGGGCGCACTTATTTCAATTATTACATGAAATAGAAGAGTACTTGATAATAAAAAATAAATTCAAGAAAAGTGACGTAACGCCTTGGAAGAAAAGGAAAAAAGATGCTTAGCTTTTCCTTTTTTACATAAGATTGGAACCATATCAAAAGGCTGTGCCAAAATGAAATAATCATTTTGGCACAGCCTTCTATTTTTAAACAAATGCAGCCAGTCCAGCTGTAATTGCTGAAATAAGCATTAGAGCGACCATGAAATAGATAATAATTTTCGTGCGGCGTTCGCGTTTTGAACGCTTTTTTTGCACGGATTGCTTTGCTGCCATGAAATATCCCCCTTTAGAATCCGATATCATCTACCGCTATTTTAACGTGAAATGATTCATCCGACAAGCTAATCGTATGGTTTTTCTCAAAATGTTCTTCCGGATTTGAATTAACGGATGAGGGAAACAGAGATTCCAATTCATTCTACTGTAAAAAAAAGAGAAAATATAGTAGCCTAGAAGGTAGGAGGTTACGCAAATGAGTGTGAATGAAGAAAGATTAGTTAATGAATTTTTAGAACTTGTGCAGGTAGATTCTGAAACAGGTTTCGAAAGTGAGATAGCATCGGTTTTAACCAAAAAAATGGAAGCTCTAGGTGTGCAGGTGGAAGAAGATAATGCAAAAGAGCAGACAGGTCATGGTGCAGGAAATTTAATTTGTACATTGCCTGCAACTAAAGACGGCGCGGATGCTATTTATTTTACTTCCCATATGGATACGGTTGTTCCCGGGAAGAGTATACATCCAATTATTAAAGAAGGCGTGATTTCTTCAGAGGGAGAGACAATTCTAGGTTCAGACGATAAAGCAGGCTTAGCTGCCATGTTTGAGCTGATTAAAGTGCTTCAGGAAAATAACATTCCTCACGGCCAGATCCAATTTATTATTACTGTAGGAGAAGAATCTGGCCTGGTAGGCGCTAAAGCGTTAGATTCCTCGAAGTTAGATGCGCGTTATGGATATGCGTTAGACAGTAATGGAAACGTTGGTGATATTGTTGTGGCTGCACCTACGCAGGCGAAAATCCATGCAACCATAACCGGCAAAACAGCACATGCTGGATTGGAGCCGGAAAAAGGTGTTTCTGCCATTACGATTGCCTCTAAAGCTATTTCTAAAATGCCTTTGGGGCGTATTGATAAGGAAACAACTGCTAATATCGGACGCTTTGAGGGCGGCAAACAGACAAATATTGTTGTAGATCATGTAGAAATTTTAGCAGAGGCACGTTCTCTGTCTGAAGAGAAGATGGAAAAACAGGTCGAGAAAATGAAGTCAGCTTTTGAAGAAGCTGCTGAAGAGCTTGGCGGTTCCGCTGAAGTGAAGATAGCAATCGCTTATCCCGGCTATCATTTTAAAGCGGGAGACCAGGTGGTTGAGGTTGCCAGAAAAGCTGCAAAAGCAATCGGCAGAGAAAGTAAATTAGAACAGAGCGGCGGAGGCAGTGACGCCAATGTGATTGCCGGGTATGGAATCCCTACCGTTAATCTGGCAGTTGGTTATGAAGGGATTCATACGACCAATGAGCGGATTAAAGTGGAAGATCTTGTGAAAGTAACAGAATTTGTTGTGGAGATTGTTAAAATCGCAGCAAAATAAGATAAAGCTTCCATTCTTGGAGCGGCTTTCTGTGAAAAAGGAGAATGCATTCCATGATGGAGTGTGTTCTTCTTTTGTTAAGAATAGAGGTGTTATGATGGAACAGCCGGCCAATTCGAAAAGACGAGTTATCTTCCATATAGATATGAACTGCTTTTATGCTTCGGTAGAAATGGCGCATAATCCGGAATTAAAAGGGAAGCCGATCGCGATCGCCGGAAATCCGGAAGAGCGGAAGGGGATTATTGTTACAAGCAGCTATGAAGCCAGAGCAAAAGGCGTGAAAACGACGATGCCCGTGTGGCAGGCGAAAAAATTATGCCCCGATTTATTATTGATGCGGCCTAATTTTGACAGATATCGGGAAGCGTCCCGGGCTATTTTTAAGATGCTTTCGGAAATTACACCGCTCGTCCAGCCGGTTTCGATTGATGAAGGCTACCTGGATATTACCGATACAAAAGGATTCGGAACGCCGGTAGAAATAGCTGATTACCTGCAGCAGCGGATATTAAAAGAACTGGATATCCCATGCAGTCTTGGTATTGCACCAAATAAATTTCTGGCAAAAATGGCATCAGATATGAAGAAGCCTTTAGGAATAACTATCCTTCGAAAGCGTGAATTATCTAACGTATTATGGCCGCTTTCAATTGAAGAAATGCACGGCATCGGGAAGAAGACTGCTGAAAAACTTCGAAGAGTATCTATTCATACCATCGGTGATTTAGCTGTACATGATGTCTATCAATTAAAGCAGCTATTAGGGGTTAATGGAGAAAGAATGAAGAACCTGGCCAATGGAATAGACTATCGGGTTGTGGATCCAGAAGCGGTACATGATTTCAAAAGTATCGGCAGCTCACAGACATTGGCTCATGATTCAACAGATTGGGATGAACTTCACCAGCTGTTAGGCCAGCTTACCGATAATGTGGCAAGACGAGTGAAACGAAAAAATGCGACTGGAAAAAGCGTTCAATTAATGATTCGTTTTCACAACCATCAAACGATTACACGCAGTAAAACATTGCAAGGGTATATCGATGAAAAAGAAGATATTCTTTTTGTCGCAAAGGAACTATTAAAAAAACATTGGAATGAAGAACCTGTACGGCTATTGGGTGTCTCTTTACAAAGTGTAGAGGAGAAGAGTCAGGTAGGAGAACAGCTTGATTTGTTTACCTACCGCGATAACGCCAAAAAAGAAAAGCTGTACGAAACCATGGAAGCATTAACGGATAAATACGGAAAAGATATATTTTTATCTTTAAAAAATGAAGAGAAGGACAAACAGCAGCCACGGACAAGCTTTCAAAAAGATTTCCTGGACGATTATAAAAAGCCTTGATTTTACTCTATTTCAATAGATATAAAATCAAGGCTTTTGTTTTTTTAAGATAAGAATTTCTTCAAAATATTTGAAGTAACCGTACCGCCCGAATAACGGAATGGCAAATCAAATTTCGTTGTTTGTTTTAAGATGCTTTTCTGATGTGAAAATGTATCAAAGCTGGCTTTCCCGTGATAGCTTCCCATCCCGCTCTGCCCGACTCCGCCAAACGGAAGATACGGGTTTGCTAAATGGAAGAATGTATCATTGATAGAACCGCCGCCAAAAGAAACGTACTCCATTACCTGAGACTGCATTCTCGGATTTTCTCCAAAATAGTATAGTGCTAATGGTTTTTCCCTTGATTTAATCAACGAAAGTGCATCCTCTATATTCTCAAAGGATAATACGGGCAGAATCGGACCAAATATCTCTTCTTGCATGATAGGGTCTTCCCAATCTATTTTATCCAGAATAGTAGGTTCAATGATTAATTCTTCATCATTATATTCTCCGCCGTGAACAATATGATCTTCATTTAAGAATGCTTTTAAGCGGTTAAAATGGTCCAGGTTTATGATTCTTGAATAATTTTCACCCTGGAGTACATTCTTGCCAAATAAAGACTTTATTTGCTTTTTCATTGCTTTTAAAAGCTTGAATTTAACAGATTCTTGTACTAATAAATAATCCGGCGCCACACAGGTCTGACCGGCATTGGTATATTTTCCCCATACAATTCGTTTAGCTGCCAATTGGATATTTGCATCTTCATCTACAATTGCAGGACTTTTTCCGCCCAGCTCTAACGTTACCGGGGTTAAATGCTCGCTTGCGGCCCGCATCACGATTTTTCCAACTGCACTTCCTCCGGTAAAGAAAATGTGATCAAAACGCTGTTTTAACAGCTCTGTTGTTTCCTCGACAGCACCCTGAACAACAGTGAAATAAGAAGGATCGAAATGCTCTTCCGCGATTCTGGCAAGAAAATCGGATGTATGCGGAGCATGTTCAGACGGCTTTAGAATAACTGAGTTACCTGCTGCAATCGCTCCGATAACAGGTACTAATGATAATTGTAAAGGATAATTCCATGGTGCAATAACGAGCACAACACCAAGTGGTTCTTTTATAATATAGCTTTTCGAGCCTTTATGCGTTAATGGAGAGGCAACTTTTTCAGGCTGCATCCAGTAGCGGAGATTTTTAATGGCTACTTCCAATTCACTTTGAATAATGCCAATCTCCGTAAGTATTATTTCATGATCAGGTTTATTTAAATCTTTTTTTAATACATCATATATCTCTTCTTCATTATCTTTGAAAATCTTCTTGATTTTTTCTAATTGTTGTTTACGAAACGTATAATCAACGGTATTTCCTTGATCAATATATTTTCGATGATCATCAACAATTTGCTGATAGTTTTCTTGTAAGGTCATCAAATCTGTCTCTCCCTTTCTCACTTCAAGAGGATGTGCAAGCTGTAAACGATGCACAAACTATAATTGAAACACACTAAAATCGCCGGCTATGGATGTATTGAAAAATACTTCTTTTGCCTCTTCCAGAAACCCATCCATATCTGAAAATTGATATCTTGAAGATATGTGTGTCAAGATTAGCTGTTTACATCCTGCATCAAGCGCTATTTTAGCGGCTTGTATATTGGTTGAATGAAAATAGTCCTCTGCAAGTGTCTCTTTATCTGCAGCAAAGGTTGCTTCATGAATTAACAGATCGCTATTCTTTACAAATTCTTTATGCGCCGCCTGATAGGTGGTGTCCCCAAGAATCGAAATAACCCTTCCTTTTTTGGGCGATCCGATAAAATCAGAACGGTAAATTATCGTGCCATCTTCCAGAGTGACAGAAGGTTTTTCTTTTATTTCGCCGTAAACCGGGCCGGGACGTATCCCTTTTTCTTTTAATTTATCAACAAGAAGCTCACCTGGCTTGTCTTTTTCAACAATACGGAAACCGAAGCTTGGTACGCCGTGGACAAGTTTTTTTGCATATACTTCGATGGCTTCCGTTTCAAATAACAGTCCTTCTTCTATCTCTATGACAGAAAGAGGATACGTTAAATGCGTATAGCTTAATTTCAAAGCAGATTGGATAAATTCCTTCGTACCCTCCGGACCATAAATGGTTAATGGTCTGTCAGTGCCTGCTTGAAATGAACGGCTGCTGAGAAATCCCGGTAATCCATAAATATGATCGCCGTGCATATGGGAAATAAAGATTTTATTTATTTTTCCCGGTTTAATTTTAGTATGAAGAAGCTGATGCTGCGTGGCTTCCCCGCAATCAAACAGCCAGACTTCATTTAATTCTTGCAGCATACTGAGTGCAACGGCTGTTACATTCCTTTCTTTAGAAGGAAGTCCTGCTCCGGTGCCTAAGAAAGTAATCTCCATGTTTCAATCTCACCTTAATATTATATTATAATTTAAAATTTTACCCAAATATACGACAATCATCAACGCAGAAGGTCAAAAATTAGGGAGCGCTCTTCTATCAAGACAAAAAACTGCGATATAATGCTTTGCGTACAGCAAACGCCCGATTCGGTACATCGGTAAATATGCTATTTACTTTGTAAGAAAAGCATCGATTTAAAAGGCGGGCTGAATTCACCGTATACACCCTTACCGGAATCTTGTTTTTCATCGCTTCATTTATGAGCTGCTGACGAAGCAGCGTGTGTTTAATATGAACGGCTGTTGCACCGATAGACAAGGCATACGCTAATAAATCTCTTCTTGACCGCTTGGTTAACCAACCGATATTTGAAATTTCATCAAAACTTGCCAGGCGCGTTATGCTGGTTTCAGAGAATGTAGAAAAGTATGTCCGGTCCAGCATTTGATATTGTTTAATAAGCTGATATGTAATTTTCTCCAGATTCTTATGTGCAATTTTATTATTTTTTAATTCTAAATGAAGAATCAAAGGTTTATCTTTGATCCAAATTAGAAATTCCTCCAGTGTTACGATCCGTGTTCCTGCAAATTCAGTATGAAAGGATTTGCCCATGTCTAATTGTTTTAGCTCGTCCAGCGTAAATTGAGTAATCCATCCTTTCACTCCAAAAATACGCTGCAAACCTTCATCATGGAAAAGGACAGGAATATTATCCTTTGTTAATTGGACATCTGTTTCAATGCCATCAGCCTTCATCTCGTAAGCAAGCTCAAAAGCCGGGAAACTGTTCTCAGGGGCATAATTGCTTGCACCCCGGTGTGCGATAATGGACGTCATCGTGTCACCCCCAATCTTATTGTGTTAGATTTTTCCCCGTAAGTCAATGTTTAAACCAGTGTACGGGAGGATCATTTCATTGTACAATATATATAGACACAGGATGTCCATCTAATAGACGATGTTCACACATTGAAAGCAAGGTCACACACTTTAAATCATTATATGAAGTAAGGGTCGATAAATATGAGAATAGGAAGAAATCATTTTGTTAAAGATAAAAAAATTATTGTCACCGGTGCATCAAAAGGAATCGGAAGAGAGATCGCTATAGAAATCGCTGCTCATGGCGGTATACCTATTTTAATCGCAAGGTCACAAGAATTGCTGCAAGAATTAGCAGATGAAATAGAAGCAAATAACGGCATTTGCAGGGTTTATCCCATTGATACATTTTCAAGGGAAGCAATTGAAGAACAGATTAATGATATGCTGGAGACTGAGAAGCGTATTCATGGATTAATCAATAATGCAGGCTTTGGTGTATTTGATTCGATTGAAGAATTAAATATGGATGAGGTAGAGGAAATGTTTCAGGTGAATGTTTTAGCAGGGATGCAATATGCAAAAGCCTTTCTGCCGCATTTTCTGCAGTTTAAAGGGAAATCGCATATTATTAATATTGTTTCCCAGGCTGCAAAATTGCCAACACCGAAAGCAGCAGGGTATGCTGCGTCTAAACATGCGATGCTGGGCTTTACAAATGTACTCAGACAAGAGACAAGGGGGAGCAGCCTGACGGTCACTTCTGTTAATCTGGGCCCTGTGAAAACAAACTTTTTTGAGATGGCTGATAAGGAGGGCAAATACCAGCAGAATGTAGAAAAGTATATGCTTTCTCCTGAAAAAGTAGCTTCAAAGGTAGTGCATTCTTTATTTTCCAATAGAAGAGAAATCAATATGCCGTGGTGGATGGAAGCTGGAAGTATTCTGTATCGCTTATTTCCAGGGTTAATGGAGAAAGTACTTCAATCTCAATTTGATAAAAAATAGTAGAGTAAGTATATCTTATAAAACAGGTCTGCTTTTCCTGAGCATCATCACTCAGGGGAAGCAGACCTGTTCTTTTGGAAATGCTGTAACAGACTTATGAAGTTGCGGAACCCCCGCCGTTTTTAACGATGCTGCTCATACTGTGAAGCTTTGGACAGCTGCTGCAGAATAGGATAAGCTGCATCGGTGATTTCGTTAATTGATTGGTGAACTGCAATATTCTTTTCTAATTGCTCCAGAGAGCTTGCTCCAAAAACGGTCGACGTAATCGCAGGATGATTAGCTGCATAATACATTGCTAATTGCTGCAGAGAACTATCCGGCAACGCCTGTTCCAATTCATAATAAAGTGATTTTAATTCGCTGTAGGAATAGTCGAGATAGCCGGCCTCCGCTTTTTTATCGAGAACTTCATCGGCTTTATTGCTTAATAGTCCCTGTGCCAGCGGACCGCGGGCAACAACACCGATTTTATTTTCCTCTGCAATCGGTAGAATGGCTTCCTCTGGTCTTCTGTCTAGAAGACTGTACTGTGTCATTAAAATATCAATAGAGGAGCGGATGGCATATTCCCGGACAACATTTGGACGGATGGACGAAATACCATAGGCGCGGATTAAGCCATCTTTCTTTAGTTCATCAAAAGCTTCAATGGTTTCATCGATTGGATCCTCCAATGTGCCGCCATGAAGCATGTAGACATCAATATAATCTGTATTCAGTCTTTGTAAACTGTCACGGACGGCTTTGTGGATATATTTCTTCGAAGGATCCCAGAACCAATCATCTTTACCTTTTTCAAAATGGTTTCCGACCTTTGTTGTCACAACTACATCCGATCTGCGATGCTTTATTGCTTCTCCAACGATTTTTTCATTCTCGCCAAAGTGATAAAGGTCTGCCGTATCTAAGTGATTGATTCCTTTATCTAACGCATAATCAATCATTTTTTTACCTTGCTGCACATTTGTTCCCAGCGACATACAGCCAAGGGTTAAATCAGAAATTTCGATATCGCTTTTGCCAAGCTGCCGTTTCTTCATGCTATTCCTCCTTGTAAATCCAGTATGCATATATTGTAGAGGGTGATAGAAAAGAATACAATTAATACACTTTTTTAACGCATGAAATAAGTCATTTCTATCAAATCGTTTATGGGGTGGATGGGAATGATAATCAGTATCTGAAAGTAATGAATGGTTAAGAAATAAAATACCGTCTGTCATAGAAAAAGAAATCAAATCAGAAGAAAAAAAGAAATAGACTTGCTACAATAGAGTTCTGCGAATAAAATGAATGGAAAGACACATATAACGCAATTGTATTCAGCAGGAATTTCACAGGCGATTGTCCATGAAGAAGTACTTGTTCAAACTGAGGGCGGATCAGCCTGTTAACCTGCACTAAATGACGAAAAGGTGGAATAGCATATATGCAACGTTTTGAAGAAAAAACAATGACATCCCAAAAAATATTTGAAGGAAACATTATTGATGTACAACTGGATGAGGTACGGCTTCCCAACGGAGAAACAGCACAAAGAGAGCTTGTCTATCATCCAGGCGCCGTAGCAATTATTCCAATTACACCAGATAATAAAATTGTACTTGTAGAACAATATCGCAAACCATTGGAAAGAACATTAGTAGAAATTCCGGCAGGGAAGCTGGAGCAGAATGAAAATCCATTAACTGCGGCAGTCCGTGAGCTGGAAGAGGAAACAGGGTATACAACAACGAATCTCTCGCAAGTGACCTCTTTTTACACCTCTCCAGGCTTTGCTAATGAACTGGTGTATGTTTATGTCACCAATGATTTAATTAAAATGGAAAATCCGCCGGCGGGCGATGACGATGAATTTGTGGAGATTATGGAAGTGACGTTAGATGAAGCAAAAGACCTCGTGGAAGAAGGGCGTATTCAAGACGCAAAAACGAACTATGCTGTTCTTTATTTACATGCTTTAACGAAATAAGAAAATAAGTTTTTCACCGGACGCGTTCTACCTGCTCTATTAAAAGATAAAAATTAATAGGTATGTTTTAAGAGGGATTCTCATAGTTTGAAGTATAGGAACTATAGTGAAGTCAGGAGGATCTCAATGTATAATACCTCTCAACATTTATTAATCGGGCATATAAAACGGCACACAACCATTTATGTATTTACTGCCATTCTTTTTTTAACAGGTATCGTGTTCGGGGCTATCTTGGTAAATAGTATGGATTTTGTACAAAAACAAAATCTGTTCTTTTACCTGGAACGATTCTTTACGCAGCAAACAAATGAAGGAGAAGTTATCGGACGTCAGGATATATTTATTCAAAGTCTTCTTTATCATATTAAGTATCTTTCTTTTATTATATTATTGGCATTGAGTATGATTGGGCTCCCTATTATTTGGATTATGATATTCATGAAAGGGCTCGTTGTCGGTTTTTCAGTCGGTTTTATGGTCAATCAGCTGGGAGGGCAAGGGCTTCTTTTATCAACGATATCGATTGCTCCTCAAAACCTATTGATTATCCCTATATATATCATTGCGGGAAGTGCGGCTATGATATTTTCAATTGGTTTATGGCAGAAGCTTTTATTAAAGCATCAGTACCAGGAAGTATGGCCGCCTTTTATAAGATTGCTTATCACTTTTGCAATTTTAATTGTATGTACAGCATTAGCAGCTTTGATGGAAGCTTATCTGTCAAATACACTTCTGTTAGAATGGATAGAGAGGTATCATGGATAATCCTCCAGCGGGAGAATGAAGTTTCTTTACCTTAACTCCTTAACATTTTACATTACTTGCTTATTGCTTGATAAAAGGTATTTGTTTTAATATAATAATTTATGTTATTTTATAATAATTATTATTAACAATTGAGAATACCTTTGACACATGGAAGATAGATGCATATAATGAAAATGTAGAGTGAGGGAGGCGACTATCCATGGAACACCGGATTGAAAAAATAAAAAAACAGCTACATTCGCATAGCTACAAATTAACTCCCCAAAGGGAAGCTACGGTTCGAGTGCTTCTGGAAAGAGAAGACGATCACTTAAGTGCGGAGGATGTGTATCTTCTTGTAAAGGAGAAATCACCAGAAATTGGTCTGGCAACCGTTTATCGTACATTAGAATTATTATCCGAATTGAAAATAGTAGACAAAATTAATTTTGGTGATGGTGTATCCAGATATGATTTGCGTAAAGAAGGCGCAAAGCATTTCCATCATCATTTAGTATGTATTGAATGCGGCTCTGTTGAAGAAATTGAAAATGATTTATTAGGTGAAGTAGAACAAATCGTTGAAAATGACTGGGGCTTTGAAGTGAAGGATCATCGCTTAACCTTTCATGGGATTTGTCGCCAATGCCAAAAAGCAGCTGCAGCAGAAAAAGAAGATGTTCAAAAAGCAACATAAGTTATGAGAGTAAAACCTTTTTCCGGGAGAGAAAGGTTTTATTTTTATTTGGAGCAAAATACATATTGATAAGCAACAGGGATCATCTGCGGCAGCAAATGCTTTGGTGGCGGCAGAATGTCATTACACACTGCCGCCTGGCTGAAGCCGGTGAAGAAATTCAAATATATCTTTTTAAAATGCGGTCTACGCTGCCACCATAGACCTCGCCAAACATATTTAAATGAACAAGCAAGTAGAAAAGCTGGTAAATCGGCTTCACGTCCTGATAATAATCAGCTGGTGGCATTGCTTCCTGATATTGCGAATAAAACGTATTGGAAAATCCCCCAAAGAGTTCCGTGAAAGCTAGTTCAAATAAATGATCCCCGTAAAGTATAGAGGGATCAATCAGATAAGGTTGTCCTGCGCGCCCTGTGATCCAATTGCCTCCCCATAAATCGCCATGTAATAGAGAGACCCTGGGCTGATTGGGGAGATAGAGATTTAAATCACGAATCAATGCCTCTAGTTTTAAACGTCTGTTTTGGTTCATCCGATTGGACTGCACTGCCAAATCTAATTGAGGCTGCAGCCGATGCTCACGATAATAATCCACCCAATTGGTATACCATTCATTTGTCTGAGATAATTTTCCAACATAAGTTGATTGATCTAAACCATATGCTGTGGAGCCGCCGAATAAATGCATCGAGGCCAGCTGTTCGCCTAAACGCTGCTCTGCAGCTGCAGTTTCTTCTCCCTCAACCCACTCCATGATCAGCATCATTTCTTCATTTCCGGTGTAATTATCAAAGTAGTATACTTCAGGTACAGCAATTGTCTGTGTCGAACGAATTCTTTCCAGTCCATTTACTTCTATTTGAAAAAAATCACTGGCTGCATTTTGATTCGCTTTTATAAAGTATTCCTGCTTTCCGGTTTTTACATAGTAAGCCTGATTAATATCGCCGCCGGAAACGGGCGTCTTTGTTTCGATAGCGGAGTTGTCACCTAATTGTTTTAATTTTTCTCCAAGCACCTGTAATACCTCCTTTTTGATTAATTTTAGTATGGCAAAAATCTGGACGACACAAAAGTGTAAAAGTGTTTGTAGTTTAACTCTGCTTCCAATCATTGTATAATATTAACAGAAGGAGATGTACCGATTTTGTTCCTGTCCGCATCTTTTTCTTGTATTTTTGAAGAGCTTGTTTGCATATTCTAACTATAAGCGTGTTTGGCTGTGATACAGCGTAACAGCACAGGGAGGTTAGAGTATGGAGAAGCATGTTAAGGAAACTGTTAAAATATTTATTTGGTTTATGATAGGTGCTTGCTTTTTTTCGGTTTGTCTGCATTTTATATATAAAGAGTTTCAAGAAATGCATCGTTATGATTTGCCGGAAGGACCAGCGGTTAAGGTGGTGGAGGAGGGGATTCTCTGGTTTCCATTTGATTTTCTGAAAGGGGAATAAATATGTTGAAATATGCATTAGAAGATTTTTTTCATTTTCTGCGGGTAGAGAAGGGATTGTCAGATAATACCATCACTTCCTATCAGAGAGATCTTACTGCTTACGAGAAACATTTGACCCAAATCGGCTATAATGTTTGGAATGAAATCACCCGAAATGATATTATGCGCTTTTTGTATGAGCTAAAAGACAACGGTAAGTCGACTGCTACGATTTCGAGGCATATTTCTTCTATCAGATCCTTTCACCAATTTTTAATACGGGAGAGAATTGCTGATACAGATCCCAGTCTGCATATTGAGACTCCGAAAAAAGACCGGAAGCTTCCGGATACGCTTTCCCAGGAGGAAGTAGACCGATTATTAAGTATGAACACTGCAACAACGCTGTCGCTTCGCAACAAGGCGATGCTAGAATTATTATATGCCACGGGCTTGCGTGTATCTGAAATGATAGGTTTGAAATTGGAGGATTTACACCTGACGATGGGCTTTGTCCAATGTATGGGGAAAGGCTCGAAAGAAAGGATTGTTCCACTGGGAGACACAGCCAGAAAAACTCTGGAGGATTATATACAAACGGCGAGAAAAGAGCTTGTGAAGAAAAACAAACAGGAGAGTGCACTTTTTTTAAATCAGCATGGCCGTCCTTTAAGCAGACAGGGATTTTGGAAAATTTTAAAGGGATTGGCTATAGAAGCTGATATTCATAAGACAATCACTCCGCATACTTTAAGGCATTCTTTCGCCACACATCTATTGGAAAACGGAGCAGATCTAAGAATTGTACAAGAGATGCTTGGGCATGCGGATATATCGACAACACAAATTTATACGCATGTAACGAAAGCTAGGCTGAAGGATATCTATCAATCTTATCATCCTAGAGCTTAATTTTATCTTTATTAATTGTAAAAAAGCATTCCAACGAAAAGGGATTTCATTGACCTTTTGTTGTCAGACATCTAACATCTATAATAAATATCATACGGAACCGTAGTTTCGGGAATATAGTACATAGGAGGTAGATACAAATGAAACCATTTAAACGTGTATTTTTAATTGTCATGGATTCAGTAGGGATTGGAGAAGCACCGGACGCTGCAAAGTTTGATGATTTGGGAGCGGATACACTAGGTCATATTGCAGAAGAAATGAATGGGCTGGATATGCCGACGATGGGAAGCTTAGGCCTGAGCAATATTCGTGAAATTAAAGGGGTTGCTCCGGCGGCCAAGCCTAAAGCACATTATACAAAAATGCAGGAAGCTTCTAATGGAAAAGATACCATGACTGGTCATTGGGAAATTATGGGACTCCGAATCGATCAGCCATTCCGAACGTTCCCGGATGGATTCCCAGATGAACTTATTCAAGCATTAGAAGAAAAGACTGGAAGAAAAGTAATTGGCAATAAGCCGGCATCTGGAACAGAAATATTAGTAGAACTTGGAAAAGAACATGTCGAAACGGGCAGCTTGATTGTGTATACATCGGCAGATTCTGTTCTGCAGATTGCTGCTCATGAGGATGTGGTTCCTATTGATGAATTGTATCAGATTTGTGAAATTGCCAGAGAGCTCACACTGGATGAGAAGTATATGGTAGGGCGTGTCATTGCCCGTCCGTTCGTAGGTGAGCCGGGGGCTTTTGAACGCACATCCAACAGACATGACTACGCATTAAAACCTTTTGGGCGCACAGTGATGAATGAATTAAAAGATGCCGGAATTGACGTTATCGCACTTGGGAAAATATCTGATATTTATGATGGGGAAGGAGTGACAGAGGCAGTCCGTACAAAGGATAACGATGATGGAATGGTGAAAATAAGTGATTCGTTGAAAAAGGAATTCACCGGCTTAAGCTTCCTTAACCTGGTTGATTTCGATGCAAAGTATGGCCATCGAAGAGATCCAATGGGATATGGAAAAGCGCTGGAGACCTATGATAAACAGCTGCCGGAAATTCTTGATCAGCTGCAGCAAGATGATTTATTGATTATTACAGCTGACCACGGCAATGATCCGATACATCACGGAACGGATCATACCCGCGAATATGTGCCGTTGCTTGTTTACCACACAAGTATTGAAGAAGGGAAAGAGCTGCCGGTTAGGACAACCTTTGCGGATATCGGTGCAACCATTGCAGACAATTTTAATATTACATTACCGGAACATGGTACGAGCTTTTTAGACGATATTAAATAAATAGAGAGGGCGATTAACATGAATACGGTAGAGATTATCAATAAGAAAAAATATGGGGAAGCATTATCTTATGAAGAAATCGAGTATATGATAGATGGATATGTCAACGATACGATACCGGATTATCAAATCGCAAGCTGGTTGATGGCCGTATATTTTCAAGGTTTAAACAGTGATGAGACCTCTGCACTTACAGACTTCATGGTGAAGTCCGGGGAAACCATTGATTTATCCTTTTTAAATACCACGGTTGTAGATAAACACTCTACTGGCGGCGTAGGGGATAAGGTCAGTTTAGTAGTCGCTCCGATTATCACGTCCTTAGGCATCCCTTTTGCAAAAATGAGCGGACGCGGACTAGGTCATACGGGCGGAACAGTAGATAAGCTGGAATCGATTAAAGGGTTTCATACAGAGCTTCCGTTAGACAGGTTTAAAGAGCAGGTACAAGAATTAGGTATCGCGCTGGTCGGACAGTCAGGGAATTTAGTACCTGCGGATAAAAAGATTTATGCTTTAAGAGATGTGACAGGTACGGTTGACTCTATTCCATTAATTGCAAGCTCCATCATGAGTAAGAAAATAGCCTCCGGAGCAGATGCTATCGTATTAGATATTAAAGTCGGCAATGGCGCTTTTATGAAAACAGAAGAGGAAGCAAGGAAGCTTGCGGAAACAATGGTTGCCATCGGGAAAAAGTTAAATCGGGAAACCGTGGCTGTTTTAACCAATATGGATCAGCCTCTTGGCACAGAGATTGGCAATGGAAATGAAGTGCTGGAGGCAGTAAAATTATTACGTGACCAGGAATATAGTCAGGATTTATATGATGTCTCTGTAGAGATTGCTGCGCAAATGGTTTATCTGGCCGGAAAAGCAACCACGGAAGAACAAGGCAGAAAATTGGTTGAAGAAGTAATTCAAAATGGAGATGCTTATGAGAAGTTTGTTACCTTTATTGAGGCACAGGATGGGGATATGTCCAGTATTCATGAAATCGAAGCAAAGCAATCTATTGATGTGACTGCAGAGAAAGCAGGGTATATTTCTTCTGTCGAAACACAGCAGATGGGAGAGGCTGCTATGCTGCTCGGCGCCGGCAGAAAAACAAAGGATGATCAAATCGATCATCAAGTAGGAATCACCTTTCATGTAAAGCTGGGTGATAAGCTGCAGGCTGGCGATAAGCTTGCAACCATTCATACTAATATAGAAGATAATGCAGCTGTCATTCAGAAAATAAAGGATGCAATTACAATTTCAGAAAGTCCCGTTCAAGTAAATCCAAGTGTTATTGATGTTATTCATTAAATAGAGACGAGTGGAAAAAGAGCTTTAGAAATCACTGTATAGTGTCTAAAGCTCTTTTCTCTCTTTTTAAAATGGATTGGTCGCCCATTGTGCAGATTGCTTAATAAAAATACGCTGATTTAATTTTAATTGAGCTGTTATATATTCGGCGATATCTTCCGGCTGCATAAACTTATCTTCGTTCTTTTCTTCTAATTCATCGCCAAAAGCTAGCTCAGTTGCGACTAAGCTGGGATTCATGGTAAATACACGGATGTTTTCTCTGCGTACCTCCTGCATCAGAGCTTCTGACATGCCCTGAATGGCAAATTTAGAGGCACTGTAGGCAGTTGAGCCTGCTGTTGCTTTTAATCCATTGCTGGAAGAAATGTTAATAATGTCTCCTTTTTGCTTGCTGACAAGATGCGGCAGCACTTCCTTCAGCATATGATATGTTCCAAAAACATTTACTTCAAAAATATGCTTCCATACTTCCTCATCCATATCCTGAAAATTGCCGTAATTGCTTATTGCTGCATTATTAATCAAAATATCTGCTTTGCCTAATTGCTGTTCTAGCGTCTGAACCGCAGATTTAACTTGGTCATGCTTCGATATATCCGCACTGCAGGTGACAACAGACACACCTTCATTTTCTAACTCCTTTTGTACATTTTCCAGCTTTTCCTGGTTTCTGGCAATCAAACCAAGATGAATGCCTTCTTTCGCAAATTGGCGGGCGGTTGCTTTGCCAATCCCGCTGCTCCCGCCAGTAATATAAGCAATTTTACCCCTTACATCTTGACCCATTTCCAAAACTCCCTTCTTTTTCCCATTTCTCATCCTAGTATAGATGAGAGTTTGCTGAACAACAAAAAAGATGCTCTCTCCTTCATTTGTTAATCAAAAAATAGTATGAAATAGCGTCAATATGGAAATCCTAACAGTATTATTGTAATTTGGAGGGAAGCAGTATGAAGAGACGAATCTTATGCATGATTGGATTACTTATTGGAACGATATTTTTTAACTATTCAACCGTTTTAGCGAATGAAGAAAATAAAGAAGAAACAAAGTTAGCTGAGGATGCATTATCCAGTGTTTTAATCGAGCAAAACACAGGCACGGTATTGTTTGATAAAGATGCGCATGAACAATTACCGCCAGCCAGTATGACTAAAATAATGACCTTGCTTCTTATTATGGAAGCTTTAGAAAAAGGGGAAATCTCCAAAGAAGACATTGTTGTCGTCAGTGAATATGCTGCTTCAATGGGAGGGTCACAGGTATTCTTGGAGGCAGGGGAAGAAATGTCAGTTGATGATCTGATAAAAGGAATAGCGATTGCTTCAGGAAATGATGCCAGTGTTGCCATGGCAGAGAAGATTGCTGGAACAGAAGAGGAATTTGTCCGGGCGATGAATAAAAAAGCGGAAGAACTTGCATTGGAGAATACTCATTTTGCGAATACAACCGGGCTGCCGGCAGCCGATCATTATAGCAGCGCCTATGATATGGCAGTGATGACGAGGGAATTATTACATTTTGAAGATATCACAAATTATACATCCATTTACGAAGATTATTTACGACAGGGAGAGGAAAATGAGTTTTGGCTGGTAAATACAAATAAGCTGATTCGTTCATACCCGGGGGCAGATGGCATGAAGACGGGTTATACAAATGAAGCAAAGTATTGTCTTACAGCTACAGCCAAACGTGATGATATGCGGGTTATCGCTGTAGTTATGGGAGCAGAAACGCCTAAAGAACGTAACAAAATGATATCCGGATTAATGGATTATGGATTCCAAAGCTACCAAACGGAGCAGCTTTTTGCCAAAGAAGAAACTGTAATGGAGCTGAACAAAATAAAAGCAGATCCGCATCATTTTGATATTGTTACTGAACAGAGTGTGCATACCCTGCAGAAAAAAGGGCAGGAAGAAGCAGCTGTCACAACAGAAGTTTCCATTCAGGATAATTGGGAATTCCCAGTTAAAAAAGGCACCGTGGTTGGAGAGCTCACCGTCAAAGAAAATGATGAGCCTGTATACGCTACCCCGCTTATTGTGAACGAGGATATCAGCGAAGCATCTGTTTTAGAATTAGCAAAACGTACCATGCAAAAAATGGTGAAAGCAGCCGATTAACACGGATTTCCACTTCTTTTGTCGAGTAGCAGGAAATAGTCATTTGTTTAGAGAATACACTAACTAAGGACATTCCGAAAGTCTGTAAAAAGAGCTTGAGAAAGAATTTCCTGTTCTTTTTCCCGGACTTTTGAAGATGTATTTTAAGCAAAAACACAACTATTTCACAACAAAGAGGAGGAGCATTTGCACATGGGATTACAAACAACATTTGAAGTAAGAGGCGATGTGCTGATTGTACGTATGGAAGGTGAACTGGATCATCATGAGGCAGAAGGATTGAGAGATACGTGGAAGGATTGGATTTATATGCATTCCATCAAGCATATCATCTTGAATCTAAACGGAGTTAGTTTCATGGACAGTTCTGGGCTGGGGGTTGTTTTAGGACGTTATAAAGAAATTGTTCAATTAGGAGGAGAGATGGTTCTTTGTTCTGTGTCTCCTTCACTGCATCGTCTATTTGATATGTCAGGCTTTTACAAAATTATTCGTTTAGAAGAAAATGAAGAACGCGCACTTCAAGGCTTGGGGGTGACATCATGAGAAATGAAATGTCTTTTTCTTTTTCAAGTATCAGTGAAAATGAGGCTTTTGCCAGAGTTGCTGTTGCATCGTTTATCACACAGCTGGACCCGACAATGGAGGAATTAACAGAAATTAAAACCGTTGTTTCAGAAGCAGTGACAAATGCCATCATTCATGGCTATGGAAGCGAACCGCATCATAAGGTATATATTGACTGCGTTTTATACGATGGAGAAATAGAGCTGACCATCCGTGATGAGGGACAAGGTATTTTAAACATTGATGAAGCAAGGGAACCTTTATATACATCAAAGCCAGAAATGGAACGATCCGGCATGGGTTTTACAATCATTGAAAATTTCATGGATACCGTGGAAGTCATTTCTGCTCCTGAAAAAGGGACTTCCGTTTATATGAAAAAGCAATTATCCAAATCAAAAACGGTATATAATTAAGGTCTCTGTCGTGAATATTCATAAAACGGAGGAAAGAGAGCAGCTTTCCAATGAGCAGGTAAAGAAAATGATCCGGTTAAGCCAATCCGGTGATAACGAAGCAAGAGAAGAGCTGATCCGCCGAAATGTCCGGCTTGTCTGGTCTGTTGTGCAGCGATTTGTTAATCGTGGTTATGATCCAGATGACTTATTTCAAATTGGAAGCATCGGGCTGATCAAAGCAGTGGATAAATTTGATTTATCCTACAATGTTAAATTTTCTACCTATGCCGTTCCCATGATTATTGGGGAGATACAACGTTTTATTCGTGATGATGGCAGTGTGAAGGTCAGCCGATCTCTGAAGGAGATGGGGAATAAAATCCGCCGCAAACGGGAAGAAATGTCGAAAGATTTAGGCCGTTCTCCATCTGTAAATGAGCTGGCAGAAGCTTTAGAGCTGGAACCAGAAGAAATTGTACATGCACAGGAGGCAGCAAAATCACCTCAATCCATTCATGAAACGGTCTATGAAAGTGACGGAGATTCCATTACCTTATTAGACCAAATCGCGGAGCAGGACTCCAGATGGTTTGAGAAATTATCCATTCAGGAAGCCGTCCGGTCGCTTACTGAACGGGAAAGGTTAATTATTTACCTACGATATTATAAAGACCAGACACAGACCGAAGTAGCGGAAAGGCTCGGAATTTCCCAGGTACAGGTGTCCAGGCTGGAGAAAAAGATTTTAGAGGATATGAAAAAAAATATGGATGCAGGCTAAGAGGAAAGCTTATTTGTGTGACTCACACAGATAAGCTTTTTTTCAGTTGAGAAAGTATATGAAAAAAGCTGAAAATAACCATTTCAACAGGTTTCATGGAGTGAGTAAACAGCTAAAATCGGGACTGCGATTACTCGTTCCATCGAAGTCTTTTATAAGACTCCTGCTGAGTAAAGCCTTGTAATAATTTGTTCTCTTTTAACAAATACTATTGGTTAAGGAAATGAAGATAAGGGTGAGTTAACCATGGCAGAGCTTGTATATATAAGAATGCGGAAAAAAATAGTCCTGGAAGCATGGCAGGAGCTCAAACTAAAAGATATTGCTTATATATCCACACAGTCAAACAAAAAGGAATTATTGGAAGATACGTCGATTTACCGCCTATCCAAAAAAGATAAAAACATCTTGGTAATTGACAGCTTTTTGGTAATTGATCACCTTACAAAGGAATATTCCGATATTGAATTTCAGATGCTCGGACCGGAACAAACGCTGATACAAATTGAACCGCGTAAAAAAGCAACGCATCCTTTGGTTCTTACATTTGTCTGGCTGCTGCTGTTTGTCGGATCGGCAATGACTATTATGAACTTTCATTATGATGTAAGCATGCAGCCCGTCCAGCAAAAACTGCATTTTCTTCTGACTGGCACGGAAAATGAGTATCCTTTATGGATCCAGATTCCTTATTCATTAGGTCTTGGCGTAGGGACCATTCTTTTTTTTAATCATTGGTTTAAAAAAAGATTTAATGAAGAGCCAAGTCCGCTGGAAGTAGAAATTTTTAATTATCAGCAGGATTTACAGCAGTATATCAATACAATGGAAAATGAACTGAATGATCCAAGAAATTCTTCTTAATATCCTGCAAATTTTTATTGGCTTCAGCAGCGGAGTTGCAGTGGGTGCGGGTTTTGTTGCTTTTATTACGGTATTGGGGATTATTCCGAGGCTGATTCAATTAAGCAAGACAGAGAAATACATCAAAGTTTATGGAGCGGCAGTTATTATTGGTTTATTAATTGGGACTTATTTCTCTTTTGCCCCTATTTCAACGTCACAATCTGTTTTTGCGTTGATGCTATGGGGATTATTTCATGGCATTTTTAACGGAATGCTTGCTGCAGCGTTAACAGAAGTATTAAATGTTTTTCCGATTCTCTCTCGGAGGATAGGTATGGACGGCTATGTCATTTTATTTATGATGGCCCTGATGCTGGGTAAAGTGTTTGGTTCGCTGTTTCAGTGGGTTTATTTTGTCCGGTAAAATACAGCAGGTTTTTTTATCCAAATTTATAAATACTTGATAAATTCAAGCTTACAACCAAGAAGCTGAGACGCAAAACAGTTTTGCTTTTCCAATATAAGCTGACAAACAGAAGGTGATTACATGCAGACAGATAAAGAAAAAAAGAGCCCAATCTCTCCTCATATTGATGATATCTATGCGTATATGAAAAAGAGGGTAGGCTTAGAAAAATCGTATGATTTGGGATACAGGGAGACAGTCGTCCTGAATCAGCGTATCCAGATGTACTATGTAAATGGTCTGACGGATACGTCCGTTGTGCAGCAGATTTTAAAAGTAATGGTTGAAATCAATGATAATGAATCAGAAAGTGACAAGATTGGAAAAATCATTGAGAACCGGCTGGTCCATCAGCAGGTAGAACATGTTCAAACGATGGATGAAGCAGTTGATGAAGTACTCAGCGGTCTGATTGCCGTATTTATTGATGGAAAAGATTATGCACAAATTATTGATGTGCGTAATTATCCCGGAAGAACTCCGGAAGAACCGGATACAGAGAAAGTCATTCGCGGATCAAGGGATGGGTATACAGAAAATATTGTAGAAAACACAGCGCTCACCAGAAGACGCTTGCGGGACGAAAGTTTGCGGAATGAAATGATGAAAGTTGGCGAACGTTCGAAAACAGATGTTTGTATCACCTACATTGAAGATATAGCTAATCCGAATTTAGTAAAGCACTTAAAAGATCTGATTGGAAAAATTCAGGTCGACGGTATGTCAATGTCTGATAAATCATTAGAAGAATTTTTACTGGTTAAAAAATGGAATATATATCCGCTGGTTCGATATACAGAGAGACCAGATGTAGCGACAAGCCATTTATTAGAAGGCCATGTCATTATATTTGTTGATACTTCTCCCAGTGCCATTATTATTCCAACAACTTTTTTTCATCATTTGCAGCATGCGGAAGAATATCGGCAAGTGCCGACAATCGGTACATGTATTCGTTTTATTCGCTTTCTTGCTGTGCTGGCAGCATTATTTCTTTTGCCGACCTGGCTTCTGTTTGCGGTTGAACCGTCTTTTCTGCCGGATAAATTGAGTTTTATCGGACCCAATGATGAAGGGAACATTCCAATAACCGTTCAGATTATTATTGCAACGATAGGGATTGAATTCTTAAGAATGGCAGCGATACACACCCCGACTCCTTTATCCACAGCGATGGGGTTAATTGCAGCTGTTTTAATTGGGGAAATAGCGATTGAAGTCGGATTGTTTTCGCCCGAGGTTATTTTATACATTTCAACGGCTGCTATTGGAAATTATGTGACACCAAGCTATGAGTTAAGTGTTGCGAATAAGGTAGTTACGATTATTCTGGTTCTTGCGGTAGGATTATTCGGTTTTCCCGGCTATATGATCGGGATTACCCTTTATATTTTATTTATTGTTCAGATCAGATCGATGAGGACTCCATATATGTGGCCTTTGCTTCCTTTTAATTTAAATGCAATGAAACAAATTATATTTCGGATGCCGGTTCCAAATAACAAACATCGTCCGAGTATTGTACATCCGCGTAATAACTATCGCCGTCCTTAGAAAAGCTGTTCAAAAAGACAGGGACAGGGGCGCCTTCCGGTTACTTGCCGGCTGAAAAAATGGGGGACTGCGAATAGGAAGTACAGCAAGCCCTCAACCTTTGTTTATGACAACCTATTGATTGTTGCATCTCCTTCTGGCTGAAGTATTGTTTTTTGCTTTCATTATTTACTGTCTTGTGATAAAGTATTTAATTATTTAAACAATGGGGGAAAAAGAATGATACTTGATGCACACCCCTTTACCGTCAATACAAAGGGACATTTAGAAATTGGTGGTGTGGACACCATCGAATTAGCAGAAAAATATGGAACACCTTTATATGTCTACGACGTAGAAATGATCCGCAAGCATGCGAGAGCTTTTGTTCAAGCGTTTCGCGATGCAGGAATTGCTGGAAGGGTCGCCTATGCGAGCAAAGCGTTTTCAACCATTGCAATGCTTCAGGTTGCTAAACAAGAAGGGTTATGTCTAGACGTGATTTCTGAAGGTGAATTATATACAGCACTTCAAGCAGAATTTCCTGCTGAAAGAATTCATATGCATGGCAATAACAAAAATCAACAGGAAATTGCGATGGCTGTGGAGCATGACATCGGCTGTATCGTGATTGATAATTTTCATGATATTGAGCTGTTGAACCAAGAGCTAATCAACCAGGATAAAACGATGGATGTGTTGTTCCGGGTAACCCCTGGTGTGGAATCAAAGACGCATAAATACATTATGACAGGGAATGAAGACTCTAAATTTGGGTTCGACCTGCAAAATGGACAAGCAGAAGAGGCTCTTAAGAAGGTTTTGGGACATCCGAGAATTCACCTGAAAGGCCTTCACTGTCATATTGGTTCACAAATATTTGAAACAAATGGTTTTCGAGCAGCAACGGCTATCCTTTTTGCTAAGCTGGAGGATTGGAAGCAGAAATACCAATTTGAAGCGGATGTACTAAATTTAGGCGGAGGATTTGGCATTCGTTATACCAAAGATGACCAGCCGCTTCCGCTGGCGGAATATGTGAAAGATATGATTGACAGCGTGGAGGAAAATTGCGATAAATATAAGATGAAATTTCCAGAGATTTGGATTGAGCCCGGCCGCTCGATTGTAGGCGATGCAGGAATTACGTTATATACAATCGGATCTAACAAAAAAATTCCTGGTGTGAGAGAATATTATTCCATTGATGGCGGGATGACAGATAATATTCGCCCTGCATTATATCAATCAAAATATGATGCGGTGATTGCAAATCGTCCGCAAGCCAGTCCGGAAAAAGAAGTTTCTATCGCAGGGAAGTGCTGTGAATCTGGTGATATGCTGATTTGGGACCTTCCAGTGCCGCGTATTGAGGATAAGGATATCCTGGCTGTGTTCTCGACAGGAGCGTATAATTACTCGATGGCAAGCCATTACAATCGTTTGACCAAACCTGCTGTTGTGTTTATTGAAGAAGGGCAGGATCATCTTGTCGTCAGGAGAGAAACATATCAAGATATTGTTAAAAATGATCTGTCTTATGATGGGATAAAGAGCTTTACTTGAACGGAATAAGTGGTAAAATAAAGTATAATTGTTTTTAGAAGGAGATTTGCTGAAATGAAAAAAGGTTATATCGAAATGGAAAATGGAAATAAAATTGAATTTGAATTGTATCCAAATGAAGCGCCGGGAACAGTAGCTAACTTTGAAAAATTAGCGAATGAAAAATTTTATGATGGATTGACTTTTCATCGCGTAATCCCCGGTTTTGTCAGCCAGGGTGGCTGTCCAGTTGGTAATGGTACAGGCTCTGCGGGATATACAATTAAATGTGAAACAGAAGGGAATCCGCATAAACACGAGGAAGGCTCTTTATCTATGGCGCATGCCGGAAAAGATACAGGAAGCTCTCAATTTTTCATTGTTCATGAGCCGCAGCCGCATTTAAATGGCGTACACACAGTTTTTGGAAAAGTTACCTCCGGTGTTGAGCTTGCAAAAGCAATGTCTAACGGAGATGTAATGAAAGAGATTCGTGTCGAAGGATAACATTATTTTTCTCTCTTCATCGTTATCGTTGTTTTTACTTAAATTTTAAAATGGTGCTTTTCATTATATTGGAAATGCGTTATACTTTCAAAGTAAATACTGATTAAAATTTAAAAGGATTACCATACAAGAAATTTAATGAGGGGTAATTATGTTAATTCGCTTTAAAAGAAACTTAGAAAAAATTGCTATGGGCTTATTATCATTTATGCCTGAGGAAAAAGATGTAAAAAAATTGCAAGAAACGATTCGCGAGTATGAAGAAAATGAAGATTTGCATTTACATTTGTGGAAAGAAGGCGATGACGTCCTCGGAGCAATCGGCGTACAAATCGTGGATGACAATCAATTGGTTATTAACCACCTTACCGTGAATCCATCTCATCGGGATCATGGAATCGGTTCACGAATGATTGCTGAGATTCATCGTATTTATTCAAATAAATACGAGATTGTGCCCTCTGAAAGTGTAAAAGCCTTTTACGAGAAAGCAAAAAATGATGATAAAAGCCAACCCTGATACGGGTTGGCTTTTCATTCGTTGCAAAGTCTATTTATTTCAAGTATTTTAGTACCAAGCTGCTCCTACAATTACTAATAAAATAAATAGTACAACGATTAAAGCAAATCCACCTGCGTAACCACCAGAATAACCACTCATTTTATTTCCTCCTTTTTAGTTCAATCCATAAATGTTTTGTGCTAACATTTATATTACGTTATAACTTATGTAAGCTGAGCAAATAGTGTATGGGCTTTTGCAATTAATTTATTACTTTTTAAAGTAAATAATGCATTGTTTTGGTCAGCTTGAGAGGAATTAAAGCGATGATTCAAGGATATGAAGTTAAATTAGAAAAATTTGAAGGACCTTTAGATTTATTGCTTCATTTAATAAATCACTATGAAATCGATATTTATGACATTCCGGTTGCTCAGATTACACAACAGTATATGGATTATATTCATACAATGCAGCATTTGGAATTAAATATTGCCAGTGAATATCTGGTAATGGCTTCGACCTTGCTGGCAATCAAAAGCCAGATGCTGCTTCCCAAGCAGGAATTCGAGGAGGAAGAGATGGACGAAGCATATATGGAGGATCCGCGTGAAGAACTGATGCAGCGTTTAATTGAATATCGAAAATATAAAGAAGCTGCGGAAGCATTAAAAGAAAAAGAGGCGAAAGAGCAGCAGGTCTATACGCGCTCGCCAGTTGTTTTTGATTTTAAAGATGTTCTGCCTGAAAATGTGAATGCAGGGAATGCTTCTGTTTTTGATATGATTGGCGCTTTGAAAAAAATGATGCAGCGAAATCAATGGAAAGAGCCGCAAGATACCGTTATCGAACGAACGGAAATACCGATAGAAAAACGGATGGATGAAGTACTGCAGCAGGTGAAGGGCAGCAAAAATGGCATTGCATTCTATGCTCTGTTTCCTGTTCCTACAAAATCCTATATCGTCTCCACTTTTGTGGCTGTTTTGGAATTAATGAAAAAAAGAGAAGTATATGCAATGCAAGAAAATCATTTTGAAGAATTATATGTTTATAGCATGGAGGAGTCATCGTGGAATTAGATTATTTAAAAGGGGTTGCGGAAGGCCTGTTATTTGCCGGCGGTGATGAAGGGATAACCGTGAGCGAGCTGAGCAATGTCCTTGATGTTTCCTTAGAAGAGGTTCGTCAAATTGTAGATGAGCTTCAAACAGATTATAAAGAACAGAATCGGGGGCTGATGATTCTCAATGCTAATGGGATGCTCAGCTTAACAACCAAACCGGATCACAGTGAATATTTTAAGAAATGGGTTATTCAGCCCAAGCCGAGCAGGATGTCTCAGGCTGCGTTAGAAACATTAGCAATCATTGCTTATCAGCAGCCGATAACACGGACGGAGATTGATGAGATACGGGGTGTCCGCAGTGAAAGACCTCTGCAAACCTTAGTATCCCGGATGTTAGTAGAGGAATGCGGAAGAAAAGAAACAGTCGGCCGCCCGACTCTTTTTAGAACAACAAAGGAATTTCTCACCTTTTTCGGTTTGTCTACGCTTGAAGAGTTACCGGAATTAGAAACCTCCTTAGACTCTGAAGCGGATGCATCCGATGTTGATTTATTTTTCGACCAGTTTCCGAACGAGTAAATAACAAGACCTTACAGATAAGTGATTCCCGCTTATCTGTAAGGTTTTTTTCGTCCCTAATATACATAATAGCTTGTTCCTCACATATAAATAAACAAGAAGCATGTTATGACTGGCTGGCAGACAAGGAGTTAGAAATAATGCAGTGTTTAATGAGGAGGAGCCAAGCTGATGCGTTTGTTTATATGGATAATTGTCATCATCATTAGTTTTTTATCATTCCCAATTCATGGACATGCTGCGGTAAATGTATCCGCACAGCATGCTATTTTAATTGAACAGTCCTCAGGCAGAGTTTTATTTGAAAAAAATGCAGAGGAACCAGCTTCCATAGCAAGCATTACCAAAATAATGACTGCAATTATTGCTGTGGAGTCTGGAAAAATGAATGAACAGGCGACGGTTTCCAGAAATGCCATTTATACAGAAGGGTCATCAATTTATCTAGAGCAGGGCGAAAAGATGACGCTGACAGATTTAGTGTATGGACTGATGCTCCGTTCAGGTAATGACGCTGCTGTAGCGATTGCGGAGCATGTTGGCGGAAGTGAAGAAGGATTCGTTTATTTAATGAATGAAAAGGCTAAATGGCTGGGGATGGAGAATACACACTTTGATAATCCGCATGGGTTAGATTCTGATACACATTATTCAAGCGCTCATGATATGGCGATTCTCATGCAATATGCAATGGAAAATCCAATTTTTCAAGAGATAAGCGGGGAAACCAGTTATTTATCGGAGAACAGGACGTACCACTGGCAAAATAAAAACAAGCTGCTGACCTATTTTTATGAATATTGTACTGGAGGGAAAACAGGGTACACCAAGCAGACAGGCCGGACGCTTATTACCACTGCGGAGAAGGATGGAATGGAGTTAATTGCAGTAACACTGGATGCTCCAGACGACTGGCAGGATCATATTTCGATGTTTGAGTGGGGCTTTGACCAATTTGAAATGACAGAGGTTGATAAGAACGGGGAAGCGATAACAAATAGGGGTACATCGAGTGAAACTGTCCAGGTGCCGCTTTATAAAAATAGGCATGATGACTGGGCAAAGGACGTTTATCTCAAACAAAACAGGCCGGCGCTTCAGACAAGCAATGCGCATCAAGTGCACCAAGAGGAAGATTTGTTGAGTGAGGTAATGCATGTATTTCATTCGATAATAAGGTGGGATGCAAATGATTAATTGGATTTGGATCTGCATGGCTGCCATTGGAATTATTTATGCAATGTTTTCAGGCAATATGGAAGCAGTGAACGAAGCTATTTTTGAAAGTGCTGCACAGGCAGTTACGTTAGCTATAGGATTGATCAGTATCTTAGTGTTTTGGCTGGGGATGATGCGTATTGCAGAAGAAGCGGGTATTTTACGGGGGCTTGCCAAAATTTTTCGTCCGATTATTACGAAAATATTCCCGGAAATACCAAAGGATCATCCAGCGTTGGGCTATATTTTATCTAATTTAACTGCAAATATGTTTGGGCTGGGCAACGCTGCTACCCCTTTAGGAATTAAAGCAATGGAGGAAATGAAAAAACTAAATAAGCATTCAGAAACAGCATCTCGTTCAATGATAACTTTCCTTATTTTAAATACCACCGGACTGACATTAATCCCCACAACGGTCATCGGTATCAGGATGCAATACGATTCTGCTTCTCCAACTGAAATTGTCGGAGTGACGTTATTGGTTACCTGTATTGGTACCATTGCCGGGCTGATTATTGATCGGTTTTTTTATTATAAGAGTACGTGGAGGAAATCATAATGGGGTTTATCAGCGTAATTAGTATTTGGATGATTCCTTGTTTTATTTTGATCATTATGATAGCAGCAAGCATTAAGAAATTACCAGCATATGATTTGTTTGTGGAAGGAGGAAAGGAAGGCGTAAAAACAGCTGTTTCTTTACTCCCTTTTTTAGTAGGAATGATTACTGCTATTTCGATATTGCGCAGCTCCGGGGCGTTAGATGCATTTGTAGATGTATTATCTCCTCTGCTGGCCTTTATCGGTTTTCCTGCAGAAGTTTTACCCCTTGCACTCATCCGTCCAATCTCCGGAACTGCAGCGTTAGGGATGACAACTGAAATCATTGCCACCTATGGGCCGGATTCTTTTATCGGGACAATTGCTTCGGTTATGCAGGGAAGCACGGATACTACCTTATATGTACTTACCATCTATTTCGGTGCAATCGGTATTAAAAAAATTCGTTATGCACTGCAGGCCGGATTATTAGCTGATTTAATTGCTATACTTGCAGCCGTATTTCTTGTTACAATGATGTTTGGGTAAATAATCAGCTGAAGTGGAGATACCTTTTCCCTAAAATTATACTTTCCTAACAGATAAAATAAGGCTATGATGAAGATATGCAAAAAAAATATCTTTATCATAGGCTTTCTTATTTTTGTGAAAACAGCAGATTATTAGGTATAACAAGGGAAAATAGTATAATATAAGAAAGCGATACATGGATTGGAGATTGGATATCAGTTACAGCATGTTATCCATTTTGGGGAAAATAAAAGAAAAAGATAGGAGATTTATATGTCAAAGTATGAAGAAAGATTACAAAAGGTTATTGCTCAAAGCGGAGTGACATCCAGAAGAAAGGCTGAGCAATTGATTCTTGATGGAAAAGTAAAAGTAAATGATCAAATCGTCACAGAGATGGGGGTAAAGGTAACCTCCCAGGATAAAGTAGAGGTAAATGGGGTTCCGCTTGAAAAAGAGGAATTTGTATATTATTTGCTGTATAAGCCTAGAGGAGTCATCTCCAGCGTGAAAGATGATAAAAATAGAAAAGTAGTTACCGATTTTCTTCCGGAAGTCGAAGAACGCATTTTTCCGGTAGGCCGGCTGGATTATGACACATCAGGAATATTACTGTTAACGAATGATGGGGAATTTGCCAATCAGCTGATGCACCCAAGTAAAGAGATTAATAAAGTGTATGTAGCAAAAATCAAAGGTATTCCTCATAAAAAGGAATTGTTAAAATTACGGAAGGGTGTTGTATCTGACGGAGAGAAATTAAAAGCTGTCGATGTTCATATGCTCTCCAATGACAAAGAAAAGAAAACTTCCATTATTGAATTGACGCTGCATGAGGGCAAAAACAGACAGGTGCGCAGAATGCTGGAAGCGATTGACTTTCCAGTAATGAAACTGAAGCGTGAGCAATATAGCTTTTTGACACTGCACGGATTAAATGCTGGTGAATATAGAGCACTTACGCCGAAAGAAGTCAATCAGCTTCGGAATATGTCCACAAAATTGTAAGATAATATTCAAATTTAAACGCTTTAGTCAATGTTATAATGAGTTGGGAAAGGGGGTCGGAAAACCATGAGCAGGGAAGCAAGAGATATTCAAAAACAAAAAAAGAAACGAAATCGCTTCATTTTTCGTTCTTCTATATTAGTTGTGTTGGTGGGCGCAGTCATATTTGCACTATTTTCAAATTCAAAGGACGAGGATGAGATATACCGTGCAGGCGACGCTGCTCCTGATTTTCAATTGACTCAAGTAAATGACGCTGTTGATGAAGATATTACACAGCTCAGCGATTTCGAAGGCAAAGGGGTTATGCTAAACTTTTGGGCAACATGGTGCGGACCGTGTAAAGACGAAATGCCGTATATGCAGGAATTGTATCCGGAATACAAAGAAAAAGGCGTTGAAATTGTAGCAGTCAGTCTAGATGGAACTGAATTAGTTATTGATAATTTTATTGAAGATTATGGATTGACTTTCGCTATTCCGCATGATACAAATTCGGATGTCAGAGACTTGTATCGAATCAGGCCGATGCCGACAACCTTCTTCATTAATCCGGATGGTACGATAAATGAGGTTGTCCAAGGAGCTTTGACATTAGAAAGATTAGAGGGGCATTTAGACGCAATCACACCGGATGCATCATGATAATCCATGAGAATGGGGGCAGACAATGAATAAAATAAAATGTGAATGCGGCCACATTAATCCTGAAGGTACCGTATTATGTGAAGCGTGCGGAAAACCGGTAGAGGGAAATCAGCATATTGACGGAAATGATGATAAAAAATTGTTGAATATGCGATATGATGGCAGTGCCCGCCGTTCACAAACATATCAGAAATCAATCATTGATAAGATTTGGAGTTTTTTCTCCTCTGTAAAAGTAGGGGTATGGCTGATTGTTTTAGCGTTAATCGCCTCGATTATGGGTACGATTTATCCGCAGGAACAATTCATCCCGCAGGATGCTGTATCAAGAGATCCTGCCATTTTTTATGAAGAAACGTATGGTATTTTAGGGTTGATGTATTATCAGTTAGGATTCCATCATATGTACAGTTCTTGGTGGTTTATCACTTTAATCGCGTTAATAGGTATATCGCTGGTCATCGCCAGCTTAGACCGTTTTGTACCGCTTTACCGGGCATTAAAACACCAGAAGCCTAAAAAACATAAGAAGTTTTTATCCAGACAGCGATTATACAGTGAATCAGCTAATGCAGCCGATGCGGATGTAGACAAGCTGGTAAAGAGTTTAAAGAATTCCAGATATAAAATAACAGAAAAAGATGGCCATATATTAGCTGAAAAAGGCCGGTTTTCAAGGTGGGGCCCTTACGTAAATCATATTGGTTTAATCATTGTATTAATTGCAGCTATTTTGCGTACAACGCCTATCATGTTCTCTGAAGATTATATGTGGCTTCGTGAAGGGGAGCAGAGAGTTATCCCCGGCACAGATAACCAGTATTACATAGAGAATAAAGACTTTATTGTGGAAACACACAATGGAGAAGGAGAAGACGGTTTTCAAGAGGGGTCCGTTGATGATGAAATTGCAACGAATTTCCAGACCGATGTTGTTATTTATGAAGCAACGAATGCGGACGTCGTTGGTGCTGAACCGGAGCTGGAGCCAATTCTTGATTACTCAATCCAAATGAATAATCCGGCAAAATTTGATGGATACACCTTATACCAACAAGGTTATCAGTTAAATGAATTTGAAAATATGACTTTTTATATTCATGAAGAAGATGATGAAACGCAAGAATCTCTAGGTTCTTTCACGATTGACTTAACTAATCCAGACCGGGTGTATGAATTAGACAGCGGTTTCCAGGTAGAGTTAACGAATTATTATCCAGATTATATTATGACGGAAGAAGGAACACCGGCTTCAGAAACAGACTATCCTAGAAATCCGGCATTTGTAGTGACTGTGTACCCTCCTGACTCAGAAGAAGGAGAGGTCAGCTTTCTTGGAATCGGTATGAATGTAGATGCTACAGGAGAAAATCAATACAAAGTAGCAATTGACGGTGTGGAATTCAGGGATGTCAGCGGTATTACAGTTAGTTCCGATCGGACACTTCCTTTCTTTTTAATTGGTGCTATGATCTTTATGATTGGGGTTATTCAGGGAATGTACTGGCAGCACCGGCGTATTTGGATTAATAAGCAAAAGGACAACACATTGCTTCTCGCAGCTCATACAAACAAAAACTGGTTCGGAATCAAACGTGATATTGAAAAAGCGGTAGAAGGTACGAATGTTACTATGGTAGAAGACCAGCAGGAGTTAGACGAGTAAAAATGAAATGGTAGAGAAAGGATCGGAGGTAAATGAATGGGTATATACAGTGTTAGCAGTACCGCCCTGCTTATTGCTTTTCTTTTATATTTGGTTGCCACCTTCTTTTTTGGAGGAGCAATTCGTCAAAATAAAAACGAGCGTCATCAGAAAACAAAAGCAGGGACTATCGGTTTAGTTATTACAATAATTGGTTTCGCTTCGCAGCTCGTATACTTTATAGCAAGATGGGTGATGACCGGTCATGCGCCGGTTAGTAACCTTTTTGAGTTTACAACCTTTTTAGGGATGTCGATGATTTTAGCATTTATTATTATTTACATCTACTATAAAACAGCGTTTTTAGGGGTATTTGCTTTACCTTTGGCTACGATTATTATTGCATATGCAAGTATGTTCTCGTCAGATGTGGCGCCATTGGTAGCGTCTTTACAAAGTTATTGGCTCCCTATTCATGTTTCGACAGTATCTTTGGCACAGGGCATTTTATTTATCAGCTTTGTTGCCGGATTAATGTATTTAATTCGTCAGATTGACCAAACCAGAGCAACAATGCGTAATACCATGCTGGAACTAGTTATTTATGGTATCTTTTTATTTGTTGGATTTATTGTCATGACAAGCATATTTAATGCTGTTTCTTATCAAGCTACCTTTGAGGTGGAAGGAAACGGACAGCAAACCGTGGCAGAATATCATCTTCCGCCAATTGCAGCCCCTCAGGACAGCACGTTATTATCGGAAAATGTTATGAGTCCGTGGTTTGAAGTGCCTGGCTGGATGCATGGCGATGATGCAGGCAGAAAATTTAATACGGTGATTTGGTCATTCTTTGGAGGAAGTATTATTTATGGAATTGCCTTTTTAATTTCCCGCAAACGAATCGGGAAAAGACTGCAGCCCCTTCTGAAAGGGGTCAAACCGGATATGCTGGATGAAATTATGTATCGCTCAGTGGCGATCGGTTTCCCTGTCTTTACTTTAGGCGGATTGATTTTCGCTGCGATTTGGGCCCAGATTGCCTGGGGAAGGTTCTGGGGCTGGGATCCAAAAGAGGTCTGGGCATTAATTACCTGGCTCTTTTATGCAGCATTTCTCCATTTGCGGCTATCCAGAGGCTGGCATGGGGAAAAATCAGGCTGGCTCGCGGTTGTCGGTTTTGCCATCATTATGTTTAATTTGATTGTCGTAAACCTGGTCCTTGCCAGCTTACACTCTTACGCATAATACAGGACGCGGAAGATTGCAGGCAGGATCTGCGATAAAAAGAGAATTGTTATCACGCAGTTGGTAGCAATTCTTTTTTTCTATGACTATAACTTTAATATGTGCTGCAAAAGAGAGGAATGCTCTTAATTCCTTAACTTTTCAAACAGGTTCGTTTATAATGCTAATTAGAGTTGATATGAGGAGTGAAATGTAAATGAGTGAAACACAGAAACTATTAGTAGTAGATGATGAAGAAAGAATTCGACGTTTAATAAAAATGTACTTAGAAAAAGAAGATTTTGAAATAGATGAAGCGGCAGATGGAAAGACGGCGTTAGAAATGGCGTTGCAAAATAATTACAGTGCGATTATTTTGGATATTATGATGCCGGAAATGGATGGCATCCAAGTTTGTGAGGAGCTGAAAAAAGAAAAGGATACGCCGGTTATTATGCTGACAGCGCGCGGAGAAGAATCGAACCGTGTGCAGGGATTTGAAGTAGGCGCTGATGATTATATTGTGAAGCCATTCAGCCCGAGAGAAGCAGTATTACGGGTGAAAGCGATTCTGCGCAGAGTTTCTAACTTGAATTATCAGCAATCCGATACGACTGCCAAAAATCTATTAGTGTTTCCACACTTGACTATTGACCATGATGGACACCGGGTTACAGCAGATAATCAGGAAGTCAGCTTAACACCAAAGGAATATGAGCTGCTTTGTTTTCTGGCAAATTCCCCGGATAAAGTATTTAACCGGGAGCAATTATTAAAAGAAGTATGGCAATATGAGTTCTTTGGCGATCTTCGTACAGTCGATACACATGTGAAGCGTCTACGCGAAAAACTAAATTCTGTTTCTTCCGAAGCTGCGAAGATGATTGTGACGGTATGGGGAATCGGCTATAAATTTGAGGTTGAACAAGACTGATGTTTTGGAAAAGCGTTGTCGGAAAGTTATCATTAACAATTTTATTATTAGTATCTTTTGTTTTATGTGTATTGATGTTTTTTTTAATGCAGTTCTTTGAAAATTATCATATACAAGAAGCTGAAAATGACATGTCACAAATGTCTGAGAAAATTTCTTCGTTGGTAGATTCAGATTATGATACGGAATTTATTGAGGATGCAACAGAAATGCTGAGAGATCCTTCCAGCCGTGTTGTCATTTATTATGCTGATGAGGAACAGTGGATTTCGGGCACTGAGGATACGGATTTGGATTTTATTAATGAATCGTGGATAATAAACGATGCAGAAGCACAAAACTTGACCAGCCAGGTGGCATCACAGAGTTCACAAGGATTGGTCGTGGACGATAATGAGGTTATTTCGGTAGGCTCTCCCTTAGAGAACGGCGGGGCAGTATTTGTATTTAAATCATTGGATATGATTAACGAAACAAGAGATCAGACAACCAAGCTGATTTTACTGAGCGGCGGAATTGCTATTCTCTTAACAACTTTTTTTGCCGTATTTTTATCATCCCGGGTTACAGCACCGTTAATCAAAATGCGGGAGGCTGCTTATAATTTGACCCGCGGGGAATTCAACACAAAAGTACCTGTGCTGACACGGGATGAGATTGGTGATCTAGCGATTGAATTTAACCGGATGGGAAGCCAGCTTAATTATCATATTCAAGCTTTGAGGCAGGAGAAAGAGCAATTGTCAAGTATTGTGAGCTCCATGGCCGATGGTGTCTTTACATTGAACAGAGATGGTGAAATTGTTGTCATCAACCCGCCTGCAGAAGCGTATTTAGATAACTGGAATTATGAGCATAACCAGGGAGAACATAAAGAAAGACAGCTTCCGACAAAACTCAAGGATGCGCTTAATGAAGTGATTGCCGAAGAAAGAGCGGTTTTAAAGGAGTCTGTTCTACAAGGAAGGAACTATGTGATGCTGGTTACTCCTTTATATGATGAATCTCATGTCCGCGGCTGTGTCGCTGTTATCCGTGATATGACAGAAGAGCGCCGTCTGGATAAATTGCGCAAGGACTTTATCGCAAATGTTTCGCATGAATTACGCACGCCTATTTCGATGCTTCAAGGGTATAGTGAAGCGATCGTTGATGATATTGCTGAAACAAAAGAAGACAAGAATGAACTGGCTAAAATTATTTACGAGGAGTCGCTCCGGATGGGCAGACTGGTCAATGAATTACTTGATTTAGCCCGGATGGAAGCAGGGCAAATCCAGCTCCATGTTGATTCTGTTGCCGTTCAGGCCTTTGTAGAGCGTATTGTTCATAAATTTCAAGGTATCGCCCAGGATAACGAAGTGGAACTCTCCTTAGCGTTAGATATGCACGAACAAATTGGGGAGATGGACGCGGATCGTATCGAACAAGTATTGACCAATTTGATCGATAATGCAATTCGTCATTCGGAAAAGGGCGGAAAAGTAGAAGTACATGCGCTGAGTAATTCCGATTTCCTTCATGTGGAGGTAGAGGACAACGGCAGCGGCATCCCGGAAGAGGATCTGCCATTTGTTTTTGAACGTTTTTATAAAGCGGATAAATCAAGAGTGAAGAAAGAGAAACAGGGAACTGGCCTGGGACTTTCTATTGCTAAAAATATTATTGAAGCCCATCAAGGGAAAATTCAAGTAAGAAGCAGGCTGGATATCGGCACAACTTTTAGTTTTGAAATACCTATGAAACATTCCTAAAAAAGGAAAGGTATGATAATATAACGGTATATTTAAATATCTATTGAAAGATGGGAAGGTTGCCCCAGATGGCATGCCTTCTCTTTCTCCAGCTCTATATATTAAAGTAAAGAAATGGCAGTGGACAGGGAATTGATATAGGTATACAGCCGGTCAGACTTTCTTTACGAAATAATATGGAGCTGACTATAGGGGGGGAGATAAGAAATGAATAAGTGGCTGAAGTTTTTTAGTATTATGCTGTTATCCTTCGTTTTTCTTGCGGCATGTGGTAATGATGAGGGAGCTGAAGAAAATGAAAGCTCTAATACTTCGGTAAGCACCAATGAGTCAAGCGGAGAGGCACAGGAACTTGCCGAAGATGAAGTACGTATAACGATAACGATTGATGAAGGAAACGAGAATGTATCAGAAGAGGTCGTACAAGTAGAAGAAGGAGATATTCTGCTGGATGTGATGAAGGATGCTTTCTACGTGGAGGAAGACAGCGGGTTTATTACTTCAATTGAACGTGTGTCAGATGATGCAGATGAAGGAAAATATTGGATGTATTTTGTAGATGGTGAAGCGGCAGAAGTCGGCGCTGGAGAATATGAATTGAATGGCGGCGAAGAAATTATCTTTGATTTACAATCGATGGAATAAGAAATGAACACATACAAGCTGACATTACTTGCACTCCTTGCAACACTGGCTGTTGTAGGCAGATATGCGTTTCAATTTATCCCTAATGTTCAGCCTGTTACCGCAATTATTATTTTAACAGGTATTTTCCTTGGGCCAATGTCAGCTGTTATATTAGGAATATTAGCAGTATTTCTTTCTAATATGCTGCTTGGAATGGGAATCTGGACTGTGTGGCAAATTATTTCATGGTGTATCATTGGCTTAATCGCAGGTATCATGGGGATCACTTGGAAAAGAGTACCATTTATTTTTATAATTATTTTTTCTGTGGTCAGCGGTTATTTTTACGGATTTATTATTTCTTTAACCACGTATCAGGTAACAGGATATTTTTGGCCATATTATTTGGCCGGACTTCCTTTTGACACAGCACATGCAATTGGTAATGCAGTGTTTGTCACTCTTTTATATCCATTGCTTCATGCATTACTTCAAAGATATGCCAAAAATAGATTTCGAATAAAGGATTAACCGGGAAACGACCGAAAACTGCAAAACGGCAGCCTTTTCGGTCGTTTTACTGTTTATTTCTTTTCCTGTACCAGACAGATAGAACAATAATAAAGAAAATACATGTCGCTAAGCTGGCCATCGCGAAGATAATGGAAGTTTGAAGTAAATTAGTGAAGGAGTAGAAAAAGCCAATTGTTATTAAAGCAATGAAAACATTCGCTTTTTTCTTATCGTTGATTAAAAATGCAGATAAAATAGCAAAGGCTAAGAAATAATATACGAACATGATGAGATATACCAAAGTGCCAATAAAGATATCGTTAGGAGCCACCGTCAAAATAACTACCATAGTTACCCCCTGCCTTTAGACCTCAAGAAATATTACTAACTAACTCAACTTTCGAAGATTATATAGTAACTTCATTTTTATCAAGAATATTTTGATTTTATTTAATTAATTCCCTAATCTCTGTACAGTAAACATATGAAGAATCAAAAGTCTTTTGAAAGTAGTATCATTTCTTGCTCTCCATATATAAACATCCATCCATTCGTGATATACTTTTCTATGAAATTAAATGAACTTTTAAGATTTAAAAACAGGAGTCAAACATATGCCTACATTTTTAACCTATGAAGAAATTCTGCTCAAATGTGAGGAGATAAATGCAAAATATGAAATAAATCAGGAACGATTTGATGAAATCGTCGATGGTATCCTGGATAAAGAAGATGTGTCAGCGGATGATAAAATTGCTCAAGCATTCGCTCAGCTGCTTCAGGCGGTAAGTGAAGAGATCAGTGATATGGAATCGACAGCTGATCTTATGCCAACATGTCAAATGGGCTGTGCTTTTTGCTGCTACTTTCCAATTATTACAAATAAGATGGAAGCCATGCTGATAAAAGATGCCATTTCTAAAATGCCTGCAGATCGAAAGCATTTTATTGAAAATCACCTTAGCGAATATTATCAAGTTTATGAAGAAAAGGTAGAGCAGCTAAGTGGCATTGATATCGTTTCTGATTCAGATGCAAAATATAAATACAAAAAAGAGCAGCTTCCATGTCCATTTTTGAACTTGAAAACGAATGCTTGTATGGTCTATGAAGTACGCCCGCTGCCGTGTCGAACCTATGTGAATTATACGAATCCCAAAGTCTGTGCGGATAATATCATGCCTAAGGAAACCATCAGTTATGAATTTTTGTATCAGGAATATATGGGGGCAATGAATGAATTATTGCAATATCTTTATGAAAATGACAGGATAGAGAAAATGGATTATCCTGGAGATTTGTATCAAGAGGATTTATTAATCAATTGGATGAAAGAGTCTGTATGACAGGCTTTTTTTAGAGAATGCTTTCGTATGAATGGTGGTGTCAGGATGCTTTTTCAAGGGATTCTTATCGAATGTTTCCAAAAAATAAATCAAGAGCGTACAACCTCCAGTGTTTACAATCTTTTAATCGGGAAAAAAGCCATTCAGACTATACAGGACGCCAGATTTTATCATATTGCTGATTACTATGGCATTTATCCTGATTTAATGAAGACGGACTACTATCAACAGCTGCAACAATTACTGGAGAGGAATTATTTGCTGGCGGATGATGAGCAGAGGCTGCTAATAACAAAAAAAGGACAGGCGTGGCTTACAGCCAATAAAACAACCCTTGCTGGTTTTTATGGTTCGACTTACAAAAATATAATTGAGCCCTTCAAGCAGCGGTTTCTGCTTTTCATTCAGACCTTTACAAACATTGCTAAGAACGAATATCGATTCATTCCTATTACAGATAATCACGAAATCGAACAATTTGTAAAAGGCTTTTATAAACAATATAAACATCGTTCCATGGAATTGCTGCAGCAGCTGTATAAGGAATTAGAACATGCCTTATCGATGTTGTCTGATTTGGAGGCCTCGATGTTTATTGACCGTCTGACGAGTTTTTCTTCCTATGGAAGCAGTTTACAGCAGCTTTCTCAAGATTATCAGCAGTCTATTCCAGATTGCTATTTAACCTTGCAGAAGGTGTTTTATCATTTATTATACGTACAGGAGCATGGCGAAGAGTATTCGATGCTTAAGCTTTTCGTTAAAAACTTGGGTACTGCGGATACGCCTTTGAGCCAGACAGCACAATCTACATACCGGTTATTGCAAAAACAGCATACTTTTAACGAAATCATGCAAATTCGCCGGTTAAAAGCAAATACGATACAGGATCATTTTGTGGAGATTGCCATGCATGAAGAAGCGTTTCCTTTTTTTGATTACTTAGATTCAACGATTTATGAAGAAATTAAAGAAGTTGTACATAAAAAGCAAACCTATCGTTTAAAAGAAATTAAAAATAATGTTCATCCGGATATCAGTTACTTTCAAATTCGCTTGGCGCTGGTCTTGTATAACAAATAGGGGGTGAGAATTATTCACTTAGAAGAAGCATTGCATCAACATTTTAATTATGATTTCTTTCGTCAGGGACAGGAAGAAATCATTTCCGATGTCCTGCGTGGAGAGGATGTCCTCGGCGTATTGCCTACCGGCTCCGGAAAATCTATCTGCTATCAGCTTCCTGCAAAACTGTTAGACGGTATCACCCTTGTTGTATCACCGCTCATTTCTTTAATGGTCGACCAAGTAAAGGAATTAAAAGCGGCTTCCTTTAAAGAAGTAATTGCTTTAAACAGTTTTTTACCTTTTCAAGAACAGCAGAGAATATTAAAAAATTTAGACGCTTACCGGCTTATCTATGTTTCGCCGGAGTGGCTGCAGAAAAGTACACATTTAAATTATTTGAAACAGCTGCCTGTTAAATTGTTTGTCGTCGATGAAGCGCATTGTATTTCACAATGGGGACACGAGTTTCGGCCTGATTATCAGCGGCTGCATGAAGCAATAGCAGCATTAAATCATCCGCCGGTATTAGCGCTGAGTGCTACAGCAACTCCAGACGTGCAAAGAGACATTATCCAGAGCCTGCATAAACCGGATATGAAAAAGCATATCTATCCAATGGATCGGAAAAATATTGCTTTTTGTGTAGAGGAAGCAGAAAATGACCAAGAAAAATTAAAACGCATTACAGAAATCTTGGCATCGTATGCTGTTCCCACATTAATCTATTTTACAAGCAGACAGGCTGCAGAGGAGATTGCTTTGTCCCTGGCCGCCAAGCATCCGGAACGAAATATTGCCTATTACCACGGTGGAATGGAAGCAGCAGAGCGCCTGCGGGTCCAGCAGCAATTTATGAGTAATCATATTGATATCATCTGCTGTACAAGTGCGTTTGGAATGGGAATTAATAAACCCGATATACGACTGGTCATCCACTACCATCTCCCGCTTCAGATAGAGTCATATATTCAAGAAGTAGGCAGAGCTGGGAGAGATGGTAAATCCAGTGTCGGTATGATTCTTTATCAAAAAGGCGATTTTCGACTATCTGCGAACATGGTGAAAAATGAGCTGCCGGCGATAGAAAATATAGACCATCTGGTTTCGACGATTGTTGCCCTTCAGCGTCAGCATAAGGATTTACCGTCTCCAGAACAACTGCATATGCTTTTGGATATCAACGAAGGAGCAGCACGTTTTATTCAAAGACAACTCCAAAAGCATGGGCTCCTTCGCGATAATGAATGGTTTATAGATGAAGAGAAATGGAAGCAGGTTAGAGTTAATGTCATGAACTATCTGGAGAAAAGGCAGTTATATAAAAACAAGAAGCTCAATGAATTGTATCAATGGATCCAGACAAAGAATTGTTTGCGGGAAACACTTTACCAGCCTTTTCAAAGTGGTTTTGAGAAGCCGTCTGATCAATGCTGCAGCAATTGCGGATTTGATTGGAGCAAGTGGATGCCTTCATCGTCTTTCAAAACTGCAGAAGTCTCTTATCCTGTGAACTGGCGTAAAAAACTTCAGCGAATTTTACATTTGGAAGAGGTATAAGATGAAACAATGTGACCTGTTAAAGCAAATGTCCGTCAAAGAGCGAAGGATTCAATTATTTTTTTCACAAGGTTTATTATTCCTGATAGCGATAATCCTGAGTTTTTTCCTTTTCGATTCCTTTTTCGATTGGATGCACCTTTTCAAATGGGATACAAAGGAAATTTTTATCTTTGGTTTTTTATCTGCTGTTATGATTGTTTTGATTGAAATTGCTATCGTGTATACAATGCCCAAAAAGTGGTGGGATGATGGCGGAATCAATGAGCTTATATTTAAAAATCAGCCGATTGGTTTTATTTTTATATTCACGCTGACGGTGGCCATTTGTGAGGAACTTCTATTTAGAGGTGTTGTCCAGACAACTTTTGGGTATGTATTTGCAAGTATTCTTTTTGCTGCCGTCCACATACGATATATGAAGAAGCCTGTTCTATTTTCCGCTGTATTAGCCTTAAGTTTTTATATCGGCTGGGTTTATGAACATACAGCTAATTTAATTGTACCTATTGTCATGCATTTTTTTATTGACTTTCTACTTGGTTTAGTTATACGGTTAAACAAATGAGGTGATGGCATTGAGCTCCAAACAAAATGATCAGGCAGAAGCATTAAGACAAGCTATTCAAGATGTAACAGAACATAAACCGGAAGAAACCGGACAAGCAGGCTCAGATGAGGAAGAACAATTGGAACAGGCATCTGTTGAAATAGATATATTGAATCTTCCTCCAAGAAATGAAGTACATAAAGGCAACCATAAAATGCGCTGGAAACTGAATCTTCCATTACTGCGTTTTATTTTCATGGTTGTTGTTCTTCTGGCACTTGCCGGTGTCTTTCTTTGGTTTACTTAAATTAAGACAAGCATCATATCATTCAATAATCACATAAAATGTTATAATAAATGTACAAGCATAGGAAGAATATATATAATGAAACTTCATTCACCAGAAGTTTTTGCTTATCTCTGTGATAAACAGGTTTATATAATAAATAAACGCTATGCTCATTTATAACCCATTTTCAAAACGATACAAGCAGGTTATGTTCATCATTTGAAAATAGTGCATATATTAATATAAATACTTGTTGCAAAAGTGAAGAAGATAAGGGGGATGCAGTATGCGGATCGAACGAATTTCAACAGACCAGTTTAAAATTTTTCTCACGTTCGATGATCTAATAGAAAGAGGATTTACCCGTGAGGACTTGTGGCATGATGCATCTAATGTTCGTACGCTGTTTAGTGATATGATGTACGAAGCAAGCAGTGAACTGGGAATGGAGTTTGAAGGAATGTTACTTGTACAGGTGCATCTCATGCAAGCTCAGGGAATGCATATTTTTGTTACCCATCAATACGACGATGCCGATATTGAAATAGATGATGAATATATTGAAATGAAAGTGACACTTGATGAAAGTAAAGAGCTTATATTTTCATTTGATGACTTTGAAGATGTAATTGCTGTGGCCGGTTATTTACCGAATATGCACATCAAAGAATCGAATGTGTATTTTATGGAGAACCGTTATTTTATGATGCTGGATCCTTATGTGCAAACAGCGCGGCATAAGGAAAATATTATAGGACTGATGTCAGAATTTGCTCATCCAAGTATCTTAACTTCCCATCGTTTACAGGAATATGGCAAGATTATTTTTAAAAGCGACGCAATAGCTAAAATCAATCACTATTTTGCTTCCTAAAAGGATGGACAAATGGGGAAGCAGAAAGCGCATTGTTTGATTAAAAACTTCTCATCCAGCCGGTCGCCTCTTTCATTGCATATTTTGTATGAAAGTGTATACTAAACCATGAGTGAGTAAAACATTGATATAATGGTAGGGGGTAAATATTAATGGCAGGCGATAAAGCAGGAGATGCTTCCCAAGCTAAAAAACAAGAAAATACGGATGTGTTAAATTCAACGTTATCTATTGTGGAAACCGCATTAAATAAACTTGGTTACCCTGAAGAAGTTTTTGATTTATTAAAAGAACCTTTGCGTATGCTTACTGTTCGTATTCCAGTCCGCATGGACGATGGAAAGGTGAAAGTCTTTACCGGTTACAGAGCCCAGCATAATGATGCAATCGGCCCGACAAAAGGCGGCATTCGTTTCCATCCGGATGTTACAGAAACAGAAGTGAAAGCACTTTCGATATGGATGAGTTTAAAAGCTGGAATTGTAGATTTGCCTTATGGCGGAGCAAAAGGCGGTATCATTTGTGACCCGAGGGAAATGTCTTTTAGAGAACTGGAAGCTTTAAGCCGCGGATATGTTCGGGCGGTAAGTCAGATTGTCGGTCCGACAAAAGATATCCCGGCTCCAGATGTATTTACAAATTCACAAATCATGGCATGGATGATGGATGAATATAGTAAAATCGATAAATTGAATAATCCTGGTTTTATTACCGGAAAACCAATTGTTCTCGGCGGGTCTCACGGCAGAGAATCGGCAACAGCTAAAGGGGTAACGATTGCTTTAAATGAAGCAGCGAAAAAGAAAGGCATCGATATCAAGGGAGCCCGCGTCGTTATTCAGGGATTTGGGAACGCAGGAAGCTTTCTATCTAAATTTCTGCATGATGCAGGAGCAAAAGTTGTCGCAATTTCAGATGCTTATGGAGCATTACATGACCCGAACGGTTTAGATATTGATTATCTGCTGGATCGCCGCGACAGTTTTGGAACCGTAACTAAACTATTTGATAAAACGATTACAAACAAAGAATTATTTGAGCTGGACTGTGATATTATTGTTCCGGCAGCGGTACAAAACCAAATTACAAGAGATAATGCACATAATATCAAAGCCTCGATTATTGTTGAAGCAGCCAATGGTCCGACGACAATGGAAGCAACGAAGATTCTTACTGACAGGGATATCCTCATTGTTCCGGATGTTCTGGCATCAGCCGGGGGAGTTACGGTATCCTACTTTGAATGGGTACAGAATAACCAGGGCTTTTACTGGACAGAGGAAGAAATCGACAGACGATTACATGAAATCATGATTAATTCTTTTAACAATATATATCATATGGCAAAAACAAGAAAAATCGATATGCGGCTGGCAGCTTATATGATAGGTGTAAGGAAAATGGCTGAAGCTTCCCGTTTTAGAGGCTGGGTTTAATTCATAAGGAAATAAATAAAAAACTCTTCCATGATAAGAGTTTTTTATTTGTGTAGAAGAAAAGCTTTTGTATTGCGATGCAGTCTGCTTCGTTGTACGATAGTAAATGAAAAATTTTCACGTGATAATATAGAATAAATCAGCGATTGATTCTCTGATTGATAGCGGATGAATCGTTTTTCTAAGTGATGGATGAAGGAAGGATAAGAAATGCTAGACGAAAAAATTATTATTATTGGAGCTGGACCATGCGGAATGGCATGTGCATTAGAGCTTCAGCAAAAAGGCGAAAACCCTTTATTAATTGAAAAAGGAAATGTTGTTCAGACAATCAGTAACTTCCCGACTCACCAAACGTTTTTTAGTTCAAGTGACCGTTTAGAAATTGGCGGGGTCCCATTTATCTCTGAAAATAAAAAGCCGGTGCGTAATCAGGCAATGGTCTATTATCGGGAGGTTGCCGAAAGAAATGAACTGCGTGTAAATGCGTTTGAAACATTAGTGTCTATTGAAAAGGATGAAGAACATTTTTTCTTGAAAACCGTTAAAAATAATGGAAATAAGAATGAATATCGTGCGGAAAAAGTAATTATGGCTACAGGATATTATAACCAGCCTAACTACTTAGATGTCCCTGGAGAATCATTGCCTAAAGTAACCCATTATTTTAAAGAGGCACATGAATTTTTTAATCAAAAGGTTGCCGTTATCGGCGGCAAGAACTCTTCTGTAGATGCGACGCTGGAACTGCATAAAGCCGGGGCAGATGTTACCGTCATTTACCGTGGAGATATCTATTCGGAAAGTATTAAGCCATGGATTTTGCCAGAGTTTGAATCACTTGTCCGAAATGGGAAAGTGGATATGGCTTTCGGCGCAACTGTAACAGAAATAACCGATACGCATTTAACTTATGAAAAAGACGGGCAGGAAGTAACGATTGAGAATGACTTTGTCTTTGCCATGACTGGCTATCGTCCGGATTATAGCTTGTTAAAGCAAGCCGGGGTGGAGATTAATCTGGAAAATGGCAAGCCTGTACATGATGAGAAGACGATGGAAACAAATGTGAAAAATTTATATATTGCCGGCGTAGTAGCTGCAGGATACGATAATAACAAAGTATTTATTGAAAATGGGCGTTTTCATGGAGAGCAAATTGCTGCATCTATCTGCTCCAGATAATGAAATGCTTTGGAACAGATAAAGCGGGAGGTCTGTTCCTCTCGCTGCAACATGCAGCCTGAACTTTATTTCAGTAAAAATTATTGTGATACACTAATAGATAATGCAGATAACTAACCAATAAAGAAGGTAATAACATGAAAAAAGTGTTGATGATTGCAACAGGAGGCACCATTGCAAGTGATAAAAATGAGGAGAGCGGTAAGCTGGCTTCTGGGGTATTAACTGGAGAAGATATTATTGAAAAATGTGATGTTCCTTCCAATATTCAGGTGAAAGTGGATTCTTTCTTTCAAAAAGCTAGTATGCATTTAAACTTTTCTGATTTAATAAAAATCAAAGAAAAGTTAGACGAGTACTTAAATGAGGAAGCTTTCGACGGGATTGTAGTCACACAGGGAACAGATACATTGGAAGAAGCTTCTTATTTTATGCATCTTATTTCAGACTACCGTATTCCAATTGTATACACCGGATCACAGCGTTCACCTAAAGAGGTGGGGACAGATTCCTTTATAAATATTAAAAATGCAATTTTGGCAGCCTGCAGTGAAGATTTAAAGGATGTCGGTGTGACGGTTGTATTCAATGAGCGTATTTTCCATTCCCGCTATGTCCGAAAAGAGCATGCTTCGAATATCCAAGGTTTTAATGCTTTTGGCTACGGCTATTTAGGAATTATTGATAACAACACGGTTCGAGTATTCCAAAAGCCGACGTACCGGGAGCATTTAGAGTTAAAAAAAGAGCTCCCGACGGTAGATATTATTAAAGTATATATGGAAGCTGACGGAAAATATATCCAAGCAGCAATAGACAATGAAGTAGATGGACTGGTTCTGGAAGGTGTCGGCAGAGGACAAGTATCACAGGCCATGATGCCTGCGATTAAAGAATGTATTCGAAAAGGTATAAAAGTAGTAATTACAACCTCTGCTGTGGAAGGAGAAGTCTATCCTACTTATGATTATGAAGGCAGTACCTATGATCTTATGGAGAATGGAGTACTTTTGGGAAGAGATTATGATAGTAAAAAAGCAAGAATTAAACTTCTTGTGGGAATGGCAAGTAACGCGGAACTGGAACATTTATTTGATATATAATTGTTTACCGACTAAAGAAGAGGAGTAAGAATCAATGATAGCTGCTCTATCTGCTGGTATAGCCCCTGCTGTAGCTTTTATGACGTTTATTTATTTGCGTGACCGTATCACAGAACCGCTTTGGCTAATAGCACGTATGTTTATCGCCGGTGCATTGATTGTGCTGCCGATTATGTTTATTCAGTATGGTATTCATGCGGAGCTGGACAATATTCCGATTGTCGCAGAAGCTTTTCTATTTAGTGCATTTCTGGAAGAGTTTTTCAAATGGTTTATGTTTATGTTCTTAATTTATCAGCATGATGAATTTGATAACCATTACGATGGAATTGTGTATGCCAGTGCAATCAGTTTAGGATTTGCTTCCTTGGAAAATGTATTTTATTTATTATCAAATGGAGTTGAATTTGCGTGGATGCGTGCACTGTATCCTGTTTCTTCACACGCTCTGTTTGGAATTATTATGGGATATTATTTAGGGAAAGCAAAAATGAAACCGAAAAACAAACACAGATACTTGACGATTGCCTTTGTACTTCCATTTCTGCTGCATGGAATATATAACTACATATTACTCGGATTAAATCAATTTATTATCATCCTCTCGATATTTTTAGCTGGTGTATGGGTTTTTGCGATTTATCGTTTAAAGCATGCCAGAATGTATGATATCCGTTTTCTCCCTGACAAAATGTATAAAAGTAATAGATAAAAAGCTGACGAAAAAGTTGTTCGTCAGCTTTTTTATTGAAGAATAGGAAAGTATATAAAAAATGCTGAATATAGCCGCTCCAACGGGTTTCATGGGGTGAGTAATCTTAGGCCCCAGAAATACACTCCGCTTTCCGTAGCGGACATCTCTTTAGCAAGAACACCGATGTTTTAAAGACCAAGCGGTATTCTTGGTTTTTTAAAAAAAGACGATTAAAACCGGTATGAAACTGGACAGAAAATTTATTCACTAGGAAGCAATTAATTTGATTTTCATTGTTTATGAATAAAAAGAGGAATTGCACAAAAAATAGACGTAGATAAAACGAAACTTCATTCAGCTTAAGATTATCTGCTGGATGTTAGTTGAGTGATTCAGGGAGTTAGCGCCTGTTATCTCCCGCCTCAATAAATATATTTTCACTCTCTATTGCGAGGCAGGAGTTTTACGGGCGGTTCTCCGTGATAAAATTTCTCTTTTGCCAATCTTTTGCCGGTTATTCCTTTAAATATTAGAAGCAGCTGGTATGAAAAGAAAGGTTTATAGGAAGAAAATGGAGGCATCAATATGAAAAGACATCGCAAGCCTATGATTTTTAGCTTCACCCTTTTTATATTTCTATCTGCATTTATTTTTGCGAAACCAGAACAGACAAATGCATTTAGTGATCAAGTGATTCAACAAGGAGCAGTTGGAGATGACGTTATTGAATTACAAGCCAGATTAAAACATATCGGTTTTTATAATGGCGAAATTGACGGTGTTTTTGGCTGGGGAACTTACTGGGCTTTAAGAAATTTTCAATATGAATTTGGAATGGAAATCGATGGGCTGGCCGGGCAGGCGGCAAAGGATAAGCTGACGCAGGCGACAGAATTCGATAAAGAAAAGGTGAAGCAAGAAATGTATGGGACTGGCTCTGCTCCATCCGGAGGGAATAACGGAGGAGAAGAAAGTACCCCTACCAGCTCGGTAAATGTCCCGCAAGGATATTCTAATAATGATATCCAGCTAATGGCAAACGCAGTATATGGAGAAGCAAGGGGAGAGCCTTATGAAGGCCAAGTAGCAGTTGCAGCAGTTATCCTCAATCGGGTAAACAGTGAGCTGTTTCCTGATACAGTATCCGGGGTTATCTTTGAACCGAGAGCATTTACAGCAGTGGCGGACGGACAAATATGGCTGGAGCCGAATGATCAGGCCAGAGAAGCAGTGCTGGATGCGATTAATGGATGGGACCCCTCTGGTAATGCACTCTACTATTTCAATCCAGATACCGCAACTTCAGGATGGATTTGGACCAGACCACAGATTAAGACAATTGGAAAACATATATTCTGCAGTTAGAAAGGTGTGAAATGAAATGTATCGTTGGATTACCATTACATTGTTAACCGTAGCCCTTATTTCTGTTTCCATTTGGGGCTACCAGACAAATAAACAAAAAAATGATTTATATGTTCAAGCAGAAAATGAATATCAAAGATCCTTCCATGAACTAACCTACAATATGGATGTGTTAAACGACCAGATTGGGACCTCTCTGGCAATGAATTCACCTGATAAATTATCACCGCAGTTTGTCGATATTTGGCGCATCAGTTCCAATGCACATGCCAATACGGGGCATCTGCCGATGGGATTGCTGCCGATTCATAAAACAGAGCAATTTCTCTCAGAGTTAGGAGATTTCACTTATCAGACTGCTGTTCGTGACTTGGATGACGACCCATTAACAGAAGAAGAAACAGCGCAGCTGGAAGAATTCTATCAACAATCTGGAGAAATACGGGATGAACTCAGGGAAGCACAGCATCACTCCTTAACTGATGGTTCGAAATGGATAGATGCAGAACAAGCATTATTAAATACAAATGACGAAAAAGATAATGATATGGTCAATAGCTTCCAAGCGGTAGAAGACTCCTTTGATACTTCTACGGAGGAAACGCCTGAAAACAGTACAACCAGTACAGAAACGGAAGAACATTCTTATAAAAATATAACAGGTGACGATCTTTCAGAAGAAGAAGCCATGAAGGAAGCCGAAAAGATTTTTGGCAAAGAAGATGGAACCGATTGGACAGTTACAAAATCTGGTGACGGGGCATTAACGCCAATGTATAGTGTTTCCTATGATGAAAACGGGGAAAGAGGCTACGCAGATTTGACTGTGCAGGGCGGCCATCCGCTTAACTTATTAGTTTCCAGAGAAATAGGCGGCAAGCAATTAAGCTTGAATGAAGGGTTTGAAATAGCAACGGATTACCTTTCAGAGCTGGGATTTGATGAAATGGAGCTTTTCCAGAGCAGTGAATATGATCAGGTCGGTATATACTCTTTTGTCTATGAAGATGATGGAGTTCGAGTTTTTTCGGATGCTGTCGAAGTGAAGGTAGCTTTAGATAATGGAGATATTACCGGGCTGACGGCAAATAATTACTTTAAAAATCATACAGAACGGGATATACCAGAACCGGCTATTTCAGAAGAAGAAGCCCGTGATGCAGTAAATCAGGGAGTGAAAATTCAAGAAAATCATCTAGCGATTATTGATGATAACCAGGGCGAAGAAATTCTCACCTATGAATTTTTAGGAACCAGAGATGACGCGACATATCGCATATTTATTAATGCAGAGACAGGGGAAGAAGAAAAAATTGAGAAAATGACAGATGCTGAAATTAATTACAATTCTGTAATATAAGTAAAAACATTCTTAATAACAACTGCCTTCGAGAATTTATTTTATACATTTTCGAAGGCAATTTTCTTTGTTATTCTTACAAATAAGAAGTCGTATGGAGCGTCTGATTTTAGAATCCTGGAAGCAGAGAATAGAAATGTTCACGAAAAATTGCAGGTGTTCTCGACTGTTTAATAAATTGGGAATATGTTATGATAGAGTAGTGTAGAACTCGCTTGGCAATTGTCAGGCTTTTTAATGGCAGGAGTGAAGAGAATGGAGCTTATTTCAATTGCAATTGACGGGCCGGCAGCAGCTGGAAAGAGTACGGTTGCTAAGCAGATTGCAAAAAAGCTGGGTATTATTTATGTGGATACTGGAGCGATGTATAGGGCGCTTACTTATCAGACCCTGCAAGAGAATATTGATCTGGAAGATGAAAAAGCGGTCATGAAAATTTTAAATAAGATTGATATCAGGCTTGCACAGGATAAAGAAGGACAGCGTGTATTTATCAATGAGAAGGATGTCACGGAGGCAGTACGCTATCCGGATGTTACAGCGTCCGTTTCGGTTATTGCGAAGCATCCATTGGTCCGAAAAAAAATGGTGGCTGCTCAGCAAGAGCTTGCACAGGATAATAGTGTTGTCATGGACGGGCGCGATATAGGATCGCATGTTTTGCCGGATGCGGATGTGAAAATATTTCTTATCGCTTCTGTAACAGAACGAGCCAAGCGCCGCTTCGAGGAAAACAGGCAAAAAGGCATCCCCGCTGATTTACATACACTGGAAAAAGAAATAGAAAAGCGGGATGAACTCGACTCTACCCGCGAGGCATCCCCGCTGGTCAAAGCGGAAGATGCGATTGAATTGGATACTACTTCCTTATCCATTGATGATGTGACAAATAAAATTCTCGAGATATGCCAGCCATTTATTGAAAAACTTGGCATTCGCTAACGTGTATCTTTTCTGGAATACCTTGGATTCTGAAGTGTAAGCTTATTAACGAATACCTTCGTTGTTAATTGTATGTGAATGGGGAAATAACCTTCCCTTATTACATGCAAAAGTTTAAAAACAGGAGGCGGGTCTCCATGTTGTATCATTTGGGTAAATTTTTAATAAGTATTCTTTTTTATCCGTTATTCCGAGTTAAAGTGACTGGCAGACAGCATATACCGAAAAAAGGACCAGTCATTATTTGTTCCAATCATACTTCTAACCTTGACCCGCCTGTGGTAGGGATGACAGCATCTAGAACAATCCATTTTATGGCAAAGGAAGAGCTTTTCAGCGGAAAAATCTTAGGTGGTATCTTAAAAAGGGTCCACGCTTTTCCGGTCAAACGGGGTCTGGCTGACCGGAATGCTTTAAGAGGCGGCCTGAAAATTTTAGAAGAGGGAGGAACGCTCGGCTTGTTTCCAGAGGGGACAAGAAGTAAGGATGGCAAACCGGGAAACGCTTTGCCTGGAGTCGGCTTTTTTGCACTCCGGTCACAAGCGGAAGTCGTTCCCTGTGTCATTATGAGTGATTATAAATTATTTCGTCGGACGAAGGTTGTTTATGGAAAACCAATGGATGCAGAAGCTTTTCGAAAAAATAAATCTTCTGCAAAAGAAATGTCAGAGGGAATTATGGAAGAAATCAGAAATTTATACGAAATTCATAAAAATTAATTGACTTTACTTGACAAATAAAACTAATTATTAGAAGTTATAGGTAGAACATATGAATAATCTTTTTCTATTCGAATGTGTGAATAGGCGAACTGTAACTAGGAGGCTAAGGATATGAGTGAAGAAAATAAAGACCTTCAAGCATTAGAAGTTGGTGCTACAGTGACGGGAACAGTTGTAAAATTAGAAGAAAAACAAGTTCTTGTTGATATCGGATATAAAACAGAAGGTATTTTACCGATAAGCGAACTTTCCACGCTCCATGTAGAGTCTACAACTGATGTGTTAGCTGAAGGGGAAGAAGTCACTTTAAAAGTAAAAAAAATCGATGATGATGAAGTTGTGTTATCAAAAAAAGCTGTAGATGCAGAACAATCCTGGGAAGAACTTGAAAGAAAATTTGAACAGGGTGAGACTTTTGAGACAACAGTGAAGGAAGTTGTTAAAGGCGGACTTGTTGTGGATGTAGGAGTACGCGGCTTTATTCCTGCCTCTTTAGTTGAAACCTATTACGTGGAAGATTTCAGTGATTATTTAGATCGTACGTTAAAAGTGAAAATCACGGATATGGACCGGACCCAAAACCGGGTTATCTTATCCCATCGTGCGATTGTAGAGGAAGAAGAAAAAGACAGAAAAGAAAAAGTTCTGCAATCATTAAACCCTGGTGATGTAATCGAGGGAGTCGTACAACGTATTACCAATTTTGGTGTATTTGTTGATTTAGGAGGAGTTGATGGACTTGTCCATATCTCCCAATTAGCGCATGAGCATGTTGAAAAAGCTTCAGATGTTGTTTCTGAAGGAGATAAAATCAAGGTAGAAGTTATTTCTGTCGATTTAGACAGTGAACGTATCTCTTTATCTCATAAAAATACGCTCCCTGGACCTTGGGCAGAAGTAAGTGAAAAAATTAAACCTGGTTCCACTGCAGAAGGTGTTGTCAAGAGACTGGTCAGCTTCGGAGCATTTGTTGAACTATTGCCTGGCGTTGAAGGCCTTGTGCATATTTCTCAAATTGCCAACCGTCATATCGGAACACCACAGGAAGTCCTTGAAATTGGACAGCCTGTTACAGTGAAGGTATTAGATGTGAATGAAGAAGAACAGCGCATCTCTTTAAGCATCAAAGAATTAGAGCAGGAACAAGAAGAAAAAGAATACAAGCAATATGAAAAATCCGATGATCAGCCCGGCTTTCAGCTTGGTGATGTGATTGGAAATAAATTGGATAAATACAAAAAATAATAACAATGATTATTAGAAAACGAAGATTGTCTCGAGGTATTTAGGGGGACAATCTTCGTTTTTTTATGCAGTAAAAGACGTTTATGCTTTCTTGCTGCCGAAAAGCTGTGCCTACCGGTGAGCAGTTTTTTTTCATGCAATAAGACCTAAGACCGGGTGAATTTATAAATAATCCTTTTAAAAAATAGCCATACTAACACATAAGAAAAAGAGGTGGTTTGTATGGAAATTGAATATTACGCACAAGCAATTTTATTTGGAGTGGTTGCAGGGACACTGGCCAGATTAATCACATTACGTAGTGATTATAGACAGTATCCTACCTATCTGCATGGCCGGATTATTCACTTATCATTAGGATTTATAGCTGCGTCACTTGGTGCATTGGCTATACCTGCTTTATTGGAAATGGAATTTACAGCCGTAACCTTCTTAACGGTAGCTGCAACTCAATTTAGAGATGTCCGGAATATGGAGCGAAATACGTTAACAGAACTGGATCAATTCGAACTGGTCTCCAGAGGCAGCACGTACATTGAAGGAATTGCTATTTCTTTTGAAGGAAGAAATTATCTTGTTATGTTTGCAGCCTTTTTAACAACGTTTGCTTATATAAATTGGGGGTGGTTTCCTTCCACCGTTGTTGGTGTATTGACCATCGTTGCAGCGCTTAGCTTTATGAGCGGGTCTTCGTTAAGAGACATTGTCGAAATCGAAGAATCAGATATCTCCTTTGACGGGGCTGGCTTATATGTTGATAATATTTACATCATGAATATCGGGATAGAAGAGAGGCAAGAAGAGCTCTTAAAGTATGGAATGGGGTTTATTCTGACACCTAAAAACATCAATGTAATCACGACAATCAGTAATCTGGGGCAGCAGCAGGCCATTTTACATGATGTTTCTGCTACATTAGGAGTTTATAAAGATGCAGGGACTCCTGCATTAACGCCATTAATAAAACGTGATTTAGATGATGGCAGACTGGGTGTTTTCATTTTGCCGCTTGTTCGGGATGCAGAGCTGGCTAAAAAAGTAATCGGCTCCGTTCCAGTATTAGAAAATGCGATTAAGATGCCTTCGGAAGCTACATTTTTAAAAGGGGGTAAAAAGTAAATGATTGTGGAAAAAGCGATTTTAGCTGTCATCACCACAAAAGAAGAGCAAGTTGGAGGAGGGGCTCCTATCTTTATCTGTACCTCGAATGAAGAGCTTCAGTTATTTTCAACCAATCTGGAAGCGATTATGGACGGCATTGCACATCGTTTGAGTGATGAGGTCTATATTATTGTAAAACACTAAAAGTAAGAGGCTGCTTCAAATAAAATCATTTTGAACAAGCGCTAATATATTTCGTTGTGGAACTTTCCTACTTTTGCTAGAATAAAGACTGAGATGCAGTGAGATTGTGTATTACTGGATCGTATAACCTGCTGATATTTTAGAAGGAATTTTGAAAAAAGAGAGGATGTTCCTTACGTGAGGAAATCTGTAGTAGCAATTGTTGGTAGACCAAATGTTGGTAAATCAACGATATTTAATCGATTAGTTGGAGAAAGAATTTCTATCGTGGAAGATACACCGGGTGTAACCCGCGATCGTATTTATTCGGAAGCAGAATGGTTAAATCAAACATTTAACATAATAGATACTGGCGGTATTGAAATGGTCGATGAGCCATTATTAAATCAAATGAGACAGCAGGCTGAAATTGCTATTGATGAAGCAGATGTTATTATTTTTATGCTTAACGGCAGAGAAGGTATTACTGCGGCCGATGAAGAGGTTGCAAAGCTTTTATTCAAATCTAATAAGCCGGTTGTGTTAGCCGTGAATAAGATGGACAACCCGGAAATGCGCGAAATGGTGTATGAGTTTTATGCCTTGGGATTTGGACAGCCGTTTCCTATTTCCGGAACACATGGCCTCGGGCTGGGAGACATGCTGGATGAAGTAGTGGCTCATTTTCCGGAAAATGAGGAAACAGAAAAAGAGGATGATACGATTTACTTCAGTTTAATCGGCCGTCCAAATGTAGGAAAGTCCTCCCTGGTAAATGCTTTATTAAATGAAAATCGCGTGATTGTAAGTGAAATAGAAGGCACAACCAGAGATGCTATCGATACGAAATTACGTAAAGATGATCAAGATTTTGTGATTATTGATACAGCTGGAATGCGTAAACGCGGTAAAGTTTATGAAAGCACAGAGAAATACAGCGTTTTAAGGGCGCTGCGGGCGATTGAACGCTCTGATGTGGTCTTGGTATTAATTGACGCAGAAACAGGCATCAGAGAGCAGGATAAGAAGATTGCGGGTTATGCACACGAGGCAGGCCGGGCAATTGTTATCGTTGTAAATAAGTGGGATACGGTGGACAGTGACGAAAAAGCAATGAAGGATTTTGAAACAAAAATCCGGGCGCATTTTCAGTATTTAGATTATGCACCAATTGTATTTTTGTCTGCAAAAACAAAAAAACGGCTTCATACGCTGATTCCAATGGTTCAATTAGCAAGCGAAAATCATTCGAAGCGTGTTCAGACAAATGTTCTCAATGACGTGATTATGGATGCCATTGCAATGAATCCGACGCCAACACTGAAAGGAAGAAGGCTGAAAGTGTTATATGCGACACAGGTAGCTGTGAAACCGCCTAGCTTTGTCGTGTTTGTGAATGATCCGGAACTCATGCATTTTTCTTATGAACGATTTTTAGAGAATAAAATTAGAGATGCTTTTGATTTTGCAGGAACTCCGATAAAAATATTTGCACGACGGAGACAGTAAAGGGGAGAGATACGATGCGTAAGGTTGCAGTACTTGGAGCAGGAAGCTGGGGAACAGCACTTGCAATAGTTTTAGCTGATAACGGGCATGAGGTGCGTTTGTGGGCACATCGACAGGAACATGTAGACGAAATCAACCAAACTCACCGGAATAATAAATACCTGGACGTTGATATTCCCGACGCCATAACTGCATTTCATGACATGAAGGAAGCTGTAAAAGATGCAGATGCAGTTGTTATCGTTGTTCCGACAAAAGCAATTCGTGAGGTTTGTCAGCAGTTAAAAGATGACATTCATTCAAGCACACAGATTATTCATGCGACAAAAGGGATTGAGCCCGGTTCGTTGAAACGTGTATCTGAAATGATTTCGGAGGAAATTCCTGATTTCCCTTATGAGAACATTGTGGTATTATCCGGACCGAGTCATGCGGAAGAGGTAGCATTGCGTCATCCGACGACAGTATCTGTATCAGCAGTCAATCTGGACAGGGCACGTCAAGCGCAAGATTTATTCAACAGTGAAAATTTACGTGTTTATACAAGCGATGATATTTTGGGAATCGAAGTTGGAGGAGCACTCAAAAATATTATTGCCTTAGGAGCCGGTATTTCAGATGGTCTCGGCTATGGAGATAATGCAAAAGCAGCTTTGATCACACGCGGTTTAGCCGAAATTGCCCGCCTCGGCACATCCCTGGGAGCGAATCCATTAAGCTTCCTTGGCCTGTCTGGTGTAGGAGATTTGATTGTTACCTGTACAAGTGTCCACAGCAGAAACTGGAGAGCTGGAAACCTGTTAGGTAAGGGCATGAATCTCGATCAGGTGTTAGAAGAAATGGGCATGGTGGTAGAAGGCGTCCGGACGGTGCAGGCAGCACACCAATTTGCAAAAGAGCAGGGTGTTGAAATGCCGATTACCCAAGGAATCTACCAAGTGCTTTTTGAGGATAAAAAACCAAAGGACGTTGTAGACGAATTAATGAGCCGGAATAAGCGTCAGGAAATGGATGATATAAGCAATCTTTTAAAAGAACGTTATTCGGATAAGTAACACATAACTTTCCTTCTTGCATATACTGTGACGAATGAACTGCAAGGAGGAAATCATGTGAATAATTTTCAAAAAGGTATGTTTGATAAGATACAAAAGAACACAAACATTCGTCCTGAGGAAGTCTATAAAGTAGCTGATTCGGTAAAGCATGCAAATTTTTCGGATGAAAAAACCGTTCGAAATCTTGTGAAGCAGCTTTCGCAGATGGCAGGTAAACCCCTTTCAAAAGAAAAAGAAGACAAAATTGTACAATCCATTGTCAAAAATAAAATGCCTGGAGATGTCAATTCGTTAAATAATTTATTTAAGAAATAGGTTTTTATCACAGTATAACTGGCTGTGAAATTCCCATGTCACGAAAATGAGAGAAATCGAAAATTCTATGCGGGAATCGGGGCAGCCAGTAAAGGCCTGATACATCGGGTCTGCAGGATGTACGCTACAAAGGCGCCCAAGATAACACGTTTCGATGGGGCGAGTAACCGCGGCCCCAGCCTTTGTTCTTTATTCAGCGGGGATGTAAAAATCTCCGCTGAATAAAGTTTCACTTTATAGGCAGTTGAGTATACAGATTTTCAAAATACTGCATAAGATAAATCGCACCAGCATTCAAGGAATAGAGTTGCTGAGGATATTATTTAGTCAACCTGTGGTGAAGATACCCCCTTTGCCACAGGTTTTTACATGAAGAAAAGACATTTTCAACTGAATGCCGAAGAAAGCGTTTAAAATGTTCAATGTTTCGTCAGTTATCTTAGAGTACATCGCCCAGAAGTTATGTTATAATAGCATCTGGTAAAATGTATTTTGATTGAAATAGGGGTGAACGCTTTGTCAGTATCCATGTTAATGATGTATATATCCTTTGTCGGGATGTTTTTATTAATCTTAGCTACAGGCTTGATTGTTTGGAGCAGAACAAAGCTGCGAGGCTGGTTTGGCAGTATTATTACATTTTTAGCTTATATAAGTCTCGTCAGCGGTGCTTTGATTATTTTATATGTTACATTTAGTGGACCAACAAGATAGGAAAAGGAGTTTCATGATGAAATATACATATTTATTGACGATACCCTTTATGTTCTTGCTCTTAAGCGGCTGCATGTATCCTCAAAGCGAGCGGTCGGAAAACCAGATTCCGAATGAAGAACAGTTAGCTGTTGTCCAGCAGGCAGTTGAAACCTACAGAGAAGAGGAAGATGGTTTAGTGCCGATTCAGACAAAAGACAGTGATACACATATCTTCGAAAAGTATTTGATTGATTTTAAACAGATGCTGGAGAAAGGTTATTTGTCTGAACTGCCTGGAAACTCTTTTGAAGAGGGCGGTGTCTATCAGTATACGATTATCGACCCGGAAGACGATTTGCAAGTCCGCCTTATTGATTTACAAACTACGGAGCAATTACGAAGCATCAATGTACGGTTAGACGTTTACAGACAAGAGCACACATATCCAGCCTACGGGCAGCAAATCACAGACCAGATATATACGGTGGATTATGAAAAGCTCGGATTAAGTGAACCGCCGACTGCGAAAAGTCCTTATTCGCAGGCCGATTTGCCGATTGTGATGGATTTAGACGGCAAATTATATATTGATTATTCTTATGACTTGAATCAGGCGCTGGAAGAGGATGATCACGGCTATGAAGAAGGCGATGATATCCGTTATCTTTTAGTGGATAATTATCCATTTGTTCCCGCATACTCCCTTCCTTACACCGTAGAAGATGGACAAGCCGTATTTATGGAAGAAGACTAAATAGAAAAGCCATGCAGTTTCAATAATTGAACTGTATGGCTTTTTTTGAAGAATAAGAATGTTTATAAAAATAGCCGCTCCGGAAAAACACTACGCTTTCCATGGGCCCCGAGCTCATCTCCTTTAAAGAAGACTTGCTGATTGGCAAGCCGTCAGGCGCAGACAGAAGCATAGTCGCACTTATGCCCCGCGGGTAGAAAAAAAGAAGTTCACTTTTTTTCTGCGGGGTCTTCACACTGGGACTGGGACTGCGATTACTCGCCCCATCGAAAACCATTGCGCTTTCCTATAGGAGTCTCCATGTTTTTCCACCGCTAGAATCAGCTTCATTTTTTTGAAAGAAAGCAAATAAAACATATTTCTTCAAAGATGGGAGCGGAGGGAAGTCGACTCCTGCGGGAAAAGCAACAGGTAGACCTGAGCAGGAAGCGGTTTTCTTCCGAGGAGGCTGAACGTTGCCCGCGGAAAGCGACTTCCTGGGACTGCGATTACTCGCCCCATCGAAAACCGTCGCAGCGGACATCGCTTCGGCGAGGACACCGGTGATTTAAAGACCAACCAATATTCTTGGTTTTCTTTGTCGTCCTCAAATAAAACAGAATAAATAGATTCATGCTGCATATACATGAGATATAAAGTTTGTTTATAAATACCTGTGTTTTATTTGTAGCTTGCTTAGAGGACCTTTTAAAGTCAAATATGACGTCTGATGGACGTGTGATAAAAATGTGTAAAACTTAGTCATAATCTAATAGGACAACGTCATAGACTGTTAGTGTCCAACTATTACGGGTGATGTATATCAAAGTACGGAGATCGGGAGGGGATCTTTTGGAAAAAACAGATATTTTTAAGGATATATCGAAACGTACAAATGGCGACATATATCTTGGAATCGTCGGAGCAGTCCGTACGGGAAAGTCCACCTTTATTAAGAAATTCATGGAGTTGGTTGTACTTCCTAATATTGAAAGTGAAAGTGAAAGAGCAAGAGCACATGATGAATTACCGCAGAGTGCGGCAGGAAAAACCATTATGACAACAGAACCAAAGTTTGTTCCGAATCAGGCTGTTCAAGTAAACGTGGAAGATGGATTAGATGTAAATGTCCGTCTTGTTGATTGTGTTGGATACGCTGTAGAAGGGGCGAAAGGGTTTGAGGATGAAAATGGCCCGCGTATGATTCATACGCCGTGGTACGAGGACCCTATCCCGTTTCATGATGCAGCAGAAATAGGAACCCGTAAAGTAATTCAGGAGCATTCTACTATTGGCGTTGTCGTGACAACAGACGGTACTATCGGTGAAATAGATAGAGAAGACTATATTGAAGCTGAGACAAGAGTGATTGAAGAGTTAAAAGAGGTTGGCAAGCCATTTATTATGGTAATCAATTCTACAGAACCGCACAGTCAAAAAACAACTTTGCTTCGGGAAGAGCTGACGGAGCAGCATGATATTCCGGTATTAGCGATGAGTGTAGAAACAATGACAGAGCATGATGTCTACAGTGTACTGCGTGAAGCATTATTCGAATTTCCGGTCCTTGAGGTAAATGTAAACCTGCCTAGCTGGGTAATGGTTTTAAAAGAAGATCACTGGCTTCGTCAAAATTATCAGGAAGCCATTCAAGATACCGTAAAGGATATAAAACGTTTGCGTGATGTCGACCATATCGTTGGTCATTTCAGAGATTATGAACATATTGAAGGTGCCAATTTAGCAGGGATGGAGATGGGCGAGGGTATTGCCGAAATCGACTTGCATGCCCCTGATCAGTTATATGACCATGTTCTGAAGGAGATTGTCGGGGAAGAAATTCGCGGTAAAGACCATTTATTAGAGCTAATGCAGGATTTTGCCTATGCGAAAAGAGAGTATGACCAAGTTTCCGGTGCTCTGCAAATGGTAAAACAAACCGGTTATGGCATTGCTGCCCCCAGTTTAGAGGATATGCAGCTGGATGAACCGGAAATCATCCGTCAGGGCTCCAGGTTCGGTGTCCGCCTGAAAGCTGTGGCCCCGTCTATTCATATGATTCGGGTCGAAGTAGAATCTGAATTTTCTCCTATTATCGGAACCGAAAAACAAAGTGAAGAGCTGGTCCGTTATCTGATGCAGGATTTTGAAGAAGATCCGCTGTCTATCTGGGAATCAGATATTTTTGGCAGGTCACTCAGTTCGATTGTGAGAGAAGGTATTCAAGCTAAAATCTCGTTAATGCCGGAGAATGCAAGATATAAATTAAAAGATACCCTAGAGAGAATTATTAACGAAGGGTCAGGCGGTTTAATCGCTATTATATTATAAAAAAATACTTCTCGATAAGCAGCTAAATTGATAGCTGTTTATTTTTTTTATAATTTTTTTGTCAGAACGCCTAAAAAATCTGCAAAACACCGTATAGATTTATGGAAAGGTGACAATGCTTGTTGCATAAGAGTTTAGCCTGTTTCTCTTAAGAAAAAGGAATTTTTATGTAAAATCTCAATAAATTCTAGAGAAATCGATAGTTTTTGTTGAATTTTATTCCAAACTCGTTTATTATAAGCCTTGTCATCACATATTAGGGTGACTTTGATGAAACAGACCATGGGATAGGCAGACTAACTAGCCTATTTGTCTAAAGAACATCCTGGGAGGAGGTGAATGTCATGAATAAAACAGATTTAGTAAATGCTGTGGCTGAAAAAAGTGATCTTTCAAAAAAGGATGCAACAAAAGCTGTGGATGCAGTATTTGATGCAGTCATGGATTCACTGAAGAATGGTGAAAAAGTACAACTAATCGGTTTTGGTAACTTTGAAGTTCGTGAACGTTCTGCACGTAAAGGACGTAATCCACAAACAGGAGAAGAAATCGAAATTCCTGCAAGCAAAGTTCCTGCTTTCAAACCAGGTAAAGCTCTTAAGGATAGTGTAAAATAATATTTTACATATCCGGACAGGAGTGTACAAAAGGGAGGGATACGTTGATAAACGTGTCCCTTTCCTTATTTCTGCATGAGAAAGCATACAGGAGCTGAACAAGCCTATTAAAGCAAAGATATTATTTAAATAGATTTATTTTACATAAAGAATTCCATTTAAGGAGGAGTAATGTATGAATGATCAAAGCGCAAAAGCAGATTATTTCGTTATTAAAGCATTAGAAGACGGTGTTCATGTTATTGGCCTGACGCGTGGAAGCAATACAAAATTCCATCATTCTGAAAAACTGGACCAAGGCGAAATTATGATTGCTCAATTCACAGAACATACTTCTGCTATTAAAGTTCGCGGTAAAGCACTTATTCAAACAAGTCATGGCGAAATAGAAAATTAATATAAAAACATCCCCTTATTAGTATTTTACGAAGTGATCCATAGCCTCGCTCAAAAATAACTCCGCCTGAAGAGAAGATAGGAAACAACTGGAAGGTTATTTGTTTTCCAGTCCATGTGAGATAAAGACTCGTTCATTTCTGTGAGCAGCGGCGACGTTTCGATGCCGGAAAATATTCTGGATATTGTTTCTCTGACAGAAGCAGTTAATATAGGGGTATTTATTTTTTTGCACGATAGGGCAGTATAAGAAAAGCTGCGGATTCACTAAAAAACAAGCGAATGTGAGATTTTCTAAGACCAAGCCTAAAACAGAATAAGTTCTTTCGTTTTTATAACATTTAAAATGTGCTATAATAGCTAGAGCAAAGAAAGGCTGAAAGGGTCCAGGTGATAGTGTTGACTACATTTATTACAACTGATAGAGGTTATAGAAAAATACTGGAAAATAAATTATATGATTCATACATTCATAAGCATATACGTTATCCAGTGATCGATGAAGAAAAGTGGAATTTATTGCTATTTCTTGTTGAACAACATAAATCATTAACTCCTTTGCAGCGTGAAAAGTATATTATTTCAACCATGCTTGTTCAAATCGCCCTGGATACACATGATTTTGTTCCGATCAAACAACATGCTGATACAGAAAGCGAAATGATTGAGAAGCAGCTCCAGGTTCTCTCAGGAGATTACTATAGCGGACTGTATTATTTATTGCTGGCAGAAGCGGGAGAAATTCAGTTTATCCAGATACTCGCGAATGCGATTCGTGAAATAAATGAACTAAAAGTTACTTTATACTATGAAGAACAATTACCGCTTGAAACCTGGTTAAATATCAAAATGAAATTGAATGCATCCGTGCTGGTACATGTCGCAAAATATCTGCACAATCCTGAATTAGAATCGATTATTCAAAACTGGCTGATGTATCGCCGCTTGGATACAGAACAAGCAGACAACGGGTATACTTTACTGCGCAAAGAGTGGGAAGCACGTAATAATAAAGCAACTTCGATTCCGCTGATTGACGGGAAATTGATTCGGGATTATGAAAAAGCTGTTTACCGTGCTGTTTCGGAATTATCCAGCTCTAGTTTATTTATGGAGCAATTTATTTATTCTCAGGAAACGAAAGAAATAAGAACGTCAAGACTTTAAAAGGAAGTGTAATGAATTATGGGTTTTTCATCAAAAGAAGAACGTGTCCATCACGTCTTTGAGAAAATATATGAAAACTACGATTCCATGAACTCGGTGATTTCGTTTAAACAGCATACGCTATGGCGTAAAGATGTTATGAAACGAATGCACGTATCCCCGGGAGACAGTGCATTGGACGTATGTTGCGGTACAGGAGACTGGGCTATTTCCTTGGCGAAGGCTGTCGGAGCTGATGGAAAGGTTATAGGGCTTGATTTCAGCGAGAACATGCTGTCTATTGCCAGAGAAAAAGGAAAACAGGAGCAGCTGGATGAGATTGAATGGATGCATGGCAATGCGATGGAGCTTCCTTTTGATGACAATCAGTTTGATTACGTAACAATTGGCTTTGGCTTACGGAATGTTCCTGACTATATGGCGGTTTTAAAAGAAATGTACCGGGTAGTCAAACCGGGTGGGATGGTGGTTTGTCTGGAAACCTCTCAGCCTACACTGATTGGCTACAGGCAATTATATTATTTTTATTTCCGTTTTATTATGCCGCTTTTTGGAAAAGTATTTGCTAAAAGCTATCAAGAATATTCCTGGCTGCAGGAATCCGCAAAGGATTTTCCAGGTAAGGACAAATTGAAGCAAATGTTCTTTGATGCAGGCTTCAAGCATGTCGATGTCAAAATGTATGCCGGCGGCGGTGCTGCGATGCATATGGGGCATAAATCTTAAAATAAAGAATGAATTTACTAGTAAAATAAGGTGACGTACATGAGACTACCAAAGATTTATGGATTTTTAACAAAAGATATGGACACTATTGAAAAAACATTACAGAAGAGCATTCAGGCTGAACATCCCGTACTTCGAGACGCTTCTACAGCATTATTGAAAGCAGGAGGGAAACGCATTCGTCCTGTTTTTGTTTTGCTTTCATGTCAAATAGGGGATTATGACTTTGAAAAAATACAAAAAGTTGCTGTAACCCTAGAGCTTATTCATATGGCAACGCTTGTTCATGATGACGTGATTGATGAAGCTGAGCTGCGTCGCGGGAAACCGACGACTGCTTCTCAATATGGAAACCGGATTGCGATGTACACAGGCGATTTCATTCTTGCAAGAGCCCTGGAAGAAATAACAAAAATAGATGATCCGAGAATACATACTTTATTATCCAAAACACTTGTTGAAGTATCTATTGGGGAAATTGAACAAATTCAATTTAAATACCAATGGAATCAAAATTTTCGAGACTATCTGCGCCGGATAAAACGGAAAACGGCATTACTGATAGCGTGCAGCTGCAAACTGGGTGCGCTCGTCGGCGGGTTAAGTGAACAGGATGCAAATAAAATGTATCGTTACGGCTATAATGTCGGCATGTCTTATCAAATTATTGACGATATCCTCGATTTTACATCTACTGCAAAAGAACTGGGGAAACCGGCAGGAAATGATTTATTACAGGGTAATATCACGCTGCCTGTTCTATATGCAATGGAGGATCAGGAATTAAGAAATCAATTGGTGACATTAATCAACAGTAATCAGGACATTGATGAAAAAACAATGCAGAAGCTGATTGCCTGCTTAAAAAACACAGATGCTATTCAGAGGAGCTATGCAGTCAGCGACCTTTATCTGCAAAAAGCATTGAAATCTTTAGAAGGACTGAAATCGTCCAGGGCAAAGAAAAGTTTACAAGATATTGCTACTTTTATTGGAAAAAGGCGTTCCTAATGAAATAAAGATATTGTTATTTGTCTGATAATTTGTTACTATTTTAGAGGCTACATTTTTCATTTATTATAATTACATAGGGGCAGGGTGATTTTAATGGAAAGAACTTTTTTAATGGTAAAACCAGATGGTGTGCAGCGTAACTTAATTGGAGATATTGTTGCGCGATTTGAACAAAAGGGGTTTAAATTAGCCGGAGCTAAATTAATGACAATATCTACAGATTTAGCTGAAACACATTATGGCGAACATAAGGAACGCCCATTCTTTGGGGAACTGGTTGATTTTATTACTTCCGGACCAGTTTTTGCCATGGTATGGGAAGGCGAAAATGTCGTTGCTTCTGCTCGTACCATGATGGGAAAAACAAATCCATTAGAAGCGCTTCCAGGAACGATCCGGGGCGACTACGGCATTAATGTTGGCAAGAATATCATTCATGGTTCGGACTCTTTAGAAAGCGCTTCAAGAGAGATTAATCTCTTTTTTGACGAGAAGGAATTGAATTCTTACAACAAACAACAGGATGCATGGATTTATTAAACTGAAAGCGTTGTCGAAACCTCCGTTAAATATACGGGGGTTTTTGCGTACAAGCAGAGGAGGTTAACGAATGAAAGATGATTATGATTTAATGAAGCAGAAGGTGCATCAATCACTTAAACTGAATTTGAGCTTATATAAAGAAGCGCAGATGAAACGAAGAATCACGACTTTAAGAGATAAACATGGTTTTAGAAGCTACATAGATTATTTCTCGGCCTGTCAAAAGGATGCTGAGTTATTGGAAGAATTCACAGAGAAATTAACTATAAATGTATCGGAATTTTACCGGAATCCGAATCGATGGGATGTTCTGCAAAAAAAGATTATTCCAGAATTAACAAAAAATAAAAGAAAAATCACGATTTGGAGCGCTGCCTGTTCTACAGGGGAAGAGCCTTACAGTCTTGCGATGATGCTGGAAGAATACTTTCCGGGCTTGCGTTACCAGATTCGTGCTACAGATTTTGATCAGGCTGTATTAAACGCAGCAAAACAAGGAAACTATCAAGAGCGTTCTTTAAAAGAGCTCCCGGCTGCTCTGAAGAAAAAGTATTTTACATCACAGGGGACCATTTTTCAAGTTGATCCGTCTTTAAGAAAGCATATTCGTTTTGAACGCCATAATCTATTAGAAGATACTTACCCTAGAGATGTAGATCTTATCGTCTGTCGAAATGTATTGATTTATTTTACCGATGAAGCAAAAAATAATATATTCCATCATTTTAATAAAGCATTAACGAAAGGAGGCTGTTTATTCGTCGGCAGTACTGAACAGATATTTAATGCAGAACAGTTTGGTTTTTATTTAGAAGACAGCTTTTTTTATCGGAAACAATAATTTATACTACCCGAAACGGGCTTTTATATGGTATAGTAATTAGAAAACTTTCAACTATTTAAATAGGTAAAGTATATTCGATATTATCTAAAAAATATGACATGTCCATATTGCAAAACGTTTGGATAATAACAACGTTTATACGTTCTTATTTTAATAGCTTTATAAAGATAAAGGAGAATGTGTAGTGCGCTACTTAACAGCTGGAGAATCACATGGAAAACAATTAACGACAATTATCGAGGGCCTGCCTTCACAGATGGAATTAAAGGCAGAAGATATTAATGAGAGTCTGCGCAGAAGACAAGGCGGGCATGGCAGAGGCAAGAGAATGCAAATTGAAAAAGATACGGTAGATATCACAAGCGGAGTACGGCACGGATACACGTTGGGGTCTCCTGTGTCACTTGTGATACATAATGATGATTTTAAGCATTGGACAGATATTATGGGTGCAGACCCGCTTGAGGACGGAGCCAAGCTGCGCAGAGTCGTAACAAAACCTCGTCCGGGACATGCAGATTTAAATGGCGGTCTGAAATATGGACATCGTGATATGCGTAATGTATTAGAACGCTCTTCTGCAAGAGAAACGGGCGCTCGAGTTGCTGCAGGTGCAGTGGCAAAATCACTTTTAGAGCAATTGGGTATTTATGTTACTGGATATGTGAAAGAAATCGCAGGGATTCGGGCAGAAGAAAAAAACGATTTAACAGCGAAAGAACGTGCTGAAATTTCTGGAGATTCTCCTGTAATGGTATTAGATTCCAATGTGGAGCAGCCAATGATGGACGCAATAGATGAAGCGAAAAAAGTTGGCGACTCTATCGGCGGTATCTGTGAAGTTTATGTAGAAGGCCTGCCTGCTGGAATCGGTTCTTATGTGCATTATGATCGAAAGCTGGATAGTAAGATTGCAGCAAGTGTTGTCAGCATTAATGCTTTTAAAGGTGTGGAATTTGGCATCGGTTTTGAAGCAGCCCGCTTAAACGGCAGTGAGGTACATGATGAAATTGCCTGGAATGAAACAGATGGATATCATCGTACAACGAATCGTCTTGGCGGTTTGGAAGGCGGAATGAGTACAGGGATGCCGCTCATTGTTCGCGGGGTAATGAAGCCTATACCTACATTGATGAAGCGTCCATTGCAAAGCGTGGATATTGAATCCAAAGAGCCATTTAAAGCAACAGTGGAAAGGTCCGACGCTTGTGCAGTGCCGGCAGCTTCTGTGGTGATGGAGCATGTTGTCGCATTTGAAATTGCAAAAGCCGTCACAGAGCAATTTTCAAGTGACCGATTCCCGCAATTAAAACAGGCAATTGATCAGTACAGAGAAGAAATCAGGTGCTTCTAAATGAAACAATTAACAATCCAGTCCAGCCAGCGTAGCTATCCTATTGTGATGGAAGCTGGATTACGGTTTCACTTAAAGAAGTGGTTAAAGAAGGAATACAGCTCTATTTTAGTGATAACGGACGATAAAATAGCTGATAAATATTTACAGGATGTTATAAACAATCTGGAGGGACAACACGTTTATTCTTACATTGTTCCAGCCGGGGAAGCTTCTAAAAACATGGATCAATATTACAAATTACAGACAAAGGCAATCGAGAGCGGTTTAGATCGTAAATCGCTCATCATTGCTTTGGGCGGCGGTGTCATAGGTGATTTAGGCGGATTTGTTGCTGCGACCTTTATGCGCGGAATCGATTATATTCAAATGCCGACAACTATTTTAGCGCATGACAGCAGTGTGGGTGGCAAAGTAGCAATCAATCATGAATCCGGTAAAAATCTGATTGGCTGTTTCTATCCTCCGGCAGCTGTTTTATATGACACAGAAACGCTGGTATCTTTACCATACCGTGAAATTCGTAGCGGCTATGCCGAAATTTTAAAAGAAGGATTTATTTCTGATATCAATCTGACAGAAGAATTATTGTCGCTGTCTTTACAGCAGGTTACCACTACGCAGCAGGAAAATCATTTAGAGGCTGGTATAAAAGTAAAAGCAGCTATCGTAGAAGAAGATGAAAGAGAATCGGGTGTCCGGAAATATTTAAACCTCGGTCATACATTGGGACACGCGTTAGAAGCTAGATTGGGGTATGGAACAGTAACTCATGGAGAGGCCGTTGCGAATGGAATGCTATTTGCGCTTCATGTAAGCGAGGATATGTCAGGGGAAGAGCTCCCTTTTAATGAACTGTACCATTGGATGAAACTAAATGAATATCCTGTTATCGACATAGAAAAAAAGCGTATCGCCGAGCTCGTCAAAAGCATGAAGGCAGATAAAAAATCCGTTTCCGGCCATATCCAGATGGTATTACTGAACCAGGTAGGTGAGCCAACTGTCGCAAACTTAGATGATTCCTCTGTGGAGGCTTATATCAGAACATATATAGAGAGGATGAACAAGCTATGACAAGAGGCGTGCGCGGTGCTACAACCGTAGAAAATAATGTTGCAAGTGAAATTATTGAACATACAAGAACACTTGTTCAGGAAATGGCAGAGAAAAATAATATTCAGGCAGAGGATGTTTCCCATGCTTTTATTTCAGTAACAAAGGATGTGGATGCAGCTTTTCCTGCGAAAGCTTTACGTGAAATTGACGGGTGGAAATATGTTCCGGTTATGTGTATGCAGGAAATAGATGTTCCCGGCAGCCTGCCAAAGTGTATTCGAATTATGATGATTGTGAATACCGATAAACAGCAAAAAGAGGTTGAGCATACATTTCAGAGAGAGGCTGTAAAGCTTCGTCCGGATCTTTTAGAAAGAAAGGGTAGTTAAGCAATGAGAAGCAAAGAAGTATTAAAACAGCTTAGTCCATATAAACAAGGGAAGCAGACAAAGGATATTCAAGAAGAATTCGGACTTGATTATATCGTTAAATTGGCTTCTAATGAGAATCCTTATGGCTTTTCAGATAAAGTGAAGGAAGTCTTCCAGAAAAATGAGCCTGTATTTAATATCTATCCGGATGGGTACACATCTGAACTCCGTTATCTGATCAGCGGAAAACTAAATGTAAGCCCGGAATCACTTATCTTCGGAAGCGGTTCAGAGGAAATTATTCAGATGCTTTGCCGTTCTTATCTTACTGTAGGGGATCAGGTTATTATGGCAACACCGACATTCCCGCAATATAAGCATTATGCTTTAATCGAAGGAGCTGAGATTATAGAGCATCCTGTTAATGAGGATGGAAGTCATCCGCTTGATAAGATGCTTGACTCGGTTCAGGATAATACAAAAATTATCTGGATTTGTACACCAAATAATCCAACAGGCACTGCACTTTCCAAAGAAGCGTTAGAAGACTTTTTAGATAAATGCCCTTCGGACGTCCTTATTGCTTTAGATGAGGCATATGTTGAATTTTTACAGCCTGAGAAGGATTTAAATGCTCTCGAGCTGTTGGATAAATATCCAAACCTGATTGTTTTACGTACATTTTCAAAAGCTTATGGACTGGCAGGTCTGCGTATTGGCTATGGAATCGCCGATCCATTGATTGTGGAAACCTTAGATAAGGTCCGCGGACCGTTTAATACAACGTCTGCAGCGCAACAGGCCGCCGTTATTGCCTTTTCAGATCAGGGGTTTATCCAGCATACGTATCAGGAGAATAAAAAAGTATTAAAACAATTTCAAGCCTTTTTAACTTCGATCGGTTGGGGTTATTATGAATCAGAAGCGAATTTCTTGCTTGTAAAAACACCGGAAAGCGGAATGGAGGCTTTTGATTATTTAATCAAGCATGGTTTTATTGTCCGCCCTGGAGAATTATTAGGTATTCCAAATACCATTCGTGTTACGATTGGAAAAGAAGAGGATATGAAGGTATTGGAGAGCGTACTAAGAGATTATCAAGAACAATTAAATTAGGTAAGGTGAATGTATGAAAAAGCAGCAGGTATTGATAGCTGGACTCGGCCTCATAGGCGGGTCCATTGCTAAAGCGATTAGAAAAGAGTCCGAACATTACATAATCGGTTTTGATGTAAATGAAAACACACTCCATTTTGCTTCGAATCACGGTATCATTGATGAAGCTTTTACCAATTTTGAAGAAGCTGCATTAAAAGCAGATATTATTATTATTTCTGCACCTATTTCAGAGACGATTCAGCTTGTTTCCAGACTGGATGACATTCCTTTCGAAAAAGATGTGATTGTCTCTGATACAGCGTCTGTAAAAGGTTCTGTACTTATTGCTGCAAATGGTTTAAGCAATAAAGCCATCCGTTTTATCGGCGGGCATCCAATGGCGGGCTCCCATAAGAAAGGGATTGAAGCGGCGAAGGAACATTTATTTGAGAATGCCATTTATGTTTTATCCCCTCTTGATAATGCAATTGAGGAGAATGTAGATACATTAAGAGACGTTTTATCTGCAACCAAAAGCAACTTTGTTGTATTGCAATCAGATGAACATGACGAAATGACAGGAGTTATTTCTCACTTTCCGCATCTTATAGCATCATCACTTGTCCATCAGGCGAGAAAATGGGAGAAAAAACACTCCTACCTTCCGAAGCTTGCAGCAGGCGGATTTCGGGATATTACCCGGATTGCCTCCAGTAACCCGGTGATGTGGCAGGATATTTTTTATCACAATCAATCGAAAATGTCTGCCATGCTGGATGATTGGATTGTTGAAATGGAGCAGCTGAAAAAGCTGATTGAAGATAATGAAAAAGAAGAGGTTATTACGTATTTAGACAGCGCCAAAAATTACCGTGATGGATTAAATGAAGGCGGACGCGGTGCAATTCCGGCGTTCTACGATGTTATCGTTGATATTGCAGACCAGCCGGGTGCCATAGCTGAAGTGGCGCTTATTCTGGCAAATGCATCATTAAGTATTAAAAACATTGAAATCCTTGAAGTACGGGAAGGAATTACTGGTGCACTGCGCTTGAGCTTTTACACAAAAGAAGCGCAAGAAGCCGGTCAGAAGATATTAAAACAACGTGGATTTGAAACGATGATCCAATCTTAACGACAAGGAGGAGAACGTATTGTCGCATGTTCAATTTGAATACACCTCACCAAGATTAGAAGGTGAAGTTATCGTTCCTGGAGATAAGTCGATATCACATCGTTCTATTATTTTCGGGAGTATTTCACATGGAATTACAAAAATATCTAATTTTCTTGACGGGGAGGATTGTCACAGAACGATTGATGCTTTTCGGGAGATGGGAGTACAGATTGAAAAAGAAGGAAGCTCGGTACTCGTTCATGGGAATGGGTTAGAAGGATTAAAAAAGCCTGCTGGAGCATTCGATTTTGGTAATTCAGGGACCACGACCAGATTAATGCTGGGTCTATTATCTGGACTGCCATTTGAAACGAAGATTTTTGGGGATGCTTCTCTTACAAAGCGTCCGATGGATCGTGTGGTTACGCCATTAAGAGAAATGGGTGCTGCAATTCATGGACAGGAAGATGGAAAATATCTCCCGATTACCGTTCATGGAGGCGCCTTAAAAGGAATTACCTACCGCCTTCCGGTGAAAAGCGCTCAAGTAAAATCAGCTGTTTTATTGGCAGGCTTGGTTGCAGAAGGAGAAACTGTCGTACAAGAAGACACTGAAACAAGAAACCATACAGAAGTTATGCTTCAAGCCTTTGGTGCTGATTTAAAGCAGAAGGAAGAAGGAATTGTCGTTACAAACAAAGGGAAGCTGACAGCTTGTGACGTGGAAGTCCCCGGCGACATTTCCTCAGCTGCTTTCTTTTTAGCTGCCGGAGCAATTGTGCCCGGAAGTACAGTTACGTTAAAGAACGTCGGTTTAAATGCGTCCCGGACGGGCATTTTAGATGTAGTCAAGCAAATGGGGGCAGCTATTACTGTTTCTAATGAGCGCACTACAGGCGGTGAAAAAATTGGTGATTTAACCATTAAATATACTGCCTTAAAAGGGACGACAGTAGAAGGGGAAGTCATCCCCCGCCTGATTGATGAAATTCCAATACTTGCCTTGCTGGCAACACAGGCAGAAGGAAAAACGGTAATCAAGGACGCCGAAGAATTGAAGGTAAAAGAAACAGACCGCATTGAAGCAGTGTGTCAAAATTTAACAACACTGGGAGCAAATATCACACCGACCGAGGACGGAATGATTATTGAAGGACCAACCCGTCTAACAGGCGGCACCATTTCCTCCTATATGGATCACCGGATTGCCATGATGGGTGTTATCGCAGCGCTCGTATCAGAAAGCCCGGTAAAAATGGATGAAAAAGACAGTATCAATATATCGTATCCGACATTTTTTGATGACCTGGAAGCAATTTTGCAATAAAATTTCGTATATTTAAATTCTGGCTACAGTTCTAGTTATTTGAACTGTAGCTATCTTTTTTGTATGATAAATTGGAAGCAAAAGAAACACAAAAAGAGAGGGGTTCTTTTAAATGAACACCATTCAACAAGCAATCGAACTGGCTGAAAAAAATGAAACAGAAAAGGCGTTGGCATTATTAAGTGATTACCAAAAAAACGCAGATGATGATTCTCTGTTTCAAATAGCTGAACTTTACCTGCAGTGGGGGTTTCTAATTGAATCTAGAACCATCCTCGAACAATTGATTGAAAAATATCCTGAAGAAACGTCGCTGAAGCTTACCTTATCTGATATTTTTATTGAATCCGAAGAAGATGAGCTGGCGATTACGATATTAAATGAAATTCCGGAAGAAGATGAAGGATATGTTCAGGCGTTGATCCAGCTTGCGGATTTATATCAGGCTCAGGGATTATTTGAGGTTTCGGAGCAAAAGCTGCTGGAAGCAAAGCATATCGACCCTCAAGAGAGCATTATAGATTTTGCGCTCGGAGAATTATTCTTTTCTATCGGCGAATACCTAAAGGCTATCAACTATTATGAGCGCGTCTATGCGAAAGCAAAAGAAATAGGAAATGTTGCGATAGAAGACCGGCTTGGAGAAGCATATGCTGCTGCCGGTGAATATGAGAAAGCACTTGAATTTTACAAAGAAGAGGAAGACCCGGATCCGGATAATTTATTTAAATATGGAATCACTGCCCATCAGGCTGACCGTAATGACATTGCTATAAAAGCTTGGGAGCATGTGTTGGAAATCGACCAAGACTATTATGCGGCATATACCCAGCTTGCCAATGTATATAAGGAACAAGGGACGCTGGAAGAAGCTTATAAAGTTGCGGAACAGGGCTTGGAAAGAGACTCCTATCAAAAAGAACTCTATTTCCTGGCTGGCGATATTGCTCACCAATTAGGGAGAAATGCGGAGAGTGAAGAGTATGTCAGGCAGGCTATCGCTTTAGAGCCGGATTATAAGGAAGCCGTCTTGTTTTTGATTGAACTGCTTAAAGCAAGAGAAGCATTTGATGAGATTGTTGAATTGATCCAAAGTATTAAAAATTCTGGTGCAGAGGATGCACTCTATGATTGGGAACTGGCTAAAGCTTATGTTGAAATAGAATCGTTTGGTGATGCATTAAATAGCTACCAGGAAGCATATACTAGTTTACAGCATGACAGCGACTTTTTAAAAGAGTATGGCTATTTCCTGACCGAGGAAGGAAGAATGCAGGAGGCCATTCCAGTCCTGAAAGCATATCTCGGCCAGCAGCCTATTGATGAAGATGTGCGTGAGCATGTGGAACGCTTGGAACAAGATTTATTGTAGGTGACATGTCCAGCTTTTAGAGAGGAGAGAGGGGAGAGCGGAATGCTATCATCTGTAACTGCAAAAGATAAGAAGGACTTCATCCAGTGGTTTTTAAACCATTACCGCTTAAAAAAACGGGAAAGTGTATGGATACTTAATTATTTAGTAAACCATATGGATATTTTAGAACATGTGCATTTTGTTAGAGATGTAAAGTATTGTCCTAGAGGTGTAATGATTTCCAGTCGCTGTTCAGAGAAAATACCATTTCGATTTTACAAAAATCATCTGGTAACAACGGACGCAGAGAAAACCTTTCATGACATTCGGTTAAACAAGCAGGAAGCGTTATTTATCCAATTGAATTTTCATCAGGCAAACCAAAGCGCTTATTATGCTGCTGTATTAGAAGAAAATCCATTCTTGCCGGATGATTACTATTTAACAAAAGATGATAAACAGACCACAGCTGAATTATTGGATCAGCTCCTGATCAATCAAAAACAGGAACGTTTGCGGGAAGCGATTGATGAGGCTTTAGATTCGGGAAATCATACGAAATTTTTAGAGCTGACAAAAGAGTTAGAGAAACTGCTGAATAAATCATAAAGAACAAGCTGAAAAACGTATAAATCAAATGATAATGTTTAAAAGCAACCTATATTTTTATGGGTTGTTTTTTTCGTAACAAATAGATTAAATATTATTCATCATGGATAGAATAAGAAAGATTGGCAAATAAGCTTGGAATGGCGAAAGAGAGACCATGTCTGTTATGGCCTGGGCCTGTCTGTCTATCAGTTGTATTCGCTGACAATTTATCCTTTCCTATATGTGTGAAAAATTGTTACAATATAGGCAAGTATTTTGGAAGGGAGGATTGTTTATGAAATGGACAAGGGTTGATTTGCAGAAATATGAACAAGCGAAGGAGTATATTGATACAGTGATTGTACCGTTGGCTCCTTTTCAAATTGGCGCTTTAGAGGCTTCTGCTAAAAATGCAGATCAGTATGAGATTTTAACGCTTTTTGCCAGAGAGCTGGAGAAAGAATTAATGGGCAGGATTATGCTTACTCCGACTTATACATACATCAACTCGGCAGAGAGGTCCGAAGAAGCAGAGCGATTAAATCAGTGGACAGCTCATTTTAACGAACAGCCTTTTAAACAGGTGCTCTATATCAGCTTTGATCCGTCTTGGCGAAAAATAGCCAATGATTTAGAAGGGGAATTTATTTGGCTTCCAACTATTCCTTTAAAAGATGCCGAACCAGCTGCAATAAAAGACATGATAAGAGACCAGACCATGCAAACAGCAGAATTAGTCAAGTCCTTTTGGTAGAGTAAAACAAAATTATCAAAACATTTACAGTTAACCTAGGATATATATTGACCGAACCAATAGTTTACGCTATCATTATTAGTGTCCTAGTAATCTGATTTTATCTTAAAAATGTCCGTGACTATTTGAACACAGAGGGGGGAAAACCATGAGTGATGAAAAACGCGATATATCCCGCAGACAATTTTTAAATTATACGCTTACAGGCGTAGGGGGCTTTATGGCTGCCGGTTTGCTGATATCACCTGTTCGGATGGCAATCGATCCTGTATTGAAGTCCGGTGAAGGCGGAGATTTTACAAATGTTGGACTAGAAGTTTCTGAAATCACTTCTGATCCACAGCGTGTCGATTGGACTGTCGATCAGGTAGATGGCTGGTATGAATCAGAAGTAAACCAAACAGCCTGGGTATATCGAAATGATGATGACGAAATTGTTGCCTTTTCCCCAGTTTGTAAACATTTAGGGTGTTTTGTTTCTTGGGAAGGAAATGACGACTATCCAGAGGAGTACTACTGTCCTTGCCATGATGGCCGTTATTACAAGAATGGGGTGAATGTTCCTGGAACACCGCCATTGCAACCGCTTGATGTTTATGAACAGGAAGAAAGGGATGGCATGCTGTTCCTAGGTAATATTAGACCACATGAGGAGGCGTAATAAACAATGTTACAGAAGATTTATGATTGGATCGATGATCGCATTGATATTACGCCGATATGGCGAGATATTGCCGATCATGAGGTTCCGGAGCACGTTAATCCAGCGCATCACTTTTCAGCATTTGTATACTGTTTTGGCGGATTAACATTCTTTGTCGTAGTAATCCAAATTCTTTCCGGTATGTTTCTAACGATGTATTATGTGCCGGATATTGAAAACGCTTGGCAATCTGTTTACTACCTGCAGACAGAAGTAGCACATGCTCAAATTGTCCGCGGTATGCATCACTGGGGCGCTAGTGTCGTTGTCGTAATGCTATTATTACATACTTTACGGGTATTTTTCCAAGGGGCATATAAAAAACCTCGTGAGCTTAACTGGATGGTAGGAGTTCTTATCTTCTTTGTTATTCTGGGGCTAGGCTTTACAGGCTACCTGCTTCCTTGGGACAACAAAGCGTACTTTGCGACTCAAGTAGGACTAGAAATCGCGGAACAAGTACCATTTATTGGAGAAGCTCTTAAAACGCTTCTAGCCGGGGATGCTACCATTGTTGGTGCACAAACCCTGACACGTTTCTTTGCAATCCATGTCTTCTTTTTACCGGGAGCATTGTTTGCATTATTAGCAATTCACTTTATCTTAATCCGTAGACAAGGTATTTCCGGACCACTATAAAAAGGAGGGCAACCAATGCATAAGGGTAAAGGTATGAAATTCGTTGGTGATTCTCGGATCACAGCGGAAAGAGCATCAAAAGTACCAAAAGATTATTCCGAGTATCCTGGTAGAACAGAAGCTTTTTGGCCCAACTTTTTATTAAAAGAGTGGTTGGCCGGAGCAGTTTTCCTTGTAGGGTTTTTATGCTTGGTGTTGGCACATCCATCTCCGCTTGAAGGAATGGCTGATCCGACAGATGCAGCATATATCCCGCTGCCAGACTGGTATTTCTTATTCTTGTATGAATTATTAAAGTATCAATTTGCAAGTGGTAATTGGATTATTCTTGGAATTCTTGTTATTCCGGGAATTGGGTTTGGAGCGCTATTCCTTGCTCCATTCTTGGACAACGGTCCTGGGCGACGTCCGCGTCACCGTCCAATTGCTGTTGGGATGATGCTTTTAGGACTGGCGTCCGTTATTTGGCTGACGTATACTTCTGCAGCACCAGTTGATTGGGAAGAGCGTGCCGAGCAAAACAAGCCAATTCCTCCAGGCGAATCTATTGTTGACGAGAGTCATCCTGGATTTGCAGCGTATGAAACAAGCTGTCTAAGCTGTCATGGCGGAGAATTGGAAGGTGGGGCAGGTCCTGCGTTAGTCGGAGGAAATGAGCACACCAAGGAAGAAATAATGGATATTGCTGTCAATGGTATTGGTTCCATGCCTGCCGATCAGTTCCAAGGAACGGATGAAGAACTGGAACAATTAGCAGATTTTATTATTGAAACCAATGAAGCAGCAGCAGAATAAAGAATAGACAGAAGCACCTTTGACCAGAATAAGGCAAAGGTGCTTTCTCTATTCATGACAACGATAGAAGGGAGAAGTTGAATTGAAAATGCTGTCCTACATATTATTAGATAAAAAATTTTTGATCCTGCTTTTCATCATAAATTTCCTGGGCACCATCTATGGTTATTATTGGTATGGAGGGCAATTAGAAATAACTCCTCTGATATTTATTCCATTTGTACCGGATAGTCCGACAGCCAGTCTGTTCTTTACGATTTTCCTGTTGTTTTTTATTTTTGGGAAAAACATACCCTACATCGAGGCATTAGCAATTGTCTCTTTATTTAAATACGGCGTCTGGGCCGTCGTTATGAATTTATTAACCGTAGCTGTCGGCAAAGACATTGGTCCAGCTGGGTATATGCTGATTGCCTCCCATTTAGGAATGGCTATTCAAGGATTGCTTTATGCCCCGTATTACAAAATAAAGCTGCGGCATTTAACGCTTGCGGGAATTATTGTTTTACATAATGATATTATTGACTATGTCTTTGGCCAAATGCCTATTTATTCAGATTTAACAACGTATATGAATGAAATTGGTTATTTTACATTCTGGTTAAGCATAGCCTCTCTCCTGCTTGCGTATTACCTGACGATTCACAAGAGACAGCGAAAAGTTTAAAAAGCATAGCTGGATGAAGTTTAGCCGCACCCGTGTTTCGGGCGGAATATGGTTATCCCCATCGTGTTTATGTTATTATTTCAGCAATTCCTGCTACTCAGAAAAAGCTGACCGTCATACCAAGTCACCTCTCATCATAAACTTAGAATATACATCAAAAGATCAGAGGTGATCTCTATGGGAGAGAAACTGCTTCGTGTGATGACAATCGGATTCATAGGGATATTTTACCATGCAAACGATGTTCATGCTGCCTCTATTCCATCAGGAAACATTTACTATAACAGCTTAGTGCCGTCTCCGTTTATTTTGGGGGTCATAATTGTAGGCGGTTGCATTATTGTTACATTATCTTATGTAAGTTGGAAAAAATACAAAGGGGAAAAAGGAGGCAATAAGCCGGTCCGCAAAAACGACAAATCAGTTGACTAAAATAGAGATACTGACTAAAATTGACCTTATGATACAGTAATGGGGGTATTAAGAAATGGTCGCTTATTTGATTTATTTTGTCTTATTAATGATTGTACCGATGCTTGCATCAGGAAAAGTAAAAAGCACGTATACAAAGTACTCTAAAAAACCAACATCTTCCGGGATGACTGGCGCAGACGTTGCCAGAAAAATTTTAGATGATAATGGTTTGCATGATGTACAGATTGGAATGGTTAAAGGGGAATTAACAGACCATTATGATCCTCGTAAAAAGCAAGTGAACCTTTCTGAAAATAATTATAACGGCAGATCGATGGCTTCTTCCGCTATTGCAGCACATGAAGTTGGCCACGCGATTCAGGATCAGGAAGAGTATGCATTTTTACGCTTTCGAAGTGCTTTAGTTCCAGTAGCAAACTTCGGCTCTAATATTTCTATGTTCTTAATCATTGCGGGTATGCTTATGCAAGCAAGTAATATGCTGCTTCTTGGAATTATCTTCTTCGCTGCTGCAGTGCTTTTCCAATTAGTGACACTGCCAGTTGAGTTTGATGCTTCGAACCGGGCGATGACCCAGATGGTTTCAGCGGGTATTATCCGTAACAATGAAGAACGAGAGACGAAAAAAGTATTGAACGCCGCTGCAATGACCTATGTTGCTGCAGCATTGGTTGCCGTTGCTGAGCTTATCCGCTTTATTCTTATCTTTGCGGCAAACAGAGACTGATATGTAAAAAAGATGATCCGAAATGGGTCATCTTTTTTCATTGGCAAATAACCGACGGAAGGAGCACTGGAAATTATCCTGTGCCCCTTTCTGTCTGCCTAATCATTTAACGGCTTTTTATTCTCATCCAATGTGAAACCTTCTCCCATGACCTCATGCACAGTTGTCATAGACACAAAGGCAGAAGGGTCTGTCTGATTAATGATGTTTTTCATCCGGACAATTTCATTTCGTGCAACTACACAGTAGAGAACATTTCTTTTCTCTTTGGAAAAGCTCCCATGACCATTTAAAATCGTTACGCCCCGTTCCATTTTTTCCATAATCTGTTCTGCGATTTCTTCACTTTGATTTGAGATGATAAAAGCTCCTTTTGCAGCATATGCGCCTTCCTGAATAAAATCAATCACCCTCGCACCAACAAATACAGCCAGCAGTGTGTACATTCCTTCAGACAGCTCAAGGAATGTCAGAATAGAAGTGATAATCACAAGAAAGTCAAAGACAAACATCGCTTTTCCGATACTCCAAGAAGTGAATTTATTAATGATGCGGGCGATAATATCAACCCCGCCGGTTGTCCCGCCAAAGCGGAAAATAATTCCTAACCCAATACCGATAAACACACCTGCAAATAAAGCGACAAGTGTCATATCATCCTCTAATCCAATTTGAATCTGATAGATTTGAAAAATCCAGAGAAAAAGAGATACGGATAAAGTTCCAACCAGTGTATAGACAAACGCATTCCTGCCTAGTATTTTCCATCCAATAAAAAATACCGGAATATTAAGGACAATATTCGAGATTGCCGGGTCGATGTCCCATAAGAAGAAAAGCAGCAGGGTGATACCTGTAAAACCGCCTTCTCCAAGATTGTGCTGCATATTAAAATGGACAAGTCCAAAGGAAAAGATGGCTGCTCCTATTAAAATAAATACAATATTTTTTACTCGAATCTTCAACTTATTATTCCTCCTTATGTTCACGTTTTAACAGTGAAGCTGATGAAGTGCCTATGTATACAATTCCAAGTATTTACAGCTTGTATATAGCCAATATCCATTATAGCTAATATAAAATCAAGTAACAATCCGCATACTGTACCAATTAGTTGTCAAAATCCTTGCTTTTAGCTAACATGAAAGAAGAGAAAAAAAGTATATTGATTTTAAAGAGGTGTCAGAAATGGAGAATACCAGCCATACATTAAAAGATGTCCAAAAACGTGTCGATCAATACATATCTCAATTTAAGGAAGGATATTTTTCTCCGCTTGCTTTGATGGCAAGATTATCTGAGGAGACAGGAGAATTAGCAAGAGAAATTAATCATTACCATGGCGAGAAGCCAAAGAAAGCAGAAGAGAAAGAAAATACAGTGGAGGAAGAAGTCGGCGATATGCTTTTTGTATTGGCCTGTTTAGCCAATTCGCTGGACTTTGATTTGTCGGATTCCTTCGAGAAATCGATGCAAAAATTTGAAACAAGAGATAAAAATCGCTGGACAAAAAAAGAGGAGGAAGATAATCATGGCAATTAAAATAATCGTAGCAGGTCCGAGAGGAAGAATGGGAAAAGAAGCAGTCCATATGATTTATGACACTGCTGATTTTGAATTGACCGCTTGTTTAGACCATAAAAATGACGGAAAGAAATTAAGTGATTTAGAAGGCTTTTCAGATGGTTTCAATGCCCCAATCTACACAGACATCGAAAAATGCTTTTCCGAGCAGCAGGCTGATGTATTTGTTGATTTAACGATACCTGAAGTCGGTTATAAACATACAAAAGCAGCTTTGAATCATGGCATTCGTCCAGTAGTAGGAACTACAGGATATACAAATGAGCAGTTAGAAGAGTTAAAACAGCTGGCAAAAGAAAAACAAACCGGCTGTATTATTGCGCCTAATTTTGCTATCGGCGCTGTATTAATGATGAAATTTGCAAAAATGGCAGCTGCCTATTTTCCGGATGTGGAAATCATTGAAAAGCATCATGATCAAAAATTGGATGCGCCATCCGGTACGGCGAAGAAAACCGCAGAGCTCATTCAGGAATCCAGAAAATCGAAAAAGCAAGGTCATGCCGATGAAGAAGAAACCATCAAAGGTGTACGCGGGGGAGATTTTGATGGCATGCGTATTCACAGTATGCGTCTCCCTGGTCTGGTAGCTCATCAGGAAGTGGTGTTTGGCGGTGCCGGACAAACGTTAACCATACAGCATGATTCGATGAACAGGGCCTCCTTTATGGACGGAGTCAAAGAATGTGTCCACCAGGTCATGGATTTGGACGAGCTTATTTATGGTTTAGAAAACATTTTATAAGAAATAACAGGTATAAATAAAGGGGGAGCCGTCATGAATGTTGCATTAATTGCGCACGATAAGAAAAAAGAAGATATGGTCGAATTCACAACTGCTTATACACATGTACTAAAGAATCATCACTTATTTGCTACAGGAACAACAGGGACCCGGATCATGGAGTCAACAGGTCTTTCAGTCCATCGTTTTAAATCCGGTCCGCTTGGCGGCGATCAGCAGATAGGCAGTATGATTGCAGAGAATAAAATGGACATGGTTATTTTCTTCCGTGACCCGTTAACTGCCCAGCCGCATGAGCCTGATATCAGCGCGTTAATGCGGTTATGTGATGTATATCAAATTCCTTTAGCAACCAATATTGCCGGAGGAGAAATTTTCATGCACGGGCTGAATCGAGGCGATTTTCAGTGGAGAGAAATCGTGAAGGAAGATTAAGAAAGAAGGGGAATTGTGAAAAAAATAGGAATTACATGTTATCCAACCATCGGCGGTTCAGGAGTAATCGCTACAGAATTAGGTAAGAAATTAGCGGAAAAGGGTCATGAAATACATTTCATCACCTCCAGTATGCCCTTTCGCTTAGAAAAAGTGTACGTAAACGTGTATTATCATCAGGTAGAGATGAGTCATTACCCTGTATTTCAATATCCGCCTTATGATTTAGCTTTGGCTGCCAAGATGGCAGAGGTGATCGACCGCGAAAAATTGGATATTCTTCATGTTCATTATGCGATGCCGCATGCTATTTGCGGTATTTTAGCAAGAGATATGGCGAAGCACCCTGTAAAAATCGTCACTACCTTACATGGAACAGATATTACTATACTGGGCATAGATAACACGTTAAAGCCCATTATCCGTCATGGTATCGAACAATCCGATGCAGTTACCGTTGTTTCAGAAAGCTTGCGTAAACAAACAGTAGACATGCTGGATATCCAGAAGGAAATGGATGTTATTTATAACTTTATTAATGAAAATGAATACTACCCCCAAAAAGGGGCGGAGCTGCGCAGCCAATTTCAGATAAATGCTTCTGACAAAATAATGATTCATATCTCAAACTTTCGGAAGGTAAAACGGGTCCAAGATATCATAGATACCTTTAAAATAGTTAATGAAAGCATTCCTTCCAAATTATTATTGATTGGAGACGGCCCGGAATATTCAGATATGGTTCAGCATGTTAATGAATTAGGGCTGAAAACAGAAGTACATTTTCTGGGGAAACAAAATAATGTCAGTGACATACTGGCAATGGCAGATGTAATGCTGCTTATGTCTGAAAAAGAGAGCTTCGGGCTAGTATTATTAGAAGCGATGGCCTGCGGCGTGGCTGGAATCGGAACCAATGTCGGCGGTATTCCAGAAGTATTGACCCATGATAAAACAGGGTATATTGTAGAGCTTGGAGATATTGAACAGGCTGCATCATACGCTATTGAGCTTTTATCAGATCCGGAGAAGCAACACCAATTTTCAGAAGCAGCTATCGAGCATGTGCGGAATCATTTTGCATCCGCGAAGATTGTTAACCAATATGAAGCTTTATACGACAAGGTTTTAGAAGAAGGGAAAAGAGGCTAGAAGCATGCTACCATCTATTTTTCATAAGGCAGCAAACATAATATCCATCATAGAAGAGCATCATTACGAAGCATACTTCGTCGGCGGCTGTGTACGCGATTATATTATCGGCCGCCCTATTCATGATGTAGATATTGCATCATCAGCTTTTCCTTCAGAAATACAAGCTATTTTCCCGAAGGTCATCCCGGTGGGAATCGAGCATGGTACCGTGATTGTCCGGTATGAACAGGAATCTTTTGAGGTAACTACTTACCGGACAGAAGGGACCTATACAGATCACCGCCGGCCGGATGAAGTTCATTTTGTCCGCGATATAAAAGAAGACTTAAAACGCAGAGATTTTACCATGAATGCTATTGCCATGGATGCCAATGGCAAGGTATTAGACCCTTTTGGGGGAAGAGAGGACATTGCCGGCAGACGAATCCAGACGGTAGGTGATGCAGCAGACCGGTTCAAAGAGGATGCTTTACGCATTATCCGTGCGCTGCGTTTTTCCAGCCAATTAGGTTTTTCCATTGAAGATAATACAAAAGAAGCTATGAAAAGCTGCAGAGCATTAATAGATAAATTAGCAGTGGAACGGTTAACCGTTGAATTAGAAAAATTATGCGCTGGTGCTTATTTTAGCAAAGCAGTAGAGTATATTTTTGAATTAGAGCTCTATCACCGCCTGCCTATTTTTAAAGACACTCCGCTGTTATTAAAGGAAATAGAGCCTGTTGCTTCGCTCGCACCTGTTTTTGCCTTTGTCGAGCTAAATAGTGAATCTATCACAGCAGCAGACTGCACCAAGGCCTATAAATGTTCCAATCAATTAAAGCAGCAAGCAAACACGCTTGTAGATGCATATCATCGCTATAAAGAGAATGGAATAGATGCCTGGTTTGTCTATCAGCTGCCAAGAGAACAGTGGGACTTTTTCATATACTTAGTAAAACAGACAGATAAGAAAATCATTGATATAGAAGTGTTTTATTCTATCCGGGAGAAGCTTCCTATTTTATCTAAAAAAGAGCTTTGTGTGAATGGATATGATTTAATGAAATGGTTTCCTGAACGCCCAAAAGGTAAATGGATAAAGCAGCAATTAGATGAAATAGAATACCAAATTGTTACCTCCAAGCTGGCAAATGAAAAATCGAAAATAAAGGACTGGATACAATGGAATCTACCCGTTCAAGATTAATCAAACTATTATCCAAAAATAAAATGAGCTACGTCTCTGGCCAAGCGCTCTCTGAACAATTAGGCATTTCCCGGAATGCAATCTGGAAGCATATGAAGGACTTGGAAAGTGATGGCTATCATATTGATGCGAAAAGAAGCCAGGGCTATCGGATTGTTTCGTTTCCGGATAAAGTCAGCAGTAATACGATCCGCTGGGGTTTGGAAACAAAATGGATGGGGCATCATATTATTCATAAAGAGGCAACACCGTCGACTCAAATCATTGGACATGAAGCAGCCCGGGACAATGCTCCGGATGGCACGATCATCATTGCAGAGGAGCAGACAGCAGGAAGAGGAAGAATGAAAAAGAATTGGTTTTCGGATAAAGAAGGGTTATGGACGACTCTCCTGCTCAGACCGCCGATTCCACCGAATAAAGCTTCTGAACTGACGCTGTTAACAGCGGTTGCTTTAAGAAAAGCACTCCATCAGCTGACCGGATTACCGATCGGTATCAAATGGCCGAATGATTTATTAATCGGAGACAAAAAACTCTGCGGTATTTTAACAGAAATGCAGGGAGAGCAAGACCGAATCAATTATGTTTTGATTGGTATCGGCTTAAATGTGAATCAGGATGAAGCGAGCTGGGATGCTTCCATTCGAGATATTGCAACCTCCTTAAAAAGAGAATCCGGGAATAACTGGGATAAGATTAAAATCGTTCAGACAATATTAAAGCATTTTGAAAATACATATGAGATGTATTTAAATAATGGTTTTAAAGCTATTAAATCGGAATGGGAAGAACATGCTTTTAAAATAGGAGAAAATATTAAATTCAAAACATTTCATGAGGAGTGGACCGGCCGCTTTTTAGGGATTACTGACGAAGGGGCCCTGATTGCGGAATCAGCGGAAGGCAGTCCTGTAACGCTTTATTCTGCTGAAATCACATGGTTTGACCGCTAGAAAAAACGAAAATATAGATTGGAGGTGATCTGTTGCGATATGTTGTGATTGACCTGGAAACGACCGGGAATTCTCCGTCAAAGTCGGGGAAAATAATTGAAATAGGCATGGTTGCGCTTGAAAATGATGAAATTAAAGAAACAAAGACGACCTTATTAAATCCCAATCAGCCTATCCCTCCATTTATTTCTCATCTGACAGGGATTCATGATGAAGAAGTAAAGGACGCCCCGTTATTTAGCGATGAAGCGGAAGAAATCACCCGGATTTTAAAGGACAGTTATATTGTTGCCCATAATGCCGCCTTTGATGTCGGCTTTCTCAATATGGAATTAACGTCGAACGGTTATCCCGAATTAAAAAATCAGGTTCTGGACACAGTGGAGCTGTCCAGAATATTATTCCCGAGTATATCCAGCTATAAATTGAGTCATCTGGCAACGCATTTCGAGCTGCATCATGATGATCCGCACCGTGCTTTATCAGATGCGTATGTAACGGCAAAGCTATTTATGAAGTTAAAAGAGAAATTAGATCATCTTCCATATGAAACGTTATTTAAACTAAAAAATCTCGAAGAAAAACTGCAATCCGACTTAGCGGCTATCCTGGATAACCGTCTGGAAGAAATAGCGTTCCGAGAGCATCCGGATAAGCAAATAAAGCATTATCAGGGGCTTGCTTTTCGTATGTCTGAAAAAGAGACGAAATCAGATGCGCAGATAGACATATCGTTCGGAGAATACTTAGATGCCATTTATGAGGAGCAGGGAGCGCTTTCGAGAGCCTTTTCTTCCTATGAGCCGAGGGAAGGACAGCGACAAATGTCAGAGACGATTTATGATGCCTTTTCTGCAAAAAAACATGCGTTTATCGAAGCGGGAACCGGTACAGGAAAATCATTAGCTTATTTATTGCCAACTGTTTATCAGGCTGTTAACCAACGTGAACGCATCGTCATCAGCACGTATACAACTCAATTGCAGAGCCAGCTGCTGGAAGAAGAAATTCCTTTATTAAGGAAAATTATCACAAGCCCTTTTAAAGTGGCTTTAATGAAAGGAAAAAATCATTACTTAAATTTAGAGAAGTTTCTTTATGAGCTTGATTACGGACCAAAGGATAATTATGATTTTGTCCTGACAAAGGCGATATTACTCGTATGGATCACGGAGACAGAAACAGGAGATATTGATGAGATTCAACTGCCGGCAGGAGGCTATATTTTCTTCCAGAAGGTTTCTGCTGATGTAGAGAAGACAATGAATCCAAAATCGCCCTGGTTCCACCATTCCTATTATCAGCTGGCCAGACGAAGGGCTCAAAAAGCAGATGTTGTCATTACCAACCATGCCTTGCTTTGCACGGATATGTTTAATGACTATGCTTTTTTACCAAGCTATCAAAAGGCCATTATTGATGAGGCGCATCATTTTGAAGAAACAGCATCCCATCATTACGGGCTGAAACTGGATTACATACAAATGCAATTTACATGTAATTATTTGGGGACAGCTGATGAGGATAAACAATTCAGTTCCGTTCTGAAAGCTTCTGATATAGGACAAAGAGAAGCATTAGCTCATAAATGGAATACAGCTATCAGAGAAGCGAAGTATGATATTGATGAACTTTTTCATCTGATTGAACGTTTTGTCAGGTCACAGCAGAAGAACGATAAAGCAACCAGTGATTTGGGAAGAGTCCAATATCGTATCAAGCCGGAAACCTATCAGCAGGATTCCTGGCAGCTTGCTCAGGATATGGCGGCACGCTTGCGTATGCATTTTCAGAGGCTATTGGATGTTTTATCTCAATTAATGGATGCATATTCCGTAGACAATGGAGATGAAAAACAATTTCTGGAAGATATCGGTCAAATGCAGGATGCGTTAGTAAAATATATAGAAGATTTAAAAGTGATGTTCCAGGAACAAAATGAGGTAACGTTGATTAAATGGGCTGAAGTAGATTTAAAAGGAAAGCACCATAGTGTATTTCTTTACAGTGAACCGGTGGATATCGCTCCGATACTGGCTGAAGACTTTTTCTCCAAAAAAGAGAGTGTCATCTTCACCAGTGCGACATTAACAATGGGAAGCTCCTTTACATTTATAAAAGAAAGATTAGGCGTAGCTGAACAAGATTTATTAACAGAGCAAATTGCTTCCCCGTTTCAGTATGATAAACAGGTGCAATTGTTGATTCCAACTGATTTTCCAGATATTAAATATGGAAACATTGATGATTTTGTTTACGCTGTATGTGAAGCAATCTTATCGCTGGCAGAGATTACTTCAGGCAGAATGCTCGTCTTGTTTACCTCCTATGACATGCTGAAAAAGGCAAATGATTTGTTAAAGGAAATGATGACAGAGCAGCAATACGTCATTATTGCCCAAGGAGTGACAAGCGGAAGCCGAAGCAGGTTAAAGAAGAATTTCCAATCCTATGATCAGGCAATCCTGCTTGGAACAAGCTCTTTCTGGGAGGGTGTAGATATACCAGGGGAGGATTTATCGGCGCTTGTAATGGCCAGACTGCCTTTTCAGCCGCCAAACCATCCTGTTTTTGAAGCGAAATCGCATCAGATGAAAGAAGAAGGAAAAAACCCGTTTATGAACCTGTCTTTGCCACAGGCAGTCATTAAATTTAAACAGGGTTTTGGGCGGTTAATCCGCTCCTCAGAAGACAGAGGAATTGTATTTATTTGCGATGGACGGATTAAAACAGCTAGATACGGGAAATACTTTTTGGAATCCATCCCCGCCGTACCTGTTCATTATGAAGCAACACGGCATTTGATAAGCAATGCCGAAGAATGGTTTCATCAATAAATAAGAACAGCTGCTCATCAGCGGGAATATTTCCTCCCCGCTGATGCAAAGTTATTTTTTAACGGTATTTGTTTACAGGAACCGCACATCTAGGTATAGTAAATGATGAAAGATAATCTTAGAAGAAACGGATGGAATGACATGAGGGAATCAAAAAATAGATGGGTATTATGGACATTGATTATAATCACAGTCCTCTTGCTTATCGGAATAGGCTACAGCATTTATTTATATCAAATAATCAACGATAGCCGGACAGCAGGATTTGATAACACGAAAAATCAAATAGAATCGCAGACCTCTTATCAAAATGTTCATTCGATACAGGGCTACTATGGGGAAAATAATTACCACGTATTTTATGCAAGTAATGAAGACAATGAGGAGCGCCTCGTTTTTCTTCCCTTAGAAGGGGAGGAACGTGAATTAATTGCGATTGATACGGAGGATATGATGAGTGAAGAGGCTATCATAGATGCCTGGTCATCCAGCTGTGATACATGCCGATTTGCAGATATCAGCCCTGCCTATGAAGATGGTCAGGCTCTGTGGGAAATTACGTATCATGATAAAGATAATCGATTTGTCATGGATTATTATTCGATTGATGGACAGAGCCTGGAAGAAAGATACACGTACGATAAAATGTTCCCATAAGCGGACAAAGCTGCCGGAACACAGTAAAAGAATCACCTTTTTTAGCAGAAAGACACAACAAATAAGAAACGTTTAATAACAAGTTGGAGGATTTTAAGATGAAGATAACAATTCAAGAAGCACCGAAACACGTAAACGAGGAGGTAACCATTGGCGGCTGGCTGGCAAATAAACGATCAAGCGGCAAAATTGCTTTCTTACAGCTTCGTGATGGTACCGGATTTATGCAAGGTGTGGTTGTGAAAAGTGATGTATCGGAGGAAGTATTCTCAGATGCTAAAAACCTGACGCAAGAGACATCTTTATATGTTACCGGAAAAATCGTAGAAGATACGCGCTCTGATTTCGGCTATGAAATGCAGGTAAGTCATCTGGAGGTAATTCATGAAGCAACAGATTACCCGATTACGCCAAAAAATCATGGCACGGAATTCCTGATGGATCATCGTCACTTATGGCTTCGTTCTAAAAAGCAGCACGCCGTTATGAAGATTCGAAACGAGATTATCCGGGCTACCTATGAATTCTTTAATACGAACGGTTTTGTAAAGGTGGACCCGCCTATCTTAACCGGTTCCTCTGCTGAAGGGACAACCGAGCTTTTCCATACAAAATATTTCGATGAAGAAGCCTATTTATCCCAAAGCGGACAGCTTTATATGGAAGCAGCGGCAATGGCATTAGGAAAAGTATTTTCATTTGGTCCGACGTTCCGCGCAGAAAAGTCCAAAACAAGAAGACATCTGATTGAATTTTGGATGATTGAGCCAGAGATGGCATTTATGGATCACGAGGACAGCTTGCAGGTCCAGGAAAACTATGTCAGCTTTATTGTACAATCTGTGTTAGCAAACTGTGCTTTAGAACTGAAAATATTAGAAAGAGATACATCTAAACTTGAAAAAATCAAAGCTCCATTCCCGCGAATCAGCTATGATGACGCAGTAGAATTCTTAAAAGAAAAAGGCTTCGATGATATCGAATGGGGAGAAGACTTCGGTGCTCCGCATGAAACAGCAATTGCCGAAAGCTATGATAAGCCTGTTTTCATTACAAACTATCCGAAAGATATCAAAGCTTTCTATATGAAGCCGGACCCGGAACGTTCCGATGTTGTGCTATGTGCTGACTTGATTGCTCCGGAAGGCTATGGAGAGATTATCGGCGGATCACAACGTATCGATGACCTGGAATTAATGGAGCGCCGTTATGAAGAGCATGGACTTACTGGACCAGCGTATGCATGGTACTTGGAACTGCGCAAATATGGCAGTGTTCCGCACAGCGGATTTGGCTTAGGTCTGGAAAGAACGGTAGCCTGGTTATCCGGAGTAGAACATGTTCGCGAAACGATTCCATTCCCAAGACTGCTGAATCGTTTATACCCTTAAAAAAAGCTCTATGCGTCTTATTAGAGGCGTTGGAATCTCTGTTTTACAAATACGCAATCCATAGATTACGTCATGATTATCCATAAATCCCTTGCTCGTAAGCGAGGGGTTTTTCCTATCTTCATTATGAAAAAATGCTATACTGTTATCTGAGGTGCTAGAATGAATAAAAAAATAAATTACCAAGAAATTATCCAAGATCAAATGACTGTATCCAAAAAATTGCTGACAACTTATTACGAATTAGGGCTAAATGAAACAGAGCTTATTTTACTCATACAGATTACCCGTTTTGCTGATGAAGGAAACCATTTTCCAACCCCTTTTGAATTGGCTCAATCAGGGAGTTTTTCAGAAGAAGAGGCAGCCCGTATGCTGCGAAAATTAGTACAGAAAGGGTTTCTGTCTATTGAAAAAAATGATTCTGAGCAGACGCCTATCAGTGAATCATATTCTCTAGAACCATTAATGGAAAAATTATATGAGGAAGATACCGCTGTAGTTAATCGTGATGAAGAAAACATAGGGAATATCTTTATTTTATTTGAACAGGAATTTGGAAGACCTTTGTCGCCATTTGAAATAGAAACCATTAACAGCTGGCTGGATGAGGATGGGATAGAACCATCGTTAATAAAAGCAGGGCTGCGTGAATCGGTACTTATGAGCAAATTAAATTTCAAATACATTGACCGTATTTTAAGAGAATGGAAGAAAAAAGGGATCCACACGGTACAGGACGCCAGAAAAGCAAGTCAGCAATTTCATCAGGGCAAATCAGATAATAATCATCAAACCAATACACGTCCTAAAAGAGATACATCCTTTTATTATAATTGGCTGGAAGGAGATTGAGTTTATGCTAAATAATACACAAATAAGAGAATGTTTAGATGCCATGGCAGAAATGTTTCCAGATGCAGAGGGAGAGCTTGTACATTCTAATCCCTTTGAGTTAGTTATTGCTGTTTTGCTTTCTGCACAATGTACAGATAAATTGGTTAACAAGGTAACAGCAGATTTATTCCAAAAATATAAAACACCGGAGGATTATCTTGCAGTGCCATTAGAAGAAGTGGAAAATGATATTCGTTCTATTGGTTTATACCGGTCCAAGGCAAAAAATATTCAAAAGCTTTGTCGTACTTTAATTGATAATTATAACGGGGAAGTCCCGAAAACGAAAGACGAATTGGTTAAACTGGCCGGTGTCGGCAGAAAAACAGCAAATGTCGTTGCTTCTGTTGCTTTTAATGAACCGTCAATTGCCGTGGATACCCATGTGGAACGGGTATCCAAGCGCTTAGGTATCTGCAGATGGAAGGACAGTGTTGTAGAAGTAGAAAATACACTGATGCGCAAGGTCCCGAGAAATGAATGGAGCGTCACACATCATCGGATGATTTTCTTTGGGCGCTACCACTGTAAAGCCAGGAACCCCAATTGTCCCGAGTGTCCATTATTGTATCTCTGCAGAGAGGGAAAAAAGCGGATGAAGAAAATAGAAGCATGAGCTCCTTAGAAAAAACAATAAAAAAATAATCCCGGTCCATTGATGGACCGGGATTATTTTTTTATTCCTCTGTGTTTTCTTCGTCATTGCCATTGTTGCTGTCTGATTCGTTCTGAGGCGCAGGGTCATTCGTGTCTTCCTCATCGGAATTGCTTTCTTCCTGCGGCGCTTCCTGATTATCTGAATCCCCGTTGCTGTCACCATTACCGGAGGAATCATTATTCTCTTCGTCATTCCCATTATTTGAATCATTATCATCAGTATTCGTGTCTTCGGATGAATCCGATTCAGAGTCAGAGCCCGAATCGGAATCCGATTCGGAACCAGAATCAGATTCCGATTCTTCTTCGTTCTCATCTTCTGGAGGCTCTTCCTCTTCCGTTTCTTCTTCGTCTTCTTCCTCTTCTGCTTCAGGCACAGTCACGCTTGTAGATGAAGAAGGACCGCGAAGATCGCTGTTTTCGTCACTTATTGGCGTGACGGAAATATTGTAGTCGCCTGGGGTAACTCCACTTACATTGATACTATTTGATCCTACATTTTCAGTATCTCCATTTACGCTTACTTCAAAATTAGCGGATGGGCCATCATAGCCCCATGAAACATTAATTGTTTCATCTCCGTCATATTCAGCGGAAAGACCGCTCACTCCTGGTATTTCTTCGTCTTCTTCCTCTTCGTCCTCCTCGCCGCCGGGTACTTGAACAGTTGTTGTAGCCGGATCACTGCTTAATGAGCCTCTTTCGGCTATAACCTGTATCGTATACTCTGCGCCTTCTTCCACATCTGAAATTTCCATGGATGTGTCACTGGTAGAAGAGAGGGACTGCATACTGCCGCCATCAATGCTGGCACTTATGTCGAAATTAACATCTTCTTCCGAATCGGTATCATAATCCCAAGATACTTCAATGGAATTATTGTCTTCATTATAGCTTCCAGACAGCCCGCTTACGGCGTCCAGCTCTTCATAGCGTTCAGACACTTGACTCGGTTCATGTCCCTTAACAAATAACTCAGTCACTTTGCTATCACTTGGTGTACTGTCACTTGCCAAGGCAGCCGGATTGGTTCCTTTTTCGATGGCTAACTCAACGACAGAATCAGGACGGGTAAAGTCAGGCGTATCGATTCCTTCTGATAAATGACTCATTGTCTGTCTGAATATTTGCTGAGACAGGGTAGTATCCTGAAGCGGTACACGGCCGCCGCCTTCTGAATTATAACCGCCAGTCCATGCTGCGATTGTATAGTTTGTTGTATAGCCGACAAACCAGGCGTCCCGGCTTCCTTCTTGGCCATCCATTGTCGTTGTTCCGGTCTTACCGGCAACGTCCAGTCCAGGCACTGCTGCATTTGTACCAGTACCAGAGCTGACCACAGATTTAAGCATATCGGTTACCATATAAGCTGTATAATCTTCCATCACTTGTTCAGACTCCGGTGTTAAATCAATTTCCCGGCCATCTGAGAATTCTACTTTGGTTACAGCGTATGGCTCTGTGTAATTACCTTCATTCCCAAATGCGCTATATGCTCCTGCCATTTGCATCGGGGTAACTTCTGTTTCTGTCCCGCCAATTGCTTCACGGAGATCCAGGTTACCTGAATCAAATTCAAAGCCCAGATTTTCAGCAAATTCTTTGGAATTTTCAGGGCCGACTTCTTCCATCAGTTTTACTGCTGGGACATTTAGCGATTGCTGCAGTGCATATCTCGCAGTTACCCAGCCGTTATAAGTTCTAGTGGCATTCCTTATTGGATTCGAACCTTCAATTTCATAAGGGCCTTCATCATCTAACTGATGGTATGTTGACATTTGATTATATTCAATTGCCGGTCCATAAGACATAATCGGTTTTGCAGTGGAACCAGCCTGTGTTGTACCTCTGGTAGCATAATTAAAACCGCCTTCGTTATTCAGACTGCCGCCGATTGCTTGGATAGCACCGGACTGTGTATCTAATACAACCATGGCTCCCTGTGTATTATCAGGGTAACTGATTGACGATTCTTCCTCATCAAGCAGGCTTTCAACATATGGCTGTGCATCGGGGTCAAGCGTTGTATATACTTTCAACCCATCCGCATCAAGCTCTACATCCTCCAATTTTTCGTCGATTTCTTGACGAACCTGATCAATAAATGCATCATATGGTGTCGGATCAGGACGGTCTTCTGTTAATAGAGAAGTAACGTCAACACTTCTTGCCTCATCTGCCTCTGCTTCTGTAATCTTGCCATGGCGCACCATTAAATTTAATACGGTGTTCATTCGTTCTTCCGTCAATTCCGGATTTTCAAATGGGTTATAGGCTGTCGGCCGCTGCGGCAAACCAGCTAAAATAGCAGCTTCCGGCAAAGTAAGATCATTTAAATCCTCTTTTCCAAAATAGGTTTCTGCTGCCTGAGCAACACCATAGGAATGACTGCCGTAAAAAATACTGTTTAAGTACATTTCCATGATTTCTTCTTTACTATATTGTCTTTCCAGCTTCATTGCCATCCACATTTCCTGGACTTTAATGCTTACTTTCTTCTCATTACTTAAAAATGCACGCTCTACCACCTGCTGTGTAATGGTACTTGCACCCTGAGAACCAAATCCGCCGGTAAAGTTCCCACGGATCGCTCCGCCGATACGTCTGACATCGATCCCGTTATGGTCAAAAAAGCGGACATCCTCTGTCGCTGTTACAGCATCGATTAGTAAATCCGGCAGTTCTTCAAATCTTACTTCCTGTCTTTGTTCATCTGAACTTAAATTGGCAAATTGATCGCCATTTTTATCATAAAGGGTAGAAGCAAAAGGAACCGTTAACTGATCTTCATCAATATCTGGTGCAGTGGCAATCCAATAGGCACCGACAGCAGTTCCGCTTAAGAATAAAATCAACAATAATAACAAAGTAATTTTAATGATTTTTTTCCAAATCGGCTGTTTCTTTTTCTTTTTTGTTTTCTTTCCTTGCTGCTTTCTTCTAGCAGCTCTTGTTTGGCTCGTTTGATCTGCCATTTTTTTATACCTCCATATCTATAGGTAGAGCTTATCAACAACAGATAAAAAATCAACTTTTTTCTGGTAATGAAAGGGGATAGGATACCCCAATTTTTTTACATGATTATAAGAAATTGATTTCTTACCACCATCAAATTGCTCCTGCCAGCAAACAAATAAATCTTTTGCATCGAATAGATAAGTTTCTTCATAAGCTCTAAACCGTAAAATAATAAAGCTGATTCCACCGTGCTTTATTACTTGCTGCATGTGATGCACTTGATGTTCATGAATATTGGCAAGTGGAAAAGATGTTTTATTTTTCGTTTCCTTTGCCTCAAAATCAATATACTTTCCTTTATAAATGCCGTTGTAATCAGTAGTTGATGCTTGTTTAAAGTATGCTTCGGTAATTACTGCAGCACTCCGTCTTGGATAATGGACATTTACAATTTGCACGGGTGTCGGTTTTTTATGAATAACTGCTTGTCCTTGTATTCGATAAAAATCTGTGGTTTCATTTATTTCTTCTTCAAGCGTCATTCCTCTCCTGCTAAAACTTGTTTGCTTTGGTTTTATGGTTAGTGGTTTCCGCTGACCATTTGGATAATTCATATTCGCAAGCCTCCTAACGCGCTATCCTAAATGAAAAACAGCAATATAGAAACGTTACTGTCTCGGGCAGGATACATATAAAACCAGTACACCATATATTATAATATAAATTCAAGAAGGAAACGAATTATAGCGTGCGAAATCTAAAAAGATATGGCCAAAATATGGAGAAATAAAACAATGCACTTCCATTTGCATCAGCCTTACATAGTCTACGCATAATTGCATCTATTCATAAGGGTTGAAGCTAAAAAAAGAACCTAATTGTATTCTGCGGACAGGATATACCCGCAAAATAGAATTAGGTTATTTGCTGAAAATATTTTTTAATTTAAGTGGAAGGACGGTCAGGACCTGCTATTTTTTTATCTCTTGTTTTCTCATTGTTATTCTTTTTGTTATTCGCATTCGTTTTTTGCTGTCCTTTTGACGGTTTCATGAATATTAACCTCCTTTTCCTTGTAAATAGCTGCTTTCGTTTATTTACTGTATTCCTCTTGAAGGAAGAGCTAATGAAACCTCCAGCAGCATAAGGCTTCATTATATAGCTTGTCTAATTTTGTGCAAATCATTACAGTTTTGCACTAGTTTTGTTTTGATTATTCTAGTTTTGTCGAATAGGAAGGAGGTTTCCCTTCTCACGTGGAATAAGTAGCGCATCCGCTTTTAGAAACGTACGATTTTATTTTTAAATATATAGGAGGAGAATAAAATATGTTACTTTCAAAATCTGCCCTTACCGAAGAAAATAAAGGATACAGCAAAAAGGATATGGAAGCACAAATAGAACAAATTCAGGAACAGCTTGCGTTGATTCATTTTAAATTAAAAGCAAAAGTAGATAGTGAGGTATGGGTGCAATTTCAAACAAAAACAAATAGTTTAAAACAAACCGAACTGGAATTTCAAAGACTAAAACAGCTATTATAATCATTTGCAGGTAATTTTATGTGTTGTTCATGACTTTTCTATCTATTATATGATAAAATTTATTTAACGATTTTATATAAAAGCATGCAGTTTGAAATTGAAGGATGACTATTTAAAATGAAACTCAGCGAACAAACAGAGAAGTTAAATCACTATTTAGAAACACTTCGGGAGAGGTTTGAGAAAAGCGAAGCTCCCAGTGACCGAAAAGACCGTTCATTTTTTAATATGGTAAAAGCAGAGACAGCTCCTATCTATGATTTATTAGAAAGCTGGGAGAGAGATGCTTCAGCCGCAGTAAAAGAAAGAAAAGCGTCCGTTCACCCAAATCAAGTTCAATCAACAAGAGAGAATATGGAATTATTGTTGATGCATAGTTATTATTTGGATGTCAGAAGAAAAAGGTATATGGAATTATATACGTCCATTCGATATGTTTTTGATTTACTGCTGGATACCTTGGAAGAAGATAAATAAAGAGAGATGCGAAAGTGTCAGGAGGAACATTCACATGAAAGAAAAATTACTTGAAGAAGCCATTCAAATCAGAGCTAGAGCGTATGTACCCTATTCCGAATTTCCGGTAGGTGCCGCACTGTTAACCAGCTCAGGGAAAATCTATACGGGATGCAATATCGAAAATGCTGCCTATCCATCTACCTGCTGTGCAGAACGGGTTGCTATTTTTAAAGCTATTTCAGACGGAGAGACAGAATTTACGGAGATGGCTGTTGCAGCAGATACAAAACGTCCAGTGCCTCCGTGCGGGACGTGCAGGCAGGTGATGAGTGAATTTTTCGCTCCTGATATGACCATCCACTTAACTAATTTAAACAAAGATGTACAGACGCTCACTACAGATCAATTATTACCTTTTTCATTCCAAAAGGAAGACATGGATTAAAAAGCCTGTGCATTTATCAGATAGCGTGAAACCGGCAATGATAACCCTTTTTTAAACGGAAGTATTGCAGAGATTTATAAATTTTAGAAGGAGACTGATATTCAGTTTCCTTTTTTATGTTATAATAGCTTTAATAAATATAGAATAATGTTAAAATAAAAACACATGATGAAAAATGATAAGTAATAGTATATTTCAGAGGTGATTTGGTAATGAGTATTGATCGCGTTCAACTTAATGGAAAGAAAATTTTAGAAAAAGATTTTAAAACAGGAATCAGAGGGTATTCTCAGGAAGAAGTAGATGAATTTTTAGATATCATTATTCAGGATTACGATAATTTCAAACAGGAAATTGATCGTCTAAACGAAGAGATCGAAAAATTGAAAAGCAATCGTCCAGCAGCAGAAACACCTAGAGCACGTTCTACACAGCAAAACTCACAGGTTAATTATGACGTATTAAAACGGCTATCTAATCTTGAAAAAGCTGTATTTGGAAAAAGATACACTGATTCAGAAGAATAACAGAAGAGATGATTGATTTTTTTTAAGAACTTTGCTAAACTGTTTTAGGCTGCTTAAATGTCTATGTAATCGCTATGTCCATTTTTGGATATAGAGGAAAGTCCATGCTCACACAGGCTGCGATGCCTGTAGTGTTCGTGCTTGATGAAATCATAAGTCAAGGTAGTTTTTAATAAACTAACGGCAGACGAGCTGTACTAAGTCACTTTTTGTGATATGTCAGCTCTCTTGAAAGTGCCACAGTGACGTAGCTGGTGTGGAAACATACCAGGTGGAACGAGGTAAACCCCGCGAGTGAGCAACCCAAATAATGGTAGGGGCATCCTTTAGTAGGGAATAGAACCGAACGAGGGACAGCAACAGCTGTAGATAGATGATTACAACCGGCGTACGAGGCTTGACCACCGTTTGCAGTACAATGGAACAGAACATGGCTTACCGGACATTTAAAGGTCGTGCTGATGAACAAACAGATTCTATTTCCAATTAAATGAAATAGAATCTTTTTTTCTTTAAATGATAAACATACTAATAATGACTAATGACCGAGAGGAATATTTAAAAATGAAACAAGTAACTTTAATTGCTACAGCAGCGATGGGACTTGAATCAATTGTTGCAAAAGAAGTAAGAGACCTTGGATATGAAGCCGCAGTAGAAAACGGAAAAGTTATCTTTGATGCGCCAATTTCCGCTATCCCAAGATGTAATTTATGGTTAAGAACCGCTGACCGCGTAAAAATTCTTGTCGGCAAGTTTCAGGCCAAGACATTTGATGAATTATTTGAACAAACCAAGGCGCTTCCTTGGGAAAGTTATATTGACGAAACAGGGCAGATACCTGTATCCGGCAAATCAGTTAAATCGACGCTATACAGTGTACCAGATTGCCAAGCAATTGTGAAAAAAGCAATTGTAGAACGGATGAAATTAAAATATGGACTCATTAATAAGCTGGAGGAATCCGGAGCGCTTTATAAAACTGAGATTGCTCTATTAAAGGATGAAGCAACACTGACGATTGATACTTCCGGGACAGGCTTACACAAGCGAGGATACCGTGTCGGGCAGGGGGAAGCTCCTTTAAAAGAGACACTTGCAGCAGCGCTTGTTCAATTAACCAACTGGAAGCCTGACCAGCCTTTGATTGACCCATTCTGCGGCTCTGGAACGATTTTAATTGAGGCTGCTCTCATCGGCCAAAACATTGCACCTGGATTTAATCGTGAATTTGCTTCAGAGGAATGGAGTTTCGTAAAACAGAAGCATTGGGATGCGGCTTTTGGAGAAGCAGAAGAGATGGCGAACTATGACCAGCCTTTATTTATCACTGGTTCGGATATCAGTCATCAGCTGATTGAAACAGCACAGGCAAATGCCCTGGAAGCAGGACTTGGTGATTTGATTGAGTGGAAGCAGATGCAGGTCAGCGATCTTACAATCAAACAAAAGGACGGTTATTTAATCACGAATCCGCCATACGGAGAACGTTTAAGCGATAGAGAAGAAGTAGAGAAGATGTATCAGGATCTGGGGGATATCATGCGTCATCATCCATCCTGGAGTGCATACATTATTACGGCGTATGAGCAATTTGAAAAAGTATATGGAAAACCGGCCACAAAGAAACGTAAGCTGTTTAATGGATTTATCCAGACGAATTATTATCAATATTTCGGGCAGAAAGAGGATTAGAATCCCTTGTAATCAAGCATTAAAAAATGCAGCAGGTAATCATGGAAAAACGATTATCTGCTGCATTTTTTATTATTTTTCAAATGAATTCTTTTTGTCTTGTTCAGACACGTGTTTTTCCGCAATCCATTTAAAAAATTCTTTTTCAATTTTTGTCAATTCACGGTCCAGCTTATACTTAAAATCAGTTTCGAGATGTTTATATATTTTTCTGTTCATCATTTATTGAATTATTTCCCCTTATAAAATACCGTCAAATGGAGGAGATCCTGGCGGCGCATTTTGAATAATATCTATCATCGGAATCGTATATGCAAATAATATCAAAGCGATTGTGATTCCAATCCACAGCTTCCAGTTTTCCATCCATTGCGGTGTAGGCTGCGCATCCTCTTCTTCTTCCGCAATAGGGTATTCTTCTTCCCCTTTAGGAGCAAATGCGATTAATTCCACAAAGATGTATACCATCAGCACAATGCCGATAAACAAGAGGGTGCCTCCAACAGCCTGTGCAGTCTGATAACCAACCCATTCTGCCGCTTGCTCGGTACCGCCGTATTCGGAGAAGGAGGATCTTCTTGGTCCGCCTAAAAGGCCTTGGATATGCATCGCTCCAGACATAATCAGCATTCCGACAGCCCAAATAATGGTCTGATAAATTCCCAGCTTATGAAGCTTTGGTGTCAGTATTCTGCCGGTTAAATGCGGTATTAACCAGTATGCAATCCCAAAGAAAGTGAGAAGTACTGTTGTCGCAATTGTTAAATGAAAATGTCCTGTTACCCAAATCGTATTATGAACAAGCGTATTCAATTGGTGAGATGCGTTAATAATACCGCCGGCCCCTCCAGGAATAAACGCAAGCATTCCAACAAACGGGGCTACAAAACGGACGTCCTTCCAAGGCAATTTTTTAAACCAGTCAAACAATCCGGTCGCACCTTGCTTTCTTCCTGTAGTTTCAAACATAGCAAACATTGAAAATGCAGTCATTAAACTTGGTACAATAACCATAAAGGTAAGAACTACCTGAATAAACTTCCATGTTGGATCAATTCCCGGCTCTGTAAGCTGATGGTGAAAACCAACAGGAATGGAGAAAAATAAGAATAAAACAAAGGAAAGTCTTGCTAACGAATCACTGAATATTTTTCCGCCAATAATCTTTGGTATAATCGCGTACCAAGCCATATATGCAGGCAATAACCAGAAATAAACCAGCGGATGGCCAAAATACCAGAATAATGTCCGGCTTAACAGAACATTAATCGTTTCTGCATAGCCTAATGACCATGGGATGAATTGGACCAGAACTGCTACTGCTACGCCTATGGAACAAATAACCCACATAATCATATTAATCGTAACCATAAATGCTAACAGTGGTGTTTTCTGACCTGGATGCGCTTTTTTCCAAACATAGACCTGATGCCAATTTACAAAAGCAGCGATCCAAGAGCCTACGACCACAAGCGCAAGACCGATATAAAAGATAGGATGTGCTTTTAATGGCGCATAGAAGGTATATAGAACATTTGCTTCCCCCAGTAAAATTGCTGTTCCTGTTAAAGCTGTCCCTATCGTCATCGTCCAAAAAGACAGCCAGCCCAGCTTCCGTTGTTTATCGGACATTCCGACGGTTTTACCTAATAAGGAATATTGAAAGCCGATAATGAAGAAGGTAGTCAGTACTAATGCCAGAATAACGCCGTGTAAAGTAAGTATTTGATAATAGCCGATACCAAGCGGTAGTTCAAAATCGCCGGAACGCACCAATACTTGTAATAACCCCATTAATCCGCCAATAAATAAAGAAATAAATGCAACGTACATAAAGGAAAGGTATAATTTCGCTTCGGGTTTTGTAATCGTTAAGGGTGTTACATTAATTTCTTCATTCGGCTGCTGTTTCATTGCGAGACTCATCGTCAACCACCTCCACTGTCGCAAACATCATATGGTGTCCTACACCACAATATTCATTACATATTAATGTGAATTCTCCTGTTTGATTAAGCTCTACTTCCAAGCTGCTGATGTACCCAGGCTCCACCATCATATTGACGTTGGTGCCGGCAACATTTAATCCATGGATAACATCGGTTGTAACTGCCTGAAATAAAACAGTTGATCCTTTAGGTATTTCAATGTGAGATACTGCGTTTCCTTCCTCGTCATCTCCTAAATCATAATTGAAGGTACTCGCAACCACATTAACAATATATCTATCTTCATCTACTTGTGTCAGCCCGAGATTCTCTCTCTGGAAGGCCTCGTTAGCTTCTACATTCTCAGGGTCAATGGTCGCACCGTGACTTTGCGGATGTGTGCCTAAATAGAATGCCCCAAATCCAAGTATCAGCAGAAATAATACAAGTGCCCCGCCGCCGAAGATAAGCCATATCTTCTCATATTTGTGTAAGTGCATCTTCTTTCTCCTCCTTCTTTATCGCGATAAAAATAATAAAAATACTGCAAACCAGCTGATAAGAATAACAACCCCTATAGTGATTACGGAAAAAAATGTACCCTTTAAATTAGATTCAGGTTTTTTCATGTGATTCACCCCTTTTGTAACTTCTTGCCTATATGACTATCATATCGAAAATAAGTCTTGTGTACGTTGTCAAATCGCACTTTTCACAATTCGTTCACTTATTCACAAACAAGGTGATTTAACTATTTTACAAACTTTTTGGTTAGAAAAGTTTATGTCTTTTTAGTGAACAAATATAGAAAATCATTGACAAAATGTAATAATACGTGTGCAAAATCCTGGTCAATTTTATAGGGTTTTTAACTATTTCCTAATAAGGGAAGCATTGCATCATGTATGATATCAGTCAGCAAAAAAGGCGGGGAGAGGATTAGTTTGGCTTTGTTTGTTTTTAAAGCAATGAGATTTTCTTTGTTTCCTGCAAAAGCAGGCATTTCGATTATTCACTTCGATGTAATCCGTGGCAGAGGAGGGACCTTACCTGAAGGAATCAATTATGATTACCAATAAAAAAAGCAGAACCCCTCTCAAGGATTCTGCTTGCATCTATAATAGTTTTTATTTTTTCTCAACGTTTGCTGCTTGTGGACCGCGTTCGCCTTCCACTACATCGAAGACAACTTCTTGTCCTTCTTCTAGTGTTTTAAAGCCTTCTTCTTGAATAGCAGAATAATGTACGAAAATATCATTCCCTTCCTCTAATTGAATAAACCCGTAACCTTTTTCTGCATTAAACCATTTTACTACTCCGTTTTCCATGTTAAATTTCCTCCTAAATACTTCCACGTAAAACGCGTGTGATTACAAAGCAGAAGAACGAAATATGAAAAAAGGCAGCCTCCGATAGAAGAACGGGATCATAATCATCCACTTCTGTCTATCGAAGCTGCCTTTACTTTCTAATGATTCCGTGCTATCTTCTTTGCTTGTACCCATATTAGCTTAAATTTTTTTCGTAGTCAAGAAAACCTTACCATTTTCTATAATAATCAAAAGGTTTTGAATATATATGATTTATTTTCTTTATTCTAAATGGATTAATTTAAAGTTGAGAAACATATAGACTATGAATTTCTGTTATAATAGGGTTGTTTAAAAACCTGAGGATAGACAATGGGAAATGAAATAATATAGTCAATATAAGCTCTTGCTAAAATAATTTAAGTTCAGGAGACATATTATATAGAGGAGGATTATAAATGCAGGGAGAACAAGGCTATTTAGATTTATGCCGTAAAATATTAGCTACGGGAGAGAATCGCGATGATCGGACAAACACAGGTACTTATTCCGTTTTTGGCCATCAAATACGATTTGATTTACAGAAGGGGTTCCCGCTGTTAACTACAAAAAAAGTTCCGTTCCGATTGATTGCTACAGAGTTATTATGGTTTATCAAAGGAGATACAAACATCCGCTATTTACTGGAGCATAATAATAATATCTGGAACGAATGGGCTTTTGAGAAATGGGTTAAAAGCGCGGAGTATACAGGCCCGGATATGACAAACTTTGGGATACGCAGTCAAGAGGACGCTGCCTTTAAAAAAGAATACGACCAGCAAATGGAGCTGTTCAAGGAGAAAATACTCCAGGATGATGCCTTCGCTCAAACGTATGGCGATTTGGGTTCTGTCTACGGGAAACAGTGGAGAGATTGGGAAACGTCTAAAGGAGAATCCATCGATCAATTAAAAGAGACCATTGAAGCGATTAAAAACAATCCAAACTCCAGACGCCATATTGTATCTGCCTGGAACCCGGAGGATATTCCGACGATGGCCCTGCCGCCTTGTCATACGCTGTTTCAATTTTATGTAGCGGATGGAAAATTATCCTGTCAGCTCTATCAGCGCAGTGCGGATGTATTTATCGGCGTTCCGTTCAATATTGCCAGCTATGCACTGTTAACGCATTTAATTGCACATGAATGCGGATTAGAAGCGGGCGAGTTTGTTCATACTTTTGGAGATGCACATATCTATTCCAATCATATAGAACAGGTTAACCAGCAGTTAGAAAGAGATATCCGGGAGATGCCGGTATTAAAGATAAATGCCCCTGGGAAATCTATTTTTGATATTGAAATAACGGATTTGGAAATCGAAAATTATCATCCGCATCCAGTCATTAAAGCGCCAATCGCCGTTTAAATAATGAAGCATACACAAATGAATGGAGGATAACGCATGATTTCATTACTATTTGCCGCTAGCAGGAATAATGTGATCGGCTATCAAAGTGGGATGCCCTGGCATTTGCCGCAGGACTTAAAATTTTTTAAAGAGAAGACCACCGGAAACACGATTATTATGGGAAGAAAAACATTAGAATCGATGAACGGGCCTCTCCCGAACAGGCGTAATGTTGTCCTGACCAGAAATAAGGATTTAGCACTTGACGGTGTAGAAATTATTCATGACTTATCTGATGTAGAGCACTGGAACACAGCGCACCCAGAGGAAGAATATTTCATCATCGGCGGCGGAGAGATTTATGAACAGGCATTGCCTATCGCTGACCGCATGTATATTACACGGATTGATGAAGAATTCCCCGGCGATACATTTGCCCCTGATTTTGATGAATCGGCTTGGGAGCTGACGGAAAAGCAAAAAGGCATAAAAAATGAGAAAAATCCCTATGACTATTATTTTCTGCAGTACGATCGCAAAAATTAACTTGTCTAACGTTTTCTAAACATGCTATGATGGAAAGAGATAATGTTCTATTAGAGGACACAATATAAATAAAGAAGGTGTCAATAGATGGGTATTGCAAGTATAGGCGTTCCAGGACTTATATTGATCGTGATATTAGCCCTTATTATCTTTGGACCTAATAAGCTTCCGCAAATAGGGAAGGCTGCCGGACAATCGCTGAAGGAATTTAAAAGTTCTACGCGTGATTTAACGCAGGATATCACCGATGAGACCAAAGAGGTTAAATCGATTGTGAAAGAAGAAAAATGAGTTCAGTCTCATATATGGAGTGAAGGATAATGAACATATTTTCAAATATCGGATTTCCCGGTTTAATTTTAATCATTATTGCTGCTTTAATTGTCTTTGGTCCAAATAAACTTCCTGAAATCGGAAGAGCGCTTGGAACAACATTAAAAGAGTTTAAAAATGCAAGTCAGGATATTTTGAATGACAATCCTAAAAAGAAACAATAATCAAATGCAGAGGTGTAGGGATTATTCCTTGCATCTCTTTTGTGTCATCAATTAAAAAGGTGGGGTGAACTATGTCTGAGCCAGAAGAGCAGATACCTGGAGAAAAAGAAATGAACGTTGGAGGACATTTGACAGAACTCCGAAATCGTTTAATTGTTACAGCGATTATATTCTTATTGTTTTTTATTGTCGGCTTTATTAATGTGAAAAGCATTTATCAGTTTTTTGTGGATGATATCGATATGCAGCTGACAGTTATCAGCCCTGCTGAAATTATTTGGATCTATTTTTCCATCGCAGGATTACTTGCCTTTGCTGCAACGATACCTGTGATTGTTTATCAGCTTTGGGCATTTGTCAGTCCAGCTTTAACCGCAAAAGAAAAACGTATATCCTTAGGGTACATACCAGGATCATTAATTTTATTTGTGCTGGGGCTTGTCTTTGGTTACGTGGTATTTATTAAATTGATTTTTCCATTTTTATTATCTTTGAATGATGATATGTTTCATATCATGTTTACCGTGGACCGTTATTTTGGATTTTTATTAAAGATTACACTGCCTTTTGCCTTTTTATTTGAGCTTCCGGTTGTAACGATGTTCCTGACAAGCCTGGGAATATTGACGCCGGCATTTATGGTGAAAAACCGTAAATATGCTTACTTTATTTTAATTGTTGTCGGGGTATTGATTACACCGCCTGATTTTTTTCTACAGATTGTAGTAGCAATACCGTTAATCATTATTTACGAACTGAGTATCCAATTATGTAAGATGGTATATAGAAAAAAACAAGCACAACATGAAGCCTTTATGAATGAATAGGGGAGGGGAACCATGCGTCAATCTTTTTATCAATTTTTATTAACACATCGCGGGAAATTGAAGCAGGATGATTATTCTCAATTAGCAGATTGGGCATTCTACGATCATCATTTCCCGAAGTACGCTGAAACGTATGATGAAATCAGCGAATACCTTGAATGGAATAGCCCATTTCCTGGTGCATTAGCAGCGTTTGATGCCCTTTGGTCGGAATATGAATGGAAATACAGCAGCTGAATCAGGCTGCTTTTTTCATGGGAAAATTACATTAGTTCATCGCAAAAGCTTAAGGAAAAAAAGTTGAACAAACGTTTGATTAATGAATTTTTGACGAATATCGGATGGTTTCGACATTCTTTTGGCTTCCCAGTTGTTTAATTGGTGATTTCTGCGGTTTCCCGGGAAATGATTGCATGAATACGGGGGGAATGTCTACACAGTTATATGGCTTCCGCATATTCTATAGCAGAACACAAAAAGAGTAAATATGGATGGATAAGGGGTTGATAATGATGGTTTTTCCACGCAGAAATCAAATGCCTCGTTCGCCGCAGCCCCCTTTTCGTAATGGACGCCATGATTTGAGGGGAATTCCGAGAGAAATAAGAAACACAAGCGGAGCTGTAAATACAAAAGGTGAATCAAGAGGATTAGCAAGTTTATTGTCCGGGTCCGGAGGTGTCACGCAAGGTCTGGCTCAATCAGGAGGCGTTTCTACGCTTTCTAAAACACTGGGAGGGGTACAGCAGGTTCTTGGTGTTGTACAGTCAACAGCCCCCTTAGTGCAAGAGTATGGACCGATGATCAAGAATCTCCCTTCGATGTACAGGATGATGAAGGCTTTTAAAACATTCAGCAAGGAAGACAGTGAGGAATCAACAGAGGAAGAGCGTATTCCTCCAGAACGTCCAAAGCAAAAAGCAGAAATCAATAAGCAGCCGGAACAGCCGGCACAAATAAAAGAAGAACCTGTACAAAATAGAGAAAAGGGTGTTTCTACACCGAGATTATATGTTTAAGTCAAGCAGAAGGCTGAAGTTATGATTAAAATAAGCCTTCTGCTTGATTTTTTTTTATAAAAAAGGAAAAATAGGGGGAGAGTATATAGACAAGAAGGAAAATAGCGATTGGAGGAAAAAAGTATGTCACAACAAAAAGAACTCGCCACTTTTGCAGGAGGATGCTTTTGGTGTATGGTAGAGCCGTTTGATGAACGCCCCGGGGTAATCAGCATTCGTTCCGGATATACTGGCGGTCATGTAGAAAATCCAACCTATGAGCAGGTTTGCTCCAATACAACAGGACATGTTGAAGCGGTTCAAATAGAATATGACCCCAGCATTATGCCATATGAGGAGCTTGTGGAAACATTTTGGCAGCAAATTGACCCGACCGATGCAGGCGGACAATTTAATGATCGTGGTGAATCCTATCAAACAGCTATTTTCTATCACGATGAAGAACAGAAAGAAATAGCGGAGCATTCAAAAGAATTGCTGCAGCAAAGTGGAAAATTTAAAAAAGATATTGTTACGCCGATTCTTCCGGCTAAACCATTTTATGAAGCGGAGGAAGAGCATCAGGATTATTACAAGAAACGCTCTTTCCATTATAGAATGTATAAAAAAGGATCTGGACGAGAAGGATTTATCAAAGAGAATTGGCAAAATAAACCTTCTGCAGAAGAATTACAAGAAAAACTGACGCCGCTGCAATATCATGTCACGCAGGAAAATGGGACAGAACGTCCGTTTGACAATGAATATTGGGATAATAAAGAAGAAGGTATTTACGTCGATATTATTTCCGGCAAGGTTCTTTTTTCATCAAAAGATCAATACGATGCCGGCTGTGGCTGGCCAAGCTTCACTAAACCAATCGACCCGCAGCAGGTTACAGACGTAACCGACACTTCACACGGTATGATCCGTACCGAAGTACGCAGTAAACAATCTGATTCGCATTTGGGACATGTTTTTGAAGATGGACCGAAAGAAGCGGGGGGATTACGCTATTGCATGAATTCTGCAGCAATGCGTTTTATTCCAAAGGACAAAATGGAAGAAGAAGGGTATGGAAACTTTTTATATCTATTCAAATAGATTATAATATTATTATGTAAACAAGAGAAGGGGAACAAGAGAATGATTCATAAAGACTGGGAGAACAGCGAAACTATTAAACAAATCACATGTGTACATGCTAATGCCAAGAAATTTATCGTTGACCGTAAGCTTACACCGGGGAAGGTATATGATGTAAAAAATGAAACAGAAGAGTTTTACTTTATTATTGACAATAGCGATCGGATAGCAGGATTCAGAAAAGATTACTTTGAAGAAAAATAAAGCAAAAAATAGCATGAGATAAGCCTTCTGCTTTGGAGAAAGTCTTATCTCATGCTTACATAAAGCGTTTCTTTTTATTTTAAAATGCGTTATAATGATTTAATATGTCAATATTATTGGTAAAGAGGAGGAGAATTTCGTTGGCTTTCATTATTACTTCACCATGTAAAACAGAAAAAGCGGGGGAATGTGTAGAAGTTTGCCCTGTTGATTGTATAGAAGAAGGCGAAGATATGTTCTATATCGATCCGGATATTTGCATCGATTGCGGTGCATGTGAGGCAGTTTGTCCAGTAGAAGCAATCTATATGGAGGATGAAGTGCCGGAAGAGGAGAATGAATACATTTCATTGAACCGGTTATTTTTTGAAAATCGTTAATTATACAAAGGCTGCTTCCTTTTATAGAAGCAGTCTTTTTCTATACCCTCATATTTATTCCTTTCTATTTCTGTTGAGTAATGATTACGTAAACAGGAGATACTAAAGAAAACATGTAAATGTGAGGTGCTTTAAATATGGATATAAAATCAATTTGGCAGGCAGATACCGCATTCCAAGACTTTCCCAAGCTCGATGAATCAAAGAAAACAGAAGTTTGCATCGTCGGAGCCGGATTAACAGGAATCACTGCTGCGTATCTGCTCTCGAAAAAAGGCATGAAAGTTATCCTGATAGAAGCTGACCGTGTGCTGAGCGGTGTGACTGGACATACTTCAGCAAAAATCACTGCCCAGCATGGTGTCATTTATTCAGAACTGATTGAAACCATGGGCGAGAAAAAAGCAAAACAATATTATCAGGCCATGCAAGAAACCATGCATTTTATAAAAAATGAAATCAAGGAAAATCAGATTGACTGTAATTATGAAGAACAGGATGCATTTCTATATACAAATGATGACGCTTATTTATCGCAATTAGACAAGGAAGCAGAAGCATATAAGACCTTGGATATTTCAGGAGAGCTTACCTCAGAAATGCCGCTGGAGATCCCTTTTAAAAAAGCGTTAAAAATGACTGGACAAGCCCAATTTCATCCATTAAAGTATTTACAATTTATGCTAGAGGAAGCTGTAAAAAATGGTACAGAGGTTTACGAGCAAACCGTTGCAATGAAGCTGGAATATAATAGACAGCATACTGTCTTAACAAAGGATAAGCACCGTGTTGCATGTGATTATCTGATAGCAGCTACCCAATTTCCGTATATTGATCATCAAGGTCTTTATTTTGCTAAAATGTATGCAGAGCAATCTTATATTGTATCAGGAAAATACACAGGAAAATACCCGGGTGGAATGTATATTAATGTAGAAAATCCAACCCGTTCTATCCGGACAGCTACATTAAATAATAAAGATACCTATCTTCTTATCGGCGGCGAAAACCACCGCTCAGGAGAAAGTACGGAGGAGAAATTATGCTATGAGAATTTAAAAGCGTTTGCTAAAGAGCAATTTGAGATAACGGACTTTTCTTATCAATGGTCTGCGCAGGACTTTACCACCCTGGATAAGATGCCATACATTGGCCCTATAACTGACGATGACCCTTCGATTTTCATTGCTACAGGCTATCGAAAATGGGGGATGACCAATGGCACATTAGCTGCAAATATTATCGCAGATAGTATTGCTGCAAAGGATGAAAATCCATACAATGAATTATTTTCTCCGGCGCGTTTCGCTTCCAAGCCAATGCTAAAGAATCTATTCAAATTTAATATGGAGGTTGCCGCAGAGCTTTTAAAAGGTAAGCTTGATTTTACAGTACCGGGAAAAATAGATGATTTAGAAATAGATGAAGCCGTCATCACCAGAATTAATGGATCTCGTGCCGGTGTTTATAAGGATATGGAAGACAAGCTGCATGTTTTGGATACGACCTGTACGCATCTAGGCTGTGAGGTCAATTGGAATGGTGCTGATAAAACATGGGATTGCCCTTGCCACGGGTCTCGTTACCATTATGACGGCGAGGTGTTGGCAGGGCCTGCGAAAGAGCCCTTAAGAAAATTATCTCTGGATGATTAATACAGAAAAGGAACACTCTTGTTTTCAAATAAAAGTGTTCCTTTTTTTACGCAGCAATCATTGACTTAACTTTTAATTCCATTTAGTGTAATATGGATGAATCTAATAAATTTGGATAATAAAATAGTTCAAATTTAGAAAAAAGCAGATGATCATATTGGAAATGGAATTAGGTAATATTATTACGATGATTGGTTCTATCGTCATTTTTATTAATTTATTACTGGCACTAGGTGTGCTGTTTTTTGAAAAAAGAGATGTCGGCTATACCTGGGCATGGCTGCTTATTTTATTTTTCTTGCCCATTGTTGGATTTTTAATTTATATCTTTTTAGGCCGCAGTCTAAAACAGAATAACTTTTATGGCTTAACAGCAGAAGAACAAAAACTGCTTAAAGAAGAAGTGGACACACAACTAAAACTGATAGAGGAAGAAAAACGAGATGATATCCCATGGTTAAATCAGTACAATGACATTGTCACCATGAATTTACGCTCTTCTCATGGCAGGTTATCAGAGGACAATGAGATTTTCATATTTAAGGATGGCCATAAAAAGTTTGATGCTCTTCTCAATGACATCAAGGAAGCGAAACAAGAAGTCAATGTGCAATATTATATAATTCAGCCCGATCATCTGGGAAGAAGATTAAGAGACGCATTAATTACTAAAGCAAAAGAAGGCGTAAAGGTCCGTGTTTTATACGATGAAGTAGGATCAAAAAAACTGCCTTCCCGATTCTTTGACGACTTAAAAAAGGCAGGAGGAGAAGTGCGTGTGTTCTTCCCATCCTTCTTAAAGCTGATTAACTTCCGGATCAATAACCGAAATCACAGAAAAATGGTCATCATTGATGGTGATTTCTCCTATATTGGCGGCTTCAACGTCGGCGATGAGTACCTTGGAGAGGATAAAAAATTCGGTTACTGGCGCGATACCCATTTAAAAATATACGGAAATGCTGTTAATGACATACAGGTCCGATTTATTATGGACTGGCATCAGGCTGGAAAGGATAAGCTTCATGATGATTATAAGAAGTTTTGCTTCCATTTAGAGAAGCACCATGGAACAAGTCCTGTTCAAGTTGTTTCCAGCGGTCCGAACTCAGAGACGGAGCATTTAAAGAATATGTATATTAAGATGATTCTCTCTGCAAAGGAAAGTGTCTGTATTCAAACGCCGTATTTTATACCCGATACGAGCTTCATGGATGCTTGTAAAATGGCGCTTTTATCAGGAGTAGACATACGAATCATGATTCCCTGCAAGCCCGATCATCCATTCGTGTATTGGGCCACATGGGCATACGCAGGAGACCTGTTAGAATATGGAGCGAAAATATTGCTTTATGAGAATGGCTTCTTGCATGCAAAAACCATTGTAGTGGATAAGAAAATGGCTTCTGTCGGAACAATGAATATCGATTCCCGAAGCTTCCGGTTAAATTTTGAAGTAAATGCGATTACGTATGATGAAGCTGTCTCCAATGAATTGCACAATATATTTGAAGAAGACTGTAAGTTAAGTTCAGAGTTAACACTTGAACGCTATCATAAACGATCCTTATGGATTAAATTTAAAGAAGATATTTCCCGTTTGCTTTCGCCAATCTTATAAGAACATACCGGGTTTAGCTATATTAAGCTAAACCCGGTATGTTCATTTTAATATTTAACGTTAAAAGAGGAATACTCCGGATCTCCGGAAAGCTTATTGACATCCATCTCATTTACTTTTGCAAATCGAGAGGGGCCTTTTTTAATTTCTTCAAGAAAACGGTCTACATTATCATCTTCTCCATATGCTTCAAAGGCTACTGCACCATCATCTTCATTTTTTACCCAGCCGACGATATCATGATTCATCGCAGCATGCTGAGTAAAGTACCGAAACCCGACTCCTTGCACACGTCCTTGAACTCTAGCAGATACATACTTCATAGAAAATCACCTCTTGATAGATATGATAGCATAATTTATTTATCAATTTACAGTAAAGTGATATAATATAATGTATAAATATTCTGAAAAATATAATGTGAAAAGAATAATTGATAAAAGTATCTGAGTGAGGGGGGGACATAAATGGAATTAGTGATAAGAAATATTAAAGTGGAAGAAATAGACGAATTTGCATCGATTTTAAGAGAAGCCGCCGAATGGTTAAAGAGAACAGATAAGAAAATGTGGTATACTAGCGAACTTACCAAAGAAGCATTATTAGAAAAGCATGCACTGAATGAACTGTTTATGGGGTTTTTAAATGGGGAATCAGCTGGAACAATAATTGTTCAGGGACAGGATCGCATATTTTGGCCGCATAAAAATAAAAATAACGCTTTATATTTGCATAAGATTGCTGTACGCAGAAAGTATGCTAAAGAAGGCGTTTCTGTTAACCTGATAAATTGGGCTAAGCAGCAAGCCAGAATACAGCAGAAAAAATATATAAGGTTGGATTGTGCAGCCAACAGACCTAATTTATGTTATTTTTATGAGTGTCAGGGATTTCAGCAAGTCGGCCAAAAGACAGTTGGTGAATTTTTTGTAGCTCTTTATGAATATCAGGTTTGAGATCAATAAATCATGTAGATTTAGCCGTATGAATAAACAATGGTATATAAAATCAAAAGTGTTAAAAATTCAATTTTGTCTCACTATCTAAAGTATACTTGGAAATGAGATGAAATATTTTATTGTTTCCCATAATAAATATTATGTCTACTCGAAAAAACTAAAAAGAAAAGAGGCTGCTTACTACAACCTTTCAATCAATAAAATGCATACTATGCTCTATTACATCATTTATGAATAGATTATTCTCTTTGGCGAACTTTTTAACTTCAGTTAACAGATCTTTATCATAAGTGGTTTTATATTGAATCCGGTCATTTGGTCTTGTTTGTAGAGTAATTGATAGTTCACTCTTTGCAAGCATATTTTTTAATCCAATTTCGATTAAATGATTGAGACGTATTTTCCGTTCTTTAGCAATAACTTTTAAACAATCCAATGTTCTACCACTTATATTCGTTCGAAACGCTATTCTCGAACCCGAGTTTATATGTTTCAGTTTCCCGTCTTTTTGTGTCCATTTAGGAACATCTCGTTCGTCTTCAACATAATAAGGATTATCTAAATGCTGAGTCATATAGACTCTTTTATAGATTAAAAAGTTATTAGTATCTGTATGTTTATAAACAATTTTTGCTAATTTCTGAAGTTCTTTTTTTCCGTTGAGCCATACTCGATAAATAGGATTGCCACTTTGGCCTGTGATTGATGTGATTTCCGGTTTTAATTTCCATGATAAAAATAATGATAATAAGGCTTCTGAAAATGGTTTACTGCCTGATGTAATGTTCATGGCATATCCTGCTTTATCAATCCAGCCATCACCATCTATAACTCCTCGAATAAAAGAGGGGAGGAACTCATCCGGCACCTTAGGAAATTGTACGGATAATGATTTATTAGGTAATACCCCTAACTTCCCTAAATCGTTTTTAATTTCTTTTGAATTAATTATTAATGTTGCTGTTGATCTTGTTTTATATTTTTTCGATAAAATGTAATCTGCACCCATATATTTCGCTACTTGACGAAGTATTGTTTGATTTTTTTGAGTTAAGGAAACACTGGAGATGCTCTTATTGATACAGCCATCTGTTATAAACAACCCCAAAACCCAAGCCATTTCATGTGACCATGTTTTGAAGAAATCCTCGTTAATTCGATGCTTTCGCGGTTGTCCTGAAGATTGTTCTCTATTCATTTTAACGCCATGTTTATACATTACATTACGAATAGATCGATCGGATATGCCGATACGAGAAACCATTTCTTTATAAGGCATACCGCTTTTATACATCTTGATAATAGCTTCATCCGTAATTCCTGGGTTTCTAGGCATTTTTTGATCTCCTTTTGTTTAGTTTCTCTAATTATACAAACAAACGTTCGTTTAATCAAGTAGAAACCTAGGAGAATTTAAAACTTTATCGTATAGTGAATTGGATAATACGCTAGTAATCACTCATCACCTTTAGGCATATCCATCTTATCTACAGCATTTTTTAAATCATCATTGTTAATATGCGTATAAATCATCGTCGTTTGTATCGAGGAGTGGCCCAGTTGGCGCCTTAGCTTAGGTACATCATTAATTTCATTATGATACCTCGTTGCAAACGAATGTCTTAATTTATGAACAGATAAGGAGGGTTTTCCGAAAGCATTGGCATATTTTTCGATTAACTTTTCAATAGAACGCGCAGTTAGTCGTCTTGGCGTGCCTTTTGGTCCCATGGCAGCAGCGATAAATAAAGCTTTGTTTGTTTTCTCAACATGATAGCGTTTTGCTCTGATTTGTAAATATTCATCTAAATCATCCATCGCTTGCTTGCTGAAATAAACGTATTGTTCTTTATTTCCTTTACGAATAACACGTGCAGTAAATTTGCTGTGATCAATATCATCTAAATTCAGGTTCACAACCTCTGAAAGTCGTAATCCAGAGCCTAAAATAAGCGAGACAACCGCTGTATCACGTTCACGATTTAGGCGGTGAAAATTTGCAAGCTTTTTATTGTCTTTATAAAGCTCGCCATAATCATGGGCAACAAATTGGCGAAATCGTTCATATTCATCACCAATTAAAATTTTTCCTTCCATTTTGTTTGCAGTAGTTTCCATACTTTCTTTGATGTCGTTGAATTCAAGCTTTGCCATCACATTACGCTTTAAATATGGCTGTAAATCACGTGTTTCAGCAATGTTTTGCAGGTAGTTGAAAAGCGATTTTAAAGCAGATAACTTGCGATTTATTGTAAGTTCCTTGTTATGTAATTGGTATTTAAGAAAGGTCAAAAATCGTTCAGCTTCCTGAACAGTTAGTGATTCAAGCAACTCAAGGGGCAGATCTTTCAATTCACCAGAATAAAAATTTTCGGTCACGAGCCAATTGAAAAAAATTTTATAATCATGTGCGTAATTGAGTAATGAAGCTGCTGATAATTTTCTTTCTTTATGATTGATAAATTCCTCGACATACCAAGGAAGTTCCTTAAGAAGCGTTTGAAGTTTATTGTAAAGTTGCTGTTTTGAATGATTTGCCATTAGATCACCTCATAGATAAATTTTACAGAACTTTAATCAGAATTGCAATTATTACGTCAAATTTATATTTTACGTAATAATTTATTTGAATAATATTTTATATACAGCAATAAATAAACCTTCTCTACCTGGCCTCTACATGAAAGCTTGCTTTGGTCCGTCTTTCCCCTATTTGTTTATGTTGATATTCTCTCTAGAATAAAGAACCGTATTTCTTCAAAGTAATAATTCAAAGAATAAATCCAACTGAAAATTAATCGCCAGTTGGATTGGGTAGAGTTACGTATAGATCTAATTGAATAATTCGTTTAATATCTGTTTTTTATTTTAACTTCTAACTTACACACACTTATTTCAAACAAACCAAAACGTTTCAATTTCATAAAGCAATAGCTGTCACACCAATAGCATGTTCATTCCATACCTATTGCTTCATCCACATCGGTTCTAGCATATTTCCATCAATATCTGATACCTCTAAGCCATACATTTGTTCTTCCGGCATCCCCATGTCTACATGATAAGCATCACCGCCATTTGCTTTCGCTAATCGACCGAATTCTTTGACTGCTTCAGCACTTTCTAAGCTAAAGCAGATTAAGGCAGCATTTTCTTTTTGAGTATCAGCAATCTTTTTACCTTTGAGAAACTGTTGATAAAAAGCGTGTTCTAAAAGCATAATATAAAAGTTGTCGTCCCATACCATACAGCTTGCGTGGGTATCAGAGAAGTCATCGTTCTTCGTAAATCCTAGTTTTTCGTAAAAAGCAGTGGCATCAGCAACGTTCTTGACTGGAAAGTTAACAAAAATCATTGTACTCATGAAAACGCCTCCTTTTCATCAGTTTACTATAAATAGATTATAAAAACTTCTTCTCGATTGCTCAAAATTCTTTCTCTAAGTGACATATATGTAAAAAAACGTTATCTGCCGCAGAAGCTGAAAGTGCCAGTTGTCATTCTAACTTCAAAATGGTTCCAACCATCAAAAAAGATGATCAGAACCATTTTAAAGTTAACTTTGGGTAGTTATGTTGAAGCCTTAGTAAAAGTTTATCTGCTCTTATTATTAAAATGGTGAATTCCCCGATTATTTTCTAATTGATCCTCAACCACTCCGCTTTGATAACTTTCATTCAATTGATTTTGCACAGCTTGAACACCTTTGTTATCTTCAAATAATTGGTTTTTCTTATTTTTATTCTTTTTGCTCATTGCTGCCACCTCCTTATCTTTTAGTATGTACAAAATGTTGTAATAGCATGGCGATAATTACTTCCAAATAGTGGTTGTAGAACTACCTGTTTAGATATCCAACTCCTATCTCATCCGATGAAACCATCGCCACCATACCGCTAAATTTGATTTACTAATCCTTTTCTTCAATTTTCACCCTAATATCACCTCCCAGTTCGTCCCCTTCCAAGCTGATATATTCCCACCCTCCTTGTAAGCTGATGGTTTCTGTATGCTCTCCCTGGCCTTCAAACAATAATTTCTTCTCTGAATCGGCGGTATTCCAAAATACTTCTGCTTCTCCGCTTTCGATGTTTCCGTTATAGGTGATTTGAATCATCTTTCCTTCACTTCCATCAAGCGATGCACCGCCAAATAAATTTTCTGTGCCTGAAAATTGTTGATATACCGCTTCATACGTTCCTGTATAATCATCTTCTCCAAATGCTCTTTCTCCTTCTAATGATTTATCTTTTGTTAAGGAAGGTTCACCAAAAAAACCGGTAAGTTTATCGCCTGCTTTTCGTATACTTTCACTAAAAAAATTTTCATCATCATTTGATCCGGAGGAACTGCATCCAACAAGTAAAATAAAAGTTGTCGTTAAAGCTATTAAGATTAATAAATGTTTTTTCAACTTTACTGCTCCTCATTTTTTTGACTTCATTTTAGACTAAACGTCCGTTATACTATTCAACCATTTTTCATGTTTATATCATATAAATGTTCAACTCTCCCTACGTTTTTTTCATATTCCAGCGGCAAATAAAGTAAATCACCAACAAAACCAGCGCAGGAATATTTTGAGCAATGAACATATAAGCTTTCATACTGAATGTCATATCGGAAAAGAAATCTGATTTTAAAAACATATATATGGAATACCCCAAGGATACGAGCGGGAATAAAAGCCCCATGAATCGATTCTTTCTGGTCGATAAATAAAACTGGATTCCTAAAATCAAAACGCCTCCAACAAAGATAAGCAGCAGCTCCATTAGACTTAAATGCATAACCTGTCCCCTCTTTCATATAACATAACTTATTGAACAATTTTGTAATAAACGCGTGCCGTTATCCGGTAGATGACCACATAAACAATCAGGAAAACGAGAAATGCGATCAGCACACTGATTGGGAATAAGTTCACCTGATTAATCATGACCAGAATCATTAATTTCCTCATGAGCAGGAAAATCGCTAAAATATGGATTCCTGTTACGACGACAGGGAGAAAAAAGACGGTTAAAATCTGAGATTTAATGGCTTTTTTAATTTCCGATTGATTCAACCCGATTTTTTGCAGGATAGAAAAACGCTCTTTATCGTCATAGGCCTCAGAAGTTTGTTTATAATAAATAATCAGTACCGTCATTAATAATAGTAAGACAGCTAAATTCAAAACAATGAACAAAACTCCGCTCCTTAGGGCTTGCAGGTCATTTGCTGCTTCTGTTCGGCTATCTACCACAACAATGTCCATATCTTCCTTTTCCATATTCGATTGCAGCTGCTCACCAAATGCTATTTCCTGCTCCTCACTTACTCCCTGCTCCAATCCAATTTGCGAAGACACGTTTGTGCTTGCAGCATAGTCATCCAATATTTCTTTTTGCTGCTGCTCTATTTGTCGAAGGGTTTCTATATCATCAACGATCATGTAATAGGTGTCACTAATTAAACTTGTCGTTTCGCTATCCAGCGAGAATTCTTCCATATCCTCCATGACGTTGACGGAAAATTGAAAATCCATCAGCGAAAGCGTTTCATTTGTATATTCCTCACCTGTTCCATGTACATATACTTCATTTTCATCAAGCGACAGGTTATCTCCGGTTAACTGATTATAGCTTTCCTGATCAGTCATATATAAATTGATTGGACTCTCATTCGCTAACATGGAATAGGCATCTTTTGTAACTTCGAAGCCATCGCCCGCAGCAAGTGTTACAAAATTTAGATAGGTATAAGAAGACGAACTGGTAACGGTATTGTTGGTTTCAGAAGCTGTTTGATCAATCAGCTCACTTAATTTTGCTTTGATTTCTTCTCCTGTTTCATCTGTATCCTCTGTAATCTTACCTCTGAAATCACATTACCTGAATAGGTTGCATCATCACTTTCAGATACGATATATAAGGAAACCGCGATAGAAAGTAAAAGAATGACACCGACAGATAAGATGGTAATATTCCCAAGACCTACAGCATTCTTTTTCATCCGGTACAGCATGCCGGATACAGGGATAAAATGGCTGGTCTGATAGTAATAGTTTTTGTTATTTTTTAAAATTTTGAGTACAGCAATACTTCCGGTGGTAAATAAGAGATACGTACCGGCAATAATCAATACTGCTGCAAGAAAAGCATAAGGCATACCACTAACGGGAGATTGCAGGGTTAACACAATATAATAACCCCACCCAGTTAATAAAACACCAAGAATCGAAAAGAAGATTTTGGTTTTTGGCTCTTTTTCACCGACATTTCCGCTTTTTAAAAGCTCTATCGGGTTGGCTAATCGAATTTGAGAGATGTTCCCCAATAAAATCAATAGAAAAATGATGCTAAAGAAGCTTAGTGTCCATATCACCGCTTCGGAAGAAAACTCAGACCCAAGAGCTACATCCGCACCCATCATTTGGCGAATCAATAATACACAAACTTTATTAAGGATGGTGCCTGCAACAAATCCTACGATCATGCTGAATACAGCAATATATAAGGTTTCGTAAGCAAGCATTTTCATGATATGCTTTTTATCCATGCCTAAGATATTGTATACACCAAATTCCCTTTTTCTATTTTTCATCAAAAAGCTGTTCATATAAAATAGAAAAATCGTTGAAAATATAATTAATACGAAATACCCCATAGAAAGAATTGTTTTTAAGTTCTCTCCGCCCGGAATTTCCGAAAGGCCCGGATTGGTCGATAATGCCTGAATGATATACGTCATCATAATCGTACTGATACAGGAAATGATAAATGGAAAATACATCTTGCCATTTTTACGTATACTGTCTGCCGCCATTTTTAAATAAAAGCCATTACCCATTTCCATCCTCCCCTGTAGCTAAAACAGCAAGTGTATGAGAGACTTTTTGAAACATTTCTTCATTGGATGTATCTCCTTTATACAATTCATGAAATACATTTCCATCTTTAATAAACAATACGCGTTTCGCGTGACTTGCAGCCTTAATACTATGTGTTACCATCAAAATCGTTTGTCCCTCTTTATTAATTTGTCCGAAATGCTCCAGCAATTCATCTGTAGATTTGGAATCCAAAGCGCCAGTCGGCTCATCTGCCAATATTAATTCCGGATCGGCAATCAATGCTCTGGCAACTGCCGCTCTTTGCTTTTGACCGCCTGATACTTCATACGGGAATTTAGTCAAGATATGCTCGATGCCAAGTTTTTTTGCTATCGGCATTAGTTTCTGCTTCATTTCCTTATGCTTTTTTCCGGATAAAACCAGTGGAACAAAGATATTATCCTGTATCGAGAACGTATCCAAAAGGTTGAAATCCTGAAATACAAATCCGAGGTTATTACGCCGGAACGCAGAAATTTCTTTTTCAGGTATCTGCACAATATTTTTCCGGTTCAGCAATACATTACCGCGTGTCGGTTTATCCAATGCCGCCAGAATATTTAATAACGTCGTCTTACCGGAGCCGGATTCCCCCATAATAGCTATATAATCTCCTGCGTCCACGCTGAAAGAGACATCAGAGAGTGCTTCTACTTGATTTCCTCCAAACCTGGTTGTATAGACCTTTCTTAAATGTTGAACTTGTAAAAGTGTCATGGTACATCTCCTTTCTTCCAACAACTTTCTTGTTGATACGTAAAGAATAGCAAAAAAGAGAAATGTCAATCTACAGTTCTATCTGACATTTCTCCTTTTTTTCTAACATTTTTGTTAGATTGGCTATTCTGTTGTCATTTGTTTATCATCAAACACGATAGAAACCTTCGTTCCCTTTTTAGGCTCCGATTCAATTTTTATTTGATGCCCCAATTTCGTCAGGATTTGCTTGGAAAGGTAAAGTCCAATTCCGCTGGCGCTCTTATGCTCGCGTCCTGTAAACCCTGTGAAATTTCTTTCAGCTACACGAGGGATATCTTCTGGGCGAATACCGATGCCTGTATCCTCTATCACGACAGCATTTTCTTCCAAGTAAATAGAGATGGCTCCTTCCTTTGTATATTTCAACGCATTGGATACAATTTGTTCGAGCACAAAGCTCAGCCATTTGGCATCAGTGATAATGCATTGATCTATCCCGTCATAATGAACAGGTAGCCTTTTGCGAATAAAAACAGAAGCATATTTTTTGAGGCTTTCACGAATCATCGTATCCAAGTCCACTTTTTGAAAATGATAATCCGTCGAAGTACTTCCTAACCGTACATACTGCAATATCACTTCGACGTATTGATCGATTTTGAATAACTGTTCCTTCATTTCTTCCGTCACTTCCCTATCTTCATCTTGAAGAATTAAATGAAGGGCAGAAATCGGTATTTTTATCTGATGAACCCACATGGTGAAATAATCTAAGATCTCCTGCTCGTTTTCCTCTTTTGTATTTTCCAGCTGAGAATGTGCTGCGCTCAATTTTTCCAGTAAATCCTGATATTCACTTTCTATTAAATTACCTGGAAGCGGTAATTGCTGTATCTCCATATGCGTTTGCTTTTGATGAAAGGTCAGACTCTTGTGTCTGCTGTAATAGTTATAAAAGTGAAAACCCGCGGCTGCGATTCCAATAAATCCGCATACTGCCAGCCAAAGAAGAGAGCGTTCGAATGGCACCTGATACAAATAACCAATAAATATGTTTATCAAGCCAAATAAAATCCATAATGCAACTGGTACTTTATAATTGTTCAAATAGGTTAAAAAAATTTTCATATTATCCCTCGATGATATATCCTTCGCCTTTTTTTGTGGTAATAAAATGTTCCAATCCCATTTGATCCAATTTCTTTCTCAAGCGGTTCACGTTTGTATACAGTGCGCTATCATCTACAAAGCTGTCTGATTCCCACAAAGTCATCATCAACTCATCCCGTTTAATGATTTCTCCTCTATTTTCCAGGAGCTTTTGAAAGATTTTAGCTTCATTCTTCGTTAATTCTGCAGTTTTATCCTCTATCGATATGGTAAAATTATTTACATTAAAAATTAATCCTCGATGCTCTATTAAATTACTGGATCCGCTAAAGTCATAGGTCCGGCGGAGAATCGCATGCATTTTTGCCATCAGTACTTCCAAATCAAATGGCTTGGTTATATAATCATCCGCCCCCATTTCAACGGCACGAACGATATTCAAATTATCCGAAGCGGAGGAAATAAAGATGATTGGCATTTTCGACACCTTCCGTATTTCCCCACACCAGTAATAGCCATTGAAAAAAGGAAGTGAAATATCCATCAGCACCAATTGCGGATCAAAAGCAATCATTTCAGAAAGAACATTCTGAAAGTCTTGTACTACAGCTCCTTCATAACCCCATTTTTCTATGTGTTCTTTTATCTTTTTAGATATGACTGAGTCATCTTCCACGATAAATATTTTCAACGTATCAGTCCCTTCCGATTCGTGTTGACTTGTTTCGATTTTGTAATATATATTTTTGTAATCCATTATCCCAAGAATTTTAGGAGTGAATTTTTTTAAATATGTAGTCGGGAAACCAATTTTATCTTACCATGAAGTGTATTTTTTGGCTTCTTGCTAACAGTTTTCCGGAACTTCGAGCATAACCAAGGTTTTTTAACTATAATAAATCCAACTGAAAATACTGTCCAGTTGGATTGAGTAAAAATTAATCATAATGCAGCCTTTTCTCCATCGATAATAATCGGCACTCCTTTTGCCCAATCACAATAATTTGCTCCGAGGATATGCGAAACCCTTTTTTCTCATAAATACTTATCGCTTTTGAATTTTCAGCTAACACTTCTAAACATAAATAATCTTTTTTCAATTCTTTAGCAGTGTTCTCGATATATTCCATAAATTTGGAACCAGCGCCCAAGCCTTTATATTGGTTTAAAATATATACGCGTTCTATTTTTAAAAAATCCATGTGGATCGTATACATTCCATACCCAATAACTTCATCCTTATGTTGGATAAAAAGAAAATGATAGTTAGGATTGTTTAATTCTCTCATCAAATTATCTTTGCTGTATGTAGTATTTACATACGCATTCACATTGGCTTCATCTAATATGTCATTAAAGGCTTGTTTGTATGTTAATTTGCTAATCTCTTGTAATTTACCTATGTCAAAGGCTTGGCATGTTATAAATTCCATAAAAACCACCCTCTATTATTATACTCTTGTTAATTATCATTTTTTTGACTAACTTTACGTATCTCCATGTAGTGGAATAACCCAATTATATCTTCTTAACTGATTTTAAGCATCTCTTCGTTTGGAAATTATCCTAGACAGACATCACTAGAAAAACTAATGTCCAACCAAACACGACTATTCAAGCTATTAACGCTAGAGGTGTTTCTTCTGATGCATTTGGAATCCAGAATGTGTGGCGGGACATATCTAAAGGATAAAATAAGAATAGAAATAATCCGCCTACGAAATGTTGATGGATTAATCATAGGTTCTACCGATTAATGCCTTTTATTATTCTGTTAATAATTAGCTTATTACTGTTACTCTAATTACAACTCATAACAAAAAGCTTAGAAATGGAACCTATCCGAATCTTTTCCTCTTGTTTGCAGCCAAAGTAATTGAATTAACAAATCGTTTTAAAGGAATAGCTATCATTAACCTGTTTGCAAACAAAAATAAAGGGTAGTAAGAATATAGTAAGAGTAAAAATAGTAAATATAAAAATTAAAATATATTCTATTGATTATTTATGGCTTAATTAGTATTTTCTCACCTAAAGCAGCTGGTGTTTTATGATTTGGATAGAGATTAACAAAGAACAAGAAGCAAATAAGAAGTAAACTCAGCTAAAATTACTTTTAATCACCTGGTATACTTATTCAGATTAATAACTTTGAATAGGCTCTATCTCGTAAAGCTATTGAATGCCAAATAAGCTTCACTAGTCTTTTTTTGTTTTTTATAGAAAAAAATATAGCGTAACTCAGGATAATTCATAAGGAGCGTATACATGTCTATTTTCAGGAACTCTCAAGAAGAAACAACGAACAAACTGCCGTGGCTTGGATTATTAGCTCTTTCCATGGCAGGTTTTATTTGTATTATGATGGAGACTGTTCCTGCAGGTCTGCTTCCACAAATAAGTGAGGGATTGAATGTATCAAACGCATACGCTGGACAATTAGTGACTTTTTATGCCCTTGGTGCCATCGTTGCTGTAATTCCTGTTACATTTGCTACACAAGGTTTGAGACGCAAACCCCTGTTTCTTTTTGCAATCCTTTTATTTCTTATTTTTAATAGCGTTACCGCTTTCTCTTCAAATTATATAATGACACTAACAGCTCGATTCTTCGCGGGAATGGGGGCAGGTATTGTTTGGAGTATGTTAACCGGGTACGCAAGGCGAATGGTTCATCAAGAGCTGAAAGGGCGGGCAACAGCTGTTGCTATGGTTGGAATTCCTATTGCTCTTAGTATCGGGGTGCCTATTAGTACTTTTTTAGGAACTATAATTGGCTGGCGCTCTATTTTTGCCATTATGTCTTTATTAGCTCTTCTTCTCATCCTATGGATTATCTTTACCCTTCCTGATTTCTCTGGAAATCGAGAAGGTGTTCGCGTCAACCTGTTTAAGGTGCTAAAGATCCCTGGGATACGCCCGGTGCTAACTTTGGTGATTCTTTGGATGGGTTCCCATAATATTTTGTATACATATATTGCTGTATTTCTTGCATCCACAGAGCTCAGCTCACAAGTAAGTGCCATATTACTTTTATTTGGAATTTTGTCCTTAGCGGGCATTTGGGTTACTGGATTATTTATTGATAAAAAGCTTCGCCTCCTTGTTTTATTAAGCTTGTTTATTTTTTCATGCGCCGCATTATTGCTTCAATTCTTTGCTCAAAATGCAGTAATCGTCATTATAGGTATTGTTTTCTGGGGTATTACCTTTGGGGGATCGGCTACCTTAATACAAACAGCATTAGCTCAAGCAGCAGGAGAAGATAACGTCGATGTTGCCACCTCCATGAGTACAACCGTTTGGAATATTGCTATTGCCGGTGGCGGTATCGTAGGAGGAATTCTTCTTGATTATATTGGCAGCGAGTCCTTTCCAATAACAATTTTTTTATTGATTATCATTGCTTTGTTAATGGTATACTTTAATAAGAAATATGCTTTTCCAACTAATTAAATTGTATGCTGCAAATAAAACAATAAAAATTCAATAATATAAAGCGGACAGTGATAACTCCAAGTTGAATTGTTTTGAAGATGAAGGAGATTCACTATGGTTGGAATACGCCTGACAAGCAGTTAGTTCAAAATAATCTAATTGTTTCAGATGATTTTTTCTAACGTTATCATCACGAAATTTATATAATTCGAGAAACCTCGAATTATATAAGATAAAAAAGGATCTATAGATTCTTTATTATGAGAGAAACTATTTCCTCTATCTTTTCTTCATTTAGACGGTAGTAAGTCCATTGCCCATGGCGCTCAGATTCCAAAAGACCAGCCCGCTGCATCATCTTTAAGTAATGGGAGACAGTAGATGGCGACGTTTGTGCTTTCTCTTGGATGTCACCTACACAGACGCCCCCTTTTTCACTGATATTTTTGGAAAGGTGTGCAGTCGACTTTTCAAAATGGTCCATTGGATTTTTTAACCCTCGCAGTATATCGAGTCTTTTTTCATTTTCCAATACTTTAAAAATCTCGCTTAAGTTTGTAATAAACCTATCTTATTCGAAGATTCTCGAAATGCCAAATGGATTGAATCATACTAATAAGAAATAATCGAAAACATTTTATCTAAAAAAGTTTTTTATTGCTGCAATGCGTATTTTATGATCGCAATCTTCACAACAAAACATTTTTGTCTTCTTCTCCTTAACGATTTTATATTTTGGGGTTCCTTCGTATACCCTGAATACTTTTTTACAATGATAACAAAGCGCCTCATAATGAAACATATTAATCTCCTCAGTGATAATGAATATAAGGTCGGGTTTTCAATATAAATAAAACTCTATGTTTACCATATCATATAATAAAAATTTTCACTTTATTTTTCCGTTAAAACCACTAAAAAACCAACTGCAAATGAACAGCTGGGTTAGATAAATGAAATACTTTATTTTGATAAGGATAATCTTAATCGCTTATTGAGCTGTAACAGAAGGAACTTTTCATCGTATAACTGGCAACAGCGATATCATCTCCAATGGTATACATTGTTTATCAGCTCCTTTAAAATAAAGTATAGGTTATTCCGTTACGTGAAGTGCAAGGGGGTTAGTATATTTTTTTTGAAATTTATTTTATTGAGTATTTCCGGAAGCTGCCCATTACGAAAAGCTAATAAATGTTGGCTTCAGAAGGATGGAATATCCTTTGATAATACAATTGAAGTCAGTACACTGGATACCATGCTGAGCTGTGTGCGGGCAGGAATCGGCAATACACTTTTGACAGAATCTGTAGTAGATCAGAAGGATGAAAAAATCAAAGCATATCAAGTTCCAGAGCAATTCAGATTCGTCACTTCCCGATTGGTTACTAGGAAAAGACCATTTTTAAGCAGAGCATTTACTGCTTTTGCAGCATGTTTTGCAGAAGCTGATAAAAACCGATAAAAATGGAATATATAAACAAGGAGAGAAAGTGGATGCAAACAGATTCATAAAGAGCATTAATTACAGCATTTTGAGATTGATTGCTGATTACCCTATCAACCGTAGTGTTTAATGCAGTTTGCAATGACCTAGTTACTGCATTTCCCCATTTGCCATCTACCTTAAGATAAGCGTCTGCTTTAGCTGTGATTACCAACAATGTCATAAGAGTACACCTAGCTATTTTTGATCCTTTTTTATTAGCTGCAGGTTTTCCTTTTTGCAACGCATTTAAAAGTTCGGTATTTTTCTTTGCAGAGAAATGATATTCGCTATCATGCCACCTCTTTAAATTTTTACTGTTTAAACTATCCGCTTGAATGGTATGATATGGTAAACTAAAATAAATTTGTAGAGTTCAACTAAAAAGGAGAGCGGAATATTATGATATTACTTCATATTTTAACTATTGTTTTTACTTTGATAATAGGATACTTGGTATTTTTTAACTACAGAAATGTTATGGCGGGGTTTTTAATTGTTTTTGTTTTGGCTCTATTTTTCCCAATAGTCTTAGGATCTCCTTCCTTTCTACTAGTTAGCTTGATTTTCAATATTGTAGGTTATGTAATAATAATTAAGTTTATTAAAAAAGGAAGACTAGATATAAGGAATCGAATACATTAAGGCGCAGAAATACCAGTTTTTTTAATTCATGAAATTGGCATAATTGTTATTTCTAAGTGGGAGATCCAACAGCCAGTAACGGCCCGATTCGTTCAACTAACAACTCTTTACGATGGGGTGAGTAATCGCAACCCCAATCAGTCGGGGATGAAAAGAACCCCTCACTGATTGAAGTTTCACTTTATATCGTTTAATCAAGCATAAGGTCTGCCGTTTTAGTGAATTACAACGCTATATGCCAGGCTGTTCACGAAGAATGCTGGCTCTTCAGCTGAATGAACTGGAAGCGGACAATATTATCTCCAAAAAAGTTTATCCCGTGATCCCGCCGAAAACAGAGTACAGCCTGACCGCATTCGGAAAAACATTAACACCATTAATTAATGAAATGAATACATGGGGAGAGATGTATAACCAAATTCATAGATAAATGCACGATAATAAATAATCAGGGAGTTGTATAAAATGCATGAAAAAATAACTGCGGAAATAAAACACTCTTCAAAAGCAGAAGACATTCTAGCTCAAATTAATAGTAAAACGAAGCTGGGAGACTTACGAAAAATCGCAAAGGAGATAAAAAAAGATCATGAATTAGCTCTGGAGCTTTGGTCGACCGAAGCATTTTTACCCAGACTATTAGCCATCTTAATTATGGATAAAAAGCTTCTTTCAGAAGATGTGCTTAATAAGCTTGATGAAGATATGCAGATTCACACATATGATGAGCGAAATAACTTAATGGACTGGTTAATGGCTAACCAGCTTACCAAAGACAAGAAGAGAATTGCATTGATGCAATCATGGGAAAATAGCCCCCGCGCTCTCCAAAGGCGAGCTTTCTGGTATTTTCAAGCGCGCTTGAGATGGACCGGACAAACACCACCTGATAATACTGCAGAGCTGCTAGCTGCATTAGAAGCTAATATTATGCAGGAAGAACCGGAAGTTCAATGGGCTATGAATTTCACAGCAGGCTGGATAGGCATTTATGATGAAAAGAATCGTACACGCTGTATGAAACTTGGCGAGAAAACGGGTCTTTACAAGGATGAAATGGTATCAAAAGGATGTACTCCTAATTATTTGCCGGAGTTTATTACGATTGAAGTTAACAAACGGAATAATAAATAACTGCCTCTGAAAAATTTATTTGGGTTGGACTGGAAAATAAAGAAAACAACTCTTTATAGCAGCTGGTTAGTGAAATATGCAAGAAAGGTGTAAGAGATTATTCCATTATTACTTATTAATCTGCAGGGTACTTAACTTTAGTAAGTACTACCTTCCAGCTGCGTAGTACAGAAATAATATTTAATCGAATAGATACACGTTATTTGATGCGTATATTATTTTCAATTTTTTCTATCTCAAGTTCAGAACAATTCATTACAGATAATAACTCATCTAAAGTAGTTATTTCAAAAGGACAAACAATGCCTTCCACTTCTTTTTCCAGTGTCAATTTTGTCAAAGCTGCAGTCATCATGGCTGTTGTATGATAATCTGAAAAAGTAGACAATGAAAGGATTCTTTTGCATTCTTGTTTATCCACTATCCCTTTCACCTCCACAGTAAGAAAAGCATGTTCTTTCTTATTCGGGTTATGTTTTACAAGCTTATCGAGAAATTTCGTATTCATTTTTTGAATAGCTTTAATCAATCCGAATTTCTTTAGTAACGAAATCATTTTATTGAAACTATTACTATTCCAAGCAGTCCAATAATTTATCGGCGCAGCTGTTAAATTGTCTTTTAATAGTATTCTTTCCGAATGATCTATAAGCCTGACTTCTTTTTCTTTGTTATGGTTTGAAAAATACATTTCTTTCTTTTTAGTAAAGCCAGGAATAATATTATCCTGAAAAGCAACTGATTGAGAGATTATCTTTAACATATCTAAAATACCTGATAATCCTGTCTTAGCATTTGTATTTTGTAATAATCCCACATTGACTTCTCTTACCTCTTGAAAATATGAAATAGTCTCTTTTACCATTAAACCGGATAGTCCCGGGAAAAAGCCGGACATTATGACAGATCCTCTTTCATTTTTTTCTGCTTTTTGGTTTAACTCTTTTACTTTCTCCACAAAATCATAAAAAGGGGTAACATCGATGCATAATATCTTATTTTCCACACATGCGGTTTGAATATGCGGTTTTTTTTGTTTTACTACAACTACGACAATATCAACGTTCTTGATTACTTGTTTTACATTTTCCTTATCGTCTACATCCATAAATTGAAATTGGACATCTTGCTTCAAAGCGTTTGCCAGTTGTTCTCCTCTTTCTGTTTTATAATCTGTGACGGTTAATTGTATTCGTTTTCCCATTATCCGTAATAGTTCCTGGCAAACCAATTTTCCAAGGGCTCCACTGGCCCCTGCGACCAATACTTTTTTCATGTTTTTAACCCTCCTCTTTACCACGGCTTTTTAAATTAATCAGAAATCAAATGATAAGAAATAAATATCTTTATCCCAGCTCAGTTTTTATCTGTCTTATATAGTAAAAGCGGGCTACGCAAAAAGACTAGCTAGAAAATAAGCAGCATACGTAGCAATCATATTCAGTAATGTTGATTTCCCGCTGCCAGAGAGGCCCATAATTTCTACAAATTCATTATCCTCTACGGTTAAATCCAAATTTGACAATGCCCTATAGGATACTTTCCCGCCGCATACTTTGCTTACTTTTTTTACGTTTAACAACGTAAAATCCCTTATCTCTGCATTTGATGATTAGTATATATCTATTTATAGGATAAAAGCTATCGCTGTGCCTTACAATCACCTTACAGCGTTGTAAGGTTTTGTGCTTAGGTTACATTCAGGTATTCTAAACGAATTAGAACACCTGCTGTACGTGTAATCGAATATTATTTTGATTAGAAGATTTTGCTGCCAGCTCTATGCTAATACTGATTGAATAAACTGCCGCGCAGTCACCACATTAGCAAATTCATCATGAATCGTTGCCAGCGACAAATGATGGATGGTATCCGCATCGATGAACTTACCATGATGATCTTTCATTCCAAACGCAGCAGTGGCATCTGAAAGCAGATACGTTTTATACCCTAAATTCCCGCTCATTCTTGTCGTGGTAGACACGCAATGCGGTGTGGTTAAACCAGCAATTGCAATGGTATCAATATGACATGCCTGCAAATATTCGTCTAAATCCGTTCCAATAAAAGCACTGTTCACACTTTTTGTTATTACTTTTTCTTGTTCCAAAGGAGCGACCATTTGTTTAATAGGAAATCCCTTTCCTTTATAATAAAATACAGACTCCGGATTATCTGAAATGTGCTGAATATGAATAATCTCCCATTGATGTTCACGACATTGTTCTAGTACCTTCTCCATATTTTCTTCTGCATCAAGGTTATTCCGCTCTCCCCACTTTTTGTCATCAAACGCCTTTTGAACATCTATTATGATTAATGCTTTATTTCCTTCCATAACGTCACCCCTTCATTTTTTATGCCTTTCTCTTTCTATTATCTTATTTTATATAACAACAAGAAGCTTTTACATAGTTTTAAAAAGGAAATTGGAGTGTTTAGCTTTTCATAATTAGGAATTTAAGTTATTCTGTTTTATAAAAAAAGGTTGAGGTATTATATGGATCAAATCGATAGAGAAATTTTGAGGATATTGCAGGAGAATGCGAAAATCTCCATGAAGGAGTTAGCAAAAGCCGTTCATTTAACCTCCCCCTCTGCCATTGAAAGAGTACGGCGGTTAGAAGAACAGCAAATTATTGAGGGTTATCATGCGCATGTCTCCTTAAAAAAGCTGCACCGTCCCATTACTGCACTTGTCATGTTTAAATCAACTGATTGTAAAGCGTTATCGAATTTTTGTAATAATCATCCGGACGTGCTTGAGTGTTATCGAGTTGCCGGAGAAGTGAGCTATATTGCCAAATTAGCCACACATTCTGTAGAAAGCTTAGAACAATTTATCGATGAAACGATGCAATATGGAACGCCATCAACGAATATTGTACTGTCTTCTCATGAAAAGAAAGTAATTGATTCGTTTGATATGATGGAAGAATAAAAAAATGAGGGGATTGTATAACCCCTCTCATTTTTTGTCATTCATTTCCAAATATCTTCCAAAGACATTATAATCAATATACCTTTAAATTGATAAGAGCTTCCCTCTGACGCAATAAATACTAGTTATATTCACTTAAAAACTCTTCTATTTTTTGTCTGGTTGTTTGATTTGCTATACTTTCCCAGTTAGAGTCATAACTATGATCAGAAAACGGAAAATAATAAGCTTGATTGTCTATATTATTTTCTTCGAGTTTTTCATGCAGTATCTCTATTTGCTCTTCGGGTATTACTTTATCTTTTAGACCGACAAATGAAATCGTGGGTGCAGAAGTTTCATTTACATACTGAATTGGAGACATTTGACGATAACGATGTTTGATTTCTTCTGTTTTTGGCTGGCCATCCATGAGCTGTTCAAGCAGTGGCTGAATAAATTCTTTACTATTAGTATCTTCATAGAGCTGTAATAAATCCGATGGCCCATATAGATTAATAATAGAATTTATTTCCACGGTGGAATCGGAATCCATTTCTCTGGGAGCAAGGCTGTTTTCCTTTAAATCCGTATACCCTGTTAACAATGCTAAATGCCCCCCGGCAGAAGATCCTATTAAATTAATTCTGTTTATATCTAAATGATATTCATCCGCATGTTCAACAATCCAGTTTAATACATCATGTGTATCTGAAATTTGTTTTTGCCACATGTCGGGTCCATTTTGACTGTATTCCACATTAAATACAACATATCCCTTCGAATTAAACCATTTACTCCATGAGGAAACCTCACTTTTATCCCCGCTGCTCCATCCTCCGCCATGGATATTTACGATAACAGGACGATTTTCATCATTCACTTTTGTATCCCATACATCCAGTAATAAATCTCCATCTTCCGCAGTTTTATAAACAACATCTTCTTCTAAATCGGAATACGTATCTGTTCCAGAAAAAGAGAATGTATAGTTATCCATCAATGCAGTTTCTGCGTCAATACGATCTGCATAATATTGGTTTTGAATCCCAGGTAGGAGCGCGATTCCTAAAAAAGAAATACAGTTGACCGCCCAAATCATTTTTAAAAATAATGCAGATTTTTTCCAAATAAGAAGGAGTAAAATAATGAAAGCTGCTACACCTAAAATAAATAATGCTACAGGAAATGTGAGCAGGTAAAATGAAATTTGGCCTGAATAGGAACCATATCCATTAGCAAAAAATGAGCGCCAAAGCAAAACACACACGCCAGTTAGCACGAGTAAACTAGCAATAATACCAATTTTGTTGAAAATAGATTTAAATTTTGTAAATGTCATTTCTTTTCTCTCTTTCGTTAGTATGTCTGAATAGCGGTACCCTGAAAAGAGATTTTTGAAACTAAAACCTGTTTGTCAGACTACTTTAAATACGCTAATGTTCATTACATTTATGATTTTTGAAATAAAATAAACCCGACTAAATCAATGTTAGTCGGGTTGTAGCTTGATTACTATTAAATAAATGAAGTGTTGCTTTATGGCAACATCTATTTTCAGTAAGCTCCAAAGTAACAGAATATATTTCATTCATACTCTATAGCTTTTCCGCCCCTTTACAATCAGAAATTTGTACAAATTCAATTTCAGTACTATTTTACACGGACTATTATAAAGGGTTTATATCACTTCAGTAATCCATCTGATTTTTAGAAATATATTTTGCTGTTATTAATCTAAATTAGTTAGAGATTTCTTTTAAATTATCTCTGTAAAACTGTAGAGTTTAGCTTCTTTCCTAAAATGAGAGACATACATTTACGCTAATGCGCTTATTTATTTTTGTTTGTCTGATAGCTTTGGTGGGAAACTTTATTTTTGTCTACAATAATATATTCATCTCTTATTGGTGTATTCTCCATTAAATTCGTTAACATCTCGATAACGCCTTTTTGAATTCTTTCCTGCGCCTCTAAGGTCATACCAGAATAGTGTACTGTTAATCCTGTTTGTTTAAGAGAACGCCATGGATGATCTACTGGAGCTGGTTGTGGATACCACACATCGCCGCCATATCTGATACGACCATCATTGACCGCATGAACAATTGCATTTTTATCTACAATTGCACCGCGAGCACAGTTAACAAGTACAGCATTTTCTTTCATTTGACTTATTATTTCCTGGTCGAATTTATTCTCAGTATCTGCAGTTAAAGGTGATTGAATAATCACTACGTCAGAGCTTTTAATTAGTTCATCGAACGTAACATATTCGACTCCGATTCTTTCTTCTGCATCTTTCTTTCTAAACGGATCATTATATTGCAATTCTACATTAAAAGCTTTTAATCGTTCTGCTGTTAATTGACCAATTCGGCCAAAGCCAAAAATGCCGACTTTTTTATTTAATAATTCATTGGCACCAGAACCTACTCTTGGTAGATCCCATTCACCTTCTTCCGCTTGCCTGTGCCCCTCTTCATAATTTCTTAAGAGCAGCAATGTTTCCATTACATTTTGCTCCGCAACACTTTCGTTATTACTGCCAGTTACCTCGGCTACCGTAATCCCTTTTTCTGCTGCTGCTTCTATATCGACGTGGTCAGAACCAATTCCTGCAGTAATTGCCAGTTTAAGATTTTTTGCTTTTTCGACACGTTCTTTTGTAATATATGCCGGTAAAAAAGGAGATGATATAACAACATCCATATCTTCAATATGTTGATCGATTTCTTTATCATCAGTTATCAATACTAACTCATCTTCTGTGCCGTTCAGAAAATCTCTTAAGCCTAAAGATGCCTCTTTAGTTAGAAGTTGTGAAGAACCTGTTGACGCTGGAAATAATGCAACGATTTTCATTATAATCCTGCTCCTTTTCATTATAAATTTTCTTACTTCTCTCTTCAGGGTCTTTTTATTTACTTTAGCTCTCCATATAACACCCCCTTTATATAGAAAAAACCACCATCTTATAAAAATCGAAAGCGATTTTACAAGATAGTGGTTAGTAATTAGCACATAAGGTACCATAGACCAATCCGCCATTTATTTCTATATTAAATTCAAGTTATTTAACAACAATAAGCAATTTTGTTCTCAAGCATTAATCGGATACAAACCGAAACAATTTATTTATTTGATAACATAGCTGGATATCAATATCATGACCGTAGTTAGTAATCAGCACCTATGTACCATTGGCTAAGCTACCTAAAATAGTGTAATAGTTTTACAGTCTATCTATTGGTTTGTCAAATATAAATATTGAAATAGCTTCATCATCTTCTACATTAATATCCGCAAATAGTTTTAAAAATTTTGCACCAACTAATTCTTCTAAATCTGAAGGCCGTACTTTTTCATACAGTTGCTTCACCATTTGTGTCCTGGCTTGCCAGATCATTGTATGTCCTTCCTCGGTTTGAGCGATAAACTTTTCTACAGGACTAAGGCTCCCATTCATATAAGCAATAGCCCAGGTACCATGAAATGAGACTTTTATTTTCTCGGGGCCTTTTCCGATATGCTGTTTACGATAGGACCGAACTAGATTGGCAAACTGCTGTTCGACTTTATGAATAGTTGTGGACATGTATAAATCCTCTTTCATAAATAGTATTAATCTAATCTCAAAAATAATTATACCACTTTTTTTACATTAATCAAATTAAACCAATCAAATTAAGCCGAAACACTAGATTAAAAATTATCTTTAGCCCTCGCTACTTCCATACGGATATTTGCTCCGATTTAGATACAAACTGTGCAGACATGGCTTTTGCCCTCGCTTGAAGCAATACTTGCCTTCCCTCCGGAGTTCTCGTATATACCAGTTCCGCTTTACCTAAGTGCTTTTCCCAACAACCCAGGAAAAGTTCTGCCATTTCCTTATTTTGTGCCAGTATCGCAGGAACAGCATGGTAATCGATACGATTCCACCACAATGTCCGCTGTTTTCGGACAACTATATATCTGGGACTCTCGAGAGGGTCCAGCACCTCGCGCAATGCCTCCACATATATTTTTTGTTCATAGATGGAGGCATTCTCTAACCAGCAAGTAATGACGCCATTTTCTTCTTCTGTCTGAATGAGGGAAACAGCTGGCTTTGTCTCTATCCAGCTTGACTCAAATAAGGCCTGATATACGATAGTTCCAACTTCACTCATACTTTTCTCAACACTAATATTACGAAATAAGATTTTAAGTAATCGCCAAATGAATGGGGAAGCAATGATAAGAGAAATAGCTATAATAATAACAACCACCCATAAAAAAGCACGTAAATTATCTTCCAAAATGCGGAAATTCGTTATTTCACCAAGTACATTATCTACAAAGAAAAAGATAATAGAAAGTATTGCGAGAATCAAGGCCTTGATGGTATTCGTAAATAATAATGGACGCGGCACCTGCTGTTTTTTGGCAGATATCTCTTCCTTTAAAGTCCCATCTATTTCAACTGCCGACTTCCAGCGCCGGAAAAGCTGCCCCCTCTCCTTCGCTAAATCACACATCTGCCGGTTGGACTGCTCCTTATCGATGCTGTAAAAGGGCGGTTCGGCCAATGATAGTCGACCAATCCCTGTTTGAATTACATTCTTCTGATGCCCTAGACCAATCAAGGCCTTAAAACGTCTTTTCAATGCAAGGTAATCCTCCCCGCCTTCTGAATTGGTAGCATCCAAGCAAACAAGATGCCATATATTGGCTGTTTTTTGCGGATTGTTTTTCTCTACACGAATGGCTCTTCCTCGCATCTGATTGGACAGCATAAAAGAGCCAACATAAGAAGCAAGGACTAATGAATTAATAAACGGTGCGTCCCAGCCTTCTCCGAGTAATGCAGCTGTACCAATTAATACAGTGATTTCGCCGCGTTCAACTAATTTTGTCATCATTTGCACCATTCGATGCCGTACACTGGTATTGATAGTGATTTCTACATAAGCTGCATCATAGGACAGTTCCGCTGCTGTTATAGCAACTTCCCATTGCTCGGCTAAATCTTCACAGGCTGCCCATGCCTTTTTGGGAATAATAACAATCGATCCCGTCAAAACCCCAAGTGAGACATCCAATTCCCTTCGGCGCAATTGTTCAAAAACAGGTATAGCTCCTAAACGCCGGAGATTCTGCTCATCCCCTGCTTTCTTAGGCAAATCTTCTCGTCTAATATAATCTGTAAGAATAACCTGACGCAGCTCTGTTCCTAATTCCTGTGCCTCAAAGGCAGTCACCTGCTGAATGCTGTTTAATTTCGATGGGCTCTGCACCAATAAACGGTTGATTCGATCATTCGCTGTTAAGATCACCCTGCGCTTTTCAACAGCCCCGAGACGTTGAAGGTAAGACTGTATTTCTTTTCGTACTGGCTCCTCTTCATCCATAATATGCTTATCTTGATATAGAAGATGTGTCAGCATGAGTTCCAGCCATTCCAAACTCCACTCCGGAATTTGTTTTTTCTTCAAGCCCATTATCGGAAGCGGCTTTGTCCAGGCAGTACTTTCCACTTCCTTTAAGAAAATAAGCATACTGGACAAATAAGCCGGCTCCGACAGAATTTCTTCTGCATATGTATCCGGATCGGTGATCCATGGATGTGCTTCTATTTTATCAATAAGTGCTGTGTTGTGACGTATGGATTGTTGAAATGCTATGACCTGACTTCGAAATTGGTTGATCTCCTCCTGCTCCTCATGGAGGGGGTCGGATATCCAGACATAATCTTGAAACGGAGCGAGCTCTGCTTCTCGTACCAGCTCTGCTATGCTTATTTCAGCATCAATCTCGCCGCACAGCTCCAAATAGCGGTTCCATTCCTGGATGGATACATCATATGGCGGAGTAGCTGTCAAAGCTACAATAGCTGGGTTAGTAAGATTTTTTCTAAAAGAAACAGCAGAACGCCACCATGCAGTGCGTAAATGATGTGCCTCGTCCAGTACCAATGTCTTTACATGAGAAGCAAGCTTTTCCTGTACTTCTTCCTCCTGACCAGTCATCCATTGATGAAACCCTTGATAGGTTGCAACTGTAACCAAAGCCTTTTCCTTTAAATCTGTTGTCATCCATTCCGGCTGATTACTGCTCTGATCAAATAATTCTACAAAACGGGCCACCCATTGGTCGCGGATGGCGATAGTCGGTGCCAATATTAATGCAGGCTGATTAAAACGCAGCATCATCTCCAATCCGATAACTGTTTTTCCTGAACCTGGAGGAGCTACTAAATGTAAATGACGTTTATTCAGATAGGTGTCCATATCATCTATGATAGCTTGTTGATAAGATCTCCATGAATATTTAAACTGTATGTGTTCGGGAAAGATCTCCATATCTGTCTCCTCATTTCCTTGCTCTCTACTCTATTCATTCACATTATACGATTCAAGTGGAGAAACTGTCTATTACAGCTTAGAAAAACCGATTCAATTCACTGCTTTAAACATGTTCACTCAAAAGATTTTATCATCTCAGAAACTGCCCTCTCAGCCGACCGAAGCGCTCCTTCCAGATGGCCTCCAAATTGAGAATCACTTTCTGTACCAGCAAAGTATAGCTTATCCTGCCATTGTCCTGTTAACCTTTCTGGACCGTATACCGGAAAATGTCTAAGCGGCTCCCAATCCTCTTCAACAGCAGTTTCGATATCCTTTGACCAATCCTTATATAAAATTGCTTCCGGGTTTTGTGCCTCATCTCCGAAAAGCCGGCTTAACTGGTCCATAATCATTTCTTTCATTTCATTTTCTCCAAGTTCCCATCGAATGTTAGCGGGTATTCCAATAAAACCGAAAAGTGCTCCGCAGCCAGTTTCTGGAGAAGCATCATGGATTTCCTGCAGAGGTCCGACTCTGCTGGATACAAATCCGGAAAGATCGGATTCTCTCCAAAATGGACGGTCATAGAGTATAACTGCCTTTGCCTGTCCTGCCATCCAAGTAGCTTTATCTAATAGCGCACTTTGAAGGTTTGGAGACAAGGAAGGGGAAAATTCGATGTGTTTGGCTATAATCCGAGGGGGCAATGCCAGAATAACAGCACTTGCAACTATTTTATCTCTTTTTCCATCCGTACGTTCTGATTCAACAGCAATCGTATCCTCTGTATCGATTTGAATTGCTTTTACTTGTGTATTTAGATCAATCACTCCTGGAGGAATTGTTTCTGCTATGGCATTAATAAGTGATTGAACACCGCCCTTAAAACGCATCGATAGAGCATTGGGATTATCCGGCAGCACAAATCGTTTTGGCGCTTCATGATGAGATTGTTCTGCCAGCATGGCACCTTTCGTATATTGAGGAAATGTTTCTAAATGGATTTGTTTAACTAGATTGACGATTGTATTTTCATATTGCGGCCAAAACCAGGTTGCTCCAAGATCAAATTTCCCTAAATCCGGTCTATTTGAAACTGCAGCACTTAAGGCTCTCCCTCCTATCCTGTCTCTTGCCTCCAGAACCCTGCATGGAATTCCTTCTGCCGTGAGTTTAGATGCAGCATGTAAACCAGATAAACCCGCACCGACAATAACAATAGGATGTTTCATATTCCTGCCTCTTTCCATAAAGTTATTTTAAAAGCTGCTTATTTATAAATAAATAAGCAGCTTTGTTCGTTATATGATAAATGACATACTTCTCGAATATTCCGCCAAGCTATGTCAAGAGACTCCAGCAATCCTTAAGCTGAAATAATAGAATGAATCTCTTTGGAAACGATGGAATCAAAATAAGAGATGTCTCTGGAACTTTGCGTAATCAATTGCGCTCCTTGAACCACTACAAATAGATGATTCGCCATCGTACTTGCCCGTTCTTCGATAATGTGAAATTCCTCTAATTTTTGTTGAAGCCATAATACATTTTTATTAAAGAATGCATTGATTTCTTGCTGCAATTCATTATCTAAAGAAAAAGATTCCATGGATAGCATCGAACATAAACATACTTGATAATTTTTCTGTAAACTGTCTTTAAATTGTTCTGTATATGCAGTAAGAATCTCTTCAAGAGAATGAAGTTTGTCACAGCGATCGTCTAAAGAAACAAAAAAATGATTAATATAGTGCTCTAACACACTTTTTATAAGGTCTGATTTAGTCGGAAAGTAATAATGGATGCTTGCTTTTCTGATGCCTACTATGTTTGCAATATCAGCAAAACTAAATCCATTTATCCCCCTTTCTTGAATCAGCTTTTCCCCTGTTTCAATAATTTTTGTTTCCGTGCTTTCTTTTTTTGCCATTCAATCACCTTTATCTTTATTATTAACGCAGCCTTGCTGTAGCTCCGCCATCTACAGGCATAACTGTCCCTGTAATCCAGGAAGATGATTCACTTGCTAAGAATAAGATTGCATTCGCAACATCTTCTGGTTGTCCATTTCTTTTTAAAGGATGGAATTCATTAAAGGAACCTAAAACCTCCGGAACTTCCTCATCTGAAAGGAAATTATTATAAATTGGCGTTTCCACTACAGCAGGAGCTACTGCATTTACCCGAATATTATCTGCAGCTAATTCCACCGCCATATTTTTTGTAAGCGCGTGTCTCCCAGCCATGGCTGCGGAATAAGCAGCGGATGGTGTTGCTTCTACTGATTGAATCGCCCACATAGAACCCGTGTTGATAATAGCACCTTGTCCACGTTTCTTCATTTCCGGAATGACTGCTTGCGAAGTGAAAATAGTTCCTTTCACAATGACATCAAGATAAGATTGCACATCTTCCGGTGTATATTCTGTGAATGAAGTTGGAACAAACTTCCCAGTATTGTTAACAAGTATATCAACTCCGCCATATAATTCAACTGCTTTGTTAACCAGCTCTTCAGAAGTTTCCGGGAGGCTGATATCGCCTGCTGCAAAGCTTACTTTTTGACCGGTTGGATTAATTTCTGCCGCTGTAGTTTTCAATACCTCTTCTCTCCGTCCATTAATAATTACATTAGCACCTTCATTAAAGAATAATTCTGCCGCTTTTCGGCCGATTCCAGTTCCTCCGCCAGTAATAATTACGGTTTTATTTTGAAATTGCATGTATGTTTCCCCGCTTTCATTTTATTTATTGAATATTTTTATTCTACCTACCGATAGGTAGAATGTCAAACGTAGAATTTTTGGTACAAATAAAAAATAAACCCGCCTGAGTAAGTTGGGTTTATTCAGACGAGTAGTTATACAAATGTTATTAAAGTTAATGGGTGCTTTCTGAGTTTAATATAATAACTTAAATACAAAAAAGCAACCAGCCTACATGAGATTCATAGGCGGTTGCTTTCTTTGCGTTAATTTGCGATAAGGGTTTTAACATACAGTAAATCTGTCATCTAGTTCCTATGCTTAATAGGTCCACACTTTAGCTTGAAGTTCTTGTACTCCAAATTCTAATGCATCGTCTAAGTCTTCCTTATAAATATCCAGGTGGCCATTTGTAATAGCACTCCCCCGGTCTTCGCACACGTAAGTTTCATCCAGCTCCGGGATATGTATTTTCGTGCCAAAAGGAAGCGATTGCGGACATGCAATGGTCCTTCCTTCTTCAACTTCCTCACCAGAAGCTGTGATGCCATAGGCAGGATCACCAGGTTCTTTACCAGTAGATTCTGGACCAGCTGTATAAGCTGTCACTGTAAAAGAGGTTCCGTTTTGATCTGGTATTGTTATTGTTTGTCCGGCTTCAATATAAGCGGAGTCCGATATGGACGGGTTTGCCGCAATGACCGCATTGACATCTACCTGATAGTTTTGTGCGATACGATAGACATTATCTCCCGGTTGTACTTCATGATATTGCTCCGCAGCTGCTGTCCCCGCAAAGAACACGAATCCAGCCAAAGCAAGAAAAATTGAAAAAATATACTTGATAATAACACCTTCCCCTCCAATATGATAGTAACTATCTACCCCGCTTCATAGCTTATAAACTCAAATTCTATCTATTTAATCTAATTGTAATAAAAATGAAAAAATAGAAATATATCTTATTCTATTGATTATTTTCCATAGATAAGCATGCTGGTGAACTCTTGCGTAAAAAATTTAATCAATGAATTACTTTATCGCATGACGATGTAATAAAAAACGATAAATCATTCACAACTCTCGAATAATTTATCGCAGGCTATTATCAATATCGTACGCTTTAGTGCGTAATTTATAGTTGTATGGTAATCAGTTAAATTAGTCTTCTCTCCGTCTTACCTTCCTCTTTTAATTTTAAAATAAAAATGAAGGCAATGATTTTATCTCGTTTTCCTTCTTGTCCAATTATATTCTATGTATAAGCGTAGTAAGTAAGCTGTCGTTGGAAAAAGATATTGCGTGTTTATTATGTAAGCCTATGGCACCTTCCACAAAACAGCCTGTTAAAAAAGAGAAGGAATCTCTATCAAGTCTCTAATATGTTGGTTGGGGGGTAACACAATGAGTCATCTGATTTATTCACAGAACAATTTGATAGAGAAACCTTATTCCTTATCGATAATGATAATCATTATCACTTTAATTGTCAATACATAATTGCAATATTATTTATTTTAGGGAATGGATTCATTCCATTTAAGCGGTGCCTTCCCCGTTCACGACGATCAAATCAAATGATGCCGGCGGGCACAAAACGGAGAAATAGTAATCCTCTGCAGGATCCCATTGCTTATGCCAAGCCTCATCTGCATGCCCCTCTCTTACATTATGCCGATAACGGCGAACCTCTGGTAATACATCCACTAGAACCTTAAAATCAACAACATCAGAAAATTCGGGCAGCGCGCTATAAATTCCATCAAGAATAATGACCTTTGAGGGCTTTTTCGTTATGGAGGATGAGTCCAGGCCATTTTCAGCAGAGAAAGAAAAAGGATGATATTGAACGCTCTCCCCCGCTATAAGCGGTAACAATGCTTCCTTATGCAGACGTTGCCAGTCAATACATCTGCGACACTTCCATTCCGATGTATAAGTATCCCATTCCTCGTCTGTAATCGTTGCATCGAAGAACGCATCACATTGAATAACAGTTGCTCCTACATGTGAAGCAACCTCAGCAGCCAGCGTAGATTTCCCTGCACCGCTTCCCCCGTCCAGAGCCACCACTAAAGGGCTGGTTCGTCCTTTCAGGCGTCCGTTTATAGTGGATACGATTTGCTGAGCAGCTTTTCTTGTTACTGGATTGTTTTTCACGATTATCCCTCCTCCGTGTCAGACACAAGATTAAATTCACTATCTACAAGTATTCATTTCTTTGGAATAAATGCTTATTAAACTAAATTTCCGGCTTCGGCTTGTTTGCTGCTTGCCATTACGAAAATTGTATCACAAGTAAATTAGCTGCATCGTGTTTTTAACAAAATTGCGCAGTTGGTATAATAAATACTTTTCCCTCCCAGTCCAAAAAAAGAACCCTCAGATAAATGAGAATTCTTTAACATGAAACAAATAAACCGAACCCATTAAGAAATTGGAAGCCGTTCTGTTTCTTCTTAAGGGCTGTTCACTTTTTTACATTCTGAAAGCCAGCCTTCAAAAGTGTAGGACATTTCCCAGAAATGGAGTTCATATTCTTTTGCGATAATAAATTGTTCTTTTACCTTCTCTTTTTCCTTGTCATTCATATCTTCAACTAAAGTGTTTAGTAAATTAATCATTTCCCTAGTTGAATCTTGAAACCAGTCACTCGCATACATTTTAATCCAGTTACGATAAATTTCCGGCTCTGGAGCGGCATGTTCATTCACTTTTCCGATGTCCGCATATAACCAATAGCATGGCAGTATGGCAGCGACAGTATGTGCTAGATTTCCAGACAGGCTTGCTCGATACAAATGCGAAGTATAGGCATAGGCAGTTGGCGCTGGTTTGAAGTTATCTAAATCTGCTTGGGTAATATTTAGAATCTCAGCGTGCTCGTTATGCACGGTCAGTTCGGCCTCTGCTGTAAAGCGCGCTTTATCAGCTAAAAGAGCAGTCAGTTTAAAATCCTCTGCCTGAGACGCTGCAATCGCGTGGATCTTACCGTAATGTTTTAAATAGTAAATATCTTGTAAGATATAATACTTAAATGTTTCCAGCGGTAAATCTCCTTTCACAATTCCTTGCACAAATGGGTGATGTAAACTCTGCTTCCAGCTTTCCTTCGTTGCAGCACGTAATTCATCCGTAAATTTCATAAAAAAATCCTCCTCTAATCTTTTTTCTAAAGACTAGTAGAAGGAAGTATCTGCATAAAAAACATACACACGTAAAATAGCGCATGGTTTGTCTGCTCATTCTACTTCCCTCCGCTGGCCTTAACCAGATCAGGTTCTAAGGGTGCTAAATATACATTTATCTCAGCCTTTACGGCGCCCCTAGCAGAAAATTGAAATGTATTCGATTGTCTATTATGGTAGCAGAACGAATTTTTAAGTCAAGTCTTTTTAGTTTATAAGAAAATCAGGAAAGAAATAATCAAATCTATTAAAAAATAGGTTTCCAAAAAGCTAAAAAACTAGTGTGTTTCACTCGTTATCATGGATAAATCATTATCTTAATACTAGTATCCTTCTGATTTACGGCCGTTTCTACCGCTTCTTTGATATCATCCAAACGATATTTATGAGTAATTACATCCCCGAGACCAAGGTTCTGGCTGCTTATTGCCTGAATCGCTGTAGGATAACTGTTTGCATAGCGAAAAACACCATGAATGTCGTATTCTGAATCGACGATATGGGTAATATCTACAGGTATTTCTGAGGAAGCAGGTAATCCGACTAATACAACCCTTCCTCCACGTTTCGTAATCGTCAGTGCATCCTGTACTGCCCGGCCATTACCAGAAGTTTCAACAGCGATATCCAAACCGCTGCCAGCTGTTGCCTTTTCTATCTCCTCATGAATATTATCTTGTGTTGGATCAAATACCTTTGTCGCGCCAAATTTCTTCGCTAATTCTCTGCGATATGGTACCACATCCGAGCAGTAGATTTCGGTCACTCCGAATATTTTAGCAGCTTTGATCGCTAACAGCCCAATAGGCCCTAAACCGGTAATCAGCATTTTATCATTAGGATGGACTTTTCCGCGCTGCATCGCATGAATGCCTACAGAAAGCGGTTCAATTAATGCTCCTTCTTCATAGCTCATTTGCTCCGGTATCTTAAAGGCAAAATCACTGCGAATCGTAACATATTCAGACCAGGCTCCGTCAACTGGCGGTGTCGCCATAAATTGTACCTCTGGACAAAGATTATATCGGCCAGATTTACAATATTCACAAGTTCCGCATACAACACCCGGTTCGACAGCTACACGATCGCCTGCCGCAAGATTCTCGACCTGACTGCCAGCTTTAACAATATCTCCTGCCAATTCATGCCCTAAAATGAGTGGTTCTTCTACGACATAACGCCCAATTTTTCCATGTTCGTAATAGTGCACATCAGAGCCGCATACGCCGATACACTGCACTTTGATTAATACTTCATTTTCCTTTGGTTCGGGTATATTTATTTCCTTAATCTCAATATCCAATGGCTTATTCAGAACTGCTGCCTTCATCTTTTTCATTCCGTTCCACCTCTTTGATATGTATTATCTTACTAAGCATATAAATATGTCATCATATACTATTTGAGAAATTAAGATGCAAAGTTTCTCAAGAATATATTCTTCATTGTAACACGCGTTTAGATATACGATATAACAAACTTGTACCCTTTCTTTTATTCTTAATAGAAAACATCGATTTACCTTAGGCTATTTTATTAATATAATATAACTTTAACGATTGTCTCTTCATTCAATCCATCTACGAAGAGTTTAGAACAATTTATTGATGGCGCCATGCGATCTAGAACACCATCAATAAATATTTTACTGTTTTCTAATAAAAAGCATTTACTCCTGTTTTCTCCAGTCTTTTGATATTTTAACTTTATTAATTCTTTTCGTATCAGCCTCAAGAATTTCAAATGTTAAATTTTCATACTCAAAAATCTCTCCTATTTGTGGAATATATCCTAATTGACTAAGACAAAATCCAGCTAAATTATCCTCTTCTTCTGGAATTCTTGTTTGAAATATAATGTTCAGCCGATGTAATGAAATTTTACTATCACAAATAATTTCTGTATCTGTTTGTTTTTCAATTATAACGTCATGAACGTCTGTTTCGTCTTCAATATCTTGACCAATCATTGCTTCAATCAGTTCTTCAAGGGTAATAATACCTTCTGTACCACCATACTCATCATGCACGATCGCGAAGTGTTTTTTCTTTTGCAGCATCTGCTTATATACCACACTTACTTGTTGAAATTCATACACATGCAAAGGATTTAAGTCTGCAAAATCTTTCACTTGCTTTTCGGGTTCACGGGACCAAGAAACGAAAAACTTCGAATGGAAGACACCGATAATATTATCAAGATCATCTTGGTAAACAGGATAACGACTAAATTGATTTTTTATTAGAATTTCACTCGCTTCCTCAAAACTTGCGTCTGCAGTAATTCCTTGCACATCGATTCGAGGAGTCTGTAATATGTCAGCAACATTTAAAGTGGAGAAATCCAGCATCCCTTTTAAACCGTACACTTCATCCCTTCCAAACGTCCCTTCCTTATGTCCAATATCTACCATTGCTCTCATATCTGCCTTAGAGATCGTTATGTGACCATTATTATCTTGTCCAAGAAGTTTAATGGTTGTTTTGGTCAATAGGTTCAATAAGAAGATAAATGGCTTTAGGATTACGAGAATGAACATCGTTGGATAATAGACAATATGTGCAATTTTTTCAGGAAATGCAGCTGCAATCGACTTGGGCATTACTTCCGCAAGAATAATAATTAATACTGTTAAAACTGCTGTAGTAATACCTAGATTCCAATTATATTCAAGTGCTACAATCGTAACTAATGAAGGAAGCACAATATTTGGTACATTATTTGCAATTAATATACCTGGAATAAACAAATCAGGATTATTGACCAGCTTTAATAAGCGTGCGGCTTTTTTATCTCCATTTGTCGCTTTTAGCTGTAGTTTCATTTCATTTGTTGCCGTCAACGCTGTTTCACTGCCAGAAAAATAACTGGAAGCGATAAATAATAAAATGATTGAAATAATTAACATGGTCAATCTTTTTCACCTACTCTAATTCTATTGTTATTTACACTTTATCAGCTGCTCCCTTAACCAAATTATATCAAAACAGAACTGAGATTCCAAAAAGGGTGATATATAAATAAAGAACAGGTTTATTCTGCTGTAGTAGTAACACATCATTTCGTGGGGGTTTTTGATAGAAGAGATGGTAAAGAGATACTTTAAAACAAACCTCTATCATCGGACAAAGAGTATGAAAAATGGCTGGTGAAACATTAATAAAAATGAAACTTCATTCAGCTGGCGGATTATGTGGGGTTATCTGGGATAAACAATCCTTTCTATCGTCTGTGGTAACCATTAAATCTTCCTTAGCATGGTAAAAACAGGAGAAGCGTCTTGGGAAATAGAGTTCATGCTGTATATCTGCTTTTTCCTGACGCTCCTCACTGGCAGGTGAATTGTACCTCTTTTTTTCAAGATGTGATTGAGGTAAATTTAAGTCATTCTTTATCATTATAAATTATACGAAACGGAGAAACTCTTCTCTAGCTATTTCCTTATTTTTTAGTATACAAGTGAGAAAGCAGCTCTCTGTTTTTTACATCAAATTTAGAATTATGAGAAGACACATAGATTTCATTATAAGCATCTGGCTTCATATACAGCTTAGCTTGATTCACTGTATTCGCTGCATCATTGTATGCGCCAGCGATTAATGGCACCTTCCCATCAAATGAAAGAATATCACCAGCAGCATATAAACCAGCTATGTTCGTTTCTGCTTTTCCGGATCCTTTTACGAAAAAGTTTTGTTCGAGTTCCACTTGCAACGGACTTTCTTTAATAAATTTCAGTTCTCTGTCAAATCCATGATTAATGATTAAGTCATCCACTTCAAAATGGACCTCTTCCCCGTTTTTTTGGTTTCTTGTTAAGATCTCTTTGATATGATGCCCTTCCTCATCTGCAAGTAGTTTTTCTATCTTAGTATCTTTATAGATATTGACAGAAGAAGCTTCAAGATGAGCAATGTGTGCTTCCATCGCTTTGAATTCCCCGCCTCGATAAATCAAGGATACTTGCTCTGCGATAGGTTCCAGTTCGGTGGCCCAGTCAATGGCAGTATCTCCCCCGCCGGAAACGACTACTTTCTTACCTTTAAATCTGTCAAGGCTCTGTACTGTATAATGAAGATTGCTTACTTCGAAACGGTCAGCTCCTTCTATATCCAATTTAATTGGTTCAAGGATACCTCCGCCAGTTGCTAAAATAACCGTTCGGCTAACATATTCATGCCCTGTATCAGTTGTCACCACAAATAAATTTTCTGTATCCTTTTCAAGCTTTTCTACTTTTTCGTTTAAAATAATTTCCGGATTAAATGTACGAGCCTGCTGCTCCATTTGCTCCATCAATTGAGCGCCAGTAATCGGTGTTAGACCTCCTATATCCCAAATCATTTTTTCAGGATAGACATGAACCTTCCCTCCAAGCTCTGGTTTGAATTCGATAATGCGGGCGGATAAGTCGCGCATCCCGCAATAAAAAGCTGCATACAGTCCTGCCGGGCCGCCGCCAATAATTGTTACATCTTTGCATTCTGTCATCGTCTAACAACCTTCCCTAAATTAAAATTTTCTGTGTTCTTTGCCTAATATTTGTTAGGGTGTACACCAGATTGATAAAAAACTATCAGATGGAAATGCACACGCTAAAGTATGGATAATATGTAGAATGGTAATTGTTATATCGACCAATTGGAAGAGGCCAATTACTACAAAAAAAGCCTTTTCTCAACATTGATCATACTCTGTGTTCAAGAAAAGCAACCAGGTATTATTGAAAAAGAAGGAATCCTCCATCTGTTATCTATTCAATAAGGGATATAGGTAGAATTTTAAGCAGTTCATAAAAATCTAATGAATAGATAAATCCCACTATTTAATGATAATGATAATCATTATCAATGTCAATGCGCTTTTTATTATTTTCCATCTTTTCGTTCCTGAGTAAACAATTTAAAAAAACTGGTAAAAGTTTATCGTACACAGCGAAATAAAAGCCTTGTACCTAAAGATACCTGCCGGTGCAGCTCTCTTTTTTAGTACAAGACTTAGAATAAATTAACATTCAAAGGAGGTTCTTGTTACTTTACAGGATGATAGGCGTAAGATTTCATTCTCCCCTTTTGTCTTCCGATATTTCCTTTGCTTTACTCGTTTCTTCATCACTTATAATGCCTTCTGCTGATTTTTTAAATGAAGTCAGTGTTTTCCCTAAGGCAGAACCAATTTCGGGCAGTTTTTGGGGGCCAAAGATAATCAAAGCCAGAATAATAATCAGAATCAAGCCTGGGATACCGATATTGGAAAGCCCCATTATGTTACCTCCTCTTTTGTTCTATCATTAAACATGCTGGCTGTTTTTACTCGCTTGGACCAATTGTCCTCCTTCATCAAGAAATTTAATAATTCCTTCCGCAGCACGATACGCCAGTGCTCCAACCGTACCAGTCGGGTTGTAGCCGCCATTATGGGCGAAAGCAGAAGCACCGACAACAAATAGATTATCGACATCCCACATTTGTGAATAGTTATTTACTGCAGAGGTTTCTGGATCAGCCCCCATAATGACACCGCCCGTATTATGGGTCGTCTGGTATGGGACGATATCATAGTGTTCGCTGATTTCTCTGATGTCCACGTGATCGGCACCCATTTCTTTTAGAATCTCCCCGGCTTTTTCCGAAAGATAGCGATGCAAGTTTCGGTCCTGCTCTGTGAAATCGTACGTTAACTTCAATAAAGGATTACCATATGCATCTTTATAGTTTTCATCCAAGCTTAAGTAATTGTTGCGATGCGGCATGGAAGCTCCTTGTGCGCCAATAGAAAGAGAGCGGTTGAAATAATGCAGTGACTGCTCTTTAAAATCCTTCCCCCATGATGGCGTGCCATTAGGTACTGGATTGCTTTCAATTGGCCGGCGTCCAGTTTGTGTAATCGATAAGGAACCGCCATGAATGAAATCTAAATCTTTATGATCGAAATTATCTCCATTGTAATCATCTACAGTAGCTCCAAGCGAGCCTGCCCCCATAAAAGTGTTAAACTTTTCATTTTCAAAGAAGCCCGTCGCGCCAGCGCCGATTTGATAGCAATAATTCTTCCCAATGACGCCTTTTCCTGTTTCTGGATCATAAGGCTCACCAATTTCTGATTGGAGCAGTAAACGCGTATTGTTTAATACATAACTGGTTAAGATGACAACATCTGCAGGTTGTTCAAATTCTTCTCCTGTCTGCACATCGACATAACGGACACCAGTTGCCTGGCCATCATTATAAAGTACCTCGACCACATTAGAATCAGGCCGCAATTCAAAGTTTCCTGTTTTCTTTGCAGTAGGGAGAACGGTAATATTCGGGCTTGACTTTGCTCCGTACTCACAACCAAATCGCTCACAGAAACCGCAATATTGACAAGCGTTGATTGTTTCTCCATCCGGATTTTCGTATGCCTCCGATAAATTTGCGGAAGCCATTTGGATGGGATGAAGATTTAAATTCTGAGCAGCTTTTTTAAAGCGATCCAAGATGGGAGTGCTTTTCATTGGGCCTGTCGGATAATCGTTCTTCCGAGGAGCTCCCATTGGATTCTCTTCTCCGCTGATGCCGGTAGTTTGTTCAAATTTATAAAAATAAGGCTCTAATTCATCATAAGTGATGCCCCAGTCCTGTAATGTATAATCGTCGCTCAGCTTGTCCTTTCCATATTTTTTATCTGTTTCCGATTTGATTTCCAAGTCATATGGCAAAAAACGCCACGTATGTCCATTCCAATGATCACCAGCACCGCCGACACCTTCTCCCAGAAGAAATGAACCTAATTGTCTCATGGGCAGTGCATGTTCATCCCGTTTATTCCGAAATGTGATGGTTTCTTTCGAGGTATCCTGCATCAGCCCATAACGGACAGCGTAACGGTATTCATCATGAACCATATGAAAATCCTCTGTTCCTCTGTCACCGCCTCGTTCCAGACCAACGACTTTATATCCTTCCTTTGTCAACTCTGCGGCAAGAATACCGCCTGTCCAGCCAACCCCAACAGTGACAACATCTACCTTGTCCAATTTCTTTGCCATATCAACAGCCTCCTCATCGTATTGCAAATGATCGTTTAATGCTTTTGGTTCCATTTCTATAAAGCTTTCATCCTCAATTTTATCGGTATAACTCATTTGACTGCCTGGATATTCCTTCATTTTCCAACCGCGCATTTTATCATTTCCGCCATATAAAGGGTCAGCATAAGCACCTGCGAGTGTGGATGCACGCAGCATTTTGAAAAACTCAGAGGACGCAACCCCTTTTAATTTTACTTCGTCATTTTCAAATTTCTGCAATATTTTATCCTGCTGTTCTCCTTCCAAATCTATAAAAGACTCCTTATAATCATTTTGGCTTTCCTGCTCTAATGCACGGATTCCCTGTATAAAGATTTCATGACGTTTTAATGCAGACTGATAGCCTTGAAAAGGGGTTCCCTTACGAAAGGGACCTTGCATATATTCTTTATCATTATTTCCATATGCTCCTGCTAACTGATGATCAATAAAATAGGGAACTCCAAGAGCTAGCGCGCCAGGTCCATTATCATCTTCTGGAAATATACGCTCCGTCGCTGCACCAAGCGTATTAAAATCAGCATGTCTTGTGAAATACATTAATGCCTGGTTGAAATTCTCCTCTTCTTTTACAGTAGGTGCATTTGGCTGTTTCGTTCCACTACCACCAAAGCTTGCTCCAAACACAGATCCTATCAAACCGCCGCCGATAAGACCTCCTGCTACATACCCGGAATTCTTTACAAATTTTCTGCGTGACATCTTAGAACCCTTTGACTCTTCAGCCATTTTACTCCCGCCTTTCTAAAACAATTAAAATGTTACAACTAGAATGTAAAAAACTCATTTTGAGTGAGTTATCAGGATGGGAAAGGAATGATTCTGCTTTGGATACGTTCTAAAACTTCCTATTTACGTATCCTTTCATTATTTCAAGCTAATTATTTTTTCTATGTCCTCTCTAAACGTTATGGTGCTTTTACTAGTTTTTAATTCGTTATTACATCTATATGTTTTCTCTGATGGTCATATACCTTATAAGTCAAAAAATACGAAGATTGGATTGCTGTTATTTCTAACATTCTATGACAATCAGGTCTTCTATAAACAGCCAATTCAATTAAATATATAGATAACTTCCTTTACTCCATTTGGTTTCTTATAAGTAACAATGTTTAATTAAAAGTGCCTGCTTCTCAAAAACGGATGAACAGCTTGCAAAAATCGCAAAAGAGTACGTGGATTATGCATTAAATCCGGAGCTGCTTGTCCGCTGATATAAAAAGACGCAGCAGAGCTGCCGATTGTTCGATAATGACAGCCATACTAAAAACCAAACCTCATTTTATTGGCAGATTTGGTTTTTAGTATGTCAGGATTGGCGATTTGCTCTGCAATTGCAATTGCTTCTTAAGGCATTAAATCGTCATGAAGTTTAGTAAATTCAAAAAAATAATTGCAGATGGGATGAATATGCTTATACAATATAAAGCAAGGATGTTATTCGGTATTTTAAGAAATCATCGAGATTGTAAAAATCTGTCGAAATAAACCGCGTAAAATTGTATAAGAGGATGAGGAACATGTCTATTAATTCTTTTGAAAACTATCCGATGTCTTGGAAACCATTGCTTGATAAAAACAAAAAGCCAGTTTATCAAACTCTCGCCCAGCAATTGGAGGGTGATATACTAAATGGAAATTTATTGCCGGGCACAAAGCTTCCCCCTCAGCGAGAGTTGGCTGATTATTTAGATTTAAATTTAAGTACCATTTCAAAAGCTTTTAAAATGTGCGGGTTAAAGGGCTTGTTAAGTTCATCTGTCGGCAGCGGAACTTTTGTAGCGTATGATGCACTATCCAATGCCTATTTACTTGAGGATACAAAGCCAAAGCACTTAATCGAAATGGGTGCTACATTGCCTGATAATGATTCTTATAAACTGCTTCAGCTTCAATTAAAAAGTATGACACAAGAAACAGACTATGAAAAATGGTTTGGTTATGGCCGTGCCGGAGACAGTCTTTGGCAAAAAGATGCTGCCGTAAAATTTATCAAAAGAGGCGGCTATGAAACGGCTGTTGACCATATCTTATTTGCAAATGGTGGACAAAATGCCATTACGGCTATATTAGCCAGTCTCTATAAATCCGGCGACCGTATTGGCGCTGATTCCCATACTTATCCTGGATTAAAAACGGTTGCCGCAATGTTTGGAATACACATCGTACCAATCAAAGCAGAGAATCATGTCATGAGCCCCTCTGCTTTTGAAGACGCCTGTAAAAACGAACATATCAAAGGGATATATATAGTTCCCGACTATCACAATCCGACTGCTAGCTGTATGCCTGTCGAAAATCGAAAAGAAATCGCAGCGATTGCCAAAAAGTATAATCAGATTATTATAGAAGATGCGACATATAACCTTCATCATAAAAAAACATATCCGGCAATTGCAGCTTTTGCACCTGAACAGACCATTTATGTTGCCAGTTTATCAAAGTCCATAGCACCAGGGCTGCGATTAGCTTATGTGGCGGCGCCAAAACAATATAAGGAGCTCATTTCAAAAGCACTATATAATTTAAATATATCCGTCTCTCCCTTATTAGCAGAATTGGCAGCACGAACCATTGTATCCAACCAGTTTGAAGATTTAATCGAAGAACATCGGCAAGAAGCGATCCGCAGGAATGAACTTTTTGACCGTTGTTTGGCTGATTACACATGCTTGGGGGCTGATATAGGCATCTTCCGCTGGGTGCTGTTGCCAGGAAAAATAACAGGTGCGCAATTTGAATTGCTTGCCGCACAGCAAGGTGTACAAGTTTATGCAGCAGAACGCTTTGTAGTTGGTAACAGTTCTCCAGAAAGAGCTGTAAGAGTTGCCGTTTGTGCCCCGGAAACAACTGAAGAGCTCGAGCATGGCCTGCTTATTCTTAAACGATTACTAGATAGCATCCTTTCATAAGGTTTTGAGAGCATCTAAAATGCCTGAACTTTTGAGGTTAAAAGTTTCAAGCATTTTAGATAGATATATGTGTTATTTCATTTTTATTCCAAAAGATGTATAGAATAATAACCTTCGCATCACTCTATGAAGCTCTTTTCTGTTTATTAATATCTGCCCAAATAATGATAGGAATAAGCAGTAATGAAAGAATCGCACCGCCAATGGAAAGAAATGCATAACTGGAATTTGCTACAATCATACCAGATATTCCGCCCCCTAACGCTCCGGACAAAGCAATCCAGACATCTACGGTTCCCTGCGTCTTCGCTCGGCTGTCTAATGAAGTAGCGTCTACCAGGATTGCGGTTCCGCTAATCAAACCAAAATTCCATCCAAGACCGAGTAACACGAGCGCAGTAATAAGTACTGCCATCGAATCCGCGGGCCCCAAAGCAGCTAAAACACCAGAAGCAAGCAGTGTAACCGCGGAGGCAACAGCCATCGCAGCACGGCCAACTTTATCAACTAAGCTCCCGGTTATTAAAGAAGGCAAATACATGGCACCAACATGAAAACCAATCACAAGGCCGACAGCCTGCAGGTCATGTCCGTGATGCCCCATATGTATCGGCGTCATAGTCATAATAGCAATCATAACAAACTGCGTTAAAATCATTACTGCAGCTCCTGCCCAAATACCTTTTCTGTTTTTAGGTAACCCGCCCGTGTTTTCTTCTGACTTCAAATGGCTGTTGCCTTTCTCGGCATTAGAGATGGCTTTCGCTACAAGCAGCGGATCAGGACGCAGATAAAATAAGAGTATCAATCCTGCTAGTATATAAGCTGCTGCAGCTAATATAAATGGGCCTGCCAAAGCAGGTACTCTCAGAAATATCGCAACATCCCCCATAAATTCCACCAGATTCGGTCCGGCAACAGCGCCTAATGTAGTAGAAACCATGGCCATACTTACAGCTTTAGCCCGTTGTGCTGAACCTGCCAAGTCTGTTCCTGCATAACGCGCTTGCAGATTGGTGGCTGTTCCTGCCCCATAGATAAACAGCGCAATAAATAAAAGGACAATACTGTTCATTAATGCTGCCATAACGACACCAATGGCGCCTATCCCTCCAGTTAAAAAACCTGCTGAAAGTCCAAAACGACGTCCGTAGCGTTGAGAAAGCCGTCCTACAAATAACGCTGTCCCTGCAGATCCTAAGGTAAATAATGCTGTAGGAATCCCTGTTATGCTATCCGTTCCCAGCATATCCTGAGCCAGGAGTGCTCCTACGGTAATCCCGGCCGCAAGACCTGCACCGCCAAATATTTGAGACATAATTACAACGATTAACGTTTTCTTATACAATTGCTTTTGTTTTTCTGGAGAATCAATGTAAGATTGCAGCCAAGCTGAATTATCTCCAGATTTCATTTCATCATCTTTCGCCATTTTATCCCGCCTTCATACTAATACAGTTCTTTTTTAGTAACAATCATAATATTTAGATAGCTTATCACGAATGAAAAAACCATACAACACAATAATTGTATGGCAAACAATATTTTAAAATTATTGTACGGCGGCCAAATAGATGAAGCCTTTCTATTCTATGACGCCCTTCTATGATTTCTTTTGAAACGCCGCCCCTGCTTTTATCTGTTTCTGGAATTGTTCTTTGCAGTCCTGTGAAGAAAAACACAAATTGCCCCTTTTTCATTTGCCGAATCCGTTCGCAAATGTTATACTCTATTCTCAATTAGTTATTCAATTTTAGAATAAAAGAACAACATAAGACAGCTTATTTCGTTCACAATTTGTTAATAATTCAAGTGAAATAATGCACTTTTTCACTTGGGTTCCTTGACAAATTATCTCTAATTTATAATAATTATTATTAGATTATAATTATTGTTTTCATTAATAAAAATCAATAATTATAAGATTACTATTTTGCAAGGAGGACATACATTATGTCACTAATAGGTAAAGAAGTACAACCATTTCAAGCAACTGCATTTCATCAAGGTGAATTTGTAGATGTATCCGAAGAAAATTTCAAAGGTCAATGGAGCGTTGTTTGTTTCTATCCAGCAGACTTCTCTTTTGTTTGCCCGACCGAATTAGAGGACTTACAAAATCAATATGCTGAATTAAAAAATCTTGGTACAGAGGTTTATTCTGTTTCTACAGATACACATTTTGTGCATAAAGCATGGCATGAAGCATCAGATGCTATCAACAAAATTGAATATACGATGATTGGTGACCCTTCTCAGCAAATTTCCCGTAACTTTGAAGTATTAAGAGAAGATGCAGGACTGGCTGACCGCGGTACATTTATTATTGATCCAGATGGCGTTATCCAAGCTGTAGAAATTAATGCTGATGGCATCGGCCGTGACGCCAGCACATTAATCAATAAAATCAAAGCGGCACAATATGTACGTGAAAATCCAGATGAAGTTTGCCCTGCTAAATGGGAAGAAGATGGAGAAACGTTAAAACCAAGCCTTGATTTAGTAGGAAAAATCTAAGAAAGCACAGTTAGCCGATTAACGGCTGTATTTTAATTTAAACGGGGTTCGGCGTTACGTGCGTCGAACTTCCTTTGTGTTATACAGTCTATTGATGCAGATTTCTCCATCAGGGGAAATTCCGAGACAGCTATGAACAAAGAGATTTATTTTAGTTTTTCCGATTTTAATAGAGAAAAGAGGTTTACTATGCTCGATCAAGAAATCAAATCACAACTTAAAGAATATTTGCAGCTATTGGAAAATGACATTGTACTCAAAGTAAGCTTTGGCGCTGACGATGTTTCCAAAGAAGCAGAAGAACTGGTCAATGAAATTGCAGGAATGTCTGATAAAATCACGATTGAACAAGGTGATTTCCCGCGCACTCCGACCTTTAGCGTAAATCGTCCTGGAGAAGATTCAGGTATCGCTTTTGCCGGCGTTCCACTTGGACATGAATTCACTTCTCTTGTCCTTGCTTTATTACAAGTAAGCGGACGGCCGCCGAAAGCAGATGTGAAGCTCCTGGAACAAATCAAGCAATTACAGGGGCCGCTGCATTTTGAATCGTATGTCAGCCTCTCCTGCCATAATTGCCCTGATGTGGTTCAAGCGTTAAATTTAATGAGCGTGGTTCACCCTGCAATTACGCATACTATGATTGAAGGATCTGCATTTAAAGAAGAAGCAGACGATAATGGCGTGATGGCTGTTCCATCTGTCTTTTTAAATGGGGAATCCTTTGTTAACGGACGTCAAACCCTAAAAAGCATCCTTGAAAAATTAGGAAATACAACTGTGGATGTATCCGGCCTGAACGATAAAGAAGCATTTGATGTGCTTGTTGTCGGCGGCGGTCCTGCTGGCGCCAGCGCAGCTATCTATGCAGCACGAAAAGGAATTCGTACCGGTGTCGTAGCAGAACGATTTGGCGGACAGGTTCAAGATACCATGGGCATCGAGAACTTTATCACTACCAAATATACAGAAGGTCCGAAATTGGCAGCAAGCCTGGAAGAGCATGTTCGTGATTATGAAGTAGATATCATGGACTCGATGCGTGCTAAATCGCTGGAGAAAAAAGACTTATTTGAGTTAGAACTAGAAAATGGCGCAACACTGAAAAGTAAAACAGTTGTGCTTTCCACCGGTGCACGCTGGAGAAATATTGGCGTCCCTGGGGAAGCAGAATTCAAAAATAAAGGTGTTGCTTATTGCCCACATTGTGACGGACCGATTTTTGAAGGAAAAGATGTTGCGGTTATCGGCGGAGGTAATTCCGGGATTGAAGCAGCCATTGATTTAGCCGGAATCGTTAAGCATGTCACAGTTCTTGAATTCCTTCCAGAACTGAAAGCAGACAAGGTTTTACAAGAGCGTGTATATAGCTTGCCAAACGTAACAGTTATCACAAATGCTCGTACTTCTGAAATCCATGGTGATCAAAAAGTGCAAGGTCTTCGCTATGTTGACCGTGAAACAGAAGAAGAACACAGCATCGAACTTGCCGGTGTCTTTGTACAAATTGGCCTTGTGCCAAATACGGAATGGCTGGAAGACACGGTGGAACGCAGCAAATTTGGAGAAATCATTGTAGATAAACGCGGTTCCACGAATATTCCTGGCGTATTCGCTGCAGGAGACTGCACAGACAGCGCATATAAACAAATCATTATTTCAATGGGATCTGGAGCCACTGCGGCTTTAGGTGCATTTGATCACTTAATTCGTAATTAAGGTGGAAAGACTAGCGGGAAACTGCTAGTCTTTTTATCTATGAATCAATTTAACTTTTATTTATTTGGCGCAAACATAAGCAACGCTGCCGATAGAATCTGGATTTTCCAACTGATCTATCATCGATGTAGCCAAGTCGTCCCTAGTTATACGTCCCTTCCCTTTTGGTACAGGCTTATCGAGACTTATTCGGTAATTTCCTTTTGCTAAAAAAATAACAACTCACTTCTAAAAAAGTGTAACTTGGTATTTGGGATTTTGCTAACTTCCATTATGTTAACTTAACACACTTTACTGCATGATATTCGAAACAAATTTCTATTTTAAAAACGTACTCGGCATAACGACAAGAACGACCTCTCCACGTGCGCAGAGAGCATCATCTGCAAAGATTTCTGTATGGACCTTCCATCTTTTGGGATGGATTTCTTCCACTGTTCCAACCGCCTTTAGCGGCGTATCTTGTGGAGTTGGCTGCAGGAATTCCACATGGAGGTCTGCCGTGACAAATCTGGGCGGTATCGAACCATCACCAATTTCATTCCCATTTTTGCGGTGTAAAGCAAGTGCAGCGGATCCGGACCCGTGACAGTCCATTAACGAAGCTATCAACCCGCCGTAAACAAAACCCGGGATTCCCATGTACTTTGAATCAGGCGTAAAAAAGGTAATTGTCTTATCTCCCTGCCATCCAGTCCGCAGGTGGTGACCATCTTTATTTAATCGGCCGCATCCGTAGCACCAGGAAAAATCATCGGGATAAATATCTTGTATTGCGTTTTCTATCTTTTCTTCCACACTGTCTCCTCCTTCAACTTTATAAATCTCAATAAATCAGATGGAATATAAGCTAGTAATCTGTCATGTTGTACTATCAATATATACAAGTTCTTCCTGGTGTGCAATAATATTCTGATAAATAAATAGAAAGAACCTATTTTGAAAAAATAATCAAAACAAGTTCTTTCTATATGAATAACCATCAAGCTATTCTGTTCGTTAAAGCTCCTTTTCTTTGACTTCCCCGGTTTCTTTATCTACCAGATACCAGCCTATGGTGTTCGTCATCTGCTCTTCCCCTTCTTCTCCTGAAAATACAAATGCTTGAACAGTATAATAGCCTTCTTCGTCCTCGTCATCTTGTACCATGGCTTTCACATCTTCCCGGTTAGTGTCGCTATGCTCATCTACATAGTCAAACACGTTTGTTGTCGCATCCTCTTCCGTTATTTCGGTATTTTCCTCCTGTTCATTTGCGTTTGAAGTATCTTCGGATTGGTTATCATCCTCTTCTGCTGTGCCATTATTGTCACCTGCTTCATTCAATAAAGGGTAGGTGGAAATAACTTGATCCGTTTCATTTACCAGCCGGAGCTCCTCAACCTGAAAATCAAGCGCAGTTAGTTGAAGAACCTGTTCAAAATCTTCACGTTCTTGTTGAGTCGGTTCTGCATCATCATTGATATGGTATGTCACAACCGCTTGATCCCCATCAATCCTTGCTTCTTCGACTTCCAGGCCTTCGTAGATTCCGGAGTGATAAGACCCGTTGTCGTTCGTTGTGGTTGCCATCGCTTCAATTGTCTGGTCAAAATCAAATAACTCGCCATCCTCCGCAGCGATTTCTTCTTCCGCTACAGCCCCGCTGATATACGTGTGCTCCCCCCGCTCTGTTTCTTCTGGAGACATAACATAGTATCCGCGATTCGGCTCTTGCTCGATTTCGACCGGTTCTTCCCAATGATTTTCGGCAAAAGTAAGTCCTCTCTCTCCATCCTGATTAAAAAGGTTAAATTCATCCAAGCCATACCGAAAGCCAATCTCATTCAGTGCTTCCCAAAACATCGCCGATTCCGTGGATGCCATACTTAAATCATCATCTTCATTATAGTATAAGTTTACTGCTGTTCCGTCGACCTCAAAATTGGTCGTAGCAGAAAATAGATCACGTTGCGAAGGATCACTTTCCATTAATGATTGATGTATACGCTCCTCACGTGTCATTTCATCCGCTGTCCGCGTGAAGTAAAGCAATAAATCCGTGCCATCCAGCCACTCAGCGTGAATCAGGTAATCACCGGAGACCTGTTCTTCTGTATAGTCCTGCTCTTCTGCTTCGTTATCGGAATGGTTGTTTTCCTCCTCGTTTTCCGCCGGATTCTCATCAGATGCAGCATCCTCCTCAGGTTTGTTTGAATCTGTCTCATTTCCATCTTCTTCTGAATCTGCCTCATTATTTGACGGTGTTTCCTCTTCAGAATCTGTTTCATTTGTATTATTGCATGCCGCCAATACGAAAATAAATAAAAACAGTCCTAAAACAACGCCTATTTTTTTCAAAATAATCCCTCCAAAATAATGGCTTCGTTATTTAAAACTATTCCCGGGATTTAAAAAATAAAACGATGTTTGCTTTCTGATGTTGGATGAGACATATAAATGTAAGCAGAGTTCAACAATTTGTTTTAGAAGAATTTCACAAATGACTTTATTTCCTTGCTAAGCATTTACAGTAAATTTATCCCTTCGAATAAACGGAAGCAATGTAGTCAATCCAATAATCCCCAGGATAACGCCAACCCATAAAGGAGAAGTGACTCCAAACCTGGCATCAATCGTTAATCCGCCAACAGATGAACCGATCATTAGTCCAAGATTAATCATAGAGTTATTTACTGTGGCTACCAGCGTTCCTGTATTTGAAACACTTAAAACCCGTTTCGCCATCGCAGGATTTAAAGACACTCCGGTTAAACCGATGATAATAACTGCGGCAACAGCGATGACAGGAATTTCCACAAAGGATCCAAACAGAATCAGTGCAGCTGTCAGAATAACTAGCCCAACCGTCATGACAGGCATCATATGCAAATCTGCTAATCTGCCGACAATAATATTACCAATAACCGTTGCTGCACCATAGACTCCTAGAATAAAAGGAACAACACCACCGCTAAATCCTGTGACTTCAGTCAGGATTGGCGTAAAATAGCTGAATGCCGCAAAGGTAGCACCGATAATAAATACATTCGTCGTATAGGCAGCCCATAACCAACCGTTTTTAAAGGAACTGATTTCTTTTTTGACACTGATACTTTCTTTTTGCTGTGATTCAAAGGATGGAATCAGGAACTGTACGAATATAGCTGCGATAAATACTAAGACAACAACCGCCCAGAAGCTGGCACGCCAGCCTTAATACAAATTAAACACCATCGCAAATGGGACTCCGGCAGCAGTTGCAATCATTAATCCGCCTAATACGACAGAAGCAGCCCGTGCTCGTAAATGAGCGGGGACAAGCTGGTAAGCAAGCGACATTGCTGTTCCAAACGTTGCGGAAGAAGCTATCCCTTGTACGACACGCGCCGCCATCATCACTTCATAATTGGGAGAAACGGCAGCAATGGTCTGTCCAATCAGAAAGACAAGTGTTAAAGTCATTAATCCTTTCTTTAACGGAACCTTTAGTAAAGCAATGGTTAGAACCGGTCCACCTGCAATCATGCCTGCTGCGTATGCTGAAATAAGGTAACCGATGGCTGCAATTGATACGCCAAATTCTTCGGATAAAGATGGCATAATTCCAGCCACCATAAATTCTGATGTTGTTTGTGAAAATATAAGAAAACCTAATATAAAAACTGCAAAAGGCAATTGTATTCACTCCAAATTTATATTTTTATCTCCGGTACAGTACAAAATAAGTGTTACATTATGATGTTCCGTACAAATTCATGTATATCGTCCAAATTTTTTTGTTTAATTTCTTCCGTACCTCTTTCTACTTCCGGCTTCCACCAGTAACAAATGCAATTTTATTCTTAAATGGTAATGTCATTGATTTATCCCCCTCTGCTTACTGACTGTTGACATCTTTCATTATGGCGAGCAGGATTTCACTTGAAAAGTAGACATATTTTTCATACTCAGTATGGTAAAGGGTACAATTAAAGCCCCATCTGAAGTTCAGCTTTATAATTTTTTATCCATATCTACAAACTTAGCATTCTGTAAGGCAAATTGATTACTTTTCTTTATTTTCTCTGGTATGGTTAACATACTTCGTATGAAATAGTGACTGACAGCTTTTACTATAAGGAGGAAAGTTCTTTTGGACGATTTATCAAAATACGGAATTGTAACTGCGCTTCAAGCAATTGGCGGTAAATGGAAACCGCATATCTTATTCATCCTTTTAGAAAAGGGCACAAAACGCTTCGGAGAATTACGACGCCTCATGCCTGAAATAACGCAGGGGGTACTTACACAGCAGCTTCGGGAGTTAGAAAAAGACGGACTGGTTCATCGTGTTGTCTACCAGGAAATTCCGCCAAGAGTAGAATATTCTTTATCAGCACATGGAAAATCATTGGAGCCTATTTTAAGAGATATGTGTGCATGGGGTTTTACGCATGAGGAATTTATGGAGAAAAATAAAAATGCTTTAGAGATTTGCAGTAAATAATTGAGATGCAGGTTTGGAGAGTGAATTTTAAAATATAAAAACAGACCACTTGTTATCTTTTAATAAATGATACAAATGATCTGTTTTTCTTCTTACTTCAGTTTTCAAATGTTAAGCATAAAATATACCATGGTTATCCTTTACTTAAATTAAAACTAAATGTTAATCAAGCAGATAAATGATAGCCGTCAATTCCAAATAGCAATAAAGAAGTACATATTAAAGAATAGTGCTTTTTAACAAAATCCTCCCATTTATCTGTTTTATAGTATTAAAACAATAAATCAGCTTCCTTCCGCCCGCTCTTTTGCCATTTTCCAAAGCAGAATTGCGGAAACTAATGAGGCAATAAGATTGTAAAACATCGCACTGACGAAAGCAGAAGCATATAGACCGCTGTCTCCCCCATCAGCATCAGCAACAACACTCCCAAAAAATATGCTTACTGCTGCCAGGCCGATAGCTGCGCCAACCTGCTGTAAAGTAGAAATAATCCCTGAGGCCATGCCTGCTTTGCTTTCTTCTACAAACCCTAATACCAGATTTAAGAGCGGTGTCATGACTAATCCTTGGCCAATCCCTACAAAAACAAGTGCTGTAATTAAATGAACAGCTACCAAATCGCCTCCTGCAGTCCATACTTGCCAGATTAACACAGCAAAGGAAAAGGTATAAAAGACAGCGCCCCAAAAGATCGTCATCGTTCCAAAACGTTCTACCAGGCGGGGCGCTGCTATCGAAGCAGCAGTAAATCCGATACTGCAGGGCACAAAAAGAACCCCGGCGGAAAGCGGACTTAAACCCAGCCCTGTTTGTACTAATAACGCATAGCACAAGAAAAACACGGACGAAGTAGAATATATCAGCAAGACAAGACTGCCGCCCATGGCAAACCGGGATTGGCGTAAAAGCATGGTATCTACCAGCGGCTGCCTTTTAGTAAGGCGCCGGCTCTCCTGATGCCGCCAAAAACCAAATAGTATCCATGCTGCCCCAGCAAGGGATAAGAAACTCCATATCGTCCAGCCATGATTCTGTGATTCAATAAGCGGGACAAGAAATAAAATCAGTCCAAGACTGACAATAACTACTCCGCCCCAATCCAGCAGTGGACGCTCCGGAGCATGCGATTCCGGGATGAACCGCGCCATAAGAATGGAGAAAATGCCGATTGGAATGTTGATTAAAAAAATCATCCGCCAGCCGAGTCCTCCAAAATCGGCTTCTACAATAAAACCGCCTAGCACTTGCCCCGCAATGGCAGCAAGGCCTAATACCATGCCGAGCAAACTGAAAGCAATTCCTCTTTCCCTGCCTGAAAAATTGACCTGAATGGAAGAATAGATTTGCGGCTGCATCATCGCAGCAGTCAGGCCTTGAAGTACTCTGGCGATGATTAGCATATCTGGATTAATTGCCAGCCCGCATAATGCAGATGTAATAGTAAAGCCAAACATCCCCACGATAAACAGACGCCTGCGCCCAAAACGGTCCCCGAGCCTGCCTCCAGTAATCAAAAGCACGCCAAAACCAAGTTCGTAACCAGCAACGATAAAAGCGATTTGTGAAAAGCTTGCCCCCAGATCTCCTTGTATACTCGGAATTGCCACATTCACTATAAAAAGATCAAGAATGGTCATAAAACCGGCTAACAAAAGAATAAATAACCCTAATAATGTAGCCGGCTGTGATAATGTTGGATATCTTTCTTTCAATCTAAAGCCCTCTCTTTCATTTTTAAGTTTTTCTGCTCTCCCCCTTTCCAACAGAACATGATTTGATTATACTAATACATAACAGTTTAATAAAACGAATCTTTTTAAATGAATGATTTAATAATATTAAACCATTCATCAAGGAGGACAAATAGATGGAATTACGTCATTTAATCACGTTTAAAACAATCGTGGAAAAAGGCGGATTTAAACGGGCAGCGGAATATCTGGATTATTCACAATCATCGGTGACGGTACACGTGAAGGAGCTGGAGAAGGAATTAAAAAAACCTTTATTCGACCGTATTGGCAGAAAAGTATTTCTGACAAACTACGGAACCCAATTTCACCCATATGCTGTTAAAATCGTTGATTTATACAATGAAGCAGCGGAAACCATGAATATGAATGATGCGCCAAAGGGCAGTCTTGTTATCGGAGTTACAGAAATCTTCTCACAATACAGGATTCCGTCCATTCTGATGGAGTACAAAAAAAGATACCCCGATGTGTCGTTATCTTTACGTTCTCTTGAAAATAAGGAGATTTCTGCCGCGCTTAAGAACGGACAAATTGATATGGCCTTTGTTTTGGAAAGAAATGTCTGGTTTGATAAAGAGCTGACGATTGAAAAAATAAAGGATGAATCGACTGTTCTGGTATGGCCTGTCTGCCCAGAAGATAGTGAAAATACGATTCTCTCCACCGAAGAAAGCTGCAGTTATAAAAGCATGCTGGAAGCATATATACAGGAAGAACAAATCGAGGCAAAAAATACATTAAACTTTTCCAGTTTGGAAGCAATTAAGCAATGCGTGCTTTCCGGACTCGGTTTTTCCATCCTGCCCTATTTCGCGGTAGAAAAGGAACTTGCTTCCGAACAAATTCTAGGTGAATTTATTTCATTAAACCATACAGGAAATGCTACGTTTATTGTGAACCATAAAAACAAACAGCTCTCCCCTGCTATGCAAGCAATGATTTCATTGATGAAAGAGCAGAGTCTTCATTGGGGTGAATGAAATAAAGAGAAAAACCCCTTATAATGGTTGGATAGAAACAATAAGAAAATATATTTGGAAAACAACTGCAAGAAAGGTGGGAACGCGCCATGATTTTTCGTTCAAAAGTAGACGGTTTTTTCGTAACGATTATGTCCATTGTGGTTTTATTAATAGGTGCCGTAACGCTCTTACCTCCACTCATTGATAAAGAGGCATCCATGGGCATCGTCATAATAATGACTGCTATCTTTATTATTTTAGCAGGAGCCTTGTTATGGATGTCTTTTTCGATCAAGTATATTTTTTATGACAATTATCTGTTAGTAAAAGGCGGACCATTCAAGAGTAAAATCGCTTATCAAAGTATAAGGAAAATTTCGCCGACAAAAGATATCTTTACTGGTTATCGCATTCTATCTGCCAGGAATGGACTTGAATTATTTTACGATTCAGCCATCCTTGGCAGTGTAAAGATTTCACCAAAGAATAGAAGAGAATTTATCACGGAATTAAAAAAACGATGTCCTCATGTAACTATTCAGGAATAAACCTTTATTCAAGGAAAAGAACCCCAACTTGTCAGAGAATCGTTGGGGTTCTTTTATCTATTCATTCATTTCATAAATACCTTGCCCGTTTTTGTTTAAGTAGAAAGAACACCGGATGAAAATAAACGCGATAATTACAAATAATCCGGCAATCCAGCTTAAATGGACGATATTTATATACTGAATAATAAGACCGCCCAGCGCAGAACCTAACATCATTCCCACATTCATTAATGCAGTATTAAAACTCAGTACGGTTTCAGATGATTGCGGCTTTAAAGATACTAAATAAAATTGCTTTGCCGGCGTGGTTGTCCATGTTGCTATTCCCCAAACTGCCAACGTGATAAATACGCCTGTCATGGTATATTGTGTCAATGCCAAAACAAATAACGCAATAATGTGGATACATAAGCTAAGCGATATGGTTCGATCAGGCCCCCATTTATCTACCGCGTATCCTCCAAAACGGGAGCCGATAAAAGCAAAAGCTCCTAAAACAAATAAAGCGATACTTGTCATCTCTATGGAAAAGCCAGCTGTATTACTTAACAATGGAGCAATATAGGCAAAGACCATTGTATACCCTAAAATCCAAAAAATGGTCGTCAATAACCCCGTAAGCACCCGTTTATCTTTGATAATCAGCAATTGCTGTTTAAACGGCAGCGGCTGGTTTCCTTCAATAGCCGGCAATAATTTATACAGTCCTGCTAATAACAATACCGTACCAAGTGCAATAATCAGGAAAATATACCGCCAATCTACATATCCTGCTAAAAATGTTCCTAAGGGTACCCCAAGTACTAAGGAGATAGTAAAACCCGTAAGCACTGTTGCCATGGCGCTTCCCTTTTTTTCAGGTGCTGCAATTTGAGCAGCATAATTGGTAGCTACTACAATAAATAATCCTCCGCTCATTGCCTGGATAACTCTGGACAGCATAAGAACGATAAAATGATAGCTGAAAAACGCAACCAGATTTCCTAGAATAACCATAACGATGGCGTATAAAAGGACCTTCTTACGGTCAAATTTAGAGGTTAAGATAACCAATACCAAAGCGCCAACAGCATAAGATAAGGAATAAATCGTAATCAATTGTCCGGCAGTTGAAATAGAAATATCCAAATCAAAAGAAATCAGTTCCAATAATCCTGAAACCACAAACTCCCCTGTTCCTGTTACAAAAGCTCCTAAGGCCAAAAGAATAATTGTAAATTGGTTTATATTGTTTTTCATTTTGTATCCTCTCCCTTATTTAGACATTGAATTTATTGTAAATCCCGTGTTAACATAAGTAAAATTGATATTTTTAATAAGGGAGATGAGTAATTACTCATGAGCATTGTTCGTTTTGAAATTATTGCGACCGTATTTGAATTGGGAAGCTTTACCGCTGCCGCTGAAAAATTAAATATGACACAATCGGCAGTAAGTCATGCAGTTGCCAGTTTGGAATCTGAATGGGATGTTTCTTTATTCATTCGTGACCGCAGAAAAGGAATAACCCTGACGGAAGTAGGACAAAAAGTGCTCCCTCATATCCGGGAAGTATTGAAGAGAATGGAAAGTATTCACCAAGAAATCGCTCTGGCAACTAACTTAGAGACTGGTATCATTCGCATTGGTACATTTGCAAGTGCTTCTTCCTGCTTATTGCCAAAGCTGCTTGCCAAATTCCAGAAAAAACATCCGAAAATAGAATTTAAATTTTACGAAGGCACCTACGAAGAAATTACAGAGTGGTTGAGCTCTGGAGTGATTGATATTGGATTTGTTGTAAAAGGAGAAGCTAATCCAAATTTCGATTTTGTCCCTCTTATCAAAGATGATATGGTGGTTGCCTATCATCCGGCACATCGATTTCAATCCGGGGATACAGTGGATATGGCTGAATTAGCGAAAGAATCTTTTATTATGCCCACGGGGATGTATCAATCCCATGTAGAAGCATTGTTTGAAGAAGCACAAATAAAACCTTCTATTCGTTTTGAAGTGCATGACTGTACAACGATTGCGAATATGGTGCAGGAAGGCCTGGGGGTCACGGTTGGTCCTGAGCTGTTTTTAAAGACGCAGCAAAACATAAAGGTCAGTAATTTAACGATTCGAAACAGCCGTGAAGTAGCACTTGCCTGCCAATCTATTGCGGAAGCGTCACCGGCTGTAAAGGAATTTCTTCATATTGCAAAAGATGTTTCCTATTGAGATGCATGTAAAACATGATATGTGACGTGGGAAAAATGAATCCGTAAAGATGGAAGCTGACATTACTTAAAATATTAAAAACCTGATGATTTTATTTGAAATCGCCAGGTTTTTTGATGCGTTTCTATTTTTAGTCATTACTAACAGGATGATTTCCCAGAACAGATAGTATATTTGAAAAAGCAAAATGTGTGGTATCCTTAGAGATTTGCTCCAGCTCCTCCATTTCTTCACAAACAACTTCTGCCATGTAATTATACTCTCCGCCAATTCTCCATAAATCTATTATATTACTATTCTCCTTACAGTAATTCATTAACTTTTCACAGCTTTTGGTCTTAAATAAAACGAAGCCATGGATTCCTTTATTGAGCTCTTTATTATTTACCTCAACCGTATAACGCTTTATTACATAATCTTCTAACCTTTCTATCCTTGTTTTCACAGCAGGAGATGACATATTTATTTGCTTGCCGATTTCTGTATAGGTAAGTCTGGCATTTCTTTTTAATAAATCTAATATTTGATGATCGATATGATCCAACATCCTTTTCACCAGCTTTCCAATTACTTTAAAATTTAAAGTTTTCCATAGCATATACTTTAATCATTCCATTGTAAACAATTCAGTACCGAATTAAAATTTGATATGAGGTGATAAATATGACGTGTTCTATCTTCTCCAAGTATAAAATCGGAAACTTAACATTAGATAATAGAATTGTAATGGCGCCAATGACAAGAGGATTTGCTGATAACGAAACAGGTGAAGTGAATTACTTGATTGCAGACTACTATGGAAAACGGGCAAGGTACGGGGCAGGATTAATCATTACGGAAGGTGTCGCCATCAACAAACTGGCCAAAGGAACCTATGGGATACCAGGGATATATACGCATCGTCAAATCTTAAGCTGGAAAAAAGTCACGCGGGAAGTTCATCAATATAAAACAAAAATCTTTGCTCAGCTCTGGCATGTTGGCAGAGTAAGTCATCCGGAAATTCTAAAAGGGAATGCTCCTGTTGCGCCCTCTCCTATCGGTGCCAACGGACATGTGCATCGTTTGAGGAAACCTTTCCAAGCTCCCAGAGCTTTAAATAATATGGAAATTTATCAAATAATAGCTGATTACAAGGATGCAGCAAAAAATGCGATGGAAGCCGGATTTGACGGAGTTGAGATACATGCTGCGCATGGTTACCTGATCGATCAATTTATCAATGAGAAAACAAATGACCGTCAGGATGAGTTCGGAGGTTCCTTACAAAATAGACTGCGATTTTTAGATTTAATTATTAAAGAAGTAAAGAAGGTTGTTCCTAAAAATAGAATCAGCATTCGAATTTCTGAAAAAAAAGATGATGATAAGGATTATGTATGGGAGCATCCAGAAGAAATGGTATGCGCTATAACAGGGATTCTTTCCAAGCATCAACTAAAAATTGTCCATCCATCGGTAGAAAACTACGGTGATATGCTTCAACATAATCAAAAATCGCTTCATGAATTATTCAGGCAATACTGGGATAAAACGCTTATTGCTGTTGGAAATATAGCACCTGAAAAAGGGGCGTCCATTATTGGAGGTAATCAGGCAGACTTGGTAGCATTCGGACAATTATTTATAGCTAATCCAGATCTGGTCGTTCGTCTGAAAGGGAATCAGGAGATTTTTCCCTATCAGACAAAAAATCTGCATACATGTTTAATTTAAGCAGTATATCAAGTAGGATAAGCACTCCTTTATCTCGTTTCTAGTTAAAAGGAGTGCTTTAAAATAAACAGTACTTAAAGAAGCGCAAAAGCCTATTTAAAACGAATGGTTTTCGAAATAGAATGCCATCAAAATATTCGAAGCTTTTTTCACTATATATTCTATGAGAACTGTTTATTTAGTTCTACAACCATCGCTCCCATTTTAGGTTTCTTCGGCTGAAATACTTTCTCAATGCCATTCTTCTCTAATTCAGCCGCAGTCACCTTTCCTATCGCTGCTGCTAAAATTCCTTGATTAAAGGCTTCCGCCAATTTCTCCTTATCCTCCTTCATAAATAAATTTCGCACCTGTGTTTTACTGGTAAAAACAACAACATCTACATTTTGAGAGGTAATGGTTTCTTTTAGTATCGATAAAATCTGTTGGTCTGGTTCTTTATAAGAATAGGGTTTAGATAAATAAACATCATAACCCAGCTGCTCCAGACTTCTTTTTAAATATACGTCATCCTCATTATATGTCTGCAAATAAATTTGTTTTCCTTCATTCTCTTTTGCAGGAGGTAATGATTCAATCAAGTTCTCCATTGTTCCATCTGCAGAAAGAATGCCTGGTGTCAGTTGATGCTGTTTCAGCCACTTTGTTGTTTTGCTGCCGCGGATGGCAAGTGTCGAATTTTTTAGTTTATCTATGAAGCTATGATGGATATTGAGTTTCTGTGCGGATTGTTCTAACGTTTCTGCTCCTATTCCAGTAGTTAGTATGACAAAGTCAAATGTGTTTTCTACAAGCTTTTTTACATCCTGCTGACAAATCGAATCATTCAGCTGATACTCTCCTTGAATCGGTAATTGAATTGTGTTTCCGCCATGTTTACTGATTAGTGTATCAATTGCTTTTGCCTGACGAGATGCAGCAACAGCAACTTTTTTCCCTTTAAGTCCGTCCATATATTTCTCCTTTTCCTATAGCTTTAGTATTCATTCTTTTATTTATTATATTACAAATATTCCAGTGATTCAGCAAATGATTTCAAAAAATAACTTCTTAATCATTTTCTTTTATCATACCAGTCAAGTGTGTTCATAAACTCCACATTTCTTATTTCCTCTATGGAACAATTCGTCACCCGCCCATCTTTTAAAAATAGATGAATCTGACCTTCTCCATATCCAGATACTTTACATTCCAAGTCCTTATAATAATTCCCGTTTCGCATCACATTCGCTTGAATCAAAACAGGAGAATTCGTTACAAAAGCTTGGTTCAACACGTTTGCAATTGCTTCCTCGGTCATCTCTTCTTTTGCTTTCACTTCGATTAGATGATCATTCATTTCTTCTTTTTTGAGCGCTTCTGAATGGTCGCTTAACATCATTCCTAACCATTTCATAATTCCTCTGTCTTTATACCCGAACTGTTCAGGTGTAACTCGTGTAATCGATATTTTTTCCACGTTCACTCTTCCTTTCCAGACCGATGACCGCCAAGCAATTTCGCACGGTATCTCGCCATTCCGTTTTTAAGCAGACTAGAAGCATGCAGCAGGGAAGTATAACCATGTTTTCTTCTCACAAAATCAATCGTTTTATCCAGTTCTTCGTTTTCTATTGTTTCTTCTGCTGATTCAAATAAATTCAGTTGCAATGATTGTTTTATTTGAAGTTTTCCAAAAGTAACATTAATCACTCTTACGGGCATATTGTCTTTATAATGTTTATGAAAGATAAACAGCATGTGCGCTTTTAATTTTTTGGATGAATCCGTTGCTTCAATCTTTATCTGATGGCTAAACCCGCCTAGTACCGTATCTCTCGAATATCCAATGGTCAGCTTGACAACACCTGTCATGAGCCGGTGCTTCCTTAACCTTGCCACATTCTCATCCGTCATTTCCCGAATAACCGTTTCAATATCGTGTTTAACCGAATAATCTCTGTTTAGTATCTGATTTCTGCTGAAGGAGGTACTTTCCGGTGTGTACGTGTCCGATAACACGGTTCGATCTATTCCATGTGCATGAAAATAGAGCTGTTGACCAATCACACCGAACTTTTCTTTTAATTTGGCAATATCATATTGAGCCAAATCATACATATTTCGAATCCCTATCCGATTTAGATTGGCTTCCGTTTTTTGTCCTATCCCCCAAAAATCAATTAAGGCTTCTATCTTCCATAATTTATATGGAACGTCTTCATAACGCCATTCCCCAATAAAGCCTCGTTGTTCGTCATGCTTTGCCTGATGATCGAGTGCCAATTTTGCTAAAAGCGGATTATCCCCTATTCCCACAGTTAACACTAATCCCAACTCTCTCCATACATCACGTTGTATTTTCCTCGCTATGTCATGCGTACTGCCAAAAAGTTTATGTGATTTCGTTACGTCGAGGAACGATTCGTCAATAGAATAAACAAGTAAATCCTCTTTCGCTACATAACGCTTAAAAATACGTAATATCTCCATATTCTTTTGTAAATACACTGCCATACGAGGCTCCACGATATCTATATTTGCTTTCTGCGGGATTTCATAAATCCTTGTTCCTGTTTTCACGCCATACTCTTTTTTTACTAAAGGAGAAGCGGCTAACACCAAACCGCCTTGATTATCCGGCTTGGATACAACTGCAATCCGGGATTTTAAAGGATGCTGCTTACGTTCGGCAGCTTCTACGCTTGCGAAAAAAGATTTGACATCTATACATATAATGTCCCGCCGAGGTTCCTTCGAATAATCCATCATGATAATGTTTTTCATCATACTCTCTCCTAATACGAATAGGTGTTTGTATACTCATTATACGAACGTATATTCCTATGGTCAACATAAATCCGTTTAAATAGTAGTGTTAATATATGGAAAGCTGAGATGAATAAAAAAACCCTTTGCGAAATGTTATCGCAAAGGGCCTTCCGTAGTGAATTATCCTGTTATTCCATTTCGATTTTGCGGTCATCTTTGTTCCAGTTAAGGCTAATATTATCTTTTTTACACCTGGAGATTCTGCTTCAGCTGAATTATTTAGTCATTCTTTTAAATGAATCATGTGAATATCCCTTTCATCATGTGATAAGGAAAGCTGATTGTATATATAGTCTTGATCAGGGTTGCTGGGGTTAGAAAAATACACGGTATCTATTTGCGTATAATAAATCGTACTTAAACACATTGGACATGGCTCTGTACTGGCATATATCTCACACCCTTTAAGGTTCGTTGTATTTAACGTTTGACAGGCTTTACGAACAGCTTGAATTTCCGCATGCGTAGTCGGATCGTTCGTTGCTGTTACTTCATTCACACCAGCACCAACTACTTTTCCATCTTTGACAACCACTGCCCCGAATGGAGCGCCTTGATGCTTTTGTTCATTTTCATTTGCTAATGTGACTGCTTGTTTCATCCATTCTCTTTTTGACATGTTACTCCGCCCCCTTGCGATGTTTCGTTTTACCAATTATGCTTCCGATTCTTTCAAAATACGTTCAATTTCTTTAAAACCAAGACGCTCTGCATGCTCTAAAGGAGTAATGCCATCTTTATCACCAATATGAACGTCAGCACCATGGTCTATTAATAGCTTGACTATCTTTTGATGGTTTTCCCCGCCATTTCCTAAAATAACCGCTTCCAATAATGCAGTCCATTGTAAATTGTTTATATGGTTTACGTCTGTGTCAGAGTTCATTAAAAGCTCCTCTACCACATCAACATGTCCGCGTTCTGAAGCAGGAATAAGCGCCGTTCCGCCAAACCGGTTTGTTAATGATGTATCTGCTCCAGCTCCAACAGCAAGCTTTACGATTTCAAGAAATCCTTCAGCTCCAGCATATAGAAGCACATTATCCTGGTTGCTATTGCGGATATTTATATCTGCTCCTTGTTCGATAAGCGCCTTGACAGTATCTGTATGATATTTTTGCGTCGCAGCCATTACTGCGGTTACACCGTGTTCATCTGTTGCATCAATATCTGCTCCAGCTTCTATTAATTTTAAAACCGTTTCTGTATTTCCTTCTTCTGCTGCTGAAATTAACTTTTGTTCCAAATTGATTTCCTCCTTCTTTTCTTTCTGTGTTGAAAAATCTTCCCCTGTTTTGGCAGCTGCACTGCGTTAAAAATATTTCAGCTTTATCATAACCTTTGCCCCGATATAAATATGTTATCATGGGGATAGTTATATGAAAAATATTAATTTAATTACATTTACTTATTTTTTTCATATACAAAATGAAACTTCATTATAAGGAGAGTTTTACAGACGGTTCTCCGCAATAAAATAGAAAGGATGTTTACGATGGATATTAGGCAGCTCCGCTATTTTATTGCCATTGTAGAAGAAAGGAAAATTTCTGCCGCCGCTAAAAGACTTCATATGTCCCAACCGCCCTTAAGCCAACAATTAAAAGCTATGGAAGAAGAACTCGGTGCCACATTAGTCGAAAGAAGCGGTAAATTTTTAGAAATGACAGAAGCAGGGAAAGCTCTGTATACAAATGCGCTGCAAATAACTCAATGGATGGAAGAAACCGAAACAGAGGTAAAAGAGGTCGGCAAAGGGGTAAATGGAAAACTCACTATTGGTGTTAACACATTTTCCGTTAGCGAATTGCCACATACACTTGAACAATTTCAAAAGGAATTCCCAAAAATCACATATAAAATCCAACAAAATGAATCCTCCCATCTTTGCCAATTAGTCAGGGGCAGAATTGTCGAACTGGCAATTATCCGGATGCCGTTAGATTTGGACGATTTTTCTGTTCTCCATCTCTATAACGATCCTTTTTATTTCATTACGTCTGAGGAGCAGACATCATTTGATAAAGAAGTATCACTTGCTGAAATCCAGCATTATCCTCTCCTGTTTCCAAGTACAGAGGGATTAGGTGTGCACTATTTGATTTTAGAGGCATTTTCTCGATTTAAACTGCACCCTAATAAGATTGGGGAGTGCTCTGACATTAGCCTTTTAATGGACCTAGTTGCGTCTGGCTTCGCCGCATCTATTGTTCCGGAAACTCTACTGAAACGATATCGCGGGTATCCTGTAAATGCTTATCGGATATCAAGTGCGATAGAGTTAAATGGACCAGTCGGGTTGATATGGCTCAAAGATCACAGTTTGTCCAAATCTGCTCAAAATTTTATAGAGTTGCTCCAAAAAGGATAAATTCCCCACTTCCGCAGCATTTTATATAGGTTTGGTTCATACTTTTCTGTTTGATTTTGTTTAGCAGCCTTTTATATCCCCTATGGAATATATCTAAGTTTTATACACAGCTTTATTTTAAATTTTGCATATAGTTCTATAAAAACACCTTCTAAAAGCCGTTAATTTTATATGGCTTTTAGAAGGTGTTTTTAGTTTTTATACTGGAGATGATTATATAGATAATTCATGCTCTTTCTATTACACGTTCTGCTCCCCTTTAACTCAAGTCCTTTTCATAGATATAATTAAAACTTTTCTTCATCATCTACCACCATATAAGGCCGCATCATATCATAATCCTCATGCTCTAAAATATGACAGTGCCACACAAACTCTCCGCTATATGGAGCGAATTTAGCGATGACTCTGGTAATGGTTGCAGCACGAACCTCGATGGTATCTTTCCAGCCGCGGTGATTTGCTGCGGGGGCCTCAGGCGGTCCGGTAAATATGATTTTGCCATCTTGATTATATTGCTCCAGATCGAAAGGCTGATGCTCCAGCACTTGAAATTGAACAAGATGAATGTGAATTGGATGAGAGAAGTTGGTTGTGTTTGTAAAAGCCCAAATCTCTGTTGTCCCTAGCTGCGGATTTTCCGTGATTGGATCATGCCAGTGCTTGTTGTTGAGAAGTAATAAAGGTCGATCAAATTCATCAGCAGATCCAACTAATTTTAAATAACGAATACCAGAAATATCATTTTGCTTTAATGAAGGAATAACAGATAAAGTTTGTGGCAAATGGCTTCTATCTTTATTTTTCAATGACTTTGTAACACGGAACTGCATGATATCTCCAGTGTCATCGTTTGGATCAGCGTCTGGTCCTAAGTCATTTTTTAATAGAATGGACTGACCAGCTGCTTTTGAAAAATCAATAATGACATCGATTCGTTCTGCCGGCTGAAAACCGATTTTTTCGATTTCAACGGGATGCCTGAGCAGCCCGCCGTCCGAACCGATTTGTTGAAAGTTTATATTAGAATCAAGCTGTAACTGGTAGGACCTTGTATTGGAAGCATTTAAAATCCGGAACCGATATTTTCTTGGTTCCACCTCTAAGAACGGCCATGCCTTTCCATTAACGATTATTGTATCTCCATTGTATGCAGGCAGAATAGACGGATTTGGCAGGTTTTTTGCTGCATCATCAGGCTGTGATGGGTAAAATAAGGAACCATCTGCGTTCAAGCTTCGGTCTGTAATCATAAGCGGAATTTCATAGTCCCCAGCAGGCAAGTTCAATGATTTCTCGTGCTCATCCCGAAGAATATACATCCCTGCCAGCCCTGCATATACATTCAGCCGCGTAATTCCCATAGCGTGATCATGATACCAAAGCAGGCTTCCGCGCTGATGATTCGGATACGTAAATGTTTCTCTTGAAAAAACAGGTCCGGTTTCTTGGAAGTTATTTGTGTACCATGCTTCCGGATGTCCATCGCTGTCAGCTTTTGTTTCGATGCCGTGTAAATGTACAACAGTACGTACGGTGGGGAGCTGTTCAAGGCCATGAATCGATACATCAACTGGAAGCAGATGCTTATTCGGCAATTGGTTAAGCCATGCCACGTGAACCGGTTCATCCCGATTTGCCTCAATCATCGGGCCGGGAAACTGACCGTTATACCCCCATAAAGTGGTTGCTGGTAAATCACGATGCAGCTTACGCTTGAATTGCTTCATCGTGATTTCATAGTGAACCCCGTCCCCTGTTTTTTTATCAGGCTTTAAAGGCTGTAGATTAGGAAGCGGATCCACAAATTTTTCTAGCTTACGGCGCATTCGTATTCACCCCATTTCTTTATAATGCGTGTTCAAAAAGTACGATAAATAGGACCAAGAAATTCAAGGCGATGAGATTTTTACGAACGGAGCGTATGTTTTGAATACGTGAGTATTGGAAAAATCCTGTCAACGCAGAAATTCGCTGTGGCATTTTTATTGGACTTTTTAAACATCCTTTCGTAATAGTAAATGTGACTAGAAGCAAAAAAGTGCAAAACTGATGTACACGTATACGAAAGTAATTAGGGTGATACAAAATGCGTCATTTATGAAAAAATGACTTGGATAAGCTTTACATGATTTGTTTATTGTTTGATGTGTCATGGTATGCTTTTTTATATTTCAAATTATATTAGACTAAATCATCTAACTTCCACAAAGTTTGACTATTTCATCTAACTTTTGATATATTCGATGATATAACCAAACTATTCTCTGAGATGAATAAGAAAGGAGCTGTTTTATTCATGTCAACGGAAGTTTCCATCTTCATTATGGATATAAGTAATTCGTCAAAAGAAAATATCGGGAAGGCATTAAGTGATTACCTGGGACAATTAAAAGAAAGTATTTCTCTATGGACCAAAAATACAGCTGGAACACAAATCAGTCACCGCGCCGGAGATGAATTGGTACTTGTGAGCAACGGCTATGCAACAGCATATACTCTTGCTTTTTATATCAGCCGCATCTGGAAATTTACTGATCATCCGCCTTATTTTGGCCTGTCATTCGGAACGATTAAAGAGGATGTAAGGGATATAAATATAGAGACATGGATTCATCCATTGATGAAACAAGCAAGGAACGCTAATAATCATCTGAAAAAACAGCCGGATAGATTGCTGTTTCGTTTTGCGTTGCCTGCTTCATCAAATGAACAAGACTTCACGGTTTTTAGCAAGCAGTTCGAAATCTTGATTAATACGAATTTAATGCTGAAGCAGGGACAAATCAACGAACAAACTGACATACAATCTCTCGTCTGTTCGTTATATCTCATACTCGGTCAACAAAAAAAGGTAAGCGAACACCTTAAAAGAACAACAGCTACCATATCCCACCATATGAAACAGGGCAAAACGCAAATCATCTTGCATGCTTTTGATAATATTGTAAAGGTGCTGGATTCATTAGGTGCACAAGATAACCATCGTCTAACAGATAAGCTGCAAACAAATATTAACCATCATATCATCACACATCTATCTGATTATTTCCCTGAGGAAAGGAGATTATCATGACAGTATTATTGCTTGTTCTCGCACATTTGATTGCTGATTTTTGGCTGCAATCTGACCAGATGGTGAAACATAAAATCAAGCATTTAAAAAAACACATCCTTCACCACCTGCTGACAACAGGTATTGTACTTGCGGTAATATGGGGCTATCAATATGAGTTTCAGCATATCATTTCCTATTTTATTTCACCTTTAGCTTTTATTATAATCACACACCTTTTGATTGATTTATTAAAAATAAAATTTGTAGATTCCCTTCCCAAAAGCCCGACGGATAATATGAAGAAACTCGGATATTTTCTAGCAGATCAGGTCTTACACGTTATGATGATACTCCTGACCTGTTTCCTATTCTTTCATATGACAATTGCAGAGATGACAGCAAGTCTTTTAAACCTGAATGGGACAAGCAGTTTAACTCTGCTCAACACAGCATTATTTTTTGTCATCATTTATATTTGGGCGACAAGTGTCAGCGGGCATATTGTAAAATTTATCATTGGTTCATTACCATCCGAATTTGCTAATTTTGAAGGTGAACTGACGTTGAAAAACCAAATAGCTGCCGGAAAGGAAAAAATCCAACCGAGCACAGACAATCGTTTTACAGAGGAATATCATTATTTCACTTACTCTACCCCGCTTCGTTCGCGCGGCAAGCTTATCGGCTATCTGGAAAGATTGCTGGTGATACTATTAACAGCAGCAGGCGCATATCAGTCGATTGCATTTATCATTGCCGCCAAGTCGATTGCCCGATTTAAGCAGTTAAACGACCGGAACTGGGCGGAATATTTCTTGTTGGGTACGCTGTCTTCTATTTTTCTAGGGTTGGTGCTTGGACTTGTTGTACAAGGAGTTCTTATGTAAGCGATAAGGACTGTCACTAGATTGCCCCCTTTCCTCCAGCAAAAAAATCAGGCTGCTGAATATTGCTCAACAGCCTGATTTTTGGTGAATCACCGTACTTACTTAATTTGAATCACAATCTTTCCTTTCGCATGATGGGTTTCGCTCAATCGATGCGCTTCCTTCAATCCGTTCTCGATAAGCGGGAAAGTATGTCCAATATACGGTTTTAATTTCCCATCCTCCATCAGCTTCCCTAATTCAGACAGTTCTCCTCCATCTGGTTCAAGCCATAAGAATCCTGCCTTGACTCCTTTTTGTTTGGCTAACTTTTCATCTGGCTGTCCTGCAATGGAAACGAGCCGTCCGCCTTCCTTTAATACATGGAAGCTTTTATTCAGGATTTCACCGCCCAGCGTATCCACGACAATATCATAATCTTGAAGAACATCTTCAAAGTCTTCCTCTTTATAATTAATGAATTGATCGACACCTAATTCTTTTAAAAACGTCTCATTTTTACCGCTGGCAGTCGAAGCTACATAGGCACCGAAGCTTTTAGCAATCTGAATGGCCATGCTGCCAACACCGCCGGAACCGGCATGAATCAACACTCTATCGCCTTTTTTTATTTCAGAGAAGTTCACAAGACATTGCCAGGCAGTAAGACCTGCAAGCGGAACTGCTGCCGCTTCTTCAAAGCTGATATTTTTTGGCTTCATCGCCAGCAGTTTTTCATCAACCGCTGTATAGGCAGCATACGTGCCATTTGGTGTAAGGGCCGGTCTAGCAAATATCTCGTCACCCACTTGAAAAGAGGTTACATTTTTACCGACTTGTTTGATGACACCTGCCGCGTCCCATCCTAAAATAATTGGAAATTCAAAAGGCACCCCTTCCTGCAGGTAACCTTCACGCAGCTTCCAGTCAATCGGATTAATGGACGTAGCGTGCATTTCTACTAATACCTGGTTATCTTTTATTTCTGGTACGGGAATATCGTCTTTTTCCTTTAGCTGATTTGCATCGCCGTATTGTTCGATAATAATTGCTTTCATAATTATAACCTCCAGCGCATATTTTTCTGTTGCATTTTTAATAGTATCAAACGACTTTCTTTTTAACAATTAACAGCAATTCACTTGATAATCCCATACTTGAGGAAGATTGGAAATTATTATATTATCTATTCTCTCTTGATCTTTTACTCCAGTTAATTCATTTCATTATTATTTAAAAAATGCTGACAATGGTTATAATTAATGTTACTATTAGTAATATTACTAATAGTAATGTCAGCTTTAAAAGCTGACCAAGGAGGAACTGTGATGTTTTCTTTTTCATTCCTAGGCGCGTTTATTTTTGGGTTCATTGCACTTTTTACGCTGCTGGTAACTTTAGGGTTGCCATTAGGTGAATTTACTTTAGGAGGTAAATTCAGGATCTTACCTATAAAAATGCGAATAATAAGCGGAATCTCGCTGGTCATCCAAATGATTGCAATTATAACGATACTTGACGTTGGCGGGATAATTATAATAGATTTCCCTTTTTCTATCGAAAGAGGATTATGTATTTTCTTTGGATTTTATTTATTATTGAATACAGGGATGAACATCATATCTTCCAGCAAAAAGGAAAAGTATGTTATGACCCCTTTGTCTTTCTTGTCATCTATGTGTTTTTTTATTACAGCATTTTTTAACTAAAGGAGAATGGATTACGATGGATACTATTATTTTAGGCTTTCTGATGATTCGAAGTTCAACGATTTATGAATTAAGGCAATCTATCAAACAAACCTTATCTAATGTCAGCAGCGACAGCACAGGCAGTATTCAAGCAGGAATCAAAAAATTATTGAAAAAGGAATGGATTACTTTTGAAGAACACATAGAGGGGAGTGTAAACAAAAAAACATATTATATTACAGAAGCTGGAGTAAAACATTTTAGAGAAAATATATCAACTCCTATGTTATACAAGGAAAAAAATATGGAATTAAGTAAATTTTTCTTTCAAGGGTTCGCAGATCATTCAGAGCACGAAGCGTTTATCAACAGCTATCTGGAAGAATTAGAAAAAGAATTACATCGCTTGGAAGCTATTAACATAACGATTGATCAGAGAAATAATTTCAGCCGTGACTATATAAATAATTTAAAAGAAGCTGGCGGTGCAACAGAATTTATGACGGAAGAGGGAGTAAAATCAATTGCCTATTTCCAATATGCAACGCTGGATTTAGGTATAGAGAAAATTAAATTTGAAATCGACTGGTTTAGGAATTTTCAATCAAAATTAAAGGCAGAAAGGATGGAGAATGACAAGGGACAATAAAGCGGAACATTATTCCATTGTATGGCGATAATTATTATTCAATAAAAAGCTTCCCTTCCCCGCTTTTCTTAAGAAATGCAGAATAATTTCTTTTCAGAAAGAAACGTTCATAAACCTTACACAGAATGAAATCCCAAAGAAAAAAACATCAAATTACTTACTTTATCGTAATTTGATGTTTTTCTTATTTTACCTTACATATTATAAAGGAAACTCGGACGCTCCCAAAAACGCTGCTTCGCCATCGCATCGATAAACTTCTGCCCAGATTGGGAATCGATATTCATAATCACTCCAGGCTGTCCTTCGATACCCATTTCCTTCAGTAAGTGAGCACTCTCTTCTCTGGCACCTATCGGCTTAAAATGATTGTACATATTCATAATGAACGTACGGGCTTGATAATGAAAATAATCATCTACTCCAGTTCCCCCAACAAGATATACTCCTTCATAGCTCAATGGAGATCCTGTAAGGAAGTTTTGGTCTACCTGATACGTTACGCCGTCGCTGCCGCTTACCTCACCAAGTTTATTACTGACAATAACCGGATGCATGCCTGCCTTTTTCCATTGCTGAAGCAGAGCATCTACGTCTTTGCCAGGAAAGCCCTCCGCAAGAAAGACAGCTACTTTCAGTGTATTCGCCACAAAATTAGTATTCATCAGACTTATCGCGGGTGATGATTTCGTAGCAGTGGATTCTTCTACATCCGGCACGGTAACGCCGACATTTTTTGCCACTGCTTCTGCAAGCTCTTTGCTGACCCTCGCTAAGCGGTCCACCATCTGCTGACGCACAGCAACAACCAGACATCTTCCCAGCTCAAAGCTATATGCGCCAATAATATGCTCCCGCTCTACCGGTGTCATACTGTTCCAGAAAATCCTTGCCTGGGTATAGTGATCTTTAAAAGAATCCGCTGTTTTACGCTGTTTCAATCCTTCTACAGTCGAAGGATAGGTAACGAATCCTCCCTTATCCGGCGGAACCTCTGACGGTGTGTTTTCCGCCAGTAAGTTTTTATGATAAGAAACTTTGCCTCGGTCAATCACATGACGTGAGTTCCCATCCCGCTGGTTGTTAAAGACCGGACAAACCGGCTTGTTGATAGGCAGCTGCTGGTAATTGGCGCCAATCCGTGCCTGCTGTGTATCTGTATACGAAAATAAACGCCCCTGCAGCAGCGGGTCATTGGAGTAATCAATTCCCCGAACAATATTTCCAGGATGAAACGCACTCTGCTCCGTTTCTGAAAAGGCATTATCCACTGTTTTGTTCAGCGTTATCTTACCCATTTTTTGAAGCGGCACTTCCTCTTCCGGCCAAAACTTTGTCGGGTCTAAAATATCGAAATCAAACATAAACTCCTGATCTTCCCGAATAATCTGTACAGCAAGCTCATATTCCACATGATTTCCCATCTTGATATTCGTCCAAAGGTCTCTTCGATGAAAATCAGCATCCTCGCCAAGCTTTTGTGCTTCATCCCAAATTAACGGATGAACACCGAGTACCGGCTTGATGTGAAATTTCACAAAATGGGCAACCCCCTCTTTGTTTACAAAACGATAAGTGTGAACGCCAAAGCCTTCCATCGTACGATAATTCTTTGGAATAGCCCGGTCAGACATGATCCACATCGCCATATGGGTTGTTTCCGGATTGCTGCCCATGAAATCCCAAAACGTGTCATGTGCTGTCTGCCCTTGAGGATATTCATTATCAGGCTCCGGTTTGACAGAGTGAATCAAATCAGGGAATTTAATTGCATCTTGAATGAAGAAAATTGGAAAATTGATGGCTACAATATCAAAATTTCCGTCATCTGTATAGAATTTAATAGAAAACCCACGTACATCACGAACTGTTTCATTACAGCCTCGTGAACCGATTACTTGTGAAAAACGGACAAATAATGGGGTCTTCTTGGAGGGATCCTGTAAGAAATCCGCCATTGTTACATCACTCATAGATTGATACAGTTCAAATTCTCCATAGGCGCCATAGCCCCGTGCATGAACAACTCTTTCCGGTATTCTTTCCCGGTCAAAATGGGCCAGCTTTTCTCTGGCAAGAAAATCTTCAATCAAGGTCGGGCCGCGATCTCCAGCAGTCAATGAATTCTCATCATCTACAATCTTCTTCCCCTCATTGGAAATCATCTCTTGATTATAGGTATCCCTTATATAGGATTCTAGCTGCTGTTCCTTTTTATTTTTTTCGTGTTCACTCATACAGATTCATCTCCTAACAATGGTAATAGCATTTATTTTTAGCAAAAAAATGCAAAGTATTCATTGAAGGTTTCTTTCTGTATATGGCTGGATAGCTTTAATACACCATGCATCATAATTAGTCGTGAAGACACTCAAGCTTTTTCAATGAAAGAAGCCGCCTTTACTGCTCAGGCGGCTTCTTTCATTTATTGGAGGACTACAGAAATTTCTCCATGATAACGTAGGACTTCCCATTTTTCATAAAGCTTCTATCCGTTTCCTGGAGACCAAACTTCTGATAAAAATGGCTCTTATTCTTTCTGGCATTACACCAAATTCTTTTCACACCATGTTTTTTCGCTTCCTCGAATACGGACTCTAACAATCTGCTTCCATACCCTTTTCCCTGTTCTGATATCAGCGTCGCAAATTTTCTAAATTGAGCTTCCTCTTTGTCTATAAACAGCGAAACAATGGAAATCAGTATATTATCTTTAAAAAGTCCCAAATGAATACCCGAAGCATCATCCTTTAACTTTATGTAGCTGAAATCCTCATTCGGCCACATGACTTCATGCCTAAGCTCCCATGCTTGTTCTTTCTGTATTTTTGAAATTTGAATTTCCATGATAACCTCCTTGCCTGCTGTGAAGCTTGTCAAAAACACATGCTTAGAAAAGCGCCAGTATATTGTTGGCATAAAATAGCGTAACTACAGTCAACGCCAGTAAAACAATCCCTTCCGCTTTTCCGCCAGTTGTTGCAGCGAATGGAAAACGAATCGTAATCTTTGCAGGATACAGCAGCTTGATTCCCTGCTTTGTCGCAGCATCTAATATAAAATGCGTAACCATACCAACTAAAATCCCCATGGTGATCGAAGGATTACTGATGAACTTAGATAAAATAAACGCCACCAGCGCTAAGAATAATAAACTATGTGTAAAGGTTCGATGACCAAAGAGGGTATTGACTACTTTCGAAACCGCTGGAAACCTCCGTCCGATTTTGCTGCCGCTATGGCAAATATCCGGAAGCAAGCCCCCTGCTGCGCCTGCTGCAATGAACCATTCGGGCTGATATCCATCTGTGATGGCGACGATGGCTGTCGTTGCTGTGATTCCAGCCATGATATGTGTTTTTCCTGTCATGCTCTTTTTCTCCTTCATTCGTAAATTACATTATCTTATCATAACACTATATCGAGAAAAAGAACATACGTTTCTTTCAATTAATTTCCTTTTATGCAAAAATGAAGTAAATAATCATTGTCAGCTGCACTCCAGATTTTGTTATACGGTTAAATGATAGCTGGCATCTACCAATTGGAAAATCTCATCTTCTGAAACAGAACCATCCAGCAGAATGCTGATTCAATGTTCTTTGTTCATATGGTAAGCTGGCAGTATTCCATTTTCTTTTCTTAAAATCGATGCCAATTCCGGGTCGCATTTGACATTTAAAACGTCAACAGTCCCTTCTCCTTCCATACTTAATTTCTCTTTGTCCACATCCATCAGCAATCCAAACCATTTTCCGTTTTCCTCATGCCGAAGCACAGCGTAGTTAGAAAATTTTGCCCAGGGATAATCTGGCTCTGTGATGTATTTTCTTTTTGCATAATGTAAAACTGCTTCTCTGCTCACTGTCATCACCTTCATCTGATAATTTAAATGGGTAAGTTGCTTTCTCTATCCCTTTTTTCTATTTAATCATCGGCTTTAGAAATCTGCTTAAGCACTTCCATATCATAGCTAAGAATGGCATCTATATTATCGTTCATAATCTGGTGCTCCAGCTCCCACCATTTTATCTTTAATAGCTCGCTTATTTTTGACTCAGAAAAACGTTTCTTTATTTGCTTAGCCGGATTACCTCCAACAATGGTGAAAGGCTCCACGTCTTTCGTCACCACAGATTTGGCTCCAATAATCGCCCCATCTCCAATTTTCACACCGGGCATAATAACAGCATCCAGCCCAATCCATACATCATTACCGATAACCGTATCTCCCTTCAAAGGCAGCATATCTAAGGTGGGTGTGTGCTTTTCCCATCCATTTCCAAAGATATTAAATGGATAAGTAGAGCCATCCATGCGATGATTCGCTCCATTCATAATAAAAATTACTCCGGGGCCGATGGAACAAAATTTCCCGATAATTAATCGATCCCCTATTATTTCATAATGGTATAGAACTTGATTTTCAAAGAGCTCTCCGTCCTTGCTGTCATAATAAGTATAGTCACCAGCTAGAATGTTTTCCTTCGTTAACGATGGCTTAATAAATTGAACATTTTTATTTCCATTTATTGGATATATTTTATTTGGGTTTGGTCCTTCTGTTATTCCTGACATATGCACACTCCCTTTTATACATTTTTTCATGAACTGACCTGCCTTATTACGATCTAATATAACTCAGATATTCTTTCTTTAGCAAACGAAGCTTTATCAAGCAGCGATAAAAGCCTGTCTCTTTTCGCCTCGCTTTTAGCACAGACGGCAATCGTACGTTTCATACCGTTAACAGGGATAAGATGAACGTTTAAATGCTCGATACTTTTAACCAGCAATGCCGGAACAATGGTTATTCCTTCTCCAGCTAATACATAACCGTAAAGAAAGTCGCTAAAAGGAACCTCCCCTGCAATGGAAGGAAGAATTTGAACAAATGATACAATTTATCACACATCACAAAATAAAACCGGTGCTGGATAGTGTTTATCCGCTTATTGAAATCGAACAAGCATTGGAGAGAATGAAATCTGGCAACCAATTTGGCAATATAGGCTTGGCATTCGAATGAAAAAAGCCGGGCTTTTGATTTTTGCATCATTATTAGGAAGAAATCATTGACCAATGTAAACAGATATTCAGCTCCTATTTTGTGATTCATAAATGATTGTGCTACGATAAAATCGTATATCAACTTCACAAGGAGGCTCTATGTATGGCTTTGGAAAATTTTGATGAATACCTGCAAAAATATGCTGAATTAATCGTTTCTACCGGTGTCAACGTTCAAGAAGGACATTCTGTCGTTCTAACGATTGATGTTGAACAGGCTCCATTAGCACGTAAAATCACAAGAGCGGCTTATGAAAAAGGCGCAAAACGCGTTATTGTCAAATGGGGAGACGATAAAATCTCAAGACTTGGGTTTGAGCATCAATCAACCGAAACCCTAACAGATATTCCAGATTATCGCATTGAAGAAATGAACTATATTATTGAACAAGGTGCCAGCCGTATCAATGTTGTTTCCAATGATCCGGATGCCTTAAAAGGATTAGATGGTGAAAAAATCGCTGCAACGCAAAAAGCATCCGGAGAAGCATTTCAGCCATTATCGCAAGCAACACAGTCGAATAAAATCTCATGGGTTGTGGCAGCTGCAGCCGGTCCGGAATGGGCAGCGAAAGTCTTTCCGGATTTAGATTCAGCGGAAGAACAAACGGATGCATTATGGGATGCTATTTTCAAAGCGATTCATTTATACGATGACGATGCGATCCGCACATGGGAGGAAAAAGATAAAACCCTGGAAACAAAAGCGGAATCATTGAATAAGGAACAATTTACAGCATTGCATTACACTGCGCCGGGTACAAATTTAACGGTCGGCCTGCCGAAAAACCACCGCTGGGAAGGTGCTGGAAGCTTTAACTCCCGCGGAGAGCGTTTTATAGCCAATATGCCGACAGAAGAAGTATTTACTGCCCCAGATGCTAACCGGGTCGATGGTGTTGTCGTGTCAACCAAGCCATTAAGTTATGCCGGGTCTGTCATTGAAGGAATGGAATTCCATTTTGAAAATGGGAAAGTAACCAAAGTGACTGCTGAAAAAGGCGAAGAGGTTATTCAAAAATTAGTCCAGCAAGACGAAGGTGCTTCCCGCTTAGGAGAAGTTGCTTTAGTTCCGGACGCGTCCCCTATTTCTCAATCCGGATTGACCTTTTTCAATACGTTATTTGATGAGAATGCTTCAAATCACTTAGCGCTGGGTTCTGCATACGCGTTCAACTTAGAAGGCGGAACGGAGATGTCAGAAGAAGAATTAAAAGAAGCTGGTCTGAATCGTTCAGCAACACATGTTGACTTCATGATTGGTTCGGATCAAATGGATATTGATGGCATTAAAGAAGACGGCAGCCGTGTTCCGGTCTTCCGAAAAGGTGCTTGGGCTTAATTTGCTCACTAGTAATAGTCAGTAAAAAAATCCAACTACAAGCTAGTTGGATTTTTTTACATTGGTATATAAAATGTACCTATTCTGCTTTTCTTTTGATAGAAACCATTTTCCCATAAGTCCCTATCCTCCAAAGCCATTCAAACGGTCCATAGGAGAACTCTTTCAACCAAAGATGACTGAAAATCATTTGTGCCGCAAATAAAATGACTCCAATCCCAAGAGCGAACGCATAGCTTGGTTCCTCCCAAATCCCTAAATTGATAAAAACCGTTCGTCCGCTCGATTGAAACAAACTTACAAAAACCAGAGATTGCATGATGTAATTCGTAAACGCCATCTTACCGACAGATGTAAACGGGACAAGCAACTTCGACATGCTCCTCTTGCTAGTTCCTAAAAGGACAATGAATAAAATCATGCCAATTGTCACCAAAAAGGGGTAGAAGCTTTCCAATGGATGTAACGCAATTCTATCATAAAGGCTTGCTTTCCCCGCTAACCCAATCACAAGAAAAAGTACTGACAATAAGCTCATGGTTTTTCTTCGCTTTTCGATTATTGTAAGCAGCCCCTTCTGATACGCATACATACCAAACAGGAAAAAGCTGATGTGTGCGACCATCGAAGAAAATTCAATAATAAGATATTCTGTTCCTGTCGGCGGCTCTTTTGAGTCAGGCAACAGACCTTTCAAACCGTCTTCCAGGGACAAATGGTAGGATGAGAAATAACTGATTACATCCACTCCAATGGTATAGCCGATCCAGAAAAGGAAAGCAGTAATAACCAATCCGGCTGCTGACCAATTCATAAACAGCAGAAGGAAAAATCCCGCCATCCCATACATGAGCAGAATATCTCCCGACCAAATTGCAAAACCGTGCACAGCACCGACGAGGGCAAGCAAAAATAACCGTCTGAATAATACCGGATAAGGATTAATTTCCTTCGTTTTTAGGCGATTATAAAGTAACATAAGACTCAGGCCAAACATGAATGCAAACAGCGGCCGGGTACTGTCTGTTAAAATAATCTCCTCTAAACTTCTTAGTACTTCATTAACCGGAGACAAATTTTCCGTATCGACGGAAGACAGCCCCGGGACGTTGGCTAAAAAGATTCCAAATAAAGCAACACCCCGCATTTGGTCTAATATAGCAATTCTTTGATGTTGATTTTTTTGCTTCATTGATGTCATAGAATCCTCTTTAACTCCTTACATTAAAATGCCCAAGTACATTTTTTAGAATACTAGATTCTTGCTTAATCCCGTGGTTCTACACGCCAATCAGCCTCTCGCCGGGGATCAGCCGCGCCAGAGATGTCATCATTCTCCCGATCGATCATCAAAGCCTGAACAGACCCGAAATACAGTGGAGTCGGAGCTTCACGAATCTCGTTATATCCAATATCAAGCAATCCTTCCCTTACATCTGCTTCCGGTGCGGATTCCATCACAAGCGCATTATCCGTCAGATGGAAACGGTCCGCTTCAACAACAGCTTCCAGGTCCGAGTCTTCTTGAACCCAGTCAGCAATCACCTGCGTAAGCATAATTGGAATACGTTCGCCTCCCGGACTGCCAATCCCTAAAACAGGTCCCTCCTCATCTGCAACAATCATTGGAGAGGACCAGGTAACGGAACGCCGTCCAGGCTCAGGTTCGTTTTGCTCCGTTTGACCAATATCAAACCGAGACATTTGATTATTTAAAAAGAAACCTTCTGTGTAGGTGCCGGAGCCAAAGAAATTGGTCAGCGTATTCGTCGTGGAAACAACAGTGCCGTTGTCATCAATCACTGTGATATGTGTCGTATTAGGGTCCGAATCATCATAACTCCGCTCTTCGTCCTCAGGCAGCAAGCTGTCACTGGAGATTTCTTCTGCTAAAGCGGCATTCTGTTCACGGTCAACGTAAGAATCAATCGGAACATCCACAAACAAAGGATCACCGAAATCCGTATCAACAAATGCTTGAGCGATTCGCCACGACATCGCAATATCATGCACAAATGGCGTGCTATTCCGTTCTTCTTCTAATGTTCCCCGCTCTTCAATGATTTGCAGCATTTGAATGACACTGGCACCAGGAAGCGGGGGCGGAGCACCAGTCACCTTATATCCGGCAAACTCTCCAGTTACCGGATCATGCCGTCCGACACGGAAGTCAGCAAGTGAGTCTCCGTCCAGTCCTTCAATCGCTGCTAACGCTTCTCCAGTATTCCCTTCATAAAAGGAAGCTCCTTCACTATCACGAATATCGCGCAATGCTTCGGCCAACGCCGGCTGTTCTAAAGTGGCTCCTGCCTCAATCGCTGTCCCATCCGGATAGAAATGCTCCAGCTGCTCAACCGGCAGACGGTCCTGAGCAGATTGAAGCTGCTCTGCTAACGTTTCAGATACCTCCGAACTTTCTGCTAAATCAATTGCCGGGTCCATCACTGTCTCCCAGTCAGCAGTCCCATAGTCATCATGTAATTCCTTTGTCCCGGCTACAAATCCAGGCACACCAATATCTGATGAAGGAACACCGCCTTCAGGGACAACTTCACGATAATCATATGCCTCAGGGTCTTGACCCTGCTCTTGAATGAGTGTTACCCCGCCGCCGCCAACTCCTGAAGCAAAGGGCTCTACAACAGAAATGGCATACGCCGCTGCAACGGCCGCATCCGCGGCATTACCTCCATTTTCCAAAACAGTCATTCCAGCTTCTACAGCATCTGGATGCCCTGCGCTGACACCATAAGTCTCTGGCACATCCGGCTCGGACTCCGCCTCTTCTTCATTGACTGGCGGGGTTATCCTCTCACTTTCATCTTCAGCTGGATTTGGCTCAGGCTGCTGGTCCGTCTCTTCCTCTGAGACACATCCGCTGAGCACCAGCAATACCGTTGCGGTAAAAGTAAAAATTAAGCTGCTCTGGCGCTTGTTACGCCTTTTTATTTGCATGAATGCAACTCCTTCCATGATGTCGTTGCGTCTTTTTTTGTTAAATATCATTTATCTAACATTCCCGTATTCGTATAAAGACCATGGACGCGATGGTCTTTTAATCCTCGGAAACGACCATCGCGAATCCATGAATTCTTTCTCCCGTTAAGTCATCCGGCCAATCCAGCGGTGCTTTTTCCCAGCTTTGTCCTGCATCAAATGAAAGATAGAAGCCGAGATTATTCACAGCGTAAAAAACACCTGATTGGAATGGATGAGAAGTTAACGCAAAAACAGAGGAGCCTTCTGCATCCGGCAAGCCTTTGTATACAGGCGACCAAGAACCGCCATCTTCACGCCGTACTAAAATCGTTTTTGCACGGGATGGATCGTATGCTTCATAAGGACTCCTGGACGCAGCAGCCACCATTGTATCTGCATCCCCTGAATCTACGGCAATATCAACCAAATAGTTATATGGCTCCAAACCCTCATTGACCGTCTGCCAGGTCTTTCCGCTATCAAAGCTTTCAGCATACCCGCCGCCCGCAGCTTCGTATATCCTTCCTGGAGCTTGCGGGTGTGTTGTTAAAGCATGACAATCATGTTGGGAATTCGGTTTTCGATCTTCCCAACTGCCCCCTTTATCTTCACTTTTCATCACGCCGCCAAGTTCAATGCCGACAAATATGCGGTTTTTCTCATGAATATCCGGTTCAATCCAACGTACGTGATGCGTGTACGGCCGAGGCGGAAAACTCCAGGAAGATTTTGAAGGTAAATCCAGTAAAGCCGGACAATCAACCCAGGTTTCCCCTCCGTCATCTGAACGAAACAGACCGCTCGGTTCGGTGCCTGCCCAAACGACATGATATCCATTTTTAACCTCTGTTGGACTGACTGCAACACTCATCACCCTGTTATGTGATATTCCTGATCCAGCGGGTACCCATGTCTTGCCGCTGTCATTACTTATCCATAAACCCTCGTTAAAGGTTCCTCCATACAGCCGTCCTTTCCGACTGGGATCTGCAGCAAGGCATATAAATGAAACCGGTGCCGGTCTTTCCTCCATTATCCATTCCTGTGCTTCTTTCTTCATTTCATAAACAGAACGTCCAGCTGAAAAATATAAAACTTCCATGCGGTTCACCACCTTGGTTTATTTAAAATCTTTTAAAACAATCCAGATACCTATTTAATAGAAATATTCGGGAAACGATTCAATCTATCGGGTATACTTGTAAAAAAACTCCCTTTTCTACGATAAGAAAAGCTAAGAGGATACCGAGACTTAATAAAAAATCTTTTATAGTTTGCTTTATTCACCATAAATCAAACTTGTAAACGTCCGAACCTGACTTTTTATCACGGAGAAACGCCCGTAAAACTTCCGCCTTCAAATAAAGCGTGGAAAATGAATTTATTTTAGAGGGGGATAACGGCGCTGACTCCCACTGCATAATATTTCGTTTTATGATTCCATTTTTTAAAAGTGAAATATGCTGTGCTGTACAATCGGGTTTCACTTGGTTACATATCAACATACTTTTCGAGTCATGCAAGTTATCGCTAGAGTATCATAAGTCATTCTACAGTCAAAAAGATTTTGTTAAAAATTTTTAAACGATCATTTTTTAATCAAAATATGATAAGTCTTATCCCATACAGAAAAGGCCTTACCATGGATAAGACCTTTCCTGAGATAATGTCGTATGTTATTTCTGGAGCTGCGGATACTTCGATACACAGAAAGTCTCCTACCTCTACGCTAAATCAATATTCTTTAAAAAAGCTTTCTGGCAATGTGCTAAAAATGCTCCAAAGACTGATAACTGCACCGATTAATGACACAATACTGATACCCACAGCCTGGAAGCTGAATACGCCGGTCGGTACAAGGATGATAAATCCCAAGAAAAAAATAGATTGATAAATCGCTGAGATAACCCTCCAAAATTTATGGTTGAAAAAAGATAATAACACAGGAGGAATGAACAAAATAATCATTATGATAATACTTGCTTGGATAACTTGCGGATCATTTAACGACAGTGTATTGACATCCCGTTGAAAATAAGCAGTGACAAACAACGTTACGATGGATACAATCAGCATGAAAACTAATAAAACGAATCTTTTCAAACAGCATCCTCCTATTCGGTAAAAAATGTATGAAATTCGAGCCTCCCTCTTCTGGTTAAACTGCGCCTTGTAATTTGCCCTGATAGATAGAAATTAATCCAGGCAGCTGCTGAATATCCTGCGGTGTGATAAGCTCCGGCGGCTTGTCAAAAGAAACCATACCAGCTTCCATCAGCAGATAAGCCACAAATTGCGAGCAGAAGTAAGCATTTGACCGTGGAATGGGCTTATTAAACATGACTCCAAACAGTCCTATTACGTTATAGTGGTAATTGTCTTTTCTTTGCTTAAAAAATGCTAACGTTTCTTGTAATTTCTTGTTTTGTTTTGAACTGATTGCATAAGCATAGATGGAGCAGTCCGCTTTCTGAAACAGTTCCTCTTCTGTATTTTCCTTCACAAATCCTCCCCAAAATGGATTGCGTAAATGCTTCCTGCCAAAGCTGTATATTTCATTTAATTCCAAATCCAAGGCTAACGAAACATGATTGTATTCTGCTTTGGTATACAGACTAATAGCTTTCGTCAATAAAGTACCAGTGTTTGTAAATAACAAATAAATGTAGTCTTGTTTCATCGCTAGTAACTCCTGTATATTTTGATTTTTCGGTCTTTTCAAAATAGAGACCTTATGTCATTAAGATATATCTTTGTGCTCAATGTTTTTTATTGATAAGTAAGAAGCAACGATACCAATAAGACTAAGTGTCACTGGAATACCAATAAAGGATCCTACCGATAAGTCTTCATTACTGACACCAAAGAAAATGGCAATAATAACAGAGGTAATAATGGTCGTCCTAACTGATTTTTTAAGCATTCCAAAGAACAAAGGAACTAAGCTGACACCACTGGCAGAAAGGTCATATAAAATCGTATTTCTAAAATGTTCGATGAGCATGGGAATCGTTATGTCACCGTCAATAAATCCTAAGTTGCTGTTTAACATAGATAAAACAAATGCAGCAAAAATTTTGGACAGAAGCATAGAGAAAAAGGTAAATCCTATGATAATCAATAGCTTCGAGATAATGATCTTTTTTCTGCTGATTGGGTATGTGAACATCAAGGTAATGGTTTTATCATTGTATTCTTCGATAACTAATTTTGAAATTAACACTCCTGAAAAAACGATGAATACCATTCGTGTTATACTGTCAATCAGAAATAAAAAATCTGTACTGCTGGCAGCAAATTGTTCCCTGTCTATATATAGCATGAAGAATAAAAATCCGGTAACGGCAAAGCATGCCGCTAAGGAGTTATTTATATATCGGCTAAAATTTATTTTTCTCATTTCCAAACTCATTAACTTAAAGATTTTTCTCACCTCTCTTCCTATTGACATTGAAAATTACATTGTTGGCAGTAATATTCCGGAATACCCTCATCGCTACGTTACATCCTTGCGCTCCATATTTCTTATCGCTAAATACGAAGCAGCCGCACCAATGATGATAAATACCAATGATCTGACAATGAAGGAACCTATCGAAAGGTCTGATAGATTTTCATTACTTATGCCAAAGAAAATGGCAATGATAATCGATGTGATTATTGTTGTTCTAACAGATTTTTTGAGCATCCCAAAAAATAAAGGAACTAAGCTGATACCGCTGAAAGAAAGGTCGTAGATCACGGTGTTTTTAAAATATTCCATTATCAAATGAATTGTTATGCCTCCATCGATAAAATTCAATTGGCTGTTTAACATGTATAAAACTGCTGCTACAAAGATTCTTGATACATGTATAAAGAAAAATGTAGCACAAATGATAATCAATAATTTAGAGATAATAATCTTTTTTCTGCTGATGGGATACGTAAACATCAAAGAGATTGTTTTATCATTGTATTCTTCAATAAACAGCCTCGAAATTAATATACCTGCAAACACAATAAAAACCATTCTCGTGCTGTCAACCACGAAGAAAAAATCTTCACTGGTGGCACCAAACGTACTTCTATCCATATACATTGCAAAGAATAACAATCCGGCAAGAGCAAAGCATGCTGCTAAAGCACCAAAGACATACTGTCTGAGATTTATTTTTCGCCATTCTAAACGAATTAATTTAAGCATTCCTCCCGCCTCCAATTAAGGACAAGAAATAGTCCTCTAATGAAGCCGACTTTGTATTGATGGATGTAATGGAAATATCCTTTTCCATTAACTTCTTATAGATTTGATTTTGTGACGTCCCTGATTCATATATCCTTATTTTGTTCGTATCAAGTACTTTGAAATTTTTTATATTCAGCTCTGAATCAATAATATATACTGCTTTCCCGGCATCATCGGTTTCTAATTCTATATACTCCGCATTATTTTCTCTAATCGAATCCATGGAAACTTCTTCTACTAGATACCCATTATTCATTACACCGATTGTGTCAGCAATTTGCTCTATTTCCGCTAAAATATGACTTGAAATCAGAATGGTTATGCCATACTCTTTATTCAGGCTTGCCAGTAAGTCTCTCATCTCAATAATGCCAACCGGATCCAGTCCATTAACCGGCTCATCTAATATCAACAGTTCTGGCTTCGTGATTACCGCTCTGGCAATTCCCAGCCGCTGTTTCATACCTAAAGAGAAATTTTTAACCGATTTGTTATCGATGTTTTTTAGATTCACAAGCTCCAAAGCGGCCTCTATCTCTTTTTTATTGTGATAACCCATGTATTCACAATGCAAATCCAAGTTATCCATTGCAGTTAGCTTCTCATAAAAAATCGGATATTCGATAATTGCACTCATCCTTTTAAATAATTCATAAGAAGTATCCGTCAAGGTTTCGTTAAACACTTCAACGGCGCCCTGGCTTGGTTTAAACAGATTTAAAATCATTTTCATGACTGTACTTTTACCTGCGCCGTTCGGACCTAAAAGCCCATAGATTTCTCCCTTCTTGATATTCATATTGACATTGGAAACAACATGACCTCCATGAAAAGATTTTCCTAAATCATGTGTTCTTAAAATGTATTCCATAATAATAAATCCCTCCCTTTCTCTGCAAAATTGCTATATTAATAATCATAAACATTAAAATTATCTTTTTTCTTAACAAAGTCTTACGAATTTCTTAAGTTTGCAAAGAACGGGACAGAAGCGGATTTTTAGTTTTCCTGCGAAGGCATTTTCTTTAATTTCACAGTAAATACTGTTTTATCATAAGCTTTGCTGGATAGTGATATCTCACCTTCCAGACTTTCGACTAATCTTTTCGTAATGGTAAGTCCCAGCCCGCTTCCTTGATACAGCTTATTTCGCGAGTCCTCAAGCGTATACAATCTTTCAAATACGCTTTCTTTATTCATTTCATCAATGCCTTTCCCCTTGTCCCAAACCTCGATGTAAGCAAATGCGTTATCATGTTTTAAGTTTAACCCCACTACTTGACCATCCTTTCCATACTTGATGGCATTTGATATCAGGTTTCTAAGGATTCTGTCAAGAGCTTCTTCATTTCCAGCTACATAGATATGCTCATCTGGAATGTTAATGGAAACATCTAATCCTTGCTGAGTGAACATTTCATAAAACTCTAAAATGCTCTTTCTGCAAATTTCATTAATATGTATCTTTTCGAGTGTTATCTCCTTATCTCCAGACTCCAGCTTTGCCAAATCAAAAAACGTATTGATCAATGTCAGCAGCTCTGTCGCCTTTTCATGTGCTTTACGAACCTCTTTGCCCGCTTCTTTTTCGATAACTTTATTCGATTGAATGATTTCTAAATATCCAACAATAACGGTCAGCGGTGTTTTTAAATCATGAGAAATATTTGAAATCATTTTCCGAATCGATTCTTCCTTTTTTGTATAATCCACCAATATTTTCTGATTATGGTTTAAAAGATGATTGATGCTGATCAATAAAGGAATAAGCTCCTTATCATCGGTAAAAACAAGCAGGTTCTCACTGGTTTTATCAGCGATGATCTTATCCAATTTTTCATGCATATATTTTATTTGCTTGTCTCTTGCTATCTTTGCTCTATATTGAAAAATGATAATCCCGGTTAAAATCAGGGTAATCCCTATAAAGAAATAAACCATGCCTTTTCCCCCCTTTTCAAAAAATTATCACACATCTATTCCCCTAGTTTGTAGCCAATTCCCCAAATGGTCATAATATAATGAGGCTCAGCCGGATTGTCCTCAATCTTTTCTCGCAGTCTTCTAATATGAACATTGATGACATTTTCATCCCCAAAGTAGTCGTTTCCCCAGACCGTGGTATATATTTGAGCCTTTGTAAAAACATTATTAGGATGCTTAAGAAACAGTTTCAAAATATCGAATTCCTTGGAAGTCAGTTTGATTTCCTTGCCATGTTTTTGAACAGAGAAATTATTGATATCAATTGTTAAATCTTTATGGTTTATCACCTGCTCTTCTTTTTTCGTCTCCGAATAACTGGTAGCACGCCGCAATGCCGATTTTACTCTGGCAGAAAGCTCTATCATGGAAAAAGGCTTCGCTATGTAATCATCTGCACCAAGCTCCAGGCCTAGCACCTTTTCCACGTCCGTATCCTTCGCTGATACAATTAGTATTGGCACGGAGCTGTCCCTTCGAATTTGTTTCATTACCTCTATGCCATCTAATTTTGGCATCATGATATCAAGAATGATTAAATCAAATGTATCGTTTTGAAATTTTTGCATTCCTTCTTCGCCTTCCAAAGCAGTAACTACCTTATAGCCTTCTTTTTCTAAATAATTTTGTATCATTTCGCTTACCGAGATATCATCTTCTACGATGAGAATTTTATTGTTCAAGTGAGACAGCCTCCTATGAAATTTTAGTTTAATAGATGATTTCTATTATCTTTATTGCCAGCTATGTCTGTTTGCATCTCCATTTTTTGCAGAGATTTTTTACAGGTATTTCATAAAGTTTAACACATTCCTTTACACTATATGGATGTACTTTGCCTGTGGATGCTTTTTGTGGTAAAAAGAACATATAATATTCTGTTAAATAATCATATTGTCAGCAAAGCAAATGGTAATGGAGAGAGGAGCATTTTATTGGTATCTGATATAGAATTGATGAAACGCCATGTAAACGTGTTATTTAAAAAGGATCATAATAATCGAATGACCTTTGTGAATGAGCCGCCAAACGAGGCTGCACCTCGTATTTTCATTGGCGGGACGCAGCTTGGTAATGTAGTAAGGTACTCCAATGCCCTTGAGGAGAACGTAATAAAGAAGCTGGAACGAAGCATTCATGCAGATTTTGCTATAGACCTGGCAGAAATAATCACCATTTTAAATACAGATCGGCAAATCAGCAATTTTTGGACTGGACCTGCTTTCGTGTTTCCTGATGTGAGCAGCATAACAACGAAAGCCATACGAATTACCGACTTCAACAAAGACTGCCTGAAGCAAAATTTCCCATATATCTACGAAGAACTTAAATATAAACAGCCTTGCTTTGCTATTATTGAAGATGAAGCAGCTGTATCCGTTTGCTGCAGCGTGAGACAAACTAATGAAGCGGCTGAAGCAAGCTTAGCTACATTTGAAACGTATCGTGGAAGAGCATACGCGATAGACGCTTCCATTGCTTGGGCAGCTGAAATTCAAAGTCAAGGATTACTTGCATTGTATAGTACCTCCTGGGATAACTTTGCATCCCAATCTGTAGCAAGAAAATTACATTTAATACAATATGGGACGGACATTCATATGAAATAAGACAATATCCCCGAACACAAGTCATTCTTAAATTAATGGACACAATTACTGAAAATCTGATGTATTCTTTTTTCATGTACGAGAAATAAACTAGGATGAAGATTAACGCAATATCAAAAATAGACCTCCCTTGGACTTGGTCAGTGGAGCCTGTAAACACTCTGGAGCTCTCATTTAACTCTCTAAAAAACAAAAAATCCTGCACCGAGCAGGATTTTTATCAAACATTCTTATTAATTATCAAAGGGCAGATCGTTACACAAACTTATTCCTGCCAGCACCTAATCCTGCAATCATCATTAACAAGCAAACAACGATGATAGCAATAATTGGCGCAGACCAGGCCTGCGTAATATCAAACAGAAGCCCGATAAATAACGGTCCAATGGCAGCAAAAATATAACCGACGGATTGCGCCATCCCAGACAGCGCTCCAGCCTGGCGTCCATTACGTGCACGCATGCCAAGCATGGCAAGTGACAGACTGATGGCTCCTCCAAAAGTAACTCCAATCAGTGTTACCCAGACGAAAATCAGCGGAAGCGGTCCCCCGATTAGCAGTCCGATAAATCCAACTGCTGCACCGCCGCTGATTCCCAACACGATCCCCTGCTGGTTAGAGAATTTCTCTGCCAGCACCGGTGCCAGAAAAGTAGACGGCAATCCGACAAACTGCACATAAGCTATCAGCCAGCCGGCAGCAGATACGGAAAATCCAAAGCTCTGCATGATTTCTGGCAGCCATGATACCATTACATAGAATATAAATGATTGCAGACCCATAAATAACGTAACCTGCCAAGCCAATGGGGATTTCCACAGGTTGCTGTCATTAAAAGGCTTATTGCTTAACTCCACTTGTTCTTCTTTAGGCGCAGGGTTCTGCTTGATAACAAAAATCCAAACAATGATTCCGACCAGAGCCAGCACAGCCCAGGATAATAAAGCTAATTCCCATCCTAAACCTGCTCCCTTTGCAAGCGGAACAGAAAGTCCGGAAGCCGTGGCCGCGAATATTGCCATCGATGTGGAATAGACACTCGTCATTTGACCGACTTTATGCGGGAATTTTTCCTTGATGACTGCCGGCAGCAGCACATTCATCACTGCGATGCCAACCCCGATAATAGCTGTCCCGATAAATAATGTCGGTGTATATGGAATGGATCGGGTGCCAATTCCAGCGAACAGCAGGATCAGGCCGAGCAAGACAGCTCCTTCATTCCCCAGCTTCCGGCCAAGCTTTGGCGCAAGCGGCGATACAATGGCAAACGCGATAAGCGGTAAACTGGTAATCGTCCCCGCACTCCAATTTTCCAGCCCAATCTGATCACGAATGGTCCCTAACAACGGTCCAACGGAAGTAATTGCCGGCCTCAGGTTAAAGCCAATCACCATGATAGCAATCAAATATAGCATTCTCTTATTGGAGGATGCTTCCTCAGCCAGACCGTTACTTGCTTTTGCTCTATTTTTCTCCATCTAAATACCTTCTTTTCTATTTTTCATCCCCCTCATAGAAAAGGAGATGAAATAATTTTGCACAATATATATATGTTAGGGCAATGTACATCCTATTGTCAAGATACCCATTTTTAATTATATGTAATAAATCCTTCTGCTCTATGTATTCTAAAACTGCTTGTATTAACACTGATAAAACATAACACCATCCCTGAAAATGTTTCATTATTAATCTGCAATCATATACTTCCAATCTAATAATTTTGAATAAAATGTATATCTATGAAATTTATTGGAGAGCCTGTCAATATAACAAACTATTAATTGGAGGTATTTCCAATATGAAGTACAACCTAATGATAGGCATTGCTTTTCTCGTTTGCCTATTCATTTTTATACCAACAGTACATGCAGATAACGGGACATTGTACAAAGTTGACACGGAAGCAACAGAATTAATGAATGCACCTGCTGAGGATGCAGCCATTCTAAGTGAATTAAAACAAGACTATAAGGTTACTATTTTTGAAGAATCCAATGGCTGGGGCAAAACATTTTATAACGGCGAACAAGCTTGGGTCGCGTTACATCACCTATCAGCAGTGGATGAGATACAGACAGAGCCAGAAAACGAACAATCCGATACAGAAGATAATCAAGCTGAAACAGCAGCTGCTGCAGCAGAAACAAATACAGAAACTGCCGAACAAGCAGAAAACGGACAACTGTACCGAATTCAAGCACCAGCAGTAAATGTACGCAATGCGCCTGATAAGAATGCAGCTGTTGTTACGCAGATGAATCATGGTGAGAAGGTTACTATTTTTGAAGAATTGTACGGCTGGGGCAAAACATATTATCATGATGAAGAAGTATGGATCGCTTTATATTTACTTGATAAAGATGACGAATCAAATGGAAATAGTGACACATCAGAAGAAAATGAAAAAACAGAATCATTAGAAACAGTAGAAGAAATCGAAAATGAAGCGTCAGAAGCAACAGCTGAGCCAAAAGACGATGAAAGCGAAAAGGAAAAGGGCGAAACAAAAGAAGAGACACAAGAAGTTCAAGCGGAACAAAGCACTGAAAATCCGCTTGCCGGCCGTCAATTTGTGATTGATCCAGGTCACGGCGGGAAAGATCCTGGTGCAGTAGGATCGGAAGTATATGAAAAAACATTAGCTTTAACCACAGCAAAAAAATTAGGAGAACAATTACGCCATCAAGGAGCTTCTGTTACGTTTACCAGAGAAGATGATACGTATCTCTCATTGGGAGAACGGGTCAACATAAGTAATTCTACCAATCCAGATGCATTTATCAGCCTGCATTATAATGCGTCGGAAGACCAGGCTGCGCATGGAGTGGAAACCTTTTACAAGAATGAAAGCGAAAGCCAGATGCTTGCTGAGTCTGTACAAACGTCATTGATGAGTCATGTTCATCTCGACAATCGTGGAGCTAAACAAGCAGATTTCCAAGTACTAAGAGAGAATCAGCAATCTGCGATTTTAATTGAGCTTGGTTTTATCAGCAATTCAGAGGAACAGCAGACAATTCAAACGGATAATTATCAAAATCATGCAGCAGAAGGTATTATTGCCGGATTAGAAGACTATTTTAGCTAAAATTACAGCGGATGAAAAGGTAAAAGTGTATCTAGGTGACACTTTTACCTTCGATTGCGTTTTTTGGACTTCCTTTTAAATTACAATTTGTAATGAGCTGCTTCAGGGGGGATATTACGAATCTTTCATTTTACGTTTAGATCTTTTAATTTTACAATCGCTATCATAATAGCCGCAACCCCGATTAATGGAAGTACAAGGAATAATGGTTCACCAGTACCAAAGTACATAATAGGTCCCCAAATGATAGGCACAATACCGCAAACAATAAGATAAATAATTCCCATTATAAATTCAAATATATGCTTTTTTTAGACATGGTTTTCATCCTTTTAATTTGAATCCAATCAGGAATGCTAACTTATCAAGTCAGGATTTTTTAGTCTGTTATTTTATATCCCTTATAAAAAAGCATCCTCTTTCACTATCTTATTCCCTTATTTTGAAATTAATTAACGTACTTTCCTCTAAAATCCGGGCTATCATTCCATGTATTTTCACAAAACCTGAATGGATATTAACCCCTTTGCAATTTATTTATTAAACTGTTCTAAACGATAAAACTGATACGTATTATCCGTCAGCTGTTGTCGAATTTTATCAAAAGGCAGCTGTTTTACCTCAGCTATTTTCTTTATCACATCGATAATCATATTTGGATGTGTCATCTGATTTTGAAAAGGCCCTTTAAACGGCCATGGCCCATCTGTTTCTGCCATAATAAGTTCTAACGGATATTGTTTGATTAAAGACTGAATCTCCTCTTCATACCAGCAATCAGGCGTGATAGAAATCATATATCGATTATCTATCAAACGGTTAATCGTAGCTTTATCCCCTTTAAACCAATGAAAATGGGCTCGCTCCAGTTGATATTTTTCAAGCATATCACAGACAACAGAGGCATCTTCATAAACAGCATGTAATACGATTGGCAGATCATACTTTTTTGCAGCCTGTATAAACCGCTCTAATATGGCGTGATAAGGTGCAATATCCAGCGAATCATCATTACGTTTGGTATAATACGGGAGCCCTACTTCTCCAATAGCCACGATTTTTTCGAATTTTTGTTCAATCTCCTGAAAGATACGATTGATTTCTTGATCAGGCGGCAATGCTTGTTCCGGATGCCAGCCGAAAGCGGGATAAACAAATGGATATTTCTGCGCCAATTGCCACACCTTTTGACAGCTCTCAAAATCACTTGAAACAGCTATCATTCCATCTATTTTAAGTGTATGAATCAACTGTTGCTGCTCACCCGGCTGATACCAATCCAGATGAATATGTGCATCCATCATCAAGGGCACCTCTCAATCATTTTCACACTGAAATATCCTTAAATAATTCACCAGCTTTTCTTACATCCACATTTCCGCCGCTTAAAACGACACCTATTCTTTTGTTTTTAACAGAAAGCTTTTGATACGCCGCTAAAGCGACTGCTCCAGATGGCTCCACAACAAGTTTTAATCGCGTCCATAGGAAGTACATAGCTGCTTTTATTTCTTCTTCAGACACCGTGATAAAATCATCTACATATTCCTGAATCAAAGGAAACGTAATGTTGCCTAGCGTCGGAGTGTTTAAACCGTCAGCTATGGAGTTTGGATGCTCGATTGCCTGTAATTCTCCTGCCTTAAATGATTTCGTCGCATCATTAGATACAACAGGCTCCACTCCAATCACCTTACATTGAGGCGACAGCTGTTTTGCAGCAATGGCACATCCGCTTATCAATCCGCCGCCCCCGCAAGGAACCAGCAGATAATCAAGCTCCCCGGCTTCTTCAATCAATTCTTTTGCAACGGTGCCTTGTCCGGCTACAATTGGCTCCGCATTGAAAGGAGGAATTAATGTATAACCAAATTCATCTATTAAATCCTGCGCTTTTTCCTCTCGGGATTCCGTCTTGCGGTTATATCTTATAATCGTTGCACCATAGTCTTTCACAGCTGCTGCTTTGACTTGCGGCGCATCATCCGGCATGACTACTGTCGCAGGGATACCAAGTATTTTGCAGGTTAAAGCCGTAGCCATCGCATGATTTCCGGATGAATAAGCGATTACTCCTTTATTTTGGGACGCTTCCGGCAGAGAGCTTATCGCATTATAAGCACCCCGAAATTTAAATGCTCCCATTCGCTGGAAATTTTCACACTTGAGAAACATTTGGTTTCCGGTTAATTCATTCAATAATGTTGACGTATGGACTGGAGTTTTATGTGCAATTCCTTCTAGACGATTTGCTGCTTCTACTATTTTTTCATACATTTTGAATTCCTCCCTCACTTTTATATCAAGACAGGTTGCTATTTTAATAATTTTTAGTAATGCCTATATCCTCCTTTCGACAAATTGAACTAAATTTCCTGCTAAAAATCTTTCTCAATTGATATAAAGAACAATCAAGTCACAGCTGTATATTTAAATCGAGTTTTTAAATGATATACTTAACTATATATAGTCTTCATTTTAAATGAAATTTGCATCGCTTGTGCCATTTGAATATAATTATATAAACTAAGCTTTTTTACATGATAGAAATATCTAACCATTTCTTATCCGGACATACAAGGAGGTCAACCATGATGATAAGTCCCCAAGCTGCTGATAAACTTAACTCCAGTATAGAAGATTTAAAAAATAGTTTAGAAGAAAAAGTTTCCAAAAAGCTTGATTTGGATAACTGTCATCGAATGATTCAAAGATTGGTTGAGCTTTCTTCCAGCTGTGAAGCATGTAACCAATATTTTGTTGATTTAGAAGGTCATATAGCCCAGCTTTTAGACAAGTCAGATCAGCTGACAAAAAATGATTTTAAAAACCATCACCAAATATTAAATAACATCCGTACACACCTCATGAAAAAACACAAACTAGTTGCGAAAGACTATTATCTCAGTATCTATATGTCCTGTGGTCTCAGCTTAGGACTAGTTTTTGGACTCTTATTCGATAACCTTGCATTAGGTTTGCCAATTGGCTTAGCTGTTGGTGTAGCGATTGGAGCAGGTTTAGACGCAGATGTTAAGAAAAAAGGAAGAACCATCTAGCATTCCAATCAGCCGTTCAATACAGCATTCTCCACAGATAAAACGTAGCATACGCTTCCCAGGTTGACCATGCTGCGGATAATTCTCTAATCTCAGCTTTTGTCGGCTTTCGTTCCATTCCCTTTACAAATTGGATGGCATTGATTAATCCCACATCATCAATAGGAAAAGCGTCCGGATACCGAAGACAGCGCATCAATACGTAATTCGCTGTCCATGGACCAATCCCGCGAATACGGATCAATTCTTTTTCCGCTTGCTTCAAATCATCTACATGTAATAAGTTTTCTTTTGATAAATCTCCATTTGCCATTAACTTTGCTACACCAATAATATATTCCCTTTTCCTTTTTGTCATTTTAATATCAGCCATATCTTCCGCAGTTAATTTAGAGATTTTTTCATACGAAGGGAAAACCCAATAATTTTTTCCATTATAATCCAAATGTTCTCCAAATTTTTCAACAAATTGACGTTTTAATGTGTACGCAAACTTCAGGTTAATCTGCTGGCCTAATATCCCCCAGCATAAGCCCTCAAATAAATCATTTAAACCCATAATCCGAAGTCCATAAAATCTTTCAATGGCTGGTTTTAGTAATAAATCCTGGCGTCCAGATTCATAAAAAGGCATCAGGTTGGTATCAAAATCAAACCATTCACAAATATAATTCACGACTGCCTCTTTATCTTCAAGTAACTCCGGTTTGGTACCGGCTATAAATTCGACAGCCAGGCATTCGCTATCTGTTTCACTTATCCGTACTAATGCACGCAGATGATTTATTTCCATCACACGTATAATCGTATTCTCTTCAATTTCATACATACATTCATTCGAATCTCTTTGTAAATAATCTAAATTAACCTTAAAATCAAATGGCTCCGGTGTTTTTATAAAAATACGGTTTTTACTTTCGCTCCAAGTTCTCATTTTCCCCGCCCCCCTATCTTCAAGATCTGTTTTATATTTTGCTTGCGAATTCAGCATCCTACTATGATTGTACAACAAGCAGCACCAATGCCAAAAGGCAAAGTGACGCTGTTTTCATACTGTCCCTTTGCCTTTTAGTTAATGCTTGTATGAAATTTAAGCTCCATCATTCTTTCTTAAAATATCCTTCACTCTTTCTCTCATCTCTTTCGTATAGCCTTGCTGTCCTCCGGTATGAATGAAAAGGATATTTTCCTGGTCAGCATAATTTCCATTTTTAATTTCAGTCACTAACCCTTTAAAAGCCTTTCCTGTATAAACAGGGTCAAGGATTATTCCTTCATTTTTAGCAACATCCATATAAAATGCTAATTCTTCATCTGTTGCCTGGCCATAGCCAAGTCCAATATAGTTATCGTTAATGGAAATAGAATCAAACGGATGGTTAGTGTCTTCCAAATCATTTACAATTTCCATCACATCTTCTTTGAACACTTCTGCTATCTGGTCTACAGAATAGCCAATGATTTTCTTTTTGGCATCTGCTCCCTCGTTAGCGTACCATAATCCGGCATACGTCCCGCCAGAGCCGATTGCCAGATTAATAGAATCAAATCGGACGCCCATCTCCACTTCCTGTTTCATAATTTCATTATAACAATTAATATAGCCGTAAGAACCGATCGCATTTGATGCACCGACCGGAATAATCAATACCTTTTTCCCTTGTGCTTCCAACTCCTGCTTTTTCTCCTCCATCGTATCCTCACGGGATGCATCCGGCGGAATAATATTTACATTCGCTCCAAGCATATCGTCAAGAAACAGGTTTCCTTCATATTCTTTCACTTCGCCTCTAAGCACCAGGTGGCATTCTAAATCCATCATGGCACAAATCGCAGCTGTCGCTCTGGCATGATTTGACTGGCACGCTCCTGTAGTAATGATTGTGTCATATTTATTATCCAATGCATAGGCAATAAGGTATTCCAGCTTTCTTATTTTGTTTCCCGAGACTTCCACTCCTGTAAAATCATCTCGTTTGATATAAATATTTTTCCCAAGTTCATTACTGAGTTTTTCCAGCTTTTTAATGGGTGTATCCAAGTTAGCAATATTTAATTTACGCATGGTCGTTCCTCTCTCTTTCATCCAGTTTATACCTTTATGATAGCGAACAAGAACGAACATAAGCAACTAATAAATGAAAGAAATTTATTATTTTAGTGTAAAGAATCGATGAAGAGGGTAAATTTTCTATAAGTCAGCACTCTTTTCCTGTCAGCATCAGCAGATAGAGACTACAATCAGAAGAAAAGTTGAAAGCATGCATTTATACTTGTTTAAAAATAAGGTATGGGAGGTATCACAACGTTGAAAAGGCCTTTGGGAGTTATAATAATAAGTTATTTATTTGGCTTTAGTTCGATGCTTTTATTATTTTCTGCTATTTTTTATGATGCGGATACCGATTCCATGCGCGGTATAGCGGAACGTTTTGCACTTCCGAATATACCTGAGCAATTAATGAGAGCAATAGTAGCTTTATATTCATTAGTAATGGTCTATGGTTATATTCAATTGAAAAAATGGGGCTTTTGGACAATGGTAGCTTATTTAGTCTATTTTGGGATGATTAGTTCTCTGCTCGTAAACCATCAAACTCAACTGCCTTATATAGTTAATATGCTTCCTTCTCTGGCTATGTTAGCTTATACAATCTATATAAGGAAAGCATTTTTTAATCCATCAAATTTTCAGCATTAGAATAATTGAAAATGCCCTTTAAATAACAATAGAACTTCCTATTTCCTAAGAAGTTCTATTGTTACGCCTATTTCATTTGAACCCAATCTTAAATGAAAACCCAGATAAGAACAGAAACCAAAATAATCGCGGGCAGTCCAAGAAAATAAATATAAGTAAGACTTGAAAAGCTCTTCTTTCGTTCGTAAGTATCGTCCAGCTTTTTTGTGACAAAAAGTGTTCCGATCAATGCAAGAACACATACGATAATCACCAGTATGATAAGGGTATTCAACATCTTCCTTTCCCCACCTTTATAAAATAGTCAACGCAGCCGCATAACAATAACCTTATGCATTATGCAGCTGATTATTTGTTATAGCAGCCTGTTGCAGATAATCTGAATCCAACGTATAGGAAGCAGTCTTTTTCTTCCATTGTTTCACGACATCTACATGATTTTCATATCCGAAAACATGAAAGGTCATTTCTTTATTTTTCTTTTTAAAATGAATAATATATGGGGGCATGTTTGTTTCAGGATGGAGAAACAAGGCTTCCTTCCCTGGAAAGATATGATTCTTATATAAAAATTGAGCTTCATTGAAAGAATCTATAAATCTCCTTTTTTCATCTCCATCAAGCTGTTCTCCATCGAAGGTTATCGTACTGTTTGCTGCATCAATTTTAGGATGCAGCTCAAATTTATTTAAAACCCATCCCACCAAAGCGCTTGGCGGGCTGGTTAAAAATTTCAATATAATTCCTGCCAGCGTGATTAATATAAATGTCCATGTCATTTTCGAATTCCATCTCCCTGATAAACTATCACTTTCTAATTTTGATATAAGATTACACAGCTTGCTGATTTTACCCTAACCTAGTTTTATTGTACTGGATATCCCAAAAATGATACCATCCAATTCGCATAAAAATCCCCCATCCACTTCACGAGTAGACAGAAGGTTTTTTTAGCTTTTTTATTTTCCGCGCAGATGCTGAAGAGCTTTCGAAAATCTGGATATTCCTTCCCAAATGTCTGTGGGCGTACTCCTGCCATACGTAAAACGAACGAACCCTTTACTCTCACCAAAAATAGAGCCGGGAACAAAAGCAACTCCTCTCTTCAATGATTCATCCAGCAATTGAAATTCATCCACCGGCTCTTTCAGCTTGCACCATAAATGAATCCCGCCATCTGGTTCCAGGAATTCTGCCTGATCGCCTAAAAAATGAATCAGTGCTTTGGATAATTGCTTTCTCCGTACTTCCAGCTGCTTCCTGATTTTATGAATATGTTCATCAAATTGCGGGGAGCCGATAAACTCATTTGCAACCCATTGCGGAAAAATACTATGTCCAAAATCAATCTGCTGTTTTGCATCAGCTAAGCGTTGAATAACTTTTTTCGGTCCAACAATCCAGCCGATTCGTAATCCAGATGCAACGATTTTGGATAAAGAACTGATATATAATACATTTCCGTTATCGTCCATTCGTTTTAAAGAAGCTGCTACGTTTCCATCAAATGCCGTAATGCTGTACGGATCATCCTCTACAACAGGAATGCCATACTCCGAGGAAATATCTAATATTCTTTTCCTCCTACTTAAAGGCATTTGCACTCCGGTGGGATTTTGAAAATCCGGATTGATAAACATCATCCTTATACGATGCTTTTTATGCAGTTCAATCATTTCATCTGGATTAACTCCATTTTCATCGCTTTTTAACAAATAGGTACGCAAGCCTGCTGATTTAAATAATGGTAGTGAATATGCATACGATGGATCCTCTATCGCTACCGCATCTCCCGGCTTCAGTAAACATTGTACGATAAGGTGAAGCGCTTGCTGCGCACCAGAGGTAATCAGGATTGATTCTGCATCAATAGAGATTCCTTTATACGCATACAAATGATTAGAAATCGTTTCTCTTAAACGGACATTGCCCTGAGGGTGATCATATCCCAGATGCTCTGTAAAAGGCTTCTCTTTAAAAATGGAATGAAATTGTTCTGCCGGAAATAGATCCGCCGCCAGTTCTCCGCTTGCCATATTGATCATTTCATTATTTTGTGTCTCCGTCCGTATTTTTTGAACTAACGGCAAATTAGGAAGAAATGAGCCATCCTCCACATACCTTCCCCAGTTGGGAATTCTTTTATCGGAGATTCCCCAGATATCCGTACTAATATGCGTACCGCTTCCTTTCCTTCTTTCAACAATTCCTATGGATTGCAGCTCATCATAAGCGGCAACGACCGTGCTGCGATTAACTTGCAGCTCTTTTGCCAAATGGCGTTCTGAAGGAAGCGGGATATCCGGAGAAAAATCACCAGTAGAGATCCCGTTTTCGATATATGATGCGATTTGTTTGTATAGTGGTGTTTTTGCTGAACGGTCAAGTGTGAAGTGCATATGGATTCCTCAATTATATTGTAGATTTAGTCAAAACTATTATAAAACAGTTTATCTATCTTCTGTATAAAAGTAACTAACTGAACTAATTACTAATGATTAATAAAATTATTATTGATGATATACCTATCATACTACATTTATTGTTTTAAGTAAGCTTCAGGTGTCCAACCAAGTCTATTTTACTAATTAAGAGGAGTTTATCGAGAAAATGTTTATATTTTTAATAACTTTTTATGTATGTTGCTAATGCTTTCATATTAGCTTATCTAAGTTACTAATTATTAGTATAAAACCTTCCTTTTTAAACATTATAAAACTTACAAATAAATTCTAAGGAGTGAGCAAAACGCTCACTCCTTAGAATTTATTAAAAAGGTCCGAGATTAATCAAATGTGCTATTACAACTAAAATAATCGCTATAAGTACTATTATCATAAATAATGGAAAGAAAAAACGGAACCATTTTCTATATGGAATCCCGGCAACTGCTAACACTGCAAGAAAAGCACCATTAGTTGGCCAAATAAAATTGGATAATCCATCTCCTAGCTGAGAAGCATATACAGCAACTTGACGGTTGAGACCTGCTATATCAGCCAATGGTGTAATAATAGGCATTGTTATAACTGCTTGGCCACTGGCAGAAGGAATTAAAAAGTTAATCACTGATTGAATAATAAATATAAGCGGCGCAGCTAATATAGCAGGTAGATCTGTAATTAAAGCAGCTCCAACACTGATAATTGTATCAAGAATCATTGAACTTTCCATTAGATAGAGAATGGCTCTTGCAAAAAAAATAACCAATGCTGCAATTAAAAGGTCTTTCATCCCATTAGCAAACATATGGCAAATTTCGTTTAATCTTGCTCCATATGCTAAACCTGTAAATAATCCTGCAGCAACAAAAACAGCAGATATTTCAGGAAAAGAAAATTCCATCTGTACAGTACCATAAATTAGAAAAGAAAACATGAGTACGAAAACCACACCTGCTCTGATTAGCCTGGGGGTGAATTTCACATCATTTAGTTCTGCAATTTTATGTTTGTTTGTCACCTCTTTAACTAAAGATAAGGATGGATTATTTTTTACTTTTTTTGCATACCTTACTACATAAAATATTGATATGCTCATAAACACTGCATAAGTAATTATTCGAAACCACATTCCTGAAAAAAGCGGTAATTCAGCAATTTCTTGAGCAATCGCAGTAAAGAAAGGATTAGTAAAAGCTGCTGAAAGTCCAACACAGGAAGAAATTAATACTAGAGCCGCTCCTGTCATTGCATCATAACCCAATTTAAGACAAATAGGGATAATTAAAGGAATCATAACTAGTGACAATTCCCAAACACCAGTAATTGCTACTTGTAAGCTGATTATTAACATAATCACAGTAGTTAAGAAAGTAATTCCTGTATTTTTCAACTTATTTACCAAAACAGTTGCAGATACATCCAAAAGATTAATACCTTTTACAACTCCAAAAGCGCCTCCGATAAATAGCACCATTGCCATTAAACTGCTGGCATCAATAAATCCATTATAAAATGATAGAAAAAAATCTCCAATTCCAATTCCGATATTATCAATATAAATGAAACTGTTAGGATCTACGACAGTTCTTCCATCTACTTCCTCCCGTACAAATTGACCGCTAGGTATGAAATTTGCTGCTACTCCAACAATGACTAAAATAATTGATAACGCAAAAAACGGATGTGTATCTAGTTTTGCTTTATTATTTTCCAAGATTATCACTCCTAAAATAAAATTTTTGTATGATAACGCTTTCTATTTTGTAGAAAAGAAGTATGTCTCGACATACCTCATTGTTCTTTATGTTTAAATTTAGAAAGAATTTCACTGCTATTCTTAACATCGCTTAATAATAAAGGGTTTAAAAATAAATCTGCCTCTTCTTTAGATAATAGTTTTTTCTCCAAAACAATTTCTTTAATTGTTCTATTCTGGTTATGAGCTTCTTTAGCTATTTCACTAGCCAAATCATAATTAAATAAAGTTGCTATAACTGTAGATAATGCTAATGAGGAATGGGCATTCTTATCGCATATCTCAATATTAGCCTCTATATCTTGAATACATTTATCGGTAAATAACCGGATAGCGTTAGTCATAATTTCAAATGATTCAAACAAATTCTTGATAATAATTGGTTCCCAAACGTTTAAATCAAGTTCTCCTCTATCGACCGCCACATTGATTACATGATCATTACCATAAACTTGAAAGCTTGCCTGCATCATCATTTCTGGCATCACAGGATTTACTTTCCCAGGCATAATAGATGATCCCGGCTGTACTGGAGGTAAGTTAATTTCTGACAAACCAGATCTTGGTCCTGATGATAAAAGTCTGAAATCACTTGACATCTTTGACATAAAAGCAGCAAGTTCTTTTAATACGGAAGATAATTTTATATATATATCGCCATTCTGAAACCCATCAAATAGATTCTCATGTTGATAAAAAGAAAGACCAGTAATTTCGGAGAGTTCTTCATATGCTTCTTCTGCAAATCGCGGATATGTACCTAACCCTGTTCCTGCAGCAGTCCCTCCAAGTGTTAATGAAAGACATTTTGTTTTTACATTTTCCATGTCAGAAATGTTTCTTTTAATAAAGGAAGCATATCCACTAAATTCTTGACCGAGTGTTATCGGTACTGCGTCTTGTAAACATGTTCTAGAAACTTTGACAACGCTTTCGAATTCTATGGATTTTTTAATCAATACATTTTCCAATGTTGCTAACTCTTCTAGTATTTTTTCAATGTAAAAATAGCTGGCAATATGAATCGCACTCGGTATTACATCATTTGTTGACTGTCCTAAATTCACGTCATTATTTGGATGAACTTGATTATATCCTTTACTGCCAGTGATAATTTCATTTGCTCTATTGGCAATTACCTCATTCATATTCATATTTAGTGAAGTTCCACCGCCACCTTGAAATATATCTACCGGAAATTGATTGTTATAGTCCCCGTTTGCAATCTCTGAACAAGCTTGAGATATAGCTGAAGCTTTCTCATTAGTTAAGGCTCCAATTTTTCTATTCGCTATGGCAGATGCTCTTTTAATATTGGCCAAAGATTCAATCAGCAATGGATAATCAAAAGATTTAGTGTTTGAAATATTAAAATTTTCTACAGCCCTTTGAGTTTGTATACCGTAATAATGATTTGATTGCAAAGATCGTTCTCCTAGTGAATCTCTTTCTATTCTAAAAGACATTTTTACACTCCTTTATATAAAATAATGTCTCATATAATGAGATTGATTTCAATATATGAGATATTAATATTTAAACATATATTCTGACTTTGTCAACTTCTAATTTTCAAATTCACTTATTTAGTTCATAAACACTACCAAATAAGGGTTTAAGGCAATTTATTAAAATATATTACTTTATATAAGGAGTATTTATTTAATATATTTCATAATCTCATAATTTAAGATTCATTTTCATACTATGGTGCGATATAATTGGTAATATCGTGAAAAAGGAGAATGTTATATGTCTGAAGTTCTTAACAAAGCGGCTACACTTCTAAATTTATTAAAACCAACGGACGGGGTAAGCGAAAGAAGTGCGACAGAGCTTGCAAAGCTTGCTAAATATAATACGGCTACTACGCATAGGATTCTTCAGGATCTGGAGAAGCACGGTTTGGTTAATCAAAATACAGTTACAAAAAAATTTCATCTAGGGTCGGCACTGATAGAATTAGGTTTTCTTGCTCGGAAACAGTTTACTATTCAAGATTTTGCGAAGGATGCCATGCAATTAATAGCAGAACAAACAAAAGAGTCAGTATATCTGAATATATTATTGGATGATGGAAATGCTTTACTACTAGATTCTATAGATAGTGTTCACAAGCTTAGAATTGTGGAACCAGTTGGCCTCAAGCTTCCGTTACATATTGGGGGGACACGGAGGGTTATCTTAGCGCATTTGGATGAAGTGATTCGTGAAAAATATATGGAAGAGGTTCAATTAGAAAAAAGAACTGCCTATACTCTCGGAGATAAAGAAAAACTGAAAAAAGAATTGGAAAAAATAAGAGAGCAAGGATATGCGATTAGCTTTGGAGAAACAACAGAAGGAACAGCAGGTATTTCAGTACCGATTTTTGGTTGGGATGGTGTGGAAGCATCTTTAAGTATTGCGACACCAGATGTACGATTAAGCAAAGAGAGAGTACCGGAATTCGCTTCTTTATTAAAAAAATATTCAAATGAAATCAGTAAAAATCTAGGAGGAACTGAGGTAAAAATATCTAATTAACTTACATGAAAAAAGAACCTCCTAAATTAAACAATTTTTAGGAGGTTCTTTTTTTAAAACTAAAATAATTAATTATTGATATTTGAAAAGCCGTCGCAACCCCAGCCTACGCTAATCAAGAAAATCTTTTAAACGTTTACTGTGTCTTGGAAGCCTTAATTTCCGCAATGCTTTTGTTTCAAGCTGACGGACACGCTCTCTGGTCACGCCAAATACTTTTCCCAGTTCTTCCAGCGTTCGTGACTTCCCGTCATCCAATCCAAAGCGGAGACGGAGAATACTTTCTTCCCGGAGAGGAAGGGTATCCAACACCTCCTCTAATTCCTTTTTTAACAGTCCATGCGCTGCATAATCAGCGGGAGAAACCGCCTCTTCATCCTCGATAAAATCTCCTAAATACGATGTGTCTTCGTCTCCAATCGGTGTTTCCAGAGATACCGGTTCTTGAATGATTTTTAGGATATCCCGCACTTTATCGGCACTTAACTCCATTTCCTCGCCAATTTCTGCAGGTACCGGCTCGCGACCCAAATCCATAAGCAATGAACGCTGGACACGGCTTAATTTATTGATTGTTTCCACCATATGCACCGGTATCCGAATAGTGCGCCCATGATCCGCAATGGATCGGGTAATCGCCTGCCTGATCCACCACGTTGCATAGGTGCTGAATTTAAAGCCTTTTCGATAATCGAATTTTTCTACAGCTTTGAATAATCCTATATTTCCTTCCTGAATCAAATCTAAGAAAAGCATTCCCCGGCCTGCATAGCGTTTTGCAATGCTGACTACGAGACGCAGGTTTGCCTCAATTAATCTCCCCTTCGCTTCCATGTCTCCTTCTTCCATACGAGCGGCAAGCGTCATTTCTTCTTCACGGGACAGTAAATCCACATTGCCAATTTCTCTTAAATACATCCGAACGGAATCGGTTATTTTTATTCCTAAAGGAAAGCTGTGATGATTCAGACCTGCCTCTTCTTCCTTTGCAGTTTCCTGTGTTTTAGCGTCCTCTTCCATCTCCCCGGCCAGTTCAATACCTTGTTCTGTCAGATATTCATATATTTCATCGATTTGTTCGAATCCTAAATCAAAATCAGCTAACACATTAGCTGCTTCTTCATAAGCAAGCACACCATGTTTCTTCCCCATTTTTAGCAGGTTTTCTTTTGCCTGCTCTATAGTCAGTTCTGATTTTTCCTTGCTCAAAGCATTTTGCAGGACCATGCTTTCCCCTCCCTCCAAGTCATACCATCTGGTTTCTGTATTTTTATTAGGCGTCTATTTTTTATGCGTAAAGTGTTTTCTTATCGAAAGCTCCGAACAATCATGCATAGAAGTATATCGCATCCTTCTATGAACTAGTTCGAATTTGTCAATTACCCGTGAAGCAACGTATTTGTGTTATCTCTTTCCTCTCCTAACTTTTCACTTGCATGGCCATAGCGAATATAAACATACCTTACCTTTCCATTACGGATATAAGCAAAAACGCCATTGTGTTCATCTGTACTCTTCTCCTGGAAAAAGAGTCCAGAGATATCTGTTTCTCTAAAAGGCTTATCACGGAGGAAATAAGATGTTTGATTATCTTTTTTCTTCACTAAATATCCTTGTCTTCCATTTCTGTACACTTCTTTTTCAAAGGGGTTATACTCGCTGTGATTAATCACAACCAGAATAATATCCGGTAATTTTTTTAGAATATAATTGTATTTATCCCAGTAGAAAACTCTTTTCCAAAGCGGATTTCTCAACGTATCCGTTGGCCGTTCCCCTGCCATAATAATTTCCTTCACATGATTATTTTTAGCAGTGTCAACAACTTCTTGTGCAGTTTTCCATTCATTTTTTGTCCGTTTCACTGTAAATTTTTCTGCGCCCAGCCGTTTACTTAATTTTTTGCTTTCTGCTAAATTCAACAAGTGAAACATCGTAAATTTACTTTCCATAGAACAAAAGAATAAAACTTCAAAAGTATATCCATATTTTTTTGCCAATAAGGCTCCTCTTAGCAAAACTTTTCGGCTGTAATTCTTTTCCTCTAAGCATACCAGTACATGATGTTTTGATTTTAATGTCATTTTGCCTCCTTGTGTTGCCTATTCACAAGTGATAGCAGTTACGCAATATCCTCATAAAAAACTGCTCTGCCTTGAAAATAGGAACCATTTTTTTGGAGGGTTAAGGATATACGTCTTTGCCTTTGTTAACAGCTATTCTAAGAACGAAGAAAGTTTAAGTTTTTCTGCGCTCTTCTAACCCAAAGATAAACACGTATATCCTTAACCCCGGCTGATTATGATAATAGGGTTCCGTATCTGAGTCGGTCATTTTCCTCACCTCCTTTTCTTTTTTCTTGCTGCATTATTGCATAAAACTGAATGATTGTTCTAAAATAACACAAAAAATAAATCTCATTTTTACCAAACAAGAAAAATTATTACTGTTACCTAAAGGAACTTAATCTGCTGCTTTGCTTTGTTGTATTGTGTTTTCTCATTCTAGTTTATGCTGTGCCCCCTCCTAAGTTGCAAGCTTTTAATGCTGATTTCTTACAAACGAAATAGTTCATTGACTATGATGTTACAGGCCTTGTTCCGAATCCAATAGCCGGGATAAAATTTCAGCTTCATTGGAATCAAGCAGGATAGAACCTCTTTTATTATGGTTGTCATGAAATACGATTTCATACATCCCGTCAGCATGTTGAACCAGAAAAAAGGAATCACCAAATGTCGTATGCATTTTGTATTCAAACCCTACTCCCTGTAGCTTTGCTTTATAAATGATATACATAATCGCCTCCTACCCATTTAACTGAACGTTCGTTCTAAAATATTATCATAGAGTTTGTGAGCAGTCAACAGATAATCATTCTGTTGAAAATGTCTTGTTATGGTGTCTAAATTATGATAGATTTAGAACAATTGGTCAGTAATTATTTAAAAGTAAGGGAAACACTGATATAACAAGATATCCCGCTTGATAAACACTTGAATTATACTCAAATTAGAAATCAAAATAAACAGGAGTGAACTTTTTGAATAAGAAACAAACGAAAAGTATGATGACAAAGAAAAAGATTGCTGAAGCTGCAAAGCATCTATTCATTCAAAAGGGCTACGCTGCCACATCTATCGAGAACATTTCCGAGGCAACAGGTGTCAGCAAAGGAAATATTTATTATCATTTTGACAATAAAGAAGGCCTCTTTATTTATGTGCTGGACGAGTGGGAAAAAGAATGGATGGAACAGTGGGAGGAACAAAAAAAGCAGTATCCCTCTGCAATTGAACAGCTGCATGGAATTGCAAAGCATTTTGTTATCAATGATTATAACCATCCTCTTACGGATGTAGCGGACGAATTTTTCAGTCATGAGAAGTCCAATACATTAGTACAAAATCAACTTTATAAAACAATTAACACCAGGATATCCTATAGTCAAAATTTATTGTCAGAAGGGATAGCATCTGGAGAGTTCAAATCAGACAATGCACTGTTGTTAGCAAAGATTTTTGACACCTTATTATACGGGTTAAATAATACTTGCCGGGATTTGGACATGAAGGAAACACTGAATCTATATGCTAAAGCTATCGATACCTTTCTATATGGTATCGCTTCTCCTGAGACAGATCACCATAAGAACAGTTAGCTTCCTGTCAATAGCAAAAATAGAAATCATTTCTTCAAATATTAAAATCAGACTGCTGATTAGGAGGAAACTAGCGTTGAGCAATAATCATTCCACTTTTCTAGGCGTTTTATTTGGCATGCTTGCCGGGGCAACCTGGGCTTTAGCTTTTCTCATTCCGAATATGCTTTCCAACTTCTCATCATTGGAAATTACTTTAGGACGTTATTTGATGTATGGTTTATACTCGCTTCTTTTCTTTATGGCATTTAAAAAACGTACAGACCACATCCCATTACGAATCTGGGCAAGAGCACTGCTTTATGCTTTTATTGGAAATGTAGGATACTTCTTTTTTCTAGTTTTGGGGATTCAATATGCAGGAATTACTGTCACCACTCTTATTATCGGGACACTTCCTATCCTTATCAGTGTTATCGGGAATTTATGGAATAGAGAGTTTCCTTTTAAAATCATGGTATTTCCCGCATGCTCGATATTGCTTGGAATCTTCCTGCTGTATGGCAGTGAGCAGAGAGATAGCAGCAGCGTCGCCACGTCCAGCAGTAACTTTTTATTGGGTTTCTTATTCTGCTTTATCGCACTGACTTTATGGACTTGGTATGGCGTGTCTAATGCTAACTTTCTTAAAAAGGAATCTCAGGTTTCTGCCAACCTATTTTCTACTATGGTCGGTATGCAGACGTTAACATTAGTATTACTTGTTTTGGTTATCAGCTGGCTGACAAATCAGCAGATAGTGAGTAACCTGCTGGCAAAAGATCATTTAATGTCCTATTTGATTGGCATTATCGTGTTGGGTATCGTTGCTTCGTGGGTGGCAACATGGGCATGGAATCAAACTTCCATCCGTCTGACGGTCTCCATGGCAGGGATGATGATTGTTTTCGAGTCTTTATTTGGACTACTTTATTCTTTTATTTATCAATTGTCATTCCCCTCCATATGGGAATCGATTAGTATTTTCTTTATTATCGCCGGTGTATCTTTCGGGATATGGAGAATCAATAAAGAAAAGATTTCGGAACATAAGCTATACAGTGAAACACATTCTTTTGAAGATACCCTTTGAGAATAAATACGTACCCAGCTGAAGAACAGCCGGGTACGTATTTATTCGTTATGCACTGGGTTTATACTTATATAAAACAACCCATCGAACAAAAAAACTGTTGAAAGTTTCATGCTCAATGGGTCAGCAATAATGGATTAGCTATTATTAATATTACTTGAGGCGAAAATTATTTGCCTAATTTTTCGTGAACGTGTATTGCTAATGCGATGTCTAACACACCTGATCCAACACTTTCATTTAACGTAATCTCTTCATCATTTTCACGTGCTGGAATTTTACCAGCTAAAGCTTCACCAACAGTACCTGTGACAACCTCTTTTGAGACTTCACCTTTTTCCAAAGGTATTAATATGTCACCTGCTGCCTCCCAAAGGCCTTCCAAATGTTCCGTAACAATCTTGCTTGAACGTTGAACTGTAGCAGCATCAATCTGCATGAATGATGTAAATGAACCAATCGCATTCACATGTGTTCATTAGTTTAAGCTCCCCCCTCAACCCTATTCTTTCTTAAAATTAACAGCAATCGCTCCGACGCAAACCACATAATTACAATAAACCCACCAATAAACAAGGGGAATAAAGCTATACTGGTATAAGATACTGTCAATCCAAATAATGGCGGTATCAGCGTTGTTCCTGTATAAGCGGTGGCCATTTGGAATCCCATAATCTTTTGTGAATGAAAAGTACCAAAACGGGCAGGCGTTTCATGCAACATACATGGGAAAACCGGTGCCAGACCTAATCCAATCAATAATAGACCAACCAAAGCGAAAAACAATGGTAATGGTAATAGTAAAAACACCGTTCCTATCAAAGCAATTATTTGCCCTGCCCGTATTAATTGGTTATTACTTACTTTTAAAGTGATAAAACCAGTAATAAACCGTCCGATTGAAATACCGCCCCAATAAAATGCGATCCATTTGGCAGCAACAGAAGGAGAAATATCTTTCACATTCACCAGATAACTGCTTCCCCATAGACCCACTGTCGCTTCGACCGAACAATAGAAAAAGAAAGCAATCAGCGCCCACTTAACTCCTTTTTTATTCCGCAAAAATTTTGCTTCTGTTTTTTCTATTTGCTGATTAAGAGGTTGCTCTGTCACTAGTTGTTGATGCTGTTTAGCAACTTTTCTCCATAGAGGTAAAGAGAAAAACAAAATCAACACCAGACTAAATTGAATCAAAGAGATAGTTAGATAGCCTGCTCTCCATGAATTATGTTCTCCTATAAAATAGGCTATAATAATTGGTCCCGTTGTTGCTCCAACACCCCAAAAGCTGTGAAGCCAGCTCATATGCTGTGCTTTATAATGCCGAGCCACATAATCATTCAGGCCGGTATCAATAGCCCCGGCTCCCAGCCCAAGCGGGATAGCACAAACTACTAGCCAGATAAGTGATGGAGCAAAGTAAAATCCAAGTAATGCTATAGCAGTCATTGCTGCACTTACAGCAGACACTTTTCCCGTTCCAAAACGCTTTAAAAAGACACCACTTACTAAGCTGGATAAAATTGTTCCCGCAGCAATTATCATAAATAAGTAGCCTGCTGTATCAATCGGTAATTCAAGATTTATCCGCATGGTTGGCCACGCGGCTCCTAATAATGAATCAGGCAGTCCTAGACTAATAAAAGCTAAATAGATAATAATTAATAAGAATATCATAGCTTCGTCCCTTTTCCCTTCTGCAACTCATAATTCGTTTAAATGATGCAGTCAAAATTATATAAAGCCCGATTTTTTAGGATCTATAAGAATAAATTGGAGTTTCCCTTATTCTACTAAACCGTCTTGTTTATCTCATTCTACTAAAACTATCCTAATCCCACTCACTGTTTCTTATATTAAAAAAATTTCCTGCTCTTCGCAGTCTCAAGATCCTTTTGAATCTGTAAAATTTGACATTCTATCCACTTAAACTTCTTAAGGCTTAATCAATATAATGTTTTGAATAAGTAAAGATCGAATTTAGAAGTGCCAACCTTATCATGATTTGCAAGGATATTCACCTACTCATAAAACGATACCAGTTATATCCTTATTTTACGATGAAGCTGTCTGCTCCGCAATGTTTACAAATATAACGAACCTTCATGCAGCGTGAGTTTCACGGGGGGGTTCCGTGATAAACAAAAAAGCAAAAAATGATTGGTTTACAACTATCAATCATCTTTTGCTTTTTTAACTATAACTCGTTATATGAGTCCTCATAGGATTCAGCAAGCTCTATAAATCTCTCATTATCTAAAACATCTTCAAACAAAGGATCTGTCACAGCATAATCAATTAAGCTGGGGTCCTCTTCCATTGCCTCTTCCAAATGATCCAAGCCTTCTTCTACCTCGCCACGCTCAATATCAATGAAAGACAGACCATAATAAGCAATTCCTTTATCTAACGGATGCTCCTCAAGCATTTCTTCATAGAGTTCTTCTGCTTCATCCAGCTGCCCATTTTTTGTTAAAAGGATACCTTTATAATCCAGGTTATAAATGATATGTATTTCATCATCTACTTCTAATACAGCATCGGCATATTCTAATGCTTCGTCGTAATCTTCTATGAGTTCATAAGCATATACAAGCATATCCAGTGCATCGACATCTTCCGGATGCTGTTTTAAATACTCTTCTAAGTAAACAATGCTTTCTTCTGTTTCCTCTATATACAGCAAACTGGCACCCATACCATATAAAGCGAAATCTGCCTTCGGTTCAATTTCTAACGCTTCTTCAAAATAAGTTATTGCTTCTTCATCTTTATCAAGAAAAGAAAGGGCATTTCCCATCGCAACATATTGTTCCGGTGCGTTCGGATTTAAATCAATCGCTTCCTGTGCAGCATCCATAGCCTCTTCATATTCGCCCAGGTCTATTAACGCGTATGCAAGATTGCTGTAAGCAGCTTCCATCTTGTCATCCAGTTCAATTGATTTTTCTAACGCTTCTCTCGCTTCTTCCGGTCTTCCAAGTTCAATGAGAATAAAACCCTTATCATTATAAAGGAAAGGTTCGTCAGCGTGATCATCCAGAGATTCCTCGATTAACTCTAAAGCTTCTTCATAATCTCCATTTGCGTATAGAGGCTGCAGCTTCATTGATAATGAATATGTACTGGTACTTGAACCAGAGGATAATTGATCCGCTTCCTCTTCCTCCGATTCGTTTTCTTCCTCCTCATCTGCTTGCTCTGAATCCGTGTTTTCCTCGGAAGATTCAGATGAAGAAGTTTCTGATGCAGTAGATTCCTCGGACGTACTGCATCCGGCAATAAATAAAAATAATGACATAAAAATAATAATTCGCTGTTTATTCATTTTATCCTCCTTTATTTGACAAATTATTCTTTAAAATGACATTATTATTATAGTACAAATGGAACGCAAATGGAAGACATATCCAAGACTGTTTTCACAAATCGTTTTACTAACAGATCCTCGTATCGTAAGCTTCGTGAAATAATTTTCAAAACGGCACAGGTGTAGGCCGCTTTTTATATCCTATTATCTATACGAATCATGCACAGGGTGAAATAAATCTTCCTCTGCGTTTCTTACAATGGAAAAATGATCTACATTATAATGTCCATGAAGTGTATCGTTATGGTGCTTTACAATTTGTTCTGAAGTCAGCAAAGCATTCCCCAGATTAGAATGGCCATCTCCAACTAACGTGACATCAAAACCATGAATGGTTGCTGTTCTCACAGCGCTGTCTACGCAATGCTGCGTTTCACAGCCCATCACGACAATATGCTTTACTTGATGTGATTTTAAATATTCCAGAAGACCTGTTCCATAAAAAGCATTGGTAGCAGATTTATCAAAGGTTTTTGATTCTGCAGGCATATGGATCTCTCTGTGAATTTCAAATCCGCTTCCTTTTCCTTCACTGACATCTATATCCCTAATAAATATAATCGGTACAGCAGCTTTTCCCGCTTTTTCAATTACTAGATTAATATTAGCGATGAGCTGTGACTTCTGAAAAACTGCGTTTCTTTCATGATTTCCATCGATTAATTCCTGTTGTGCATCAATAACTAATAATACCTGATTCACTTTAAGTCCCCTTCCAATTTAGGAAAACACGATGTAACGGTCTGGTTAGGCGTTCTCCCTTTTTTACTTATTCCATTCTCTTTATTATTGTTCGTCATTTGAACGCCTCCTCTAACTAAATTCCTTATGATAACCTTTATAATCCAAGGTGATGTTTATTTTACCATAATAAACAGACGGTATTTTCAAAAAATTAATTTAAGCTAATACCGAGTTAAAATTACAAGCTTCTCGAATACTGCAGAGTAACAAACGGTTCGCCTGTACCTGTCACGCCGCTTTTCTTTTCCTGCTGCCGAAACCCTCTTGCTTCATAGAAAGGAATCCCTCTTTGATTTCCATCCTGTACTGACACCCATTGCTCTGTAGCTCCTGCTTTCCTATGTTCTTCTGTAAGTATATTTAATAATTGTCTTCCTATTCCTCTGTATCGATATTTTTCATCTACATACAATACAAAAACTTGGCTGACCCTGCTCTCCGTTATTGCACCGCCAATAACGCCTGTCACCTTTGAATCAACGATAGCAACATGGGTATAAGAGCCTTGTTCTATATCCGCCTTTACTCGTTCGTGGTTATACCATTCCTCTGCATGCTTGTTTCGGTACTTCTCACTTAACTTACCTTCTACAGTTTGTTTCCAGCCAAAGGAGCAAATAGCAGCAATGGATTTGACATGCTCTGTGGCTGCTGTTTCAATAACTATATCCATTTTGTTTCCTCCCTTCTTTAACCCCGATATATGGTTTCTACTATCCAAATTCGATATCCATCCGGATCAGCAATAACCGCTTCCTTCACACCCCAGGGACGCTCAATCGGATCTTGTACAATTTCGATTTTTCTATTTCTTAGCGATGAAACAGCTGAGCTGACATCTTTGACCAGAAATTCTATGACCATTCCCTTTTCTACCGGTTCGGGATCATCAATAATATGCAATAATATCGTTGTTTTATGCTCTGAAGCTCCTGCAGAAAAGAAGGCCATACTTTGGTCTGTAAAACCTTGTTCTAAATGTAATGCGTTCTTATAAAAGGCAATGGATCTGTCTAAATCCTTTACTGGGACAATAATTGTATTCAACTTTTCGATTTGAAATTCTGTCACCTTTATTCTCCTCTTTTTTACAAGTTGGAAAATGAATGGAGGCCTTCCGCTACTTTTTTCAGTTCATCTCTGTTTAGTGAAAAATACTTTGTATTTCCTTCCTGACGCACTGTAACAAGATTAGACTGCTGCAGCTGATTTAAATGACGGGAAACCGTGCTTTGCTTCAGATTCAGCCGCTGGATAACCTGTTGGGCGAACATCTCTTTATTCTCAGCTAATAAGTCAATGATTTCCAGTCTCGTCCTATCACCCAATCCCTCAAAAGCAGTATAATAATCTGCCAGCTTTTCTTTACTTCCATCCGTTTCTGTTTGCGGATCAAACATCAGATAGACATGTTTATCGAGTTGAATGAAAGAAAGCAGTCTTTCCATATTACAAACAGGAATGAATGTTAAACGTTCCGCTCTATTTATGTTTTCCAACCCAGTAGTATCCGGATATAAACCTGTTATTTCAAAAATTGCTTCTCCATTTGTACGATAGTTTTTTCTCAGCAAAGGTTCGTGCTGCCTAACCCATTTTTTCAGCAGCTCCTGCTTATTTTCCCACTCCTTTCTCAACCCGGTATCCCCAAAAGCCCTTATCATTCTGATAATACGTTCTTTAATAAAAGATAGACTATCATAAACCTCTGCGATTTTGCCCGCCTCTTCCATAGGAACAGACCAGCTGAGTAATACTGCTTTCACAGCTTTCTTACGATTATCAGGATCATGTAATCGTTTTTCCTCCAAGTGAACTTCTTGCATTACCTCTTCCACAACCGGCATACGAGGCAGGTATTTGTAGTAATAGCCCATTGTCTCTCTAATTCCATAAATAAGAAGTTCCTGCATGGCAGACTCATCAAGCTGTTCCCACCAGTCAATAAATGCATCCCAATCCATGGTTAAATCAGCGGTCTTTTGAATATAGAAATCTCTTAAAATCACTCCATGCGCAAAAACAGTTCTTAATAATTTCAAATCCTTTTTAGCGGCTTCCGATAAGCTATTCGAAAAATCCTTTATCCATTTATTCTGTACGGAGGAACTGTTTAAATCGTAATCCGTCAGCTGAATATTTGTAAAAATATAAACGCCTAAGGAATGGATTGCATCTAGCTCTGTTTTCGGTAAAGCTGGTACAAATAAATTTCTCTCCACTTTGTCACCTTCTTCTGTATCCTATATTTGTATATTGAATATATTAATATAATGTATACTATTCGTCAATCAGCTTTCGATTATATGATTGGATAACAGTTACTTAAAATCCAGCTCTATTAAGCCCCTGTTTATAAAAAATCAAATGTATTTTTTGAATGAATTGTGAATGAATACACAAATTCATTTAATTGTAACATGTGAAAACAATCACAAATATGAGTTTTTATATTACAATTAAAGTAACTAAAGGGAGGGATTTTCATGAAAAAGAAAGATGCTATTGCACTTATTGCAGCTTTTTTAGTTCTTATTATTATTTTAATTCTGCCTAATCCTGATTCATTGCCTCTAGTTGGACAGCGAGCGCTTGCTGTCTTAGCATTTGCGGTTGTTTTATGGGTTACGGAAGCGGTTTCTTATCCTGTCAGTGCGGTGATGATAGTCAGTCTGCTGGCTGTTCTTATCGGTATCTCCCCTACTGTCGAAGATCCTGGTACGATATATGGAACCAGTCAGGGGTTAAGCATGGCCGTAGAAGGATTCAGTTCTTCCGCTGTACTGCTTGTTGGAGGGGCACTTGTTTTGGCTACTGCTATGGAAATTACAGGACTTCATAAACGCATCGCATTGTATATTATGTCAAAGGTTGGAACAAAGCCTGGCGCACTTGTGATTGGAACCATTATAGTCAGCTTTGTGCTTGCATTGTTTGTACCAAGTGCTACCGCGCGTGCAGGTACGCTTGTCCCTATTCTATTAGGAATTGTAGCTGCATTTGGATTGGCAAAGCAAAGTAAGCTTGCAGCATTATTAATGATTACCGCCGTACAATCTATTTCCATATGGAACGTCGGAATAAAAACAGCAGCCGCGCAGAACATGGTTGCTTTGGGATTTATGGAATCTGCGTTTGGTATAGATGTGACATGGGGAGAGTGGTTTCTCTATGCTGCTCCTTGGGCATTTATCATGTCTATCGTACTTTATATTGTTATGATTAACCTGATTAAACCAAATATGTCGGAAATAAAAGAAGGAATAAGCATAACGAACCAGCTGAAGGAGCTCGGGAAAATCAGCGGAAAAGAATGGCGTTTAATCATTATTGCCGGATTGCTATTATTATTCTGGTCAACTGAAGGCATTTTGCATCCTTTAGATTCTACTACGGTTACCATTGTTGCTGTTGCTGTCATGCTGACACCTGTTATCGGTATCTTTTCCTGGAAAGAAGTGCAAAGAAAAGTACCTTGGGGCACATTGATTGTATTTGCAACAGGAATTTCATTAGGTATTGTTCTGTTAGCAACAGAGGGAGCGACCTGGCTTTCTTCTAATTCCTTTGAAATACTCGGGGTGTCTTCCCTGCCTCTGGTTGCGATGATCGCCGTGCTCGCGCTATTCAATATTTTGATTCACTTAGGTTTTGCCAGCGCCACCAGTCTCGCATCTGCTTTTATCCCAATCGTCATCGCTTTGGTCGGATCAATGGAGCCGGCAGCCTTTAATGGTCCAGGTCTTGTCCTAATTATGCAATTTGTAATCAGTTTTGGCTTCCTATTGCCGGTCAGTGCTCCGCAAAATATGCTGGCATACGGCACAGGAACGTTTACTTTAAAACAATTTATCAAATCCGGTGTGCCGCTTACTGTGATTGGGTATTTGCTTATCATCCTGTTTAGTGCTACTTATTGGCAATGGGTTGGTTTGTTGTAACTGTTGGAAAAGCGATATAAAAGCTTAATTATCTATGCTTTCATATCGCTTTCATTTTTTACACGTCAGCTTGAATAGCCTTCCAGCCTATATCTCAAGCTCCTTTTCTCCAAAATTTCTCGCCCGCTATGCTATAATGACTTATGTAGTAAAGAAAAAGAAAGGGATTTTTGTTTTGATTGTTTTATGTACAATGCTGGTGATTGGATTATTACTTGGCTTTGTCGGAGCTGGCGGTTCCGGTTTTATTATTGCTATGTTGAGTGAAGTCTTTGGTATTCCTATCCACACAGCACTTGGAACTTCTCTGGCAGCAATGGTATTCACATCGTTATCAGGCACACTCAGCCACCTGCGGGAAAGAAATACCATGGTAAAAATCGGGCTGGCAACTGGGCTATTTGGCGCAGTTGGAGCTTTTTTTGGTTCCAGGCTGGCAAGCTTTATCCCGGAAAGTGAATTAAAATTTTTTACTGCCGGAATGCTCATTTTATCAGCCATATTGCTGTGGATTCGTGTAACAGCAGGGTTTGGCAAGTTGGCCACACAAAAATTTGCTGAGAAAAATCAATCCTCCAGAAGCAGGTTTTGGATGACAGCTGCTGGAATCGGCATCATTACCGGCTTACTATCAGGTGCATTCGGGATTGGCTCAACGCCGTTTATCCAAATCGGGTTGCTTGTGTTCTTCGGTTTATCGATTCAGCTATCTGCAGGCACCACGATGCTTGTTATTATACCTATCGCACTGGTAGGCGGTATCGGTTATTATTCTGTCGGTTTTCTCGATTTAAAATTATTTGCAGAAGTAGTTATCGGAACAATTATAGGATCTTATATCGGCGCGAAGTTCACCACTCGGCTGAATCCAATAATATTAAAAATTGCAATGGTTGCTGTGCCATTAATCGGCGGGATTATTTTATTGATTTAGATTCCTATCCATTTGGAGAAAAGCCAGAAAATGAAAGAAACGATTACCCTATCAAAAAGGCGATAGCTCTTACTGCCTTTTTAATAGGATAATAGCCTTTTACTCTTTCTTACTATACTCCCCGCTTATTTCCCCAGACTAATGCATGTACCTGCGGAAGGACGCGGACACGGTTCAGCACACTTGATGCCACAACCTGATCAATTAGCCATTCATATTTATTTAATAAATGCCGGGATAATTGCTGCGGTTCGATTTCCTCTAAATCATCATTTCCTACCTGCAGGAAAAAAGCCAGTTTCGGATAGCGCTGATGTACTTTTTCCGCATAACGAAGGTCCTCTTTATCAAAAATTACTACCTTTAAGCTGGTATGCGCTAATCTGTCATTGGCTTCCAATTGATGGATAATATCATCCATATTCTCCCAGTTTGTTTTCATCTTAGAGCTTGGCGGTTTAGGAGAAATGGTCAGATCATCAATTTTTACAAACCAATCCTGGTAGCGGCTTCCCTGTGTTTCCAACGCAACCTCAATATCCTTTTCCTGGAGCAAATCAATTAAATTATCAATAGCAGATAACAAAGCTGGATTCCCGCCTGAAATCGTCACATGGTCAAAATGATTTCCGCCTATTTCTTTCAGCCGCTGCCAAATTTCTTCACTCGTCATCTGAACAATATCTTCTTTAGCGCTTCCGTCCCATGTAAATGCGGAATCGCACCAGGCACATCGGTAATCGCATCCAGCTGTCCGGACGAACATGGTTTTCCTCCCTACTACCATTCCTTCTCCTTGAATTGTAGGGCCGAATATTTCTAAGACCGGAATTTCACGCATGATTCATCCACTCCCGTCTTGCTTCCGCATAGCTTGTCGGTGTTTCAAATAATCGAACAAACTCCACCCGGCATTGGTTAGGGAGTTCCTGGATTGCTGCTTCCATTTGTTCGAAAATCCAGACGACCATATTTTCAGCAGTTGTGTTCATTTTTGGCAATGTTTCATTTAAATAACGGTGATCTAAAAATGTTTCAATCTTGTTCTTCCAAATCTCTTTTATATCACCAAAATCAATTACTAATCCTACCTCATCTACAAAACCGCTGATACCGAATACAACCTGATACGTATGACCATGCAGATTCTTACACTTTCCCTCATAACAATGGAGATGATGCGCTGCATCAAAGGAAAACTCCTTGCTTACCATCACGCGTTTTTGGTGATAGGCCAATTCTTCTCTATGAATATCTTTATCCAGCTTTTGCAGCTCTTCGACAATACGAAACCCGAACATTACTGATTCATCTCCTGTCTTCCCGCTAGATATTGGTCTAACCCACGCTGGCGTAATTGACATGCAGGACATTCTCCGCATCCTGCTCCTCTAACCCCGTTATAGCAGGTCAACGTCCGCTCTCTGACATAATCAAAGGCTTGCAGTTCATCCGCTAATTCCCATGTTTCTGCCTTATCCAGCCACATTAATGGCGTATGAATCACAAAGTCTTCATCCATAGATAGATTTAAGGTGACATTTAATGACTTGGTAAAGATATCTCGGCAATCCGGATACCCGCTGAAATCTGTTTCACAAACCCCTGTAATAATATGCTTGGCATCAATTTGTTTGGCTAGAATGGTTGCAAAAGAAAGGAACAGTAAATTTCTTCCCGGGACAAACGTATTGGGTATGCCGCCGTCCTCTGCATTTTCTACTTCAATGTCCTCCCTGGTGAGCGCATTGGGCGCTAATTGATTCAGTAAAGACATGTCTAAAATATGATGTCTTAACCCTTGATCTTCAGCGATTTCTTTTGCCACTTCAATTTCTAAGCTATGACGCTGATTGTAGTCGAAGGTGACTAACTCTACATGCTCAAACTTTTCTAATGCCCAAAATAAACAGGTGGTGCTATCCTGACCACCGCTGAAAACCACGACTGCACGTTTATTTTTTTCCATAAAAAAAATCCCCTTTCCAATTTGAAAAAGAGAATTCTAAACACCCGAAAAATGTAAAAAACCATACCTAAGGCGCGGTATGGGTATCCTTAGTTTTTTATAGAGGGTGTTAGCTAGAACCTCTTCTACTTCGTTCGTAGATTTTATTCAATTTCTTTTTACAATTGGCAGTATAACATATATTTCCTGATGATGTTAGCATGTCTTCCTTTTTTTCAAACATTATAATACATTTCAGCAATTAGGTTGGTTTTTAAGTGTTTGTTCTGCCTTCTAACATAACAAATGCTCCCTTTATTAGCTTCTCTATCCACTATAAAGGGAGCATCATTACAGTTTACGATACGGTAATTCTGTTTTCAGCTGCCAATATACATTTCACTTTTTCTCACGAATACCCATGAGTGTGTTTGCTCCTGCTGGCCAATTTTCTTTTGGCAGTCTTGGAAATTGATTAATCCGTACATCAACAGATTCCGGAAACGGCGCAGGACGTCCAGATGACTGATCTATCCCCATCACCATCTGTTCACTGGTTGCCACAGTATCATTTTCTTTGTTTTTCATTTCAAACCAAAGATGCACGCGCTTTACATCCCGGTTCAACACAGTAACTTTCGTATGAAGCTCCTCATTGTCATGCGCTTCTTTTACATATTTAATATGTGCTTCCAGCGTAAAAATGGTATAAGCATTTGCTTTTCGACCTTCTTCATCCAGGCCGATAGCATCTATGAAAGCATCGAGGCTATAACTGAAAATCAATGCGTAGTATGCATCGTTCAGATGTCCATTATAATCTACCCACTCAGGTAACACGTTACCCTTCCATATTTGCTTACTTTCTGTCATAAGGGAGCAACCTTTCTGCCGGCCAGAAGCCTTCTTCCTCTAAAAGTCCCATTAATTTAATCAAGAAACGGTCGCGGCGGTGTTCAAGGTCATCGATAGAAATCTCTCCGCTCTGTTCAGCAGTCCCTGAAATCACTTTTTCGCTTAATTCTTCCGTCAGTTCAGGTGCCACTAAACGGGTCCAAGGCAGCTTCAATGCAGGGCCGAATTGTTCAAGCATGTGCCGCATCCCGTCCTTACCGCCTGCTAAATGAAGCGTTAGAAATGGTCCCATCAGTGCCCAGCGAAGACCAGGGCCGTAGACAATCGCTTTATCTACTTCTTCCGTAGTCGCTACGCCATCATTGACGATATGAAGCCCTTCACGCCAAATTGCTTCCATAAGCCGGTCGCCAATGTGGCCGTCAATTTCACCTTTCATCACTAGCGGCTTCATATGCATGCTTTCATAAAGCTCCTCTGCCTTTTCCATATAACTGCGCTCTGTCTGCTTTCCTCCTGCGATTTCCACCAATGGAATTAAGTAAACGGGATTAAATGGATGGGCAACAATGATCCGTTCTGGATGATGCACACAATCTTCCTGCAGGACAGAAGGCATGTATCCAGAAGTACTTGAAGCGATAATCGCTGTCGGTTTAGCAGCAGCATCCACCTGGGCTAATACCTTTTTTTTCAAGGCTTCCTGCTCTGGAACATTTTCCTGTATCAAATCGGCTTCTTTTACAGCTTCCTCCAGCTCGTTGTAGAAGGTCAGATTCTCTTTTGCAGCTTCGTTGTTTATCCCGTATTCTTCTAATGTTGCCCAAATAGCATCTATCATTTTTTCTGTTTTTTCTTTTGCATCAGGAGCCGGATCAAAAGCATTGACCTTATGACCATTTGCTAAAAAGCGCGCAATCCAGCCATTGCCAATCACGCCGGTTCCTAAAACTGCCATTGTTTTTTGCGCCATATTTCACCTCTTAGGAATTAAATTTTTTAAGATTTAAATGTTCTCTTGCCTCTGCAGCCGTCATCGGCTCCAGCTTTACACTGTTTAAAATGCTGACAGCTTGATCAACCAGCTGTTCGTTTGTACCAAGTACACCTTTTTCTAAATATAAGTTATCTTCTAAACCGACCCGGACATTCCCGCCGAGTAAAGCAGCCTGTGCCACAATCGGCAGCTGCATACGGCCAATACCAAAGGCTGACCAATGTGCTCCATCGACCACTCTTCTTTTCATGTATTCGATTGTTTCTGCATCCGCATCAGCGCCCCATGGAATACCAAGACAAAACTGATACATTGGTGTTCCTTCCACTAACCCTTCAGAAATTAGTTGGTTAGCAAGACGGATATGTCCTGTATCAAATACTTCCATTTCGGGTTTTACGCCGCTTTCTTTAATCAGCTTTGCGTGCTCCCGAAGCCAGTCTTCCGGTCCTAAATAAACCTGATTGCCAAAGTTTAAACTGCCGCAATCCAATGTGGTGAGTTCCGGAAGCAATTTTCCGACTGGTTCATGACGCTCTTTTGGTGTCTGAATATCAGTTCCTTCTCCTCCACAAGTTGGATTTTCTAGATTTGGAACAAAGTCGCCTCCCCCGCCGGCAGTAATATTAATAATCACATCTGTATCGGATTCACGGATTCGTTCCACTGTTTCTCTAAAAAGCTCCACATCGTGACTCAGTTTACCAGTCTTTGGGTCACGAACATGGATATGCGCAATCGCAGCACCTGCTTTTGCTGATTCAATAGCAGATTCCGCAATTTCTTTTGGTGTAATTGGAACATGTCTGCTTTTCTCTGTTGTATCACCTGCACCAGTCAGTGCCGCAGTAATGATTCGTTTATTCTTCATTTTGTGCTTCCTCCTTTTTGTTCGGGGTGACAATAGGAACATGATTAAAAATCTCGCCACTTTCAAAAAACGCAACAAGATTATTTATCCAATTATAATAGGCATTCCATTCATCCAGCTCCTGCTGTAATCTCTCCATTCGAACTTTTACTTCTTCTGAGGAATCCTCTGTCAAAAAAGTTTCTAAATGACGAATTTGTTCTCTGAGACGGCGTTCTAAACTCGTATTACGTTTTACAACCTCTGACCAGTTACTTGTAAATAAGGATATAAATGTTTGTGCATAATCGCGTTCCACATTGTAATGATCTTTGCGGCTGCCTTTCACGTATTCTTTCTCAGCGATATTAAATGAGATCATCTGTCGCATGACCTGACTCATTCTTGTTTTACTCATTCCAGTTTCTTCAGCCAGTGAATCTAATGTCATTGCCTCGCGATTCATATAGATAATGCCAAGCAGCCGGCCGACTGTCGAGGATACGCCGAACGTTTCCATGTTATCTGCGATTCGATCTGTGAGCAGTTCTTCGCAGGATTTGATTTCTTGAAGCAATTGATTATTTGAAAATGATTCCATCGTCAAGCTCCCCTTTAACTTGTATATGTGTCACTGTAACACGGATTAAATAAAATTGGAAAAATCAAGTTTGATAGTAAATGAGCGTAAAAGCAAGCAATTCTAAGATAAATTGTCCTGTATACTTTGTAAAGTTTAAATTGCACAGATTTTACGGTTTAAATCGCTTTTTTCGGATTTTCATTTTTACCTGTCTGTTTATTATACTGAGTAAGTCTAAATTTTAGTTTTACGGAATAAGCAATGGAGGTGCTTGTAGTGCTTGAATTTAAAGAAGTAACTAAAAAATTCGAAGGGAATGATACTCCTTCCGTTCATAAGCTGAATCTAAAAGTGGAACGAGGAGAATTCGTTGTTTTTATCGGACCAAGCGGCTGTGGAAAAACAACCACGATGAAGATGGTCAACCGATTAATTGAACCTTCCAGTGGAGAAATTCTTGTAGACGGCGTGAATGTCCTCAAGCAGGATGCTGTCCAATTACGGCGATCCATTGGATACGTTATTCAGCAAATTGGTCTCATGCCCCATATGACTGTGGGAGAAAACATCTCTCTTGTGGGATCGCTTTTAAAATGGAATAAGGAGAAACAGAAAGAACGGGCAAAAGAACTTATTTCTCTGGTTGACCTGCCAGAGGATTATTTAAATCGTTATCCTCATGAGCTAAGCGGAGGACAACAGCAGCGTATCGGGGTACTTAGAGCGTTAGCTACGAATCCCCCATTGATTTTAATGGACGAACCTTTTGGGGCGCTCGATCCAATCACCCGTGACAGTTTACAAGAGGAGTTTAAAAAACTTCAAAAAGAAATGGATAAAACGATTATTTTTGTTACCCATGATATGGATGAAGCGATAAAACTTGCTGATAAGATCGTGATTATGAACCAAGGGGAAATCGTTCAAGTCGGCACACCAGATGATATTCTTCGCAATCCGGCCAACGAGTTTGTAGAAGACTTTATCGGAAAAGACCGGTTATTAGAAAGCCGCCCGGAAGTAACACGTGTTGAACAAATTATGAATCCAAACCCGATTACGATTGAACAAGAAAGCAGCTTAAAAGAAGCTATTCAAAAAATGCATGCTAATCGTGTCGACTCTTTGTTAGTAGTTGATGGATCTGGAGTTTTAAAAGGCTACATTGACATTGAAATGGTTGACTCCAATTATAAAAAGAAAAATCATGTCTATGAAGCAATGGATACAGCAAAATATGCCGTGGATAAAAACAGTCTGCTCCGGGATACGATGCACCGCATGCTTCGTCGCGGCAGCAGCTACGTACCAGTGGTGACAGATAATAATAAATTAGCAGGGATTGTAACTAGAGCAACCCTTGCAGATATGGTTTATAACACTATCTGGGGCGATGAAACAGCAGAGGCTGCTGCAATAGAATAAAAAGGAGGCAAAAAATAATGCAAGCTATTAGAGATACACTTGCATCCTATGGATGGGAGCTGCTCGAAAAAACGGGAGAACATATGTACATTTCTATCGCAGCAATTGTTTTAGGTATACTGGTTGCGGTTCCCTTGGGAATTATACTCACTCGCATACCGAGTAAAACAGCGGACCGGTTTATCTCGTTTGTCGGGATATTACAAACTGTTCCGAGCTTAGCTATTTTAGCTTTTTTGATGCCTTTCTTAGGCGTAGGTGTTGTACCTGCGATTATTGCTTTATTTATTTATTCCGTACTTCCCATACTTAGAAATACGTATACCGGCATCATGGAAGTAAATACAAGTTTAAAAGAAGCGGGTAAAGGCATGGGAATGAACACCTTTGAAGTTATCCGAAAAGTGGAGCTCCCCCTTGCTTTGCCTGTTATTATGTCAGGCATACGGTTCGCAACCGTTTACTTGATCGGCTGGGCAACACTGGCAGCGTTTATTGGCGGCGGCGGTTTAGGTGACCTTATTTTTGACGGCTTAAATCTATATCAGCCTGAACTCATTGTTTTAGGTACTGTGCCGGCAACGATTTTGGCTTTACTTGCCAGTGGCTTATTATCGCTTCTTGAAAAAGGATTAACACCTAAAGCCTTAAGGAAAACTGTTTAAAAAGGAAGGATTATATGATGAAGAAATTATTACTGATTCCCCTTCTTTCGGCGCTTCTCCTTTCAGGATGTGCCCTGCCAGGTCTCAGCGGGCCTTCAGAAAGTACGGTTCGAATTGCAACCTTAGATACGGTAGAATCCGAAATTTGGGGCAATATACTGTCTCAGATGATTGAGCATTATACAGATTTAGATACGGAGTTAGTAACGAATTTAGGATCAACGATGGTCCTGCATCAAGCAATGATGCAGGATGAAGTAGATATGACTGCTACCAGATATACCGGCACAGATATTGCCGGCGTCTTAAATTACGAAGATATTACTGACCCTGAGGAAGCGATGGAAATCGTACAGCGGGAATTTAATGAAAAATTTGACCAGACCTGGGGTGACTCTTATGGTTTCGAAAACAGTTATACGATTTCTATTACACAAGAATTTGCAGATGAAGAAAACATTACACATGTGGATGATCTGGAGCCCTTTGCCGATGACATGAATTTTGGTGTAGATAACGCCTGGGTCAACCGTTCAGGTGATGGCTACGAGGCTTTTACAGAAACATACTTTGCTTTCGGCAATGTCTATCCAATGGCAATAGGCTTAGTATATGAAGCTGCTGCTTCCGGTAATATGGATGCAGTTCTTGGTTATTCTTCAGACGGGAGAATTGCGGCGTATGATTTAAAAGTATTGGATGATGACTTCTTCCCTCCTTACGATGCTTCTCCTGTAGCGAGAAATGAAATCCTGGAGGAAAATCCGGAAATCAAAGAAGTCATGCAAAAGCTTAGCGATACCGTAACAACAGAGGATATGCAGGAAATGAACTACCAAGGCGATGTGGAATTAGTCAGTCCTGCCACCATTGCCCGCGAATTCCTGGAAGAAAACAATTACTTTGAAGACAAGGAGGGTATGTAATGAGTGTCTGGGAGCAATTAATAACCTATGTATCTCAAAATGGTTCTTATATTTGGACAGAATTTTATCGTCACTTCTTAATGGCCGCTTACGGCGTATTGTTTGCCTCCATCGTCTCCATCCCTATTGGTGTGCTTATTGCCAGATATGGAAAATTAAGCGGATGGGTGCTCACGCTTGGAAGTATTATTCAAACTATTCCTGTATTAGGTTTTATGGCCATCACCATGGTTGCGATGGGACTGGGAACAACAACCGTCGTAACAACCGTGTTTTTCTATTCCTTATTGCCTATTATTCAAAATACCTATGTAGGAATAACCGGGGTTGATCAAACGGTGAAGGAAGCTGCCTACGCTTCAGGAATGACACGG